>JAJCZL010000023.1 GCA_029262415.1 Deltaproteobacteria bacterium | reverse complement strand
ACACGATCTCTCGAACGACGGCGTCGAAGTCTTCGCGCAGTATGTAGTGGTGATCGATTCGTCGGATCAGCCCATCCTTGCCGATGAAGACGAGGATTGGAACGTAGTTGACCTCGTAGTCTCTGAGTAGTTGCGGGTCTTTTCCGGCCAGCATCCGAAACGGCAGGCCGAACTGCTCCTTGTAACGAAGGATGAATTCTGCGTCGTCGGCCCACACGTTGATCGTCACGACCGTCAGGCCGCGATCCTCGTAGGCCGCATGTGCTCGCTTCAAGAAGGCTATGACCTGCGTGCAGTAGTGACACATGTTGTGGGTAAAATAGACGATGACCGGCTTACCCAGAAAGTTTTCGAGGCGATGAATCTTGCCGTTTTCATCGGCCAGGGCGAAGTCTGGAGGGAACTTGCCGACCTCAGCAGGCCGGGCGTACGACGAGGCCGGCAGCAAGAGTCCCATCAGCATAACCAAGCACAGAACTGGCGCGCGAAGCGATCTCATAGATCGGACGCCGTGAAGTTGGTGATCGTGAAGTGAATTACGTTGCGGTAATTCGCGTCGTAGATGAGAGGAATTCCATCAGCTTCGGCGTAGGCAAACGCAAATGTCTCTAAGGCGTCACCTCCCTGCTGTGGTTTGAGGAGTATCGAGCGTCCCTCGGAGACTTGGAACCGATTCGGCGTCAGCTGACCAAAAAAGAATTTGCGCATATCGGGGTGCTTGTCCGCCTCCGACACGTCTACCGGTATCCAGCCGAGTTCAGGATCGTAGAAACTGACCCAGCAGTGGGCCCCTGAACAATCCCCGCTCAGTCCCCCGGAGAGCGCATCTTCACCCGTGGGTTGAGGTAGCGGAAATCCCTGTTCCCAGCGCACGGGAATCCCCCGAGAGACCATCATCGCCATGAAGAGGGCGTGGTAGTCGTCGCACTTTCCGCGTCGGTGTTTCATGATCCACGCGGTGTCGCCGGTGCCGCAGCCGGGTATCTCCTTGTCGTAGGTCAGCAACTCGGTGATGGCGGTAAACACTTTCTCACCGACTTCGAGAGCACGCCGTGTATCGCCGACGACTTTGCGCGTAAATGTATCGACTTCGTCGGTGACCCGTACGCGAGAGGTCAGTCGCAGGTACTTCTCAGCCGACTCGGCATCGAGTAGTGCAGGGGTTGCGCCGATGCGGCGTCGCAGCACGTGATAGCGGGCCTCAAGAGCAAACGCGTCGTCCGTCCGTTCTGTGCGCAGATGCGCCAACCTATTCCCATAGGTCTGCTCTTTCTCGATGCAATGCGGCAAATCGGAGGTAACGGTCAGGTTTGTAACGTCTTGGGCGTTGCCGGCCGGCGGTAGCGGCATCCAAACATGCACGTCCTTTGCACGCTGGGGAAGATCGTAGATCTCCGTCCTGTAAGTAACGTCGAACTCCATACTGCTGAGACGCGAGAGCTCGGGCGCGCCGGCGTATAGTGGTCGGATGTGGCGGCCGAGGACCAGCAGCGCCGATCCTCCGTAGGTCGCCAATCGCAGGAAAGCGCGTCGGCTCAGCGTCGCTTCACGATCGTAGAGCACGTAACATCTCCTCTGCCTCCCAGTGAAAGGTATCGAAAGTCACAGTCGGCTTACCAGTCGGATCGACAACCACGACCTTAATGGTGTGCTCGACGAGTTCGCCGTCTTCCATCTGCCTGCGTCGTACCTCGATTCCAAAGTCTTTCAGAACCGCTGCAGTTTCTTCGTCTGAACCGGTAAGAAACAGCCAGCGTTGATCGCGGCGCGGGTCGATATCGTGCTTTGCAAAGTGTTTGAGAATCTCCTCGGGTGTATCCTCGGCAGGATTGACGGAAATGTGCAGAAACTTGAGATCGGGAGGACTGCCGAGTTCGCGGTCGAGGGTTTTCAGCTGCTGGGTGATCATCGGACAGCCGAACACGCACTTGGCAAAAGTGAACGCTAAAATGGACCTCGTTCCAACCAGGCTCGCCGTCGAGACCTTGCTTCCATCCCAGTTCGTAAGTTCGAACTCAGGCATGGCCGCAGCCGATGTGCCGGTCAACGACACCACGCAGTAGAACACCACGACGAGCACGGTTGCCGTTACTGCGGCGGACACCATCGTTCGCTTGCGCTGCATAGGTAGCCTAATCCCCGTTGATGATGATGTCGGTCGCTGCCCCTTCCTTGATCTCCACGACACCCCATTCCTTCACAGAGGCGGCCGCCCACACCTTCACCGGATGTTTACCGGGCGGGAGATCGGGGATCGAAAATGTGCCGTCGTTGTTGGTGACCGCGGCGTATGGATGATCGAACACCAGGACATGGGCTCGCTCGCCGGGGTGCGGGTTGCAAACCACTTCGATGAATCCGGTGTCGCGGCGGTAACGGTGATACGCCTTTATCGGTTTCCGCACTTCTGCGCCGGCCTTCGGCAACGCCACATTGTAAAGCGTGGCCCCATAGTGGAGCGGGCGTCCGGAGCGCTCTTCTTGATAGGCGAGGCCGAGGTACAAGTGGGTGTTGTGAAGCGTGTCGTCGTCGTTGCGAAACACGAATGAGTTGCCTACAAAGCCGATGCTCACCGTGGGTTGGAAGCGGCCCGAGATGTGCGTGATCACAGTATCGGATTTCGGCACCTCACCACTCGAGATGCCTTCAACCCAAACCACCGCCGCCTCATTCTTAGCAATGCCGCCGACGCGCCCTCGCAACGTGCCGGCGTCGGCCGAGTCGACGGCGACCAGGGCTACGAAAACCGCGAGCAATCCGAGACTGGATAGGTTCTTCATGATGATCTCTTACCTCTGGTATTCCGTTGTCGGACTAAGTCAGCGTCTCGTTGGCAACGCGGTGGCGGAACAGACTGTAGCTAACGATAAGCGGAAGCGCTCCCCAGGCCAACAGCGCCACCCCAAGCAGCAGTGTCGACGGGACGAACGGCATCGCGGTGGTCAGCCCCAAAGGAGATGCAACCCCGCTTATCCACTTGAAACAGAGGAGCCTGAACACATCGGTCGGGTTCATGAGAAGAAGCGTGCTGAACAAAGCGGCCGGAAGCTCGCCGCCGGAAACGACAAGCAGCCCGAGCAGCAGCAGGTCAAACACAAACACCGAAAAGATCCAGACGAATACCAACGAAACAACAGCCCTACTACGATCTCTAGCGGCGATCGAGACGAGGAATGAGAGCGACAAGAAGACGACACCCAGCGCGACGGCCAATCCGGCGAGACCGAGATACGCGCCCACCTCGATCTCGAACCACGACATGAGAACGATCCCGGACACTCCAAAGCCCACCGCAATGGCGATCGTCAGGGCCAATGCGAATCCAAGGAACGCGCCTGAAAAGTATTCGCCGAGTGAGATCGGATAGACGAGGATGAGGTCGAGGGTCCCACGCTGTTTTTCGTCGATCACCGCGCCGCAACCAAGCAGGAGCGCCAGCAACGGGACCAAGTAAACGGCCAAATTCACTAGGCTCGCAATCACAACGCCCCCACCCTGCCTACCGGTTACACCAACCGGAGCCGCGCCGAAGAAAGCGATGGCAAGTACCGACGTAGCGATCAGGGCGGAGACGGTCCAGATCCAGCGGTTGCGAAGACCATCGCCCAGCTCCTTGCCGACGATGCTGAGAACTGCGTCACGGGATATCAAAGAAAGCCCTCTCCATGCTTGGCTCTTGAACACGAACGTGCCGGATCGCTTGCCGATGGGCGTGCAGGCCCATCAGGAACACCGTCTTGTTTCTCTGAGAAACCTCAACCACCAGAACATCGGTACGTTGGAGCACCGATGAGGCACCCAAGTCGCTAAGAGCGGCTCGCAACGTTCCGTTAAACGGTTGGGTTGGGTAGAGATAAACCGTAACCGGCAGGGCGAGGCTCTCACAAATCTCATCCACGCTCCCCAGTGCCTTCGATTCTCCGTCAACAAGGACGCATGCGCGATCGACCTGGTCGCAAACCTCGGAAAGCCGGTGCGAAGACATCACCACAGTGCCGGTTGCGCCGGATCGTAGCAGTTGAAAGAAATCACGCACGCCTCGGGGATCGAGGCCTTCAATAGGTTCGTCCAAGATCAGGATCTCGGGGTCTCCGAGCAGCGCCTGTGCGAGGTTCAGTCGCTGCCGCATTCCCTTGGAATACCCGCCGATCTTTCGACCGGCGGCTTGCGCGAGTCCAACGCGCTCCAGCATGGGTGCAACGACTTTATCGTCAAGACCGCGAAGCCGGCAGAAGAACCGCAGCGTCTGCGCCCCGGTAAGATGCTCGTAGAAAGACACTCGTTCGGGCATAAACCCGAGCTTGCGGCGAAAGATGCGCCAGTCCTTCTGGGTCGGCGACTTTCCGTCAAGCGTGAGCTGTCCGCTGCTCGGCTTAGAAAGGCCGACGATGGTCCGGATCAACGTGGTTTTACCGGAGCCGTTGTGCCCGAACACTCCGAGCCATTCGCCCGAGCGAATCTCCAGATCCAGCTGCCGTAGCGCCTCGACTTGGCCGAACCTCTTCGAAACACCCGCCAGCCGAATCATCGCCCCTCCTGGGGTATATGCGGCAACTTAGCGAGTTCTCCATAGTAGGCCTTGGGCCGTCGCGGGTGACTTGCGAGTATAGATTCCCACTCGAGCGTCGCCGGCTCCATCAATGGTGAACCGTCCACACCCTTGGGCACTCGGATGACCGGGAACTCGCGTTCGGCCAAGACCAGCAGCTGAAGCGCGGGGCCGGCCAGCAAAAACTTTGCCGCTGGATATTTCCACAAGAATGAGTCGGCCAGACTATTGGAGTGGTAGGGAAGATCACCACGCTCGTCACCGTTCATATCCCAACCAACGTAATCACTCCAGAAATTGCCGTTCCATTGCTGGTCGTGAGAGGCAATGAATTTCACCTGGATCTCGTTTTCGACGAACGTGTTGCCGTCCACCTCATTGTCTTCGGAACCTCCCCAGTAGTGCATGCCGAGATTGTTGCGGGCGACGAGGTTCGCGCGTATCACGTTGTACAGCGAATTGTAAACGAACAATCCTTTGGTGTTGCCGATGATGTTGTTGCCGGATACCTCGCTGCGGGTCACCTGGGTGAGTAGAATTCCGTGAGTCGCGTTGTCATAGAGGGTGTTGCCCTTTGCCTGAATATGTTTGGAGAACATAAGCGCCAGCCCAACAAAATTGCCGGAAACGATGTTGTCGTTATATACGCTGCGGTCGCACCACATGGTGTGTACCGAATACCGGGAATCCTCGATGGTGTTCCCGGTTACCTCACAATCGGTGCTCAGTTCCATGTAGACTCCGTCACGGCAATCCGCGAGGCTGTTTCCGGTTATTTTTACCCCTCGTGCAGACCACAGATGAATGCAGTCCCCGCGTTCGTTGCGTGTGACTTCGGTCATTCCTTGAACGGAATTCCCGATGAGCATGGCCCCTTCACTACCGTGAATCCAGATGCCGAAACGACACTGCTCGATGCGGTTTCCCTGCAGCCGCACTTGCGACGCGTGTTGTTCCACCCGGATTCCCGCTTCCGAAACCGCGGGGTCGGTTCCACAGCCGCGCAACGTCAGGCCCTGAACCACCACGCCCGCTGCGTCAACTACCAATACGTTGCCGTTGCCCCCACCGTCCACGACGGCACCAGCGGACGCGATAATCGCGACGCGCCGATCCACGACTACGTTCTCGGTGTAGACCCCAGGCGTAACCAGGATGATATCGCCGTCGGTGCTTGCGGCAATCTCAGCGCTCAGCGCCCCGTCTCCCGGACTAACCGTTCGGGTGCGCGCCCAAGACGGTGACGGACACAGCGCTGCCGTGGTTGCCAAGATCAAGGCCGAGACCAAGAATCTCGGCGCAACGTTCGCCTTCCGCGCGCGGATGAGCTCCGGACAAACGCCCTGGTCTTTTCCCGTCGCCTGACAATCCCAACATTGCAGACACTCCTGGTAGTCGATGCGCCCGGTACTCTTAGAAATCGCCTGCGGCTCGCAGCCTCGGTAGCAGATCTTGCAGGAGGTGCACTGCTGGTAGCGAACAAGCGGAACCGCCGGCCTGCGCGAGACTATCGCCAGCGCTCCTCCGAGCGGACATAGGAAACGGCAGAAAAACCGATACGAGACAGCTGATAGGGCGGTTACGATGACGAAGTACGCAATGAAAGCGCTGGGTCGTGCCAAGCGAAGGATGAAGGTCTTGAACGGTTCGACCTCGGCCAGGGCCTCGGCCGCCGGGAGATTGGCGAAGGCGACCAAGAGAATGACCACAAAGGTCACGTACTTCCCACTGCGCCAAACCGGTCCCGGGTGCCAGGCATCGATCCGGTGTCGTAACGCTTGCGGGCAGATGCGCTGCCAGAGGCCGATGAGAAGCTCCAGCAGCGCGCCGTAGGGACACAGCCACCCGCAGAAAAATCCCCTTCCCCAGACGACGAGCGACACGGCAATCACGATCCAGAACAGGAAGATGAGCGGCTCGGAGAGGAAAATCTCGTACGGGAAACGCAGTTGAGCCGCCGAGGTTGCCAGTGACAGGATCTGTGTCGTGCTGGGCTGGGCTCTGAGATAGATGCCGACCCACAGGGTTGCGACGATGGCTACGGTGTAATGGAGAGGCTTACGGTAGGCCAGCAACGACTGTCGAAACGCAAAGGCGAGCATGACCGCTACGATAAAGAGCGCGAACGTCACCGTCGTTGCAGCGCTCTGCTGCCAGCGAGTGCGCCAGAACGGGACCTCTTCTTCGACAAAATTACCGGGTAAGCGAAAATCCGTCAGAAAGCTTCCGTACGTTAGCTTGTCGCGGATCCTGAAGGGCAGTGTCAGGTGAAACGTGAACTGCTCGGCAGGGTCGAAGCGGTCGTCATTCACGAAGAAGATTCCCCCTTCGCGGAAGTCGGGAGCCCCTTCGATCGGCAATGCTGGGAAGTTGATGTAGTCGACGTCTTTGAAGACAAAGAGATCGCCCGCCTGCTCGAGTGAGAAGCGGTCGAACAACCCGCCTCGCGCGAAGCCGGCTCCTTTGAACGAGAGACTTCCGCTCGCGCCAATGAACAAGGCGCTTCCGCCTTGCCGCTCGAGGCGTTCGCTAACGTTGGTGTAAAAACGGTCACCGAGTAGATTTCTGCCCACGGCCGGCACATCCAGCACCGCGAAACGGAGCTCGAGAGCTGAGACTCCGGTTGCCATGCCGACGGCCTCCGGATCGACCACGATCTTCCCGATCGCTTCGCTCGCCTCGAGTGCCTTCCAGTCCATCTCCTCGAAGCGGTCCGAGGGTCTGCGTGAGCGCACCTGCGACGCTTTTAAGATCCCGACCGCTCTGCCGAGATGCCTCCCAGCCGCCAGGATAGTAGCGTTCTCGGCAACTGCGGTAACCGTCGCGCCGGTAATCGCGTCGAGGGATACATAGCCGTCCCTCGGCGTATTACTTATGATGATGCGGTTTTGGATTCGCTTGCCCACGTACTGGGCAACGAAATCGTGGATGACTTTCTCGCTCAGACCGATCAGCACGATGGGTTCGGAATGGTGGACGATCTTGACCCCGGTGATGGTGCCCTCAGGGTCGATGCCGACCAAGGTATTGAGCGAGTGGCCGGAATAGCCTGGGATCTCGGTCAGGTCGTCGGTCAGGAACACATACCCCAGCAGCTCCCGCGACTTGCCGACGCCGCTGCCGTAGGCTTCCCAGTATCCCTCCTTTCTCGCGAAGCTTTGCGCTCCGGGAAGCACGTCGGAAGGCTGGTAGGCGTAGGTACGTTCGCCGAAAATGGATTGGGCGTGCACCGGGAGCGTGCTCCCCACACCGGTGGCGAGCACCACAAAGGCGAGCGCGCTCGCGGCCGGGACCCAACGCAGCGGCCCGGCGCGGCGTTTCCCGACGCAGTCGATCATTCCCAGCACGCCCGCCGGCAACCTATCCGTTCACGCTTTGGCTTTCACGATCAAACGCATGCGCATCTCCAGATGGAGGGCGTGGCAAAAGTTCGTACAGTAGATCCAGTGCAGGCCCGGCTTGTCGGCGATAAACGTAACCGACTTGGTCTGGAACGGACCGACGACGAAGTTGACGTTATAATCCGAGACTGCAAACCCGTGACCGAGATCCGGGATCTCGTCGTTGTTGGTCACGATGAACGTTACTTCGTCCTTTTCGTTCACTTCGATCTTCTGCAGGCCGTATACAGGAGCGTTCGCGGTCAGACGTACCGTGACCTTGTTGCCGTCTCTCTCGATCGAACTCTCGGTCGTCGCCAGCGGATGTTCATCCATGCGCGGGCGATGCTTGACCACGGGTTCGATGATGTCCCTTCGCACTATGATGCAATCGTGGGGCTCGATGTAGGCCGGTTCGTCCTTGAGCAGCACCATCTTCTTTCCGGAAATGTCGACCAGTTGATCGTTCTCGGGCTTGAGAGGCCCGACATTCAGGAAACGATCTTTCGAGATCTTGTTAAGCGAGACCAGGAAGTTCCCATCCGCCTCCTTGGTCTCGGCCATCGACGCCATGGTGTGACCGACCTGGTAGTGGACGTCCAGGCGGTCCACTACCGCCGTATCGGTTGCCTGCGGATTTTTGTATATATCGATCGCTTTTTGGATGTTCCATTTCACGACCTGGCTATCGATGAAAAGCGACGTGTACGCATTGCCTCGCCCATCGAAGGTGGTGTGAAGCGGCCCCAAACCGATCTCCGGCTCGCCGATGACCGTATCTGCGGGACTCAGCTCGCCGTTGAAGGCTGCTTCGAGCTTGTCGATTGCGATGATGCTCGCGGTCGGTGATACCTTGCCGGAAGCAACGGCGTATTTGCCGTCGGGACTGATGTTGACACCGTGTGGGTTCTTCGGGATGGGGACGTACAAAGTCAGGTCGGATCCCGGGCTCCCGTCGAGCATCTTGATACCATCGACAACCTTGAAGTCTCCGTCCGCCAGCGCCTTTTTGATTCTCGCCCAGTGGAAGACCACGAGGTAGTCGCGATCGGCGGCGAGCATCTCCGATATCGTCGCGCCACCTTCACTGTTGTATGAGGTCGCAAACGAGTATCTCCCTTGGTAGTCGGTCGCGGCAAGGTCGAGGTTAGTCGGAACCATCACCTGGCAGATGATCTCCATCGTGTTGGCGTCGATCACCGTGTGCACGCCGCCGTACTTGCTCTCATCCGCTATGTCACCGCGGCCGTCGTTGACGAGCGGCGTGCGGAACTCGCTGTTCACGATCAGCCAGTCGGTTTGCGGGTAGCGCTGAGGGAACAGCCCATGGGTTCCCTGAACATGCGGGATCGATATGATTGCGTCGGTTTCGAGGTAGTCGATTCGTACGCGCGCCACTCGGTTATTGGCTTTGTCGTTTACCCACAGGTACTTGCCGTCGTAAGTCCCATCCTTGTAGGAGCCGTGCGCGTGGTGGGTGTCTCCAACGTAGAGTCCGCCGAGGAGTGCCTTACTCTCGTTGGTGATACCCCAGCCACTTCCGGAATCGATATTGAAGACCGGGACACGCTTCAACACTCGCATTGAGGGCAGGCCGAGCACACGGATCTCGCCGGAGTGACCCCCGCTGAAGAAACCGTAGTAGTCGTCCAACTCACCGGGATGCACCTTGGTGCGAAGGGCGCCGTCGCTACGGGCTTCGACCGTTTGTGGGGCCATCTCGCCGCCGATCAGGAACGCGGCGAAAACAACGGCAATCGATCCGATTGCGAGCAGTGTCCAACGCGAAAGCAGGTTCTTGATCAATGAATATTTGTACATTGAGGATCTCCTTGAACGGCAAGGATACGTAGCCGACTCGCGGCGCTCAGGCCGCGCGCGTGGATTAGAGCTTCCAACATCGGGTTCCTATCTTTGAGTCTTTGAGCCACTTACTAGTTTTCCATCAGCACGAGACAGTACGAGACGATGTCCCAGCGTTGCTTCTCGGTGAGCGAATCCGCGAACGAGGGCATCGGCGTTCCATCCAGCCCGGTCACGAAGGTCTTGTAGATATCTTCCGGCTCGGTTCCGCCCTTGAGCGGCCCGGAACTGAAATCGAAGGCGAGGATCGGTTCTCCCCAGTTGTCTTGGAGGTTGGGAGAGGCCGGCCCATCGCCTCGGCCCAACTCGCCGTGGCACTGGAAACAGCCGTACTCATTGTAGAGTTTCTTCCCTCTCCCGGCCGACTCAGCCGTTCTTACATAGCTCGGCGCTTTGCCGATTGGGATAGCAACAGGAGGGTCGGCCTCATCCCACTTGCCGGAGAACGTCTTGACGTATTCGATCACGGCTTTGCGATCATCTAGGGAGACGTCTTTATGAGAAGGCATTCCCGAGCGTGGGATACCATTGGTGACGGTGTTCAGCAGGTCTTCGTCCATAGGCAGCGACCCGGTCTCGGTGCTGCGGAATTTGAACATACCCGCGGTAAAGTCCCGCGGGTAGATAGAAACCACCATGCCGTTCTTCTGCGCGCGGTGAATGACCCCCATGAGGCCCTTGCCGTCTCCCTGGACTCCGTGGCAGACGACGCAGTACTTATCATAGACTTTCCTGCCGACTTCGATCTGTGCGTGATCCTGAGCCGCGGAGACGGCCGGTGTCAAACCCGCTACCGTGATGACAGCAAGTCCAAAAATAAATTGCGGTATTTGTCTCATCTCGGCTTACCCCCCTCTTGGAGTCTAGGAGCGGCTATCCGATGTGCTGACCGCTCGGCAGTGATTTTTGCCCTCATGCTATCCCTCACTCAAACACCCTGGGTCCGGATCGTCGCCGTGCGCCGCCGGATCCAAGAATCTTACCGAAAGCCACCCTATCGCCGCTGAGTACGTAGGGGTTTTCGGCCAATTGTTCGGCCACTTGCGCGATAGTGCGATTGCTCAGCATAGCCATAATGCGCTCACGAATCTCGCCCCATTGCTCGTGAAACGGACAATGAACGACGTCCTCGGAACAACCGGGGATGCCAAGCACGCATTCGCGATTGAACTCGTGTCCCTCGATGACAAGCACCACCTCCATGAGTGTCATCTCTTTGGCCGGCCGAGCCAAGGAAACGCCTCCCCGCGGCCCCTTTACCGACGTGAGCACGCCCGGGCGTGTGAGCTGCTGGATGATCTTGGCCAGGTATGCAGCCGGGATATCGGTTGCTTGCGCGATTTCCCTCACCGGGACAGGCCCGCCGACGGAGTGGGTGGCCACGTACAGGGTAGCCCGGATCGCATTCTCGCATGCCCGCGAAAAGATCATGCGCGGCACGCTGGAAGGGCAGGTGAAATCGTAAAAGAGCGCTCATAACTCATATTAAGAGAAAAAGATCCTTTATTCTCGTTCGCTAAACTGCACCTGCTGCCAGGTCTTGTCAAGGCCGCTTGGGCCAACCGCTGGTCGCGGTCAGGTGACCGTTTTGGTCGACAAACAAGGCCTCGACACCCGCACTGGCCTCGACATAGGCCAAGCCCTCGACGGCGCCCATGACCAAGACCGCCGTCGCCAGGGCATCGGCACGAACACCGTCGGCGGTAAGAACTGAAACACTCGCCAATCCACGCGTCGGCCTGAGCGTGCGCGGATCGAGGATGTGGTGATAACGAATCCCGTCTTGCTCGAAAAAACGCTGGTAGTCTCCGGATGTCGAAAGCGCGCCCCCGCTCATCTCAATAACCGCGATCGGATCGGGGCCGCCCCCCGGGTCTTGCACCGCCACCCGCCAAGGGCTCCCGTCAGGCTGTGTACCGAACACCCGGACGTCGCCGGAGATTGCTACGACACCACCCGTAACCCCGAGGCCCTTGAGTATCTCGGTGACCCGATCGGCGGTGTAGCCCTTGGCTATTCCACCGAGCCCCAGGGCCATGCCGGGACGCGAAAGCGCCACGGTCCCCCGTTGCGGCATAACCGACAGCCCCGCAAGGTCGGTTAGCGGCCGCAATGCCTCGAGCGCCTCTGGGGAAGGCACCCTGGGGTTCTCCGGTATGCCCCATAGCTTGACGGCGGGTCCCATGAGCGGGTTGAACGCACTGCCGGTTGAGGCCGCAACTTCTTGTGCAACCAAAATAAGCTCGATGAACTCCTCAGGAACGCTGACCGGGCCCGCGCCGGCCATTGCGTTCAAGCGGCTCAAGACGCTGGTGGCGCGGTAGGAACTGAGCATCTGCTCGAGCCGCGCGATCTCGGCAAAACCACGGTCGATCGACTGCTCGCCGTGACTCTTGCTGGTTGCCACCACGCTGATCGTTACCACGGTGCCCATGTGGGCAGCGGACCGGCGTACGACCCGGCTGCCGCCGGGGGAGCAGTTCAGCGCGGCAACGAGGAGAATGAGCAAGACCATCAACGACCAACCCAAGCTGCGTCTCGACGAGTGCATCGCGCCCACCATAGCCACACACGTCAACAACGCCACGTTCACCAGAGCGAGAGCGATAGGTTCTCCACGAAAACCAAAGAAAGGAAGATGCTGCGACTGACGGGTAGACCGCGATGGTGCTCGAGGAGAATCCGCATCGGTTTTTCGCGGGCAAAGAGGTGCCGGGGGATGGAGACACTGCTTTCCCGCACCCGGACGTGTTACCATAGCGACGTGGCGCTGTTTGAACCGCTATTCAAAGCACTCAACGACGCAGACGTTCGATACGTTGTGGTCGGCGGGGTCGCGGTTGTTCTACACGGATTCGCCCGGCTAACGGTCGATGTCGACCTCGTCGTCGACCTCGCCCCAGAACAGGCGCTAAAAACAATCGATGTCCTCACCGACCTGGGCCTGCGACCGCGTGTCCCCGTAGATGCCAAAGAATTCGCCAGTCGGGACAAGCGCGGCGAGTGGGTTCGCGAAAAGAACATGAGTGTCTTCACTATGCTCGACCCTGCGAACCCGATGCGACAGGTGGATCTCTTCGTTGAACCGCCGATAGACTTCGCAGCACTTTGGTCACGCGCTGAAACGGTAGAGCTTGAGCACACGCAAGTTCGCGTTGCGTGTCTCGCTGACCTCATAGAGATGAAGCAGATCGCCGGGCGCCCTCAAGATCTCGCCGACGTTGAGGCACTATGCAAACTAAGCGAAAGGCGCAAGGACGAGTGATGCGGAAGGTACGACCTGCGAACTCAGACGACTGGCAAGCGGACTGGGAAGGCCACCGACAGTGGCAGCTCACAGCGGCAGCCGCCGCGACACCGGCACAGCGACTGGCGTGGTTAGAAGAGATGATTGCTTTGGCGTACCACAGCGGCGCTCTCCCCGCCTTGGCGAAAGAAAGGCCTTTGAACTGACTACACGCACGGGACGTAAACTCGCCTTTCCCTATGCCAATGCCCTCCCCCAACCGACGGCGGGCAACCCGATAGGCAAAGCCTACGTCGATGTCGAGATCGCGTCCGAGGGATTCACGTACATCCTCGCTTAACTCCGGTCAAGCTCGCGTGCGATGGAGTAGATGCGGCGGCGGGGAATCCCCTGGTCTTTCAATGCGGCTGCAATGTCACGAACCGTCTCGCCGCGTGCAAGAGCAGCTGCCACGGCAGCTTTGAGCGTCTCGTTATCCATCTGCTCGCTGGGTTCCTCTTCGATGTGGATTGCGACAACAAACTCGCCTTTGATCGAATCGCGAGCCGCGAGTTCGGCTCTCACTTCTGAAGCCCGGCCGCGCAAGACTTCTTCGTGCATCTTGGTGAGCTCGCGCCCGGCGGCGACCTGCGGATCGCCGAGTTCGGCGGCGACGTCTTCGAGCAGGCCGAGAATCCGCCGCGGCGATTCGTACACAACAACCGTGCGGGCGGCTTCGCCGCCCCCTGCCCCACCCAAGCCGCGCAAAGCCTTGCGGCGTGCCGCGGAGCGCGGCGGTAAGAATCCTGCGAACGAGAATCTGTCGGTCGGAAGTCCCGAGACCGACAACAATGCGATCACAGCCGAGGGTCCGGGGACTGTTATGACTTCGACGCCTGCATCCGCGGCGGTTTTTACTAATCGATAACCGGGATCGGAGATACACGGCGTGCCGGCATCGCTGATCAGCGCGACGTCGTCGCCGGCCTTTAAGCGTTCGAGCAGTTTGACGCTGCGCGCGGCTTCGTTGGCATCGTGGTAGCTGATGAGTTCGGCGCGGATCTCGAAGCGGGCGAGCATACGGCCACTGACGCGCGTGTCTTCTGCGGCGACTACAGCGACCGCGCCCAAAACCTCGCGCGCACGCGGCGAGAGGTCGCCGAGGTTTCCAATCGGCGTAGCAACGACGTAGAGCCGGCCGTTGCTGTCGTCGCCGGCACGGCTGTCGCGCGCTCCAGGCGCCAAGCTCAGCTTCCCCAGTCGCGCGGGTAGCGGAAATCGGAGTCGATCGTGCGCGCAGAGACTTTGGCGATCACCGGCATGCGGCGCTTGAACTGCGAACGCTGCACTATCCTTCGTATATCTTCGACGAACTCCATATCGAAGCCCATCGCGTCGAGCTCGCGGTCGCGGCAGCGTTCGTCGATCATCCAGTAAAGCAGTTGGTCGACTTTGTGATAGCTGAAGCCGAGATCGCTTTCGTCGGTTTGGCCTTCGTGGAGGTCGGCCGAGGGCGCCTTGCTGACGACGGACTCGGGTAGGCCGAGATGCTCGGCCATGCCCCATACCTGTACTTTATATAGATCGCCGATCGGGTTGACGGCCGATGCCATGTCGCCGAACAGCGTTCCGTAACCGAGCAGCAGCTCGGTCTTATTCGAGGTACCGAGCACCAACGCGTTCTCGGACGCCGAGTAATCGTAAAGCACCGACATACGTTCGCGCGCCATCTTGTTGCCGCGGCGAAGCGGGTCGGCATCGGTGTGCCGGTCAAAGTAGGCATCGACTTGCGCGCTGATCTCGACTTGCGTCGTGCGGATGCCGGTCGCCTTGGCTACAGCTGCGGCGTCGCTCAGGCTGTCGTCGCTCGAGGTCGCGTACGGCATCATTAAGCCGAGAACGTTCTCGGCGCCGAGCGCACGCGCGGCGAGCGCAGCCGAAACCGCAGAGTCGACTCCGCCGGACAGGCCGAGCACGACTTTGTTGATACCGATGCGGGTGACCTCGCGGTTCACGAACGATACCAGGATGCGCTCGGCGAGCGCGTAGTTGGTCTGCGGGAACTGTGGGGGGTCGGGCCGCGGGGACGCCGCGGGCTCTACGCTCGCGGCGGCAGCTTGGTCTTTGTTGTCGGTATCTTCCGGCATCGTCTTGCTCGCGGCTACTTATCGTCTTTGGCAGCCGCGGGTGGCTCAGGCGACTTTGCTGCGGCCGCAGGCGCGGGCGTCGGCGTTGTCGTTTCTGCCGGCGCGGGTTTGGGTGCCGGCGTCTGCGCAGGCACAGCGTCGGAAACGGCGCCGCCCATATCGACGGGTCGCTTGGTACGTGAATCGGCGACGGCTGCTCCTTTGGCGCGGCGCGCGTCCTCAAGCGCATCGCCGAGTCGGCCGGTTTCGATGCTCGCACTACGGCGCGGGGGGCCGTCTTCGCGTCGTCGGTCGTCTGGTCGAGGACGGCGGTCGTCGCGGCGCGGTCCACGACCGTCGCGCGGTGGTCCATTGCGGTCGTCGCGGCGCGGGCCGCGGTCGTCGCCGTAGCGTGGACGATCGCCGCCGGGTCTGCCTCGGTCACCACCGGGACGCCCACCACCGCCACTGCGTCCGCGATCGTCGCCACGAAAACCACCGCGGCTCGGAGGGCCGTCGCGACGCTGTGGGGGGCGCGCGTCAGCTAGTTGGCGTCCGTGAATGCGCGAGAGCTCGTTCATGGTCAGATCGACGTTTTCATCTCGCAGGACCGGCGCCTGCGTGCGGCGACGTCGAATGGTGTCTTCGTTGATCTGTCCGCTGATGAAGTCTTCGTCGTAATACTTGGCCTTCGCGACCGTATCACCTGAAGGCCCGACGATTTCCGAGCCGCCCCAAAACGCAATGCCGTCTTCGACGCCGACGCGGTTCGCATGCACGATGTATAGGCCGAGCGTACGCGCCATCGAGCGGTTGTACATTTCCCAGTGCCGGCCGTTGGCATCGACCTCGGCGGAGTTCTCTTCGCCGGTTACGCCTTTAACCGGACTCGCCGACGGAACGATGATCGTCGAGGCGCCGTCCAATGCTGCAATCGTCAAAGCGGTCGGGTGCAACATGTCTTCGCAGATCAGAATCGCCGCGCGACCGATCTTGCAATTAAATGCCGCCAGGCTGCGGCCGCGCGCAAAATAACGCTGCTCGTCGAACATTCCGTAAGTCGGCAAGTAGGCTTTGCGATGCACGGCCTGCACGTGTCCCGATTCAAAAAGGAACGCCGAGTTGTAGAAGTTATGACGCGCGTCTTCTTCGACCAGACCGATCACGAATGAGATCTCTTCGGAGAGCTTCGCGAGTTCGGCCATCTGGTGGCCGCCCTTGGCTACGGCCAAGTCGGGAACCGTGTCCTTGAGGCGATAGCCGGTGTAGCTCAACTCGGGGAAGACCAGCAACTCGACGCCCTCGGTACGCGCACGGTCAATCGCAGCTATGTGCTTTTCGAGGTTGGCTGCGGTGTTGCCAAGCACCGGCGCGATTTGCGCAACGCCGATTCGTTTGGCTTTGGCGGGATGGCGGACTTTTGCGTTTTCCATTCTGTGTATGTCGGCGGGTCTGGAACCTCACCGGCGGCTAAACTGTCACAGAACCGCAGAATTCGCACACCCGGGTTCCGGCAGCACCGCACACCCCACACCGGGTCGAAACCCAGTCGGCGGGGACTTGTCTGGACCCGGGCCAACCAGCACAATCCGCCAATGCCTATCGTACAGACCTTGATCAAAGAAGCCCCCGGCAAGATCGCGATGACCAACATGGAACTGGGCGACCCCGGCCCCGGCCAGGCTCTCATCCGTACCACCCTCGCCACGATTTGCGGGTCGGACATCCACATCATCGACGACATGCCGCTGGTGCCCGACGGCACTCCGATGGGACACGAGGCGGTCGGCATCGTCGAGGCCGTTGGCGCCGGCGTCGAACGCGTAAAAGTCGGCGACCGCGTAGCCTGCTGCTGTCTTATGAGCTGCGGCAACTGCGCCCGCTGCAACGACGGCGATCTTCAGGTCTGCGAAACCTTCGGCGCGCCGTTCAACTTGGTCTTCGGCGCCCAGGGCGAGGCATTCATGGTCAATGGAGTCGATACGTCGACTGCGCCGGTGCCCGACGGCATGGACGACAAGCATGCGCTGCTGGTTACCGACGTGCTCTCGACCGGCTTCGGCGGCATGGAACGCGCGGGTTTAAAACCCGGCCAGTCGGTCGCGATATTTGCGCAGGGTCCGGTCGGGTTGTCCGCAACGATCGGTGCCAAGCACTACGGCGCCGAGCCGATCATCGTCGTCGAATCGATCCCCGAACGCGTCAAGCTCGCAAAACAGTTCGGCGCTACTCACGTCGTTTCACCGGAAAACGCCGTCGACGAGATTATGAAGATCACCGCCGGCAAGGGCGTAGACGTCGCCGTCGAGGCTCTCGGCAAACAGGTGACGTTCGAGAACTGCTGCCGCGTGACCCGGCTGGGCGGAACCGTTTCGTCGCTCGGCGTGTACGGCGGCATCGATGCGCTCTCGATCCCAACCGACGGCAGCTTCATTCACCGTCGCATCGTCACGACGTTTTGCCCCGCGGGGACCGAGCGGCTCAACTTCCTGCTCGGACTGATCGACAAAGGCCGAATCGACCCGACGCCGATGATCACCCATGAGGTCGCGCGGGCCGAGATCTTCGCGGCCTACAAAATGTTCCGCACCCGTGCGGACGGCGCAGTGAAGGTCGCGATTACCCTCTGAAGAAAACCAGCGACTTGTCGGCGAGATCGATCAGCGGGCGCCAGTAGACGCCGAATACTATGGTTCCCACTGCCAGCACACCGGCAAAAGCGCCGCTGTGCCAGTCGGTGGTCATAACCGGATCGGACTTGAGTGGCTGGTCGAGGTACATCGTGCGCACGATGCGCGCGTAGTAGTACAGCGAGACTACGCTGTTCAGGGCCGCAACGATCGCGAGCATCCACATCTCTTTGTCGATGACCGCGGCGAAGAGGTAGAATTTACCGATGAAGCCGGCGAACGGCGGAACCCCCGCAAGAGAGAACATGAACACCGCCATCGCCGCGGCGGGCAGCGCCCCACCCCGCCAAGCCAGCCCGCGAAACGCTTCCATGTCTTCACGGTCTGAATTGTTGAGAACCATCATCAAGACGGTAAAGGCGCCGAGGTTCATCAGGTAGTAGGTCGCGATGTAGAACAGCATCGCGCGCAGGCCTGCGTCACTGAGGACGACGAATCCCATCAAGATGTAGCCCGCGTGCGCAATCGAGGAATATGCGAGCAGACGTTTGACGTTGTCTTGGCGAAGCGCGGCGAGGTTGCCGAGCGTCATGGTGATGATCGAGCCGAGGACGATCAGGTTAGGCCACTCGAGGCCTTCTATCGTAGCCCAGACGCCGCCGGCACCCGCGTGCGAAAGCGCGACGTAGAAGAAACGGATCATCATTGCGAAGCCCGCGGCCTTCGAACCGACCGACAAATAGGCCGTCACCGGCAGCGGCGCGCCTTGGTAGACGTCGGGGCTCCACATGTGGAAGGGAACCATTGATATTTTGTAGCCGAAGCCGGCCAGCACCAGCAGAACCGCGATAAAGAGAATCGGTCCGTTGGCCTCGGACGGCACCAGCAGGCGTTCGCCGATCGTGGCATAGTCGAGCGAACCGGCGAGGCCGAAGATCAGGCTCATGCCGTAGACCATCGCGCCCGAGGCCACACCGCCGTAAATCAGGTATTTGAGCGCGGCTTCACTGCCCCGCCTGCTCGCACGAATGAATCCGGTCAGCACGTAAGAAGTCAGCGAAACGAACTCGAGCGCCAAGTACGCCATCAGCAAGTTGGTCGCCGATGCCATATAAAAAGTACCCGTCGCTGCAGCCAGCAGCAGCGTGTAGTACTCGCCGGGATGCTCGTTGTCGAGCTCGCGTGAGCCGAGCGACATATACACGGCGGCAAAAGCAGACAAGGACAGGAACAACTTGAAAAAGATCGCGAAGCCGTCGAGCGCAACCATCTGGTTGAACAGATAGCCCTGCTCTGCGCCTGCCAGCAGCGCCGATGCCAGGGCGGCGCCACCGCAAGCGCACAGCGCCAACTCGCCAAGGATTCGCTTGCGGGTAATCAAGAGGTCGAGCATCAAGATGCCGACCGTCGCGAAGACCAGAATCAGCTCGGGCAGCGAATACGCGAGGCTTTCTACACTGGACAGATTCACGGCAGTTGCGCTACGGCTTCCATCGGTATCGCGCTCAGAACCGTTTGGTTGAGCGCGAGCAGTGACGGGTTGATGAGATCCAACACCGCATGCGGGTAAACACCCAGGATGATCACGATCGCGGCCAGCGGTACCAGCGTAGCTAACTCACGGAGGGTCACATCGGGCAACCCGGTATACTTTTCGTTGACCGGCCCGAGCCACACGCGCTGAAGCATCCACAGCATGTAGCCTGCGGTCAGCACCACGGCGCTGGCGGCGATGACAGTCAGGATCTTGTCGTACTGCCATGCGCCGAGTAGCACGAGCACTTCAGAGATAAACGCCGATAGCCCCGGCAGGCCCATCGCCGCGAAGAACGCGATGGTCATGATCCCGGTGTAGCGCGGCATGATCGAGGCCAGGCCGCCGAAGCCGTTGATCTCGCGGTGGTGGGCACGGTCGTAGATCACGCCTACCAGCAAGAACAGCATCGCGGTGACGGTACCGTGGTTGAACATCTGCAAGACCGCGCCGTTGATCCCCTGCGGTGTCAACGTTGCCATGCCGAGCATGACGTAGCCCATGTGCGAAATACTCGAATAGGCGACGAGTTTCTTCATGTCGGTTTGCGCCATTGCGCAAAGGGCCCCGTAGACGATGTTCCACGTCCCCAGAACAGCTAGCGCATAAAAGGCCATGTCCTGAGTCGCCAACGGCAAGATCGGGTAGCACAGACGCAGGATCCCGTAGGTGCCCATCTTGAGAAGCACACCGGCCAGAATCACCGAGATCGCCGTAGGTGCCTCGACGTGTGCATCGGGCAGCCAGGTATGGAACGGGAAGGCCGGGATCTTGATGGCGAAGCCGATAAACAGGCCAAGCCAAGCCCACCATTGGAAGTCACGGCTGTAGGAGCCCGACTTCTCCATCAGGATCAACATATCGAAGGTATGCGGGTCGTTGTGGAAATACAGCGCCAGCATCGCGATCAGCATCAGCACCGATCCGAGCAGCGTATAGAGGAAGAACTTGATCGCTGCGTACTCGCGACGCGGGCCGCCCCAAACGCCGATCAAGAAGTACATCGGCAGCAGCATGACTTCCCAGAAAATGTAAAAAAGGAAGAAGTCGAGTGAGCAGAACACGCCGGTCATGCCGGTATCGAGCAACAAGAACAGCGCAAAGTAGCCTTTGACGCCTTTGTCGATGCCGAAGCTGGCGAGGATGCAGATCGGGCAGAGCAGCGCGGTAAGCAGCACCATCGTCACGCTCAGGCCGTCGATGCCCATGATGTACTGAATATTGTAGGATGGTATCCACTGAACGCGCTCCATGAACTGCATCGCATCGGTGCTGCGGTCAAAGTTCATGTAGAGCCAGATCGCCATCAACAGCGGCGGCATCGTCGCCGCGAACGCCGTCCAGCGGACCAACGTATTGTTCTCACGCGGCAGACACAGCACCACTACTGCGCCCAACAGCGGAATAAACGTCATGTAAGTAAGAATGTGTTCCATTTCGATTTCCCGTAGATGCCCTACCTACCAGGTTCGGACCAAAAGCACGGCGGTCACCACAGCCGCGATCACATAGATATAGCCGTTGATGCTGCCAGTCTGGATCAGACGAACGCGTCCGCCGATTTTATCGACCAGGGTGGCGACTAGATTGACTAGGCCATCAATGATGCGGAAATCGAACGCGCCGTTCACCCAAGACGCCGCACGCGTGAGCGATGCCGCACCGTTAACCACGCCGTCAACGACAGTCCGATCAAACCACGCAAGCACACGCGACAGCGCGAGCGTGCCGGCCAAGACCGTGCCGTAGTAAATCTCGTCGACGTAGTACTTGTTGAAGATCACCCTGTGCGGCACGCCGCGGGCCAGACTCGTGAAGGTGTCCGGTTTTATCGTGCGGCGGCTGTACATCAGGTAGGCCAAAAATATACCGAGCAGCGCGACCCCGACCGATGCCGCCATGAGGCCGTATTCTTGGGCAAGGCTGTGCCCGCCGTGGCCCTCGCCGTGCGCAGCCGTGACAACGCCGTGCGTGGCCGCGACAACACCGTGCGCCGCCGTCTGGTGATGCATGACCGGCTCGAGCCACTGTTCAAACCGATTGGTACCGCCGAGTGCAGGGGGGACACCGAGGTAACCCGCCATGATCGATCCCGCAGCGAGCACGACAAGGGGCATGGTCATCGACCAAGAACTCTCGTGCAGGTGCTCTTTGGTATGATGGTCGGCGCGACACTCACCAAAGAAGGTCATGAATACCTGCCGGAACATGTAGAAAGCGGTCATCGCCGCGGCCAAGAAGCCTACCCCCCAAAGCATCGGGTTGTGCAGGAAGGCCTTCCAGAGGATCTCGTCTTTGGAGAAGAAACCCGCAAAGAACGGGATCCCTGCAATCGCCAGGGTCGCGATAAAGAACGTGCCGAATGTAATCGGCATGTATTTGCGCAGGCCGCCCATCTTGCGCATGTCCTGCTCGTGGTGCATCGCATGGATCACGCTGCCCGAACCAAGGAACAAACACGCCTTGAAGAACGCGTGCGTCACCAAGTGGAAGATGCCCGCAGCGTAGGCACCAACGCCCATCGCCATAAACATGTAGCCGAGCTGCGAGACCGTCGAGTACGCCAGAACCTTCTTGATGTCGTATTGCGCGAGCCCGATCGTCGCGGCGAAGAACGCCGTCGCGCCGCCCGTCCAGGCGACGATCTCGAGGGTCTGGGGTGCCATCGAGAACAAAAAATTCAGGCGACCGATCATATAGACACCGGCGGTTACCATGGTAGCCGCGTGGATCAGCGCCGAAACCGGTGTCGGACCGGCCATCGCGTCGGGAAGCCAGATGTAGAGGGGAATCTGCGCCGACTTACCGGTGGCACCAAAGAACAGCAGCAGCGTCACCAGAGTCGCAACCGGCAGGCCCCAGATAATCATGCCGTCGAGATGGCGAACGTTGTCGGCAAGTTCGCGGAACACCAAGGTCGCGTGCCCCGAGGCATCGAGCGACCAGAACAGCGCAAACATCCCCAACACAACGCCAAAATCACCGATCCGGTTGACGATGAACGCCTTGTTGCCTGCCGTCGTGTTCGCGTGGTCGGTGTACCAGAAGCCGATCAAGCCCCAAGAGCACAGACCCACGCCCTCCCAGCCGACGAACATCACCAGCAGGTTGTCGCCGAGCACCAGGGTGAGCATCGCGAACATGAACAGGTTGAGCAATGCGAAGAAGCGCCATGCCGCAGGCTCGTGGTCCATGTAGCCGTAGGAATAGATGTGAATCAGGCTGCCGATGCCGGTGACGACCAGTGCCATGACGGCGGAGAGGGGGTCGAACTGGAAGGCGATGTCGACGTTGAGCGAGCCGATGTGGATCCACGGCAGCACGCTGTCGAGAATGATACGGTCAGAAGGCCCGTAGCCGCGCAGTTCCTGGAAGTGCCCGACGACGATCACGAAGCTCAGGATCGGCATCAAACAAGCGATCGCTGCCACCGCACCGCGGCCCATGCGTTTCTGAATCTCTGCGCCGAAGAGAAAATTGACCACCGAGCCGATCAGCGGCAGCAGCGGTATCCAGCGCAACATTGCGGATGTGTGAAGTACGGCCCCGTGTTCTATCACTTGAATCGTTGCCCCTAACTAGCCGTGCAGGGTTTTCATGTTGGCGACGTCGATCGAGGAGAAGCGCCGGTAAATGCCGAGCACAATGGCCAATCCGATGGCCGCTTCAGCGGCGGCCAGCATGATGACAAAGATGGAGTAGAGCTGGCCGTCGTAGTTGGCCGAGCCGTAGTGCGAAAACGCGATGTAGTTGATGTTCGCGGCGTTGAGAATGAGCTCGACGCCCATCAATATGCCGATCGCATTGCGACGGGTCAGCACGCAGTAAACGCCGAGGCTGAACAGCGCCAGCGCTACGATCAGGAAATCCTGTAGGCCTATTGCATCAAACATCGCTTACTTTTTGTTTCGCGGCTGCGCCTGCCAGCGCAGCACGCGGAGAGGACATAACCCTTTGGCCCTCGGTCAGGGGAATCGTCTCGCGTTCGGGCACCGGCGTGCCGTCGGGGGCGATTACTTCTTTGCGCGACAAAACCACCGCGCCGACCAAGACCGCGAGCAACACGACCGAAGCCAGCTCAAACGGCAAGATGTACTCGCGGAGCAGGAGATTGCCGATACCGTAGGTCGAGCTTTCGGAGACTTGACCACCGGGGGTGGTGAAGAATTCTGCGCCGCGAAGCGCTTTGGCGATCACCAGAAACAGACCGCCGCAAATCAACAGCGCCGGTACGCGCCCGACACTCTTGTTCGAAACTTCAATTTCGGCGATCTGATGGGTGAGCATGACCGCGAACAAAGTCAGCACGAGCACCCCGCCGACGTAGACCAGCACCTGCACGCCTGCGACAAAGTCGGCGTTCAAGAAGATATACAGCCCTGCGACACCGAAGAACGAAACCATCAGCGACAGCGCCGAGTAGACGATGTTCTCGGTGAAGACCACGCCACCCGCGCCGAGCAGCGTCAAGCCGGCCATGAAATAAAACGCAGCGACTGAAAGTGAGAACTCTTCCATGGTCAGCTCGCCTTCTTTTCGGGCTGCGCGAACTCTTCGATGTAGCGCATTCCGCGTTCGAGTATGGGGACAATAGCCGGGTCGTTTTCGCCGGTTTTCTTCGGCTTGTAGGCATCGACCGGGACTTTCACGAAGCGACGAACCAGGCTCTCGAGCGAATAGTCCGAGCCTTCGAACTCACGCGTGTGATGGATCGACCCGGTCGGACACGGTTCGGAGCAGAGCCCGCAGTACATGCACTTGGCCATGTCGATATCGAAGCGCTTGAGAACCAAAGCCTTGGTCTCTTTGTTCTTCTCGGCGTCGATGACGATGCAGTTGATCGGGCAGGCGCGCTCGCATGCGAGGCAGCCGGTGCAGATCTCGAGATCGACTTCGAGGATTCCGCGGTAACGGTACGGCAACGTGTCTTGTACCCGGACCGGCATTCGGTCGGGGTATTGCACCGTGTACGCCGGACGGAAGAACTGCGAGAAAGTGATCGACATGCCCTCGAAGATGCTCGAGAACGTGTCGGTAATGTTGCCAATGTAACTCACCTGGTGACTCGCAATTCGTTCATACCGGCATAATCGCGCCGACGGTATCGTAGCGGCGTGAGCGTTTGAGGTGATAGTTAACGCGTCGGCCGAATCGCACCAAGCCGAACAGCATCAGCCCGCACAGAGCGTAACTCATCAGGCGGCTCCCCTCAGGGATCACGACCATGACCAGGGCGGTGCCGAACATGTTCACCATCGCGATCGGAACCATGTACTTCCAGCACAGCGACATCAGTTGGTCGACGCGCACGCGCGGCAGTGTCGCGCGGATCCACATTGCGACGAACACCCAGAAATAGGTCTTCGCGAAGAACATCCCGAACTGCGCGACAGTCAACAGAACGACGTTGTCGGTAAACGCCGGTACCTGCCAGCCGCCCATGAAAAGGGTCGCCATGATCGCACCGATCACGTAGAGGTTGCCCCATTCAGCTAAGAAAAATAACAGCGAACGCATGCCGCTGTATTCGGTGGCAAATCCCGCGACGAGTTCGGATTCTGCTTCAGGAAGGTCGAACGGGGTACGGTTGCCCTCGGCCAACAACGCAATGTAGCTCATCAGAAACGCAGCGAGCGTGAACGGGCTGTGGAACATGTGCCAGTCGACCGGCGCCCAGCCCTGGTTCTCGATGATTCCTTGCATCGAAAGCGTGCCCGAAAGCAGCACGACCGGAAAAACCGAAAGCCCGGCCGGAATCTCGTAGCTGATGATCTGGCTCGCCGAGCGAATCCCGCCGAGCATCGACCAGCGGTTATTCGACGACCAGCCGGCCATGAGGATTCCTACAACTACGAGAGATGTAACCGCACTTATATAGAGGATGCCGATGTTAAGGTCGGCGATGATCAAGCTACCCGCAAACGGAATCGCGACAAAGGCGGCGACAAACCCGGCAACGACGATGTACGGCGCGAGGCGAAACAGCGTCGGGTCTGCGGCCTCGGGGATGACGTCTTCTTTAAGGAGGTTTTTGAGGCCGTCGGCCAGCCACTGGAGAAACCCACCCGGGCCGACGCGGTTCGGTCCGACACGGGACTGGATCTTCGCCCATACACGGCGTTCCAACCAGCTGGTGATGCCTGCCATCGGGAGGATGAAGCCGAAGACGACCAGCGCGCCGAAGCCGATCATCCCGCCCAAGTAGGCAAGCTCGCGCGAAAGGCCCGTCGTCGTGGTAGCGAGCAGAGAATCGATGAAGCCTTGCATTAGCGATCGACCTCGGGCGCAACGATGTCGAAGCTGGCGATTACGGCGACAAGGTCGGCGATCATCAGGCCCGGGCTTAACGCCTCCATGATCGACATCGCAGTGAATGAACCGGTCTTGATGTGGACGCGGTAGGGATACTCGGTGCCGTCGCTGGCGCAGTACCAGTCCATCTCACCGCGCGCGGATTCCAATACGACATGACAGTCGCCGGCTCGCGGCTTGAAGTTGCGCGGAACTTTCGCGATCACCGGACCGTCAGGGATCTTTTCGATTGCCTGACGGACGATGCGCGACGATTGTCGAATCTCGCGCAGCCGGCAAATGTAGCGGTCGTAGCAGTCGCCGAGTTCGCCTTTCTCACCGGTGCCGACCGGGACGTCGAACTCGAAGTCGTTGTAAACGCTGTAAGGATGAGCCTTGCGGCAGTCGTAGTTCACGCCGCTCGCGCGCAGGTTCGGCCCGGCCAAGCCGTAAGCCATCGCCATTGCGGGCGGAACCGGTGCGACCCCTGCGAGACGTTCGACCCAGATCCGGTTGTCGCTGAGGAGTTCGCCCATCTCATCGACGGCAAGCTCAAAGCGATCGAGAAAGCGCAGGACTTTTTCTTCGTAACCGGGTGGCAAGTCCCAAGCCACGCCGCCAATGCGCAAGTAGTTAAACGTCAGGCGTGCGCCGCAGAGTTCTTCGAGAAGATCGTTAATCATCTCACGCTCGCGCAGTGCGTGGGTAAACGGCGTGATCGCGCCGATGTCCATACCCATTGCGCCGAAGCCGAGAAGGTGCGAGCAAGCACGGCCGAGCTCGGCCGCGATCACGCGGCAGTACTCGCCGCGCTTGGGAACCTCGATGCCGCCAAGCCGCTCGGCGCACATCGCCCAGCCCTGGTTGGCCGTCATCGCAGCGACGTAATCGACGCGGTCGGTGTAAGGCATGAAGCCATGCCAACCGACCTTCTCTGCTATCTTTTCTATCGAGCGGTGCAGGTAGCCGATGTCAGGCACCGCGCGGCGCATCACCTCACCGTCGGCGGTTACGATGAAACGCAACACACCGTGGGTCGAAGGGTGTTGCGGCCCCATGTTGAGGACCATTTCTTCGGTCGCGAGGCCGCCGCCCTCGCCTGCCAGCTCAATCTCAACGCTCACCGGTCAGTTCCTGTTGATCGTGAGCATGCTCTCACGAACGGTTGAGATGCCGTGGTAGTGCGACGGCTCTTGGAAGTCTTTGCGCAGCGGATGACCGACCCAGTCGTCAGGCATTAAGATGCGGCGCAGATCGCTGTGCCCGTCGAAGTTCACACCGACCAAGTCGTAGGCCTCGCGCTCGAGCCAATTCGCGACCGGGTAGACGTTTTCGAGCGTGGCTACGTGCGGGTTCTCGCGATCGACGGCGACTTTCAGCGTCAGCCAGCGTGCGTGCTTGTAAGAGTGCAGGTGGTAAATGATACGGATGCGGTTCTCTTCGAGGTAATCCGTCGCCGTCAGGTTTGAGAGATGCTCGAAGTTCAGGTCGCCGTTTTCTTTCAGATAGCTGCACACTTTGGCAATCGCGGTGGCATCGACCTCGATGTGCGGCTCGGTCGGTTGCTCGACGAAGTTACCGACGCCGTCGCCGAACTCGTTCGCAAGCAGTTTGTGTATCGCGCGCGCGTCCATCTGCTAGGCCACCGTCAGGGGCGCGGAGCGGGTCAGCCACTTCTCGTTCATCATTTTGTCTTGCAGAAGGATCAGGCCTTCGGTCAGCGCTTCGGGGCGGGGCGGACAACCGGGAACGTAGACATCGACGGGGATGATCTTGTCGACGCCGTCGCAGACCGAGTACGCGAGTTGGAACAGACCGCCACAGTTCGAGCAGCTGCCCATTGAAACAACGTACTTGGGGTCGGGCATTTGGTCGTAGAGGACTTTTGTGCGCAGAGCCATTTTCAGGGTCAGCGTGCCGGCAACGATCATCAGGTCGGATACGCGGGGCGTAGCACGCGGGGCCATGCCGAATCTATCAAGGTCGGAGCGTGGGCCTCCGGTTTGCATCATTTCGATGGCGCAACAGGCCAGCCCGAAAAGCATGTACCAGAGCGAGGATTTGCGGGTCCAGTTAAGCATGGCGTCGACCTTACTGGTCAGCACCATCTCCGGTACCGAGTTAATCAGCGACATAGATCGTGCCCCCTACTTTCGGGCTTTGGCTCTGTTTGGGGTCGTCGGCCGGTTTGACCGGGACGACGACTTTCATGATCCATTGCAGGTCGCCCTTGGTCCAGACGTAGACCAAGCCGGCAACCAGGATCGATATGAAGATGAAGATCTCGGTAAGCGCGAACAGCCCGTTGCCGTCGGCCACCCATTGCTTGAAGACAGCGACGACGGGGTAAATGAAGGCTACTTCGATGTCGAATATAAGGAAGATGAGGGCAACCAGGTAGAAGCGGATATTGAAGTTGATCCAGGAATCGCCCTGGACCTCTTCACCGCATTCGTAGGTCGTTAGTTTCTTACGCTCGGGGTTATGCGGCCTTACGAGGGAGCCAAGCCCCATCATAAAGGCGCAGAGGAAAAGGCCCAGGCCGAGAAACACGAGCACATTGGCATATTCGAATTGCATGGAAACCCGCGATCCTTAAAGGGAAATTCGGTAACACCCGCCCCTGAGCAAGTCAATCTCGCCAGAGCGAGCGCGCACCATAACTTAAGGTAACTGCCTTGTCACCCGGTAGGAGGGTTAGCGGTTCTTACTATGCCCGCTGGTCAGGCCGCCAACGATGAACTCCTCGCCGCCGGGGACATCGCCGAGGTAGGCAGGTAGTGGTCGCCGCGGAGTCGCATAAGAGGGCCGCGTCTCGAGGCGCAGCCCAGTTCCCACAGCAGCGCCGCAGGCGCAGTGCCGGTTACGCGGACCACCCCTTCGTGAATACCGCGCAGGTGGTGCCATGCGCAGACGGCCGTGCGGTTTTCCGCTCGATTGCTGCCGCCCTGCGAACGGAAAACCACGTGGTGGTCGTGAAGATTGCTACGCCCGGTGCACGCCGGCACGGTGCACCGCCAATCATCGCGGGAGAAAACCGGGTCGCGATGGCCCGAAAGGCTGTTCCAGTAGCATTCGACCGTCACGAGCATCCGGGTAAGCATTCGCCATACCGGTTCTACCGGCGCGGAGTGAGTCGCGCCGCCGAAGGCAGCAATCGCGTCTTCAAAGAGTTCGATTACGCTTATCGGACCGCGAATCACGATCTCGGTGTCTCGGATGGCCGTGCGCGGGAGCAACGCTTCGCTTCCGGCCTGTGCACGCATTTGGCATTCGGCTTCGTCGAGTTTTGCGGGCGTCAGCGGCGCGAGTGCGGGAACAAGACCGGCCGCGACTCGTGCCGTTTCAACATCAAAGACCAGTCTTTGGTAGGTGACGGTTTCCGCGTAGTCGAGCCATTGCCGCGTGTTCTGTTTGTCGGCGATGCGCAGGAGTGCCGCTACCCGTAGCGATGAGAGTCGGCCCTGCTTGTATGCGTCGTCGAGTTCACGTTCAGCGTTGAGCAACTTGCGATCGATCGCTACCAGCGCACGGGCTTTGCTCGCTGAAACACCCAGACGCTCGCCGACATACGCGGCCGAGGTTTGGTAGCCCAGTTCGCGGTAAAGCCGCAAATCAAAGAATACGCCGAGCAGGCGCCCGGTCTGGTAGTCGAGGCTTTGCAGCGACTGAAAACAATTGCGTAACGCGGCGTCGAGCGCGAACACGTCGAGCCTTTCCGACGCCGCGAGAGCCCGGACCGATTCTACCTCGGCAGTCCGCGGTTCGGGCAGGCGCATCGTCAAGCTTAGATCGGCTCGAAGCTGTTCCAGAATGCCACAGTGTTCGGTAGCCGGCTTGGTTCGGCGTCGACCCGGTGGGTCGGCGGTCTCGTCGTCGTAGACAACGGCATGCGAGCGCAATCGGCCTGCGTACGATGGCTGTGCAGCGGACATGGCCTCGGCAGCGACAACCTCTGCGGCTTGCCACGGCGCGAGTTCGGAGCCCGCCACACGAGAGGCAAGTTCACAAACGCGTCGCCACTGCGCTCGCACGGCAGCGGGACAACGAATACGAATCACCGCTTCGCATTCGTCAGATATGTCAGCCGCAGAAGTCGGCTCGCAATCTATACCGCTGACGGTCGGTGCTAAGCTCGGCGGCAAGTCGGCGAGATACGCTTCGAGTTCGCGCGTCGTCATTTGTTCGGCGATGCGCAGTAATTCGGCTTCGGTTTCGGGTGCAGCTTTAGGCGTGAGCAAGCGGAGTTTGGTCCAACCGATTCGCCCTTCGGCGAACGCCGTTCGTAGGAGCGGGAGCCGAGCCGTCCGGCGACCAACGGTTGCCAGAGAGCGAACCTCACGTGCCGAGACTCCGAAGCGCTCGCGCGCGTAGTCACCGAGACGAGCGAAACCTAGACACTCGTAGCTTTTGCGCTCGCAAAGCGTCGCACACCCGGCCGCGATGCGCAGGCGCAGAAAGGCCTCGCGCGTCGCGAGACCGCGGAGAAGCCTATCGAGGAGCTCGGCTGCCGCCTCCTTCTCGTAGTGGCCGCGACCAAACTCGGCGACGTCTCCTGAGGTCATGAACTGCGCGTCGTCCATAGGCGAAAAGATAACGAAAGTGAGGCGCACTGTCAACGAGAAAATGGCCGGCTCAGCCGAGAAATATAAGGATATTCTTATCTATAATATGAAGCGTAGCCACACAGAGCGAAGAACTTGGCTGGAGGTCGAAACCGACCACGCGCACCACGCGCACAGCCAACAGCGGGGTAAGAGCACCCTCTTATTAGAAGCGAGCAGATTAGACGCGAGCAGACCCGCACCGAACCGAGTCACGCGTATATAAGGTAGAACCGGCGGGTGAACCTAGGGAGCCGTCGGCACGATCTCGACCGATACCTGCCGACGCGAGCGCGGACCGTCCAACTCGACGACGAGGATTCCTTGCCAAGTGCCGAGCAAAAGATCGCCGTCGCGTACTTGAACGGTCTCAGACGGCCCCAAAATGGCCGCTTTAATGTGAGCCTGCGCGTTGTTGTCGATGCGGTCGTGCAGCCAACCGTCGTGGTCGGGGATCGCGCGGTCGAGCGCCGTGATGAGATCGACGCCGATGTTCGGGTCGTCGTTTTCGTTGATCACGACGGCAGCCGTCGCGTGCAAAACCATGATGTGACACAAGCCGCGCTCGACACCAGACTCGACGACCAACGCGCGGACCTGGTCGGTGATTTCAATGCACTCTTTGTGCTGCGTGGAGCTTACTTCGATGATCACGGCTACAGATTAGCGCAGCGGCGTGGCCAACTGAATCGGTTACCAGCTAACCGCTGACACCATCACCGAGAACCCGGAACTCGCGCCGAGCAAGAGCGCGCGCGATCCATTTTTCAACATACCGTTTTCACGCGCATCGGCGAGTGCGAGAGGAATGTTGGCGGATGCCGCGTTACCGGCGTAACACAACGAGAGCGGCGCTCGCGCGGCCGGGATCCCCAGGCTTGCAACAACCTCTGCGACGATGCGGTTGGTGTGTTGCTGCGTTGCAACGACATCGACACTGTCGGGCGTCCAGCCGGCAGCGGCGAGAACCGCTTGTGCGATCCGCGGGACTTCTCGGCGTCCGCATTCTTCGAGTTCGCAGCCACGGCTGCGCAAAAAGCCACGACGCGGCGAAACGTCGCGTGGATACATCGTACCGCCGGTCATGATCGTACCGAGTCTCCACTTCTCGCCTTTGGTGACCCCGGCGGTGACGAGAATCCCCTCGTCTGCTCCCCTCGCTCGCGTCAGTACCACGGCACCGCCGGCATCGCCCATGGTTAAGTGTGAGAACTTCTCGGTGATCTCTGCGTGTGAAGAGAAACGCAGATCGCAAGCGCGCGATGGGATCTCACCGGTTGCGACCAGCACGACCTCGGCGATGCCGGCCCGGATGTATGCGTTGCCGATGTCGATACCTGAGAGAAAACTGTTGCACGCGTTCTTGACGTCGAAGGTCTGTGCGTTTTCCGCACCGAGCTTCTGCTGGAGAATATTCGCCGTGGCCGGTTCGATGATGTCGTGAGAGGCGGCGGCGAAGACCAAGAGATCGATGTCGCGCGCATCGACACCGGCATCGGAGAGAGCGTTACTGCTCGCCGAAGCCGCAAGGTCGGAGGCATTCTCGTCAGGGGCTGCAATACGACGGGACGCAATGCCGGTAGATCGGCGGATAAAGCCTGGCTTTACCTTTACACCCGATGCGAGGATCGCCGCTTCTATCTCGTCGGAACCGAGCACGCGCTCAGGGAGATAGGCACCCAGCCCGGCGAATCGGGCACGCGGAGCATCATCAGCAGACGATTGTGGGTGGTAGGCCCGCGGGTATCGAACCTGCGACCCGCTGATTAAGAGTCCCTTTGAGGGTGATGAGGAAAATGAGGACTGACGCGGGTTTCAGAGCAGTCGTAGGTGCTTACGGCGCAAAAGACATTCTGTACCTTACGCTCACTTACGCCTGTTTTAGATCCCTTACTAATGGGATGGTCCGCCCCGCTCCTCTAACGGCATCTACGTGCCAGTATGGATGGAATCCATACGACAAGGAGCGGAACGAACCATGGACAAACATAGCAAAGCGGGCAACGTCACGGTAGTGGGCATTGATTTGGCGAAGAACACATTTCATCTGCACGGCGTGGATGCGCATGGCAACGTCGTGATCCGCAAGAAGTTGAGCAGAACGAAACTGGTAGCTTTCATGGCTAACCTCCGATCGTGTCTTGTCGGCATGGAGGCCTGCGGCGGTTCCCATTGTTGGGCGCGGAAGTTTACGGCACTGGGGCACGACGTGCGGCTGATTAGCCCACAGTTCGTCAAGCCGTATGTAAAGAGCAACAAGAACGATCTCGTGGACGCCGAGGCAATCTGCGAGGCCGTGCAGCGGCCGACCATGCGCTTTGTGCCCGCCAAGAGCGTCGAACAACAGGACATCCAAAGTCTGCATCGAGCTCGTTCAATGGCGGTATCGCACCGTACAGCGCAGGTGAATCAGCTGCGGGGCTTGCTGATGGAATACGGCATCGTACGGCCACAGGGGATTGCAAATCTACGCAAGGCCCTGCCGGAGATTCTCGAGGACGCCGAAAACGAATTGAGCCCGATGTCTCGGGAATTGCTGGCCGGACTACGAGACGAGCTTGTCCGGCTCGATGAGCGCGTTGCCGTCTACGATGCCCGAATCAAAGGCTTGAGCGATCAATCAGAGGCATGCAAGCGATTGATGGAAATACCGGGCGTCGGCCCGATGACGGCAACGGCGCTGGTAGCAGCGGTTGCCGACGCCAACGTGTTCAAGAGCGGGCGTGAGATGGCAGCATGGCTCGGCCTGGTGCCTCGGCAAATCTCAACCGGCGGCAAACCGAAGCTGCTCGGAATCAGTAAACGCGGTGATGCTTACGTGCGTAAGTTGCTGATTCATGGCGCCAGGGCCGCGTTGCGCGTCGCCGAAAGAAAACCGGACAGACGAAGCCGCTGGGTCGTCGAAGTCGCAGGCCGACGCGGGGGAAACATTGCCGCCGTGGCGTTGGCCAATAAGAACGCCCGTACCGCATGGGTCTTGTTGAGCAAAGGCGAACACTACAACACGGTCGCGGCAGCCTGACAGCGAGCGGAGCAAACTACTTCCGACGGATTGCGTGGATTGAGTAAGGTGACGGCATACAAAGCGGCAAGCTGCTCTCCCGAAAACCTGATGGTGTCAGGGGCCATAAAAGGCCGAGCTACTGATGAGGCCGGGAGTGCGCGGATTTCCATCAGGGCCAGGGGGCATCACGCCTCCATCAACAGGCCGGATATATGTGCGCAACCACCCTTTGATGCTTCTCAAACTTTCTCCTCGCAAAGCGGGGCGGACCATATATGACACCGCTACTGACACCAGAGCCGGTCATGGAGTGCCCGCCCAAAGGGCAGCCTCGCAACACCGCGATAATAAAGGGAAGAGTGGTAGGCCGTGCAGGGATCGAACCTGCGACCCGCTGATTAAGAGTCAGCTGCTCTACCAACTGAGCTAACGACCCACTCCCGTGTCACCGGGGAACCCGGCGACAAATCCAAATCGAACGAACAACGAGTCCCCCGCTTTCAAGCCCGCCGCAGCAACTGCAAGCAAACCCAAAGCATGGCCGGCTTGCTGGGGTGGACGATGGGACTTGAACCCACGACAGCCGGTACCACAAACCGGAGCTCTACCAACTGAGCTACGCCCACCGCAAGCCACTCCCCGCGGAGCCTCGCCGCCGCGCCGATCAATCGTTTTGGTGAACGAACGAGCGGCGCAACAGGCCGCGAGATTAGGCAAAACCCGCCGGGTTGTCCACTGCTTAAGCGCTCAGAGCCACACGATCACGGCGCGCCGCCCGCACTATCGTCGATGTAGCCAAGAGAACGCAGCCCCTCGAGCACCTTTTCATCCATCGGCGAGGTCGTATTCTCGCCGCCGGCCTCGCCCAAACCCCCGCCCTCGCCCAGCCCTGTCTCATAACTCGCTATGTGCTCGAACGTACAACCGTTCTTGCATGCGGTGAACGCTTCACCGAGCACACGGCCATTCATATCCTCTGCCAGCGGCAAGCCGAGATAGGCAAGCAAGGTCGGCGTTACATCATAGATGCTCGCGCCCTCTAACTTGGTGCCGGGCTGGACGCCGGGACCGTTCAAAATAACCATGCCGTTTTTCCGATGAGAGCCTGATAGGTGCATGTATTCTTTGGTCACGACTTTGTTCTTGCCGACAGCCGCACCGGCACCGTGATCCGACAGCACCATCACCAACCGGTCTTGCCCAAAGCGCTCCAGGATTTGCCCGACTTGAAAATCGGTCCATCCCCAGTAGCGCTCAATTACCCGCCCAAAGGCTTCGGCCTGCGCCTCGGATACACCTTCAAAGAGTTCCGGCTCCATGAACTTCCAAAACCCGTGTTGCACATCGTCGGTACCACGCAGGTACATAAAGAGCACGTCGGGCAACGCGCCGTCATCGAGGGTGCGCTCGAGCGCTTCCATATAAAAGACGTCGCGCGCGTAGGCGCGCACGAAGCGGTCATAGACGAGATAATTGATGCGGCCTTCGGGATCGGTTGCGTTGCGATCGACTTTGGCCGGATCAAACGTCATCTCCATGAACGACGGCATCGCCGCAAGCACGGTGTCGGTGCCGATCGGTTTCAACTGCGCCATGTAGTTGGGCGGAAAGCTCTCGTCCTTTAGATCGCCGTAATGCGCACGGTCGCTAATCAAGCGCCCATAGACTTCTTCGGCCGGCCAGGTGATCAGCCAACCGACCACGGCAACGTCCTTGTCGGCATCGCCGAGGATGTTCCAAATGGCTTTGGTCTTGCGCAGCGACCGCGACACCGGCACCGGGTTTCCGGTCTTGCCGTCGGGAAAACGTACGAAGAAGGTAATACCATGCTGCTCGGGCGTCTTGCCGGTGGCAACCGAGGTCCAAATAACCGGCGAGCTCGACGGGTTGATCGACTCGAGCGGCCCCCACGCACCACCGTCGCGCAGTCTCTTAATGTTAGGCAGCAGTCCGCGCTCGATGTAACCGTCGAGCAAGTCCCAGGTGCCGGCGTCCAGCGCAAGCACAACCACGCGCTTGGCGGGGTCGATCTTCGCGGTTTTGCTGGTGCAGCCGGCCGCGCCGACCACAACCGCTGAGACCAACACCAGGCCGAACAGCAATGCGCAGCGCCTCGAGAACGTTGAGAGTGCGGCAAACCGACAAGCCCATCCGATGGGTTTGCCGGCTGGTGATGCGAAAGCCCGACGCGGCATCCGCGCATCCTTTCATGAACGAGTTCGCCCCGCACCCTGGGGGTTGCGCCTACGCAGCGAACCGCAGGTGCCGCGTCCGGCACATCAAGTAGGGTGCGGGCGACCCCGGACCCCTGCCCGAAGCCGCCCGCTACGGGCCGGAACGGTCGCCGCTCGGGCGGTTGAAGAAGCGCCCGAAGTTCAGCGGCGACTCGCCGGCCCGCTGGTGAACGTAGCAGTCCGACAACTACTCCTCTTGCGATCACATCGTCAAGACCCAGCCGGGTAATTTCGCCGCATTAGTGGCCGACGCTGTAGCACTTCAAGCATCAAAGCCCACCCGCCGGCGGCTCCACCCACTTGGCGCGGGTAAAGGGCGCGCCCCGCCCTACCGAGTCCGCGCCGCCGACCGCGACTTCGTTTTCACGCGGGGCTGTGCCAAAAAACCGGATGGCTGAACGCAAAGATACGCCCGAACAAGCAGAGTTTCGCGAGCACTGCCGCAGCTGGCTGGCCGAGAACAAACCGGCACCGCCAAGCTTCAGACTTCCGATCAGTGCGATCGAAGTCATGACCGAAGAGCAACGCGACTACCTCGCCTCCTGGCAGAACAAAGTCTACAAAGCCGGCCTGATCGGCTGCGACTATCCGAGCGAATACGGCGGCGGCGGTCACACCAACTTCCAAGCCGTCGCCAACCAAGAACTGCAGCGTGCGGGCGTTCCCTACCTTTTGAATATCATCGGCCTCAATATGGCCGCACCGACTATCCTGCAACACGGCACCGAGGAGCAGAAGAAGCGTATGCTGCCGCCGCTGCTCTCCTGCGATGAGATCTGGTGCCAGGGCTTCTCCGAGCCCGGCGCGGGTAGCGACCTTGCCAACGTGCAAGCGCCCGCGGTTCGCGACGGCGACAACTGGATCATCAACGGCCACAAGGTGTGGACAAGCCTCGCGCACTTCGCGACATGGATGATCATGATCTGCCGCACCAGCAGCGATCATAAGTACAACGGCCTCACCTATTATATTGTGCCGATCGCCGACACCCTGGGCGTTACCGTGCGCCCGCTGATCAAGATCACCGGCGAGACCGGCTTTAACGAAGTCCTGTTCGAAGACGTCGTGGTGCCCGACACCTTGCGCCTGGACGAGGTCGGCAAAGGCTGGACGGTCGCAATGACCACGCTGACCTACGAGCGCGGCGCGGCCGAAGGTGCGGGCTCGGGCGGCGGCAAAGGCATGGACGAGCGCCTCGACGAGCTGATCGCGTTGGCCAAACGCATGAAACGCAACGGCAAGCCCGCGTGGCAAGACGCTACGGTGCGCGACAAGATCATGCAGCTGTCGATCCGCGGCGAAGGCCTGCGCCAACTCGGACGCCGCGCGCGCGTAGCTGCGCTTTGCGACCACCCGATGCGTCTGCCACTGCAGACCAAGGTGCTGATCAGTGAGTGGCTGCAAGACGTCGCCGCGTGTGCGGTTGAGGTAGAAGGCGCTTACGCGAGCCTATACAAAGGAGACGAGCGCGCCCCCGACGGCGGCGACTGGCCGTTGGCCTACATGAACTCCTACGGTTTCACGATTGCCGCGGGCACCAACGAGGTGCAACGCAACATCCTTGGTGAACGTGTGCTCGGCATGGCCAAATCGAAGTAGTTGACGGGCAGAGGACACACAAAGATGGCACAGCCTAAGAATTTCGGATTCGACGAAGAGGCACAAATGGTACGCGACAGCGCGCGTAAGTTTCTACGCGACAACGCGGGGATCGAAAGCCTGCGCAAACTGGTCGCCGTCGACCACGTCGAGGCTTACGAAAGCACGACACAGCCCAACTACTACGACGAGAAACTCTGGCAACAAATCGTCGAGCTCGGCTGGACGACACTCGCAGTACCCGAGCAAATCGGCGGCGCGGGCATGTCGATGGTAACGCTCGCCGCGCTCGCCGAAGAAGTCGGCAGCGTCGCACTGCCCTCGCCGCTGACATCAACGCTGCTCGCGACCACCGTACTGCGCGAAGCCGACGGTCCCGGGGCAAAGACTGCGCTGGAAGCCATCGTCTCAGGCGGCCCGGCGACGCTGGCGATCACCGATGAGTCGGGATCGTGGGATGCCGCCGATAGCGGCGTAGCCGCGAAGGCCCAGGGTAGCGGAGCGACACTGAACGGCACCGCCTACTTCGTACAAGACGCGCGCAAGGCCGCGAGTTTTGTGGTCTCGGCCACAGCCGACGGCGGCACCGCGTTGTACGTGGTCGCAGCCGACGCGCCGGGGGTGACGATCTTGCCCGACCGCATCGTCGACCTGACCCGCGATCAGGCCCGCGTTGTCTTTCAAGACGTTGAGGTTGCGGCCGGCGCAGTGGTGGCAGCGGCGGGTAAAGGCGAAGCGGCGATCAGCCGGGCGACCCCCGCGATGCTGACCATCGTCGCCGCCGATATCTGCGGCGCGGCCGAGTGGCAGCTACAAACCACCAATGAGTACGCGCAGATCCGTACGCAGTTCGATCACCCGATCGGATTTTTTCAGGCCGTCAAACACCCGATCGTCAATATGATGATCGACATCGACCGCGCGCGTTCGCTCGTCTACACGGCGGCCTGCGCAATCGACACCGAACCTGAGCGCGCCCAGTGGTATGCTCGCATGGCCAAATCGGCGGCGTCTGATGCTGCCGCATTTTGTTCGGGTCGCTCGGTGCAGTTGCACGGCGGGATCGGATTTACTTGGGAGTGCGACGTGCACATCTATTTTAAGCGCCAAAAGCACAACCAGATGTACCTGGGCGACGGCTCCTACCAACGCGCGCGATTGGCCGAACTGGCCGACCAAGCGGCAGCCTGATCACACAAACTAACGGGCCACGGCCCATATAGAGGAAGCGGAGAGGAAGATGGCAGCGAAGAAAAAACACGTACCGGCGCGGACCGCAGGTGCGGCGCAGAAGGCCGACAAATACGATCTTTATCTAAAGTCGGTGCAAGCGCCCGACGTCGACGTGGTCTTCTTCGATCGCGTTTACCGAACCGAGTACAAACAGCCGGCCGCGGTCTTACGAGAGGATTTCTGCGGCACCGCCGCCGTGTGTTACGAGTGGGTTAAGCGCCACCCCAAACGTCGCGCGATCGGCGTGGACAACGACCCCGAACCTTTGAACTGGGGCGTCAAGCACCTGCGGCCGAAGATCAGCGAGGCCGACGCCGAACGGGTCCGGCTGCTCGAAGACGACGTGCGTGCGATCAAGGGCGAAAAGGCCGATGTCATCGCCGCGCAGAACTTCTCGTTTCAGTGCTTCAAGACCCGTGACGAGCTACGCAAGTACTTCGAAGCTGCGCGTAAGAACCTGGCGAAAAAAGGCGTACTGATTCTCGATGCCATGGGCGGCCCCGAGGTCATCGAAGAAGACCGTCGCGAGAAAACCAAGTTCAGAAACTTTACCTACATTTGGGATCAGGCCCGTTTCGACCCGATCACCCACGATTGCAAGTTTCACATTCACTTCAGATTCAAAGACGGCAGCCGCTGGCGCAACGCATTTACCTATGAGTGGCGGCTCTGGACCCTCCCCGAGCTACAAGAACTGCTGATCGAAGCCGGCTTCAAACGCGCCGACGTGTATTGGGAAGGCACCGATGCCGACTCGGGCGACGGCAACGGCATCTATCGCAAGCGCAGGTCGGCCGAAAGCGACACCGCCTGGGTCTGCTACGTCGTCGGTGTTAAGTAGCCGGCTCTGCCGGTGCTTAGCCGGTTTCTTCTTGTAGGTAGGTAACCTCGCGATAGCGCGAGGCTACCGCGGCGAACAGGATTGCCGTTACGAACATCAGCCCCGCGAAAAACAGGTAGTACGATGCTCCCTGCAGCATCGGCTCGCCCTGCTCGCCGGCAATGACAAAGTTCACTCCTGAGGTGAAGAGGTTGCCGAGCGAGACCGACATCAGGAACAGCGCCATCACCAGAGATTTCATCTTGCGCGGCGATTGCGTGTAGCTGAACTCTAGGCAGGTGATCGAAACCATCACCTCGGCCGCGGTCAGCACGATGTAGGCGACGAACTGCCAACCGATGCTCGGCATCTCGCCGCTGCCGATACGCGTCTCGATCCACGCCGAAATCAGAAAAGAAGCCGCAGCGACGAACAGGCCAAGGCCGATCTTACGCAGCGCGGTGACTGCGAACATACGGCCGAGCAACGGATAGACGCCGTAGGTAAAGACCGGGATCAGCCCCATGACCAAAATGGGGTTCACGGCCTGGACCTGCGACGGCAGCCACTCAAAGCCCATGAAGTGCAGGTTCATATGGTTGGCCTGCAGCACCCAGGCCGAACCGGTCTGGTCAAACAACGACCAGAACATCGCGACGAAAGCGTACAGCACGCCGAGCCGCGCCAGTGCGCGCAAACCCTCGCCACTGAGCGCCTCGCGGATGAAGCCGACGCCTCCGGCCGGGACATGGACGAATGTGTTGCGCCCGGTCCAGAACGCGACGGTTGCCAGCAGCATCAACGCACCGGGGACACCGAACGCGACGTGCGGGCCGACATGAACCAGCAACCACGGCGTCAGCAACGTCGAGACGAACGCGCCGAGGTTGATCGCGAAATAGAACCAGCCGAACACCTTCGGCAACAAACGGCCGTTGGTTGCACCGAACTGATCGCCGACGTGCGCCGATACACACGGCTTGATGCCCCCCGATCCGATCGCGATCAGCGTAAGTCCGGCGGCAAGGCCGATGCGCGTGTCATCGAGCGCTAAGGCCAGGTGCCCGAGGCAGTACACCATCGAGAGCGCGATAATGGTGCGGTACTTGCCGAAAAATCCGTCCGACAACAAAGCGCCGAGCAGCGGAAAGAAGTACACCGCCGAACTGAACAGATGGTAGTAGCCCTTGGCTTCGGCCTCGCCCATGAGATCGCGAGAGCCGTCGGCGGCCATTAAGTGCTGCGTCATGAAGACCACCAGGATCGTGCGCATACCGTAGTAGCTGAAACGCTCGGCGGCCTCGTTGGCGACAATATAGGGAATCCCCGGCGGCATGCCGGTGGTGGCTTCGGGCGCACTGCGGTATGTGGTCATGGCTAGGCGGCACCGACGTGACCCGGGCCGCGCCATGTATGGCAAAAAGACGCGCACAAGACGACCCCGGCCCCGGCGGCGGCAATCCTAAGGCCAGCAAAGCCGGCAAGGCCGACGACACCGGCGGCGACCACCCTAGTGTGCGTCTGGACAAGTGGCTGTGCGCGGCGCGCTTCTTCAAAACCCGTGCGCTCTCGGGCGAGGCGATCTCGGGCGGACACGTCCACGTAAACGGCACACGCAGCAAACCCAGCCGCCCGCTTTTCGTCGGCGACAAACTGGATATCACCCGCAAAGAATTCGCCTGGTCGGTGGCGGTGACCGGGCTCGGCGAAAAGCGCGGCTCGGCCGATCGCGCACGCGAACTCTACGAAGAGACCCCACAAAGCATCGCACGCCGCGGCGAGATAGCCGCACAGAAACGCGCGATGGCGATCCCACAGCAGACCAGCGGCGGCGGTCGCCCCTCAAAGCACGACCGTCGGCTCTTAGAAAAGGCTCTGCGCAAGCGACTGCTCTAGAGAAGCTCTGCACAAGTCTTTCAAAATGAGAGTAAGTACGTAAGCCGAGCGACTCGTGAGGAGGTTGGGCGATGGGTGAGCAGCGTAGGTTCGCGTCGGTAGCGTGGAGTCGGAAAGGAAAGGTAGCGCGCCGGGAGCGATTTTTCGCCGGGATGGACGCGGTGATACCGTAGAAGCCGTTGCTGGAGTTGATCGAGCCGCACTACCCGAAGGCCGGGTCGCGCCGGCGGGCTAGCTTCCGCGAGCTGAAACCGCGCTACATTCCGCGCGGAATGTGCATAACTCGGCGCAAACTACACCGGCGGCACGATGATCGGTCCGCTCAATCACTTGTGCAGAGCCCTAGCAACGCAGCATCGAAGCGCTGCCGCCGCCCGCTGCTTTCGCGCATTCTTTTGTTCCTCATCAATTCCTAACACTTCTCGACCACGGTCTGTCTTGCACCACCCATGAGTTGTGCGACAAGGTGAGCCATGCCGGGTGAGAGCGTTTTGGTCATCGAAGACGAGGCCGATATAGCGGAGTTGATCCGCTACAACCTCGAAGCCGAGCGCTACAAGGTCAGTTGGGCGGAGACCGGCGAAGTCGGCCTGCGCAAGGCACGGCAAGAACGCCCGAGCATCGTTCTGCTCGACTTGATGCTGCCCGGTGTTGACGGCCTCGAGGTTTGCCGCAGGCTCAAGGCCGACGCCGATACTGCGGGTATTCCGGTAATAATGGTCAGTGCACGCGGCGAAGAAACCGACATCGTCACCGGACTCGAACTCGGCGCCGTAGACTACGTGACCAAACCGTTCAGCCCACGCGTACTCACCGCACGCGTACGTGCGGTGTTGCGCCGACAAAGCGCCGCGCCAATCGATGACGAAGAACCGCTTTCTCTCGAAGGCATCGAGATTCATCCGGGTCGTCGCGAAGTCAGCGTCGGCGGCGCACCCGTCGAACTCACCAACTCCGAGTTCCGCATTCTACATTTTCTCGCGAGAAGACCCGGATGGGTGTTTACCCGCTACCAAATCGTCGACGGAGTGCGCGGCGAAAACTACCCGGTGACCGAACGCAGCGTTGACGTGCAGATCGTAGGCCTGCGCAAAAAGCTCGAGGGCTCAGGCGATTTGATCGAGACCGTTCGCGGCGTCGGCTACCGCTTTAAGGGGGACTGATGGGACGGCGTCTGCTCTGGCAGATCTACGCGCCGTTTGTGCTCGTGGTTCTGGTCTCGGTGCTGGCGGTTACAACCGTAGCGACGCGCTCGCTGCGTCAGTTCTACATAGAACAGACCCGTGACGGCCTGACCGCAAAAGCCTACCTGCTCGAGAACCTACTCGGGCCGCGCCTCGGCGGCGACGCTGCGCCGGCACACACCGCGCTCGACCGCGACGTAAAGCGTCTCGGTCGTGACACCGCCTTGCGCATCACGGTCATCCTGCCCGGCGGCACGGTGATCGCGGACTCCGACGAAGATCCCGCGGTGATGGGCGACCACTCCGCACGCCCCGAGATCGCCGACGCACTTGCCGGCCGGATCGGCGCTTCGCAACGTTTCAGTGAAACTATCGGCCGCGACCTCCTCTACGTTGCGCTAGCGACGCCGAGGTCGGGCACCGCGCGCGCGGTACTGCGGACTTCGGTTGCACTGACTTCAATCGATGCCGCTCTCGCACGGGTTTATCGCAGCATTGCACTCGCCGCTCTCGCCGTTGCCGCGATGGCTGCGTTGTTCGCACTGCTGGTTTCACGCCGCATCAGCCGTCCCCTAGAGCAACTCGGCACCGGTGCCGCGCGTTTTGCGCAAGGAGAGCTCAGCCACCGTTTGCCGGTCAGCGGATCGCACGAGATCGCCAAACTCGCACAAGCCCTTAACGAGATGGCCGTCGAACTCGACCAGCGCATCCGCACCGTCGTCGAGCAACGCAACGAGCAAGACGCCGTGCTCGCGAGTATGGTCGAGGGCGTGATCGCCGTCGATGAGGACGAGAACATCATTACGTTCAACGACGCGGCCGCGCGTCTGCTCGGCGTGGCGCGCGCAAATGCAGTCGGCCGGGCTATCCAAGAGGCCGTGCGCAATCCCGAGCTGCAGCGGTTCGTGAAGAAAACCCTGGCGACCACCGAGCCGGTGGCCGAAGAACTGACTTTCCACACCGACAGCGCTCGGGTCTGGCAGGCGCAAGGCGCACGCCTGCACGAAGCCGACAAGCACAGTGCCGGCGCGGTCGTAGTGCTCAACGACATCACCGAGGTGCGCCGTCTGGAAACGATCCGCAGCGACTTCGTAGCCAACGTTTCGCACGAACTGAAAACCCCGATCACCGCGGTAAAAGGGTTCTTGGAAACCCTGCGCGACGGCGCGCTTGACGATCGCGAGAACGCACGGCGCTTCGTCGATATAGCCGCCCGCCAGGCCGATCGCTTGGACGCGATTATCAACGACCTGCTCGCGCTCTCGCGCCTGGAACAAAGCGGTGCCGATGCCGCGATCGAGACCGGCCCAGTGCCACTGCGAGGCGTCCTCGAATGCGCTGTCCAGGCCTGCTCTGAACGAATGGGCGACAGCCGCGTAAAGCTCGAACTCGAGTGCGATCCAGATATTCAAGTGCCTGCAAATGCACCACTTTTGGAACAAGCTGTATCCAACTTGATAGATAACGCGGTTAAATACAGCCCGCAAGGCACCCGCGTTCTCATAAGCGCGGCCCAAGACGGGGAAACAGTCTCGATCCGCGTGCGTGATGACGGCCCCGGCATCGAGCGAAAACACCACGCCCGTCTGTTCGAGCGTTTCTACCGCATCGACAAGGCGCGCAGCCGCGACCTCGGTGGGACAGGGCTTGGGTTGGCGATCGTCAAACACATCGCCCAAGCCCACCGCGGAAGCGTCGCCGTACAGAGCGAGCCCGGCCGTGGCTCGACGTTCCGCATCGATATTCCTGTCTCTTGAGCCAATTCTTGCCGCCTAACGATTTCCTAACACGCGGCTCTCGCGCCGCTCATACGAACTGTCTAAAAATGCGACAGCACTCGGGCAGAGGGCCCGAGAGAACAACAAAAGAGGAAAGAATGAAAGGATTATTAAAAACCGGAGTTTTGGCCGCCGCGCTCGCCCTTCCGGGCATCGCCGGCGCGGGCGGCAGCGAGTTAACCATCAAGTTCGATAAGGGGCTAAAGCTCGAGAGCGCAGACCAATCGTTCAAACTTAAATTCGGAGGCCGTATCCAAGCCGACACGGCCTACTTTGACGCGGACAACGAACTCGAAGCACTGGTCGGCGAGTTCGCGAACGGATCCGAGTTCCGCCGCGCACGCCTCGAGGTTGAAGGCCAGATCTACGATGTCGTGGTGTTCAAGATCCAACTCGATTTCGCCGGCGACAATACCGCCTTTAAAGACGTCTACGTCGGTATCAAGGGCCTTCCCGGCGTCGGCACCGTCATCGTCGGTCACTTCAAAGAAAAGTTCAGCCTCGAGGAACTGACTTCCTCGAAGTACACGACGTTCATGGAGCGCAGCCTCGCCAACGTGTTTTCGCCCTCGCGCAACACCGGCATCGGCTTCTCCAACGCAACCGAGAACCAACGCATCACCTACGCCCTCGGCCTTTTCCAAGACGCCGACGATCGTGGCAACAGCGTCTGCGACAACCACAACGTCACCGGACGCATCACCGGACTGCCGTGGGTCGGTGAGGACGGCGATCTGATCCACCTCGGTGCCTCGGCCTCCAGGCGTAACCCCTGCGACAACGAAGTGCGCTTCCGCCAACGGCCCGAAGCTCACCTCGGCGAACGAATCGTCGATACCGGTAGCGGTACGATCACCGATGCCGATTCGGTTGACGTCTACGGCATCGAGTTGGCGGGGATCTTCGGACCGCTCTCGTTCCAAGCCGAGGCCGTGCAAGCGGCAGTGGACAGCGCCTCGGCCAACGATCCCGACTTCAACGGTCACTACGCGCAGGTCAGCTACTTCCTCACCGGTGAGAAGCGTAACTACAAACGCTCGGCCGGTGCTTTCGACAAGGTCAGCCCGAATGAGAACTTCGGCACTGGCGGGAAAGGCGGCAAAGGCGCATTCGAGGTCGCGCTTCGCTACTCAGGAATCGACCTCAACGACGGCGCGATCAGCGGCGGCGAAGCCGACTCGATCACCGCCGGTCTCAACTGGTACCTCAACCCGAATGCCAGGGTGATGCTCAACGTCGGCCAAGCCGACGTTGACGGGCTCGACAACGGCAAAGTCACCACCGTGCAAAGCCGCTTCCAGGTGTTTTGGTAAAACAGGATGAAGGACATGAAGAAAATGAGAACAACAATGACACTACAAAAACATACCGCACTGGCCCTGGCCGCCATCTGCACTGGAGTTCTCGCGCTCGGCGCCGGAGCGGCCTGTGCGGCTGATTCTCTCAAAGGGAAAGTGAAACTCGACGGTTCATCAACCGTCTTTCCAATCTCCGAAGCGGTCGCCGAGGAGTTCCTAAGCGAACACCCGCGGGTTCAGGTCACCGTCGGCATCTCGGGAACCGGCGGCGGCTTTAAGAAGTTCTGCGTCGGCGAGATCGACGTAACCGGTGCCTCGCGGCCTATCAAATCCGTCGAGGCAGACTGCGCCGAGAAACACGGCGTAAAGTACGTTGAGTTGCCGGTCGCATACGACGGCATTTCGGTCCTGGTCAATCCGGCCAACGACTTCGCCGGCTCGCTCACCGTTGCGCAACTGAAAAGCTTGTGGTCGCGCGACGGCAAGGCGCGCAAATGGAGCGACATCAACCCGGCGTGGCCAAACCGTACCGTCAAGCTGTACGGCCCCGGCACCGACTCGGGCACCTTCGACTATTTCGTTGAAGCGGTGCTCGGCAAAGACGGTCAGGTGCGATCCGATTTCACCGCCAGCGAGGACGACAACATTCTCGTCCAAGGAATCGCCGGCGACAAGGACGCACTCGGGTTCTTCGGCTTCGCCTACTACGTCGAGAACAAGGAGCGCCTCAAGGCTCTGGAGATCGACGCCGGCAAAGGCCCCATCGGCCCCAGTGTCACCACCATCAACAACGGCAGCTACGCCCCGCTCTCGCGTCCGATTTTCATCTACGCGAGT
>JAJCZL010000022.1 GCA_029262415.1 Deltaproteobacteria bacterium | reverse complement strand
CGCGTCAGGCGTAGGTAAGACGGACCGATATAATCGGCGAGGAACTCTGTAGCACGCTCGGCTTCAATCGCGTCGGCCGGCTGTACGACAACCATGTTGGGGAGAGACCGCATACCGGCGATATCTTCAAGACCCATTTGGCTGTAACCGTCTTCGCCGATACCGATACCGGAGTGCGTTCCGACCAGGCACACGTTCGCACTGTTGTAGCCGATCGACATGCGGATCTGCTCGAACCGCCCCGCGAGGAAGCAGGCGAAGCTGGATGCGAAAACTTTCCTGCCGGTCAGCGCTAGACCGGCTGCGACGCCGACCATGTTGCCTTCGGCAATGCCGAGTTGGAAGAATCGGTCGGGATACGCGTCACCAAAGGCTCGCGTTTGCACCGACGAAGCGAGATCGGCGTCGAGCACGACAACGTCGTCGTGCGATGCACCCAAGCGCAGCAACGCAGCGCCGAACGCGGCTCGTGATGCGCTACCCACGATCGCCTCCGGCCACAGTCCCGTCCGCAGATCGGATCTCTGCGATGGCTCGCTCCAGCTCTTCGTCGTTGGGGGCCTTGCCGTGCCAGGCGTGCGTGTCTTCCATAAAAGAGACGCCCTTGCCTTTGATCGTGTGAGCGATCAACACCGTCGGCTTGCGGGTTTCTTTGTTGGCCGCGTCAAGACCTGTAAGGACCTCTTCTATATCGTTGCCGTCTATCTCGAGGGTGTGCCAACCGAAAGATATCCACTTGTCGGCCAAAGGCTCGAGGTCCATCACGTTCTTCACATGACCGTCGAGTTGCACCTTGTTGTAATCAACAATCGCCGTCAGTTTGCCGAGACTGAACTTGCCCGCCGACATCGCGGCTTCCCAAACTTGGCCGGCCTGCAATTCGCCGTCTCCGAGCAGACAGTAAACGCGGTATTCGTTCTCACGGTCCAACCGTTCACCGAGCGCCATACCAACCGCGACCGAAAGTCCTTGCCCGAGAGAACCGGTTGCAGCCTCGATGTAGGGCAAGCGTGTGTGGTCAGGGTGTCCTTGCAGGCGGCTCTCGAGGCGGCGAAGCGTGGCCAATTCCTCGTGGGGAATACAACCGGCCTTGGCAAGTGCCGCATAGACGGTCGGGACGCCGTGCCCCTTCGAAATGATGAAACGGTCGCGGGCGGGCCACGTAGGGTCGCCAACCTTGTAGTTCATCTCCGAGAAAAAGAGCGCGGAAATAATTTCGGCGCTGGAAAGAGAACCACCGGGATGACCCGAGGCCGCCTCAGCGATCATCTCGAGACTGTCGATTCTCAGGTCGCGCGCGATCGAACGAAGCTGGTCTACCGAACTCACAGTGCCCGGAGGGTGCCCCGCACGTGGGGCCGAGTCAAGGTATCTCTGTGCGTAAAAAAGCGTGCCCGTACGCGGGGATATCGCCGATTGGCAAGGTGATGGCTAACCCTGTGCATTGGCTGTTCCCCAGTGCAGCGGATGCCACGCCCTAGCAGCGTCGGCCAGCAGATTCACGAACATGACCTCGGGTTTACCGCCGTCGGCCAGCGCAACCGCAGAGATTCCGCAGTTGTCGATGCGGATTCGCCGAAAGCGTCGCAGCGGTACGCAGAGATAGTGAGCGACGATCGTTCGCAGGATGTCGCCGTGGGAAACCACCAGGGTTGTGGTGCCGTCGCTGAGTCTCTCGATTGCGCGCAGACCGCGTTCTTGTACCTCGCGAATGGTCTCGCCCCCAGGTGTTCTCGCGCCTTCGGGATCTTTCAAGAGCCGCTCGAAGCGTGGGTCGCCGGCGATCTCAGCGTAAGTTTTGCCGCTCCAATCGCCGTAGCGCACTTCTTCTAGGTCGGTGTCGGTCTCGCACCCGATGCCGAGTTCCGCGCCGATGATCGCCGCGGTCTGCAGCGCACGCGCGAGCGGACTGCTGACGATGCGGCTCGGCTTAAGATCGCGCAGCAGCACGGCCGCTGCAGCGGCCTGCCCCTGGCCGACTTCACTCAGCGCGATGTCGGAGTCACCCATGACCCGCCGCTGTGCGTTCCAGGCGGTCTCGCCGTGCCGCACGAGGATGATGCCGCTGAGATTCGGTTCAGGCAGCATCCGCGTCCGATGCAGTTGCGGGATTGCGCAGCCCGCAGAATTCCTCGTAATCAATGAGCTCGGTGATGGTCGGATTCTCGCCACACATCGGGCATTTAGGATCTCTGCGTAGGTTGAAAACACGGACTTCCATGGCGAGCGTTTCAACGTGGGCAAGACGCCCAATCAGCGGCTTACCGGCGCCGAGGATAAGCTTCATGGTCTCAAGCGCCTGGATGCAGCCGATAAAGCCCGGCAGCACTCCGAGCACACCCGCTTCTTGGCAACTCGGCGCCATCCCCGGAGGTGGCGGCTCGGGGAATAAGCAGCGGTAGCACGGGCCTTGGCCAGGCGAGAACACGGTGGCCTGGCCCTCGAACTGGAAGATCGAGCCGTGAACGTTCGGCGTGCCGGTCATCACGCACGCGTCGTTTACGAGATAGCGCGTCGGAAAATTGTCGCAGCCGTCGACGATGATGTCGTAGTCCTTGATCAGCTCGATGATATTGGAGGAATCAAGGCGGGTACGGTGCTCGATCACCTTTACGTCGGGATTGAGTGCGTTCAGCGTAAGCCTCGCCGACTCAGTCTTCGGCATACCGACGCGGTCATTGGTATGAAGGATCTGGCGCTGTAAGTTGGACAGATCGACCACGTCGTCGTCGACCAGACCGATGGTGCCGACACCGGCCGCCGCAAGGTAGAACGCAGCCGGCGAACCCAGTCCGCCGGCGCCCAGGCACAAGACCTTGGCTTGGAGAAGCTTGGCTTGGCCTTCTTCGCCGACCTCGGGCAGCAGGAAATGACGGCTATAACGGTTGAGTTGGTCGGGAGTGAATTTGAAGTCCTGCTCCCATTTCTTCCCCGCACCTTTCCAGGCCCCGTAGCCACCGCTCATTGAGCGCACGTCGGTGTAGCCCATTTCCTTGAGGATGCGGCCGGCCAGCAGCGAACGTACGCCGCTTTGGCAGTAGGTGATCACCGGCGCGCTCTTGTCGCCCGCCTTGGCTTCGACCTGCATTTCGAGGAATCCACGTGGAATGCTCAGCGCGCCGGGCAAATGGCCCTCGCGGTACTCTTCCTTCTCGCGAACGTCGATCAACAGCGGGGAATCGGCTTTATCCGCACCTGCAGCGACCTGGTCCACCGAGACCTCGGGGACCTGGCTGCGGGCCTCTTTCAGAATCTCTTCATAAGTCTTGGCCATGGCTACCTCTGTAGTTCGAAAAAAATACTATACCTAAGCACGCCGGTTTGGCCAGCGCGCTTGGAGACTCAGCCGCAACAGCCGTCGTACAGGCTAACCCGGTAGCGGAGCCACGTGGTCACAGAGAGCGCATAACGCTTCGAAAACACTGCGCGAGGCCAATTGATAGCGGTCAGAAGCGGCCACCGACGCGACAAGTAGAGTGGGTTGTCCGTCAACCCGAGAAAGAACCGAATCTTTTCGCCGCCAAGACCCGAGAGTAACCCCTCGCGCCACAGGTAGTAAAACAACACGCGACCTAGTCGGCGTCGCGGTAAACCGCGAGCATCTGGCGCATGAGCGCGCCCTCACCTTGTTTGGCCATAACCCGCGAACGCTCCATCAGCGCCTGTTTGTCTTCTACAAAGTCAGTACGCAGATAGCCGGAGATTCTCGGGTGCACCGAGGTATCCATGCGGATCGCGTCGCAAGGACAAGCCTCTACGCACATACCGCAGTAGATACAGCGCAGCGTGTCGATCTCGTAGCGCATCGCATACTTCTCGAATTCGCTATCTGGATGCTCGCCGGCTTCGATGTGAATGCAGCGTGCCGGACACGCGGTGGCGCACAGGAAGCACGCCGTGCAGTTCATCGAACCGTCCTCTTTGAGGGTCAGCCGGTGGCTGCCACGATAGGCTTCTCCGTAGTTTTGGTAGGCCTCCGGATACTGGAGCGTAACCGAAGCTGACTTATCCTCGGCAAAACCCACCGAGTGAGCCATGTGCAAGAACAAGTTACGCCAGAACTTGCCGCCGGTGACCCGCAGGCCACGCACAATCTCGGGAACGTAGAGACGCTCGCGGAGGGTTAGTTCTTCGGGTCGGCGCACCGCGAGTCGAACTCAAGCGACCATCTTAACGACGGCTCCGACGCTCGGACGTTCTGCGAGGCGTTGGATCCACGATTTAACGTTTCCATGAGCGTCATCGAGTTTGAACCCGAGGCGGTCCAGGCGCAGAGCGGCCGGTGCGAAAGAGACATCGGCAAGCGAAAACGCTTCGGCGAGGTACTCCCTGGCGGCCAGCTCGCGTTCGAGCATTCCGAGCGCGCTGGTGACAAGCTCGCGTGCACCCGCTGCGTTGGCCGTATCGCGTTCAGTGGCATTGCCTTCGGCTCCACGCTCAAGCGCCATCACCGGCAACGTAAACGCGTTGTCGGCGAAATCCTCGAACAGCCGTGCCCGGGCGCGCAACGCGGCGTCTTCAGGCAGAAGGTCGGGATAGGGGTACTCGTCGTTCAAGTACTCGTTGATGACGGTCGAATCGTAGATGACTGCGCCTTCTTCATCGACGAGTACTGGAACCTTCCCGAAGGGATTTAGGCTCAGGAACTCGCCATTTCGCTGCTCACCTTTGTCGAGATCGATCGCGATGGTTTCGAACTCAAGGTTTTTCTCTACCAATACGATCCGCACTTTCTTGGCGAACGGACAGTCGCTGTAGTCGTATAAGGTCATTCTTCCCCCTCGTCTCCTGAGACGAAGCATCCGGGAAGCCTAGAGCATTGTTCCTACGGGTGCAACGTCGCGCCCATGCGAGCGTCGACCACCGCCGCGCCGACAGAGTCACCCCATACGTTGACGGTCGTACGGAAGCGGTCCAGGAGCCAGTCAACCGCCAGGATCGCGGAGATTCCCTCCAGCGGCAGCCCCACCGCCTGCAGCACGATCACGAGGGTAACCAGACCGGCCTGTGGGATCCCTGCGGCGCCGACCGAAGCCAGCGTAGCCGTCAAGACCACCACTATCTGCGCGCCAAAGGTCAGATCGACCCCGGAGGCTTGGGCGATAAAGACCGCGGCTACCGCCTCGTAAAGAGCCGTGCCGTCCATATTTACCGTCGCCCCGAGCGGCAGCACGAACGACGTTGCTTCCTCACTCAGTCCGTTGCGTTCTTCGTTGAGACGCATGGTCAACGGCAGTGTCGCCGAACTAGAGGCGGTGGAAAAAGCGGTAATCAACGCCTCGCCCAGATTCGCAGCGAACTCGCGTGGGCTACGCCGGGTTAGGACTATCAAGATCAACGGCAGCACGATGAAAGCGTGCAGAGACAGTCCGAGAAGAACCGTGGCAAAGTATAGACCGATAGCCGCGACCTCTTCCATGAACGCAGGGCCGCCGCCGGCCTTGCCGAGATGAGCGGCAACCAGTGCGGCGATACCCACCGGCGCAGCGACCATGATCCAACCGACCATCCGCAACAAAGCATCGTTGCTCGCTTTGAAAAACCCAATTGCAGGCGCGGCCGCCGCGCCGCCCGCCTGGAGCGCGATTCCGAAGACCAGCGAGAAGACCAACAACGGAAGAATCTGGAAATCGGCGGCCGCCGCGAACAGATTGGGCGCAACAATACTGCGCGCGATGTCGGCCAAGCCGGTCGCTGCGATGATGGGCACAGCACCCGAACCCAGTTCGACGCCATCGCCGGGCCGGATCACCGAAACAACAAGCAAGCCGATAACCACCGCAATGAAAGTCGTAGCCAGGTAGTAAGCGAACGTCAGGCGGGCCACTGACCCCAGCCCTCCGCGGCTAGCCATCGAAGTGACGGCTTCGATCATCGAAGAGACCACCAGCGGGATGACCAGCATCTTGAGTGCGTTCAGAAACAGATCGCCGATCCAGGCTACGCCGGTTGCGGCTTCTCCTGCAACCCAACCGAACGCGACTCCCACCGCGACGCCGATCGCAATCGCGTAAAAGAGTACTCGCTCACTCACCTGTTGACCTCCACCCTCTGACCGTGTCGGAGTGCCCGAACAGGGGCGAACGAGTTACGATGTGCGGCGCTCGGGCCCAACCGCCTGAGTGCTTCCATGTGCATGGCGGTACCGTATCCCATGTGCTGTGCGAAGCCGTAGCCGGGGTGGAGGGAGTCGAGCCTGACCATCAGGGCGTCGCGGTAGACCTTGGCGATGATTGAGGCGGCAGCCACCGAGTGAATGAAGCCGTCGGCGCGAACAAACGCAGACTGACCTACCCCGACCTCAGGAACCGTGCATGCATCGACGAGTAGGTAGTCAGGCGTTGCAGGTAAGGCACAGACCGCGCGTCGCATCGCCTCCAAGCCGGCTTTGCGCACACCACAGCGGTCGAGCTCCTCAACCTCGACACAGCCGATGCCGATCCCTACAGCAGCATCGCGAATCCGCAGGTCCAGCGCCTCGCGGCGCGCAACACTGAGTTTTTTTGAGTCGTCGACAGGCAACGCCGCGCTGCCCGCTTCGAACACCACCGCAGCGGCGACAACCGGACCCGCAAGAGGGCCAAGACCGACCTCGTCGACACCGGCAACGCGAAGATAGCCGAGGTCCCAGAGCAGGCGTTCCATGTGCAACATCGGGTCGAGGCCGCGTATACGTCGTCCGGTCTTGGCTCGGCCCCGTTGCGTCTCCTGGTTAGCGGCCATCGAGCGCCCGCTGGTCAGTGTTTTTTGGCAGGCCGCAGGGTCACTGCACGAATCAGTTGGCGCACGTCATCGTCGGGGTGATTTTCGAACTGTTCGTCAAGGAACTCTATGCAAGCAGTGCATTCGCGCACTTCGCTCAATCCTATGACGGCGCCGCCGCGTGCCTCCCTGGGCCCTTTGAGAACCGCGTACTTCAACGCCTCGACTGCAGCGCTGCTTCCTATCGACGCCAAACCGGCGGCAGCTACGCGAGAGGCGGCGTCACCGCGGTCAAGAGCCGTGGCGAGCAATGCAACGGCTTTGGCATCGCCCGAGCGGCCCAACCCCGCAGCGGCCGCCTGGCGGATTTCAACCGGAGCGTCGCTGGAGACGAGAGCTTTGGTCTCATCCCACGCTTTGAGCTCCTCGGCACGTTCTGCACGTTCACCGGCAACGTAGACGCGAACCGAAACCGACTTGGCAGCTGCGAGCTTAAGCAATTGCGCGCCGGAACGCGGCTTGCCGAGCCGCTCGAGCGCTTCCAGTGCAGCGCCCGACAAATCCCCATCCGCCGCCACCAGCCGCTCTAGAGCCGGAGCGGTTCGTTCCATATTCCACTTGCCGGCAGCGTCGATCACGGTGCGACGATCATCGCCGGCTTTTTCGTCGCTAGCGCTGTCGTCGGTTATGAACGCGCGCAGCCGCTTATCCGTCTCGTCGGTCATGAACTTGTGCTGGGTTCCCGAGTGGAACAGGTACTGCGCGGCGTCGGCTCGCAGTCGTGGGATCCCGCTATGCAACGCACCGACAACCGCCTTCATCTTGAGCTCGGCCTTGCGCGGCATCTTCGCTTTCATACCCGCGACATAACTCTCGGTGACGGCGCGAACCTTCGGGACTTCATCCCCGGTAAAGATGTTACGGGAACCACCGAGCACTGTGTGGTGCGGGGTCTTCGGAAGGTTCTCGCGCCAGTAGGTGTATTGAGGGAGCACGCCGATGGGCGCGTAGATGGCGACCTCGGTCTTGAAGCGCGACTCGGTGCGCCCGCTCTTGAGTTCGTCGATCAAAAACACCGTTGATACGCGCCCATGTTTTGCATAGGTCACCTCAGAGAACTTACCGCTGAACGCGAGTAGCTCTCCATTTCTGTACGTGAGCGGCCGGAACAACTCGATGCTTCCGACCGCCCATGCGCGATCGAGGTGATTAAAGTAGGTCTTATATCCGGGGTCCGCATGCACGGTTCCGGTAACTAAGGCGAGCGTTACTAAAGTGGTGGCGAACAGAGATTTCAATCCAAAACTCATGGCTGCTCTCGACTCCTGTACAGTAAACGGAAAAGGGGTCTCCCGTATAATCGGGAGACCCCTTGAGTGTAACCGAGGCGCTGTGAAGCCGCGACTTACGGGCAGGCAACACCGTTGTGGCAAAGGCCGTCGCCGCCGAAGTCAAAGAACAACGGGTTGGAGAACGCGATCGCCAGGTTGCCGCCCTGGTTGAGGTTCCACGGCGGTGCCACGCCGAAGTCGGTAAGCTGATTCAGGCGCGTAAGCGGATCCGCCGCCTGATTACCGAACTCGTCGAGTTCTTGCGGATTCATCGGGAACAGCGGGCGCGAGGTCCCGTCTGTGCCGCGCGCGACGACGATGACCCAGGTGTCCTCGGTAATCGTCAACGCAACCGACGTATCGGCGCTGAGTTTGCTTCCCCCTGCGAAGCCCGCAACCGTCGCAGGTGTTACCCCCACCGTCGCGATCGGCGTAACCGTACACGTCCGACCGAGTACGCCGACCGGAGTAATCTCACTGACGCAATCGAGCGAACTGTTTGCATACACCTCTATAGTGTCAAACTGGGCCCAAGTCGGCGACTCGACGTGGATGTTGACGAGATCCGCGCCTCCAGTGGCCGCTTCAACCGTCAACGGGTTGCCGAGCGCGTGAGTCGCCGTCGCGCCGGCCAGACCTTCCAGTTCAACCGTCATGAACAGGCCTCCCGAACCGATCACACGGCCGGCGTTGACGGTCTGCGCGGTCACGGTCGGATCGATCGCCGAAGCATCGGCGGCGCTGGACGCTACGAAGCTTCGCGGCGCACCTGCCGGTACACGCGCAACCGAGTGGGTATCGGAATCGGCGATGCCCGCCTTGAAGATGCCCTGGTTGAGCAGGCCGGCCCAGTCAGCCAGATTATCACCGAGGGCCAACGCCGCCTGGCTGCGGTCGTGCTCGATAAAGACCTCCAGCGCCGTAAAGTTGTTCGAGTGAAGGTTGGTCTCGGCCGGATCCAGTCGCAACTGCGAAGCGAGCGTGTTCGCAATCGGCTCGCAGACACTGATCGTGATGCTGTCATCCAGGCAGTCGTCGATGGTATTACAAAGCCCGCCCGGACAACCGCCGGTACACGGAAGACCGTCGTCGGCTCCGCCCGAGCAACGCTCGGTCAGACAGAACCCACCCGGACAACCGCCCGTGCACGCCAGTGCGTCTTCCGCGCCGCCGATGCAGATGTCTGGTTTACACGGCAGCCCGGCCCGCGGTGTCACTGCAGCCTGCGGTGTTCCGGAGCATCGATAAACAACGTTACTGCTCAACGGCGGTACCGCTTCGAAGTCGGTGCCGAACATGAAGAACTGCCCTCCCTGCCCACCGTTGAAGTGATTGATCTGGATCACCTGGTTTGCAGGATTGAACTGGTTGAAGATGTTGTCGGGCGTAACGTTGTAGGAGCCGCCCGACGGGAATCCGTTCTGCCCGCCCCAATCGGTCGCGCCACCGGTGCGCTCGTTCGCATCGATGACCCGCGGCCAGATGTTGTAATGGCCGTACGCGAAGCTCGTGGTCTCTTCGCTGGGCGCTGTCTTGACCTGCGCCGTGGCCCCAAGGGCAGCTACTGTCGGCGACATATCGGTGACAAAACCGTGATCGGTTGAAGCGAAGAAATCGACGCCCTCGGCGAGCATCGTAACCACACGGTCGCGTTCGGATATACGCGAATCGGGGCTACGCAGTGTATGGACGTGGGTGTCGATGGAGATGAAACCGGTGGTATCGACAACGTGTGTGACCGTGGCATTCACGGTCGTCGTCGCGCCGGCCACGATTGTCACGCGCTCCGAATGCACGTCGTACTCGTGACCTTTTGACACTACGATTTGATAGGTGCCGGGCTGTAAATCGAATTCTCCGGTATCCCCGCTCAAGTCGGTGAATTTGACCGCGACAAGCCCAAAGATCTCCTTGTCTTGGTCCTCAATAGGCGAACCGAAGATGCGCCCTATAGCGTCGATAAATCCTCCAATCGACTGGCCGGCCAGAGGATCGGGGCTCGCAGCTTTACCAACAACCGAGATCTTCGCGGCCACCGAGGCCGCGGTGCTGTCCTTGGTGAGCACGCGTAGGCGCCCAGTCGAAGGTAGGTCAACATCAACCACGACGGTCTTTTTCTTCTTCACAGCCGCTCCGATAAAGCTCGGCAAATCGTTCCCGGTATCATACGGAGTACCGTCGGCACGAACCGTCACTTCGTATCCTCCCTGCGGAACGAAGACGCGGTAGAAACCGTCTTGGTCGGCGACCGTTGCCGAGTACACGCTCTTACACTGCGTGCCCCCGACCCCGTTGGGGCACGCGCCCCTGATGATCGAGACACGCGCGCCTGGGGCCGGCTGGCCGGCCACCGTGACGGTACCCTGGATAGCGCCCAGTCCGTCGCCATAGATCTCTGCGCGGGCTCGGGTCACGTCGGCGATGGTCTCGCCAACTACGAACCACTGGCGGAAGGAATTCTGCCCGCCGGCTGGGACCTGCAGTGCAAGCGACGACGGTTTTTGCGACTGCGGGTTGTTCAACAAGTTGAGCAACGGCACACCGTCGGACCAAACAAACACGCCCGACTGGTGGAATATACCGGTTCCGGCCGGTCCCTCCAGGGTCGAGGACGGGAACACCACGCCGTAGGCTACGCCGGCTGCATCTCCTCGGCCCTGAAAGCTGAAGTGCTGCATCGCCTGCGAGGTGGTTGGGGAGTTAGAGCCGGGGCGAAGCAAAGGGTCGCCGAAACCGACGCCGGGGCCGAATGCCTCGAGCAATCCCGCCGGGTTGAGGAAGCCGCCGACGTAGATCGACAGATCGGTAGCCCCGTTGTTGGTAATCGTGGTGATCGCCTGAACGTAATTTGTTCCAGGCCGCAAAATATAGTCGGTTTGCAAGTCGATCGGCAGATCGTTGTCGACTGCGTCCAATGGAACGGTCAACGGACCGCCGGCCTCACCGGTTGCGTATAGCGCGATGTCTGGGTTGACGACGCTGACCACGGTGTCGGGTCCGCTGGTGCGAACGATCGCCGGGGCTCCGTTGGCGCCGTCGTTCAAAACCACGACGGTGTCGGTCGCCTGGGTGCTGGATACCTGAATCAGGTGCTGGATACCGGACAGGTTGTCGCGGTCGTCGGCCGGATCGGCGCGCACGATGTCGGCGTCGATGATGTGCCCGCCTTGTTGATACATGTTGCTACGCTCACGCCCCGGGCCGCGCACGATGACGCGGATATCGCCGTTGCGCAGCAGGTGGTCGCCCTTTTCCAGGCGCGCCAACGCCATCGGCCCGCCGATTAAGTCAGCCGAGGTCGCGCCAGCGGCGGCAGCCAACTCTAAAGCCTCAGCCCCCTGGCCGGGCGCGGCCGCCGGCAGGCAAAAGAACTTCAGTGCGTCGCTGTCCTTAGTTGAGGCACCGTCGCTGACGGTCGCTTTGATCAGCGTCTTGTTCTTCTTGTAGGCAGGCACGCAGTAATCGTCACAACCGGCGTCACCTGAGCACTTGAGTCCGGCCGGCGAGTTGCAGACGCCGCCCTTGGAGCGGAGTTTCACTTCGATCTCGAGATCTTCAGCGGTACACATTGTCGCCGCGGTAGGGAGGAGGCCATCGCCGATCTCGTCTGTCACGATGCGCTTAACGAAAAACGCTTCAGGACGCTTGATCGCGTTGATCGCGTCCTTGTCCGAAGGTTTCTTGAGTTCAAGCGTAGTCAGGTTGGTGCCCACGGTACACGCTTTGCCTCCGCTCGGAGTCCCGGTCGCGTTGACGCATGCGCCGAAGGAGAACGTGCACTTGCCATCGACCAAGCCGTCAGAATCGCACGGCTGACCATCGGTGCACTCGATCTTAGACTTGGTAACGTTGCCTTTCTTGTCCAGAGGAGGGCCGCCCGCACCGTCGCCATCGACGTGCCACACCAACAGACACTCATCGCCGCCCTTGGCTGCTGTTACACAGTCATTAATATCGCTGAGAGCACCGCCGGCAATACACGCAGCCTGGACCGGTGATGTCCAGAGTGCCACTGCAAATCCAGCAACGACCAAACCGAAACCATAAACAACCCGCTTCATGGGACTCCTCCTGGGCATAGATCCGCCGCTCCGCAAGACGCGGATGCTGGTCGGACTATAAACGACGCCTAAACTACGCCGGTGGGAGACCGGGTGTCAAGGACAAGAACGATCGGGCGCCGGTCAGGACGGCCGTTTAGACCGAATGCGTCGCAACCGAGGTCTGTCACCCCCGCAGGCGGGTCGGTTCAGACCTCACCGGTGGGCACCCGTCCGGGGGGCATGAACTGTGGGGGACGCACCGCGGTGAGGCCGTAGCGATTCTCAGGCACCCGTTGATGCTGTCGCCGAGCCAGACGCAACAACACCTTCATCGAGTTCTCGAAGTCTTGGATCGGGGCGACCTCGAGCAAATCCTCCGCGATCATCTCATCCATTACGCGGCGGCCCAGATCCGAGCGCACGATCGTGATCGTCCACTCCATCGCACCAACGCCGCCGCACGAAATGTCGGCCAACTCGGCGGAAAAATCGCCGCAGTGGCGGCATTCGGGCCGTGCGTACTCTTGCGCATCCTTCAAGGAAAGCTTTACCAGCTGACCGTCGCGCTTGTAGATCAGCACTTCGCCTTTGACGTTGAACTTCTTGATGTCCTCAAGAGCAATGCCCATCTCGCCTTGGATTTTCTCGACCATTAGGCCGTCGAAATCGAAGACCTCCGAGCAAAGCAGCCCGATTCGGAGTGCGACGCGCCCGACCGGATCCTTGAGGCTCTTGGTCTGGCGGTCAATGATCTTGTCGCGTTTCTTTTCGGTGCGAATGAAGTCGGTGTCACGCAGCTCCGCCTTGCGCACCGGCGTGATCTGACAGGGCACCCCGACGAAAGCGATTTTCTCACAGCCCTTCTCTTCGGCTTGGGCAAGCGCGAGGTCATTTGCACAGTAGGTGTACCAGGAGCCTGCCGCCGCTATCACCTCTTCTTCGCTGGTAACGCAGACCGGTTGCGGTGCGCAGGGGGTTGAGGGATCGGCCGCCGATACCACCGCGCCGTCAAGGAAACCCTTGCGCAAACCGTAAGCCATAATCGCGGTCACGACACCTCCGTCTTGGCAGTCGGCAAGGATGCGTTGGTCTCTGACACGCGCAGCGTAGATCTGCTGGTAGCGGCCAAAACCGCCGTTGAACATCGCCCCTTTCTCATCGGCGAACACTTGCTCGCCGAGCGAGAACTCACGGTCGCCTATACGCGGACAGACTTGCGCGCAGACGTCGCAGCCGATCCCCTCGCTGATACCGCAGAAGTCGAACGCGCCACCTTTTTTCGCTACCTGCTTTGGCTTGCTGTCGATGTACTCGATGACGTTATGCGGACACACGAGGACGCAGCTTCCGCACTCGCAGCACGAACCGAAATCGACCACGTCGTTCATCATGTCTTTGAAAGAAACTAGGCTCATTGTTCTAGTCGTAGGTCATCAAGGCGTGCAAAGGCGTAGGGTCCAGCCGTGAACGACCGTCGAGAAAAGCAAGTTCGATGATAAAGGCACACTCGACCACGGTGGCACCGACCTTCTCCAGTAATTCAATCGCCGCCATCGATGTCCCGCCGGTCGCCAACAGGTCGTCGACCAGCACTACGCGATCGCCGGGGGCAACGGCGTCGGTATGAATCTCGAGGGAATCGCTCCCGTATTCGAGTTCATAGCTGACGGTATGCTTATCGAAAGGGAGCTTGCCGGGTTTGCGGACGATAGAGAGCCCGACACCCAACGCATAGGCAACAGGCGCGCCGACGATGAACCCACGTGACTCGATCCCGGCTACTGCATCAACTTTGCCGCGGTAGCGTTCGGCCATCGAATCAACAATGTAGGCCAAGGCCTTCGGGTCAGCCAGTAGCGGCGTGATGTCCTTGTAGGAGACTCCGGGTTTAGGAAAGCCCTCGATTGTACGAATGATCGACTTCAGGTCCATAACGAGCGCCGTGCCGGCTCCGGTCACCGACGTGCCAAATAATAAGTAGGGTTGCGTGCAACGTTGTTCTTACGGATCTCGAAATGCAAGTGCGGTGCGCTAGCGCGCCCGGTCGATCCTACCGTCGCGATCCGGTTGCCGGCCCGCACATGATCGCCCTTGCGCACGTAGTTCCGGTCGTTGTGCGCATACACCGTCGTGTAGCCGCGCGAATGTTCGACGATTACAACCTTTCCATACCCGGCCAGCTTATCCGAATAGATGACCAGACCGTCGCGGGCGGCGCGCACCGGCGTTCCACGCCCGGCGGCGATATCAAGGCCATCGTGATGCCCGTTACGGCGTGGACCGAACCTGTCGGTAATCGTCCCCGCTACCGGCCAATGGAAACCACCTGCGACCGGTGTTCCGTGAGCGGTCGTGTTCGAGGGCCGCGCCGGGTTGACCGAACGAGGTGTAATGATTCTCACCGGCAGCTGGCGGCTGCGCCCGGGGATGTAGAGGTTCTGCCCCTCGGTAATCGTGAAAGGAGGCCGAATGTGATTGGCCCTGGCAAGCTCACCGTAGGGAAGACCGTAAGCCTTACCAATTCGATAGAGGTTCTCACCAGGCTGAACCCGGTGGTTGACCCCGGCGGCGCACCCCGCCGCAAGTAGACATAGCCCAAGTGTAGCAATCCACCATCGCGCCGGCCGGCTCCCCTCTCCATCTCTTCGCTTCATATCTCTGCCGCCTCTTCGGCTGTTATGCGCATAGGTTGCATCAATGCTTCAAGAACAACTGAAATGCCGTCGCACCGCTGAGCACTGCGGCTGTAACCAGCGACGCCGCGATACACACGCCTAGAATCGATGCCAAGATGTATTGCCGAAACGTCATGCCAAGCAGGTAGCCGCCGAGCCCGCCCGAATACACACCCGACCCCGGCAGCGGTACGCCTATAAACAACGCCAACCCCAACGTCCCCCATTTCTCGATGTAAGGCTCGAGCTTGCTTCGCGTGCGAACCACGACCCTCTCGTAGAGATCGGCGATCCAGCGGATCTTGAGCGCGAGCCCCACTCCTTTGTCCATGAACAACCAAACCAGCGGCGCAAGCGCGATGTTCGCTGCGATACAGATGGCGACCACCGCCGCCCAGGAAATCTCTGCATCAATCAATCCGTAGGGGATCGACGCGCGCAACTCGAGCGTGGGTGCCATCGTGAGCAACACAAGGAACAGTATCGTTCTAATCAACCTACCCTCTCCCTACCACGCCGCCCAACCTTCAGAGCGATGCTTCATCATGGCCAACGAATCTCCAGCGCCTCGAGCGCCGGCGTCGACTCATAGTTGGTCAAATCAAGATGCAACGGGGTTACTGAGATCAACCCCGAGCTAACCGCCGCGAAATCGGTGCCGGGTTCTTCGTAAAAGTCGAGTTCCTCGCCGCCGATCCAGTAATACTTGCGTCCGCGCGGATCGGTCTTCTCTACGATCGCCGACCCGAACCTGCGCTTGCCTTGCCGGGTGATCACATAACCGGTCGCCTGCTCTTCGGGTGCGTTGACGCTGAGCAGGGTGTCGGGAGGCATCGGAGTATCCCGGAAGCGCGAAACCAAAGTTCGGGCAAAGCCCGCGATCGCGCCGTACTGAAAGTCGGCGCGCCCGCCCTGTGAGAAAGCCACCGCAGGTACCCCCAGCAGAACCGCTTCCATCGCTGCGCACACGGTTCCTGAGTAGGTCACGTCGTCTCCCAGATTGAAGCCCCGGTTGATGCCGGACACCACCATCCACGGTTTTTCGGTGAGTAACCCGTTGAGCGCCAACTGGACGCAATCGGTCGGGGTTCCGTCAACCGAGTACCACCCCGGCTTGACCTCATCGGCGCGCAACGGCCGATTGAGCGTTAACGCGTGCCCCGCCGCCGAACGTTCGCGGTCGGGCGCGACCACCGCCACTTGGTCTACCCCTTCCAACGCGCGTACCAGGCGAGCTAAACCTTCGGATTGAATACCGTCATCATTACAGGCGAGAATCATGTAACCAGAGATGATTCCCGCTTAGACCCCGGACGTCAAGAAAGCCCCGAAAAAACCAGACTCACCGTACTTCCCAGACTCGGCGCGGCATAATTTGGGACAATTATCCCGTTGACAATGGTTCTCGCGGTTGTGTATCCTCCCCCCCCATCAGGGAGGATGTCCAAGTAATGACGATCCACGAGCTCAGCCGGTTGCAGCAACCGGTCGAAGTCGTGGGGAAATCCGGGTGGGGGATGCTTCATGCCGTGCGTAGAGCGCTCGCTGGTGCATCCAATGAGATGGGTGGTTTGGAACGTTGCGAGGCAACGTTGGTTCCCCAGGTCCTAGACAACGGTTTGACCCGTCAGTTTCAGATAATCGCGTCGGTGACTAAGCGTTAGTCGCCGCGGGCGATAAGAAAAGCAAAGCCGGAGGCGCGAACCGCCTCCGGCTTTTTTTGTGGTCGGGGCGACTGGATTTGAACCAGCGACCACTCACACCCCAAGCGAGTGCGCTACCAGGCTGCGCCACGCCCCGTCATGCGGCGACTTTAGCCACGGCGCTTCGCGCTCACAAGTCGTAAGCGGTCTCTCCGTGGGCCGCCAAGTCGAGCCCTTCACGCTCTTCGTCCTCAGTGACTCGCAACCCAACCGTCGCATCAACGACTTTGGCGATCACGAATGTGACCACGAGTGCGTACCCAGCCGTCGCTATGATGCTGACGATTTGGATCCAAACCTGCTGGAAACCGCCGCCCTCGAGCAGTCCCGCGGTTCCACCAATCGCCGTAGACGCAAAGATCCCGGTCGCAAGCGCACCCCAGGCTCCACCGATGCCGTGAACGCCGAAGGCATCCAGGGAGTCGTCGTAGCCCAAGCGGCCCTTCAAAATGAGAGCGCCATAGCAGATCGGGCTGACCGCAGCGCCGATCAGTATTGCGCCGCCGATTCCGACGAAGCCGCACGCAGGGGTAATCGCGACCAGGCCGGCAACGGCGCCGGTCGCAGCCCCGAGCACGCTGGCCTTACCTCTGTGAACCCCTTCGATGGCTGCCCATGCCACTGTCGCAGTCGCAGCAGCGATGTGCGTAACAACAAAAGCGTGTGCGGTGATCTCGTCAACCGCGAGCTCGCTGCCGGCGTTAAACCCAAACCAGCCGAACCAGAGCATCCCCGCCCCAAGAACGCTCATGCCCAGGTTGTGCGGTTTCATCGCTGTGTGCGGGTAGCCGATACGGCGGCCAAGAATCAAGGCAATGACCAACGCGGCGATACCTGCGTTCACGTGAACCACCGTGCCGCCTGCGAAATCCAGTGCGTGCGCTTCTCCCCAGAGCCCGCCCGCTCCGAGCCAGCCGCCGCCCCATACCCAGTGACAGACCGGATCGTAAACCAACGTGGCCCAGAGCAATGAAAACATTACGTAGCCGCGAAAAGTTATCCTTTCGGCGAACGCGCCGCTGATAAGAGCCGGCGTGATGATCGCGAACATCCCCTGAAAGATCATGAAGATACTGAGAGGAATCGTCATCCCTTCAGCAGCACCGTTGCCGACCCCGTTGAGCAAGATGTGGTCGAATCCGCCGACGAACCAGTTGAGGCTGCCACCGTCACTAAAAGCCAACGAGTAGCCGATGACGACCCACTGCAGGGTCATCAGGCCCATCGCGAACAGCGAATGCATGATCGTCGATAGTGCGTTCTTCGCGCGAACCAGCCCACCATAAAACAACGCTAACGCCGGAGTCATGAGCAGGACCATGGCTGAGGCCATGATCATCCAAGCGGTATCGCCGCTATCGATGACGCCCGCTGGGGCCTCTTCGGCCCACGCGACGGGGGCGCAGAGTACGGCACACACCGCCAGCACCGGCGCAGCCGTGGCGACCCGCCGCGACCGGGTAATAAACTCAAACATGTTCCCCTCCTGACGGCCCTTATGGGCCGGTTGCGAGATTCCTTCCTAGGGTTGCCGAAGCAACCGGCATGCCAGCGCCTATAGGGGTTGCGAAGCCCATTTCTTCGTTGCTGTGCCCGCACAAGGCTCACCGGTGGCGCTCAAACCACAGGCACTGCCGTTCCAGCAAGCAGCCACGCAAAGCAGAGTGCGCAGACGGCGGGTTAGCCGACACAAGGACGCCACCAAACGGTCACCTGCGAAGCCGTTGGACCACCACGCCCCACAATCAAGTGCCTGATAACTCAAAGGTTTATCCTGAAGAGCCGATGGCACACAGACTGCAATCCAGCCAACATGGTGAAAGCACTGCTGTCTTTCGAAGGTACCGATATCTCTACCAACAGTGATTTCGGAAATAAGCACTCACCTCCGCGCCCAGCCGTGACGCTGTACCCGGGCGAGCGCGCGCTCATGATCGCGGTGCTTGAAGACGCGATCCGGTGTTACCTCGGACTCGTCCATTACGACCGCACCAACCCCGAGATCCTCGCCCGTCAGGCCGAGTATTGGATGCGCTTGGAGGACTGGGAATCGCCATTCTCGTTCAACAACATCTGCGAGTCGCTTGGGCTGCAGCACGGCGATACGCGCGCGACGATTCTGGCCTGGCGTGATGTCGATCCCGAGCAACTGGAAGCCAGGATACGCTCGCTACACACCGAAGCCTCAGCGAACGGAAAAGCCGCCTGAGAAGAAAGGTCAGTCGAAACGTTTTCGAAGGTCGACTAGAGCGTCACGGATCTCGCGCAGTTCCTTGAGTTGGACCGATGCGGGCGGCGTGGCCGTAGCCGTCCCTGTCTCCACCTTCGTGGGCTTGGCAGTCTCGGTTTTAAGCTGACGCCGAGCCCCCTCAATGGTAAAACGCTCGTTGTGCAACAACTGCTTGATGCGCAGCAGGGTTTCGACGTCTTTGCGTCTGTACAGACGATGCTTGGAGCGGGTCTTGCCGGGCTTGAGAGCGGTGAACTCGGTCTCCCAGTAGCGCAACACGTAGGGCTTCACGCCAACGATCTTCGCGACTTCACCAATCTTGAAATAGAGCTTTTCCGACGGGAGTTCTGGAGTGCTCACGACCCCAACCTCATGACGGAGTATTGATGGTGCGCTTGAGCACCTGAGAGGGCTTGAAGGTCAAGACGCGGCGGCCGGATATCACAATCTCGTCTCCGGTCTGTGGGTTACGACCCTTGCGCGGCCGCTTCTCGTTGATCACAAAGTTCCCGAACCCGGAAATCTTCACTTTCTCTCGAGCCTCCAGGCGCACTTTGATGATTTCGAAGATCGATTCCACGACTTCGGCTGCTTCCTTCTTAGAGAACCCGACGCGGTCGTAGATACGTTCGACAAGATCAGCTTTGGTCATACGAAACCTCGATATCTAAGTTGTTCAGCCCCTGACACTGATGTTCAGCCGCCGGGTGACTGCGGCGACTACGCGTGCGTGGACTGCTGACACTTCTTCTTCTGTCAAAGTACCTTTACCGGATCGATACACCACAGTAATACCCAATGCCTTATTGCCCGCTTCCACCCCGCGTCCGCGATAGTCGTCGAAGATCTCTACCATCTCCACCAGCGGCTCCTGCAAACCGTCGATTGTCGCGACAATGTCCCCGGCAAGCAGTTCTTCGGACGCCAGAAACGATACATCACGGGCCGATGACGGGAACCGCGCAACCTGCTTGAGTCCAGGGTGCCGCGGAGCATATGCAACCAGTTTTCGTGAGTCAATTTCAAAGACATAGGTATGTTGGTTAAGTTCGAGCGTTTCTGCAAGCAGCGGGTGAAGCTGGCCGACGCTTCCGACGCTCTCCCCTGAAAAACGAATGTCTGCTGCGGCGCGCGGGTGGAGTTCAGGCCGTTTATCGGTCGGCACGAGTTCAAAACCCTCACGGATCCCAGCGCTACGGGCCACACGTGAAAGCACCGCTTTGAGGTCGGCGAAGCTCGCCTCACCGACCAGACCGGGCTCGCGACCACGACGCGGGCCGCAAATCAGCGCAGCCAGTGCATCGATCTCTACCGGCTCCACTGCTTCGGCCGATCCATGGTCTGCCGCCATGGTACGACCTGAGCAGAACAGATCGACCGTGCGCACGCCGTTCCGGCAGTTGGTTCTCAGAGCGTCGAGCAACCCCGGCAGAAGGCTTTTGCGCATCTCACCTTCGTCGGCCCGCAACGGGTTACGCAATTTGAGCGCCCGGGCCTCTGCAGTATGCAGCCCCGGGCAAGCTCGGTTCATCTCCGCCGAGCAGAAAGACAACGCAACGATCTCACTCAAACCAATCGCGGCAAGCTCGCTCCGCAGCCTCTGCGCGAAGCTTCGCACCGGCGGGGTCTCGGCGGCGTGCATGCTAAACACCGGCATTTCCGGCGTGAACTTTTCGTAGCCGTGAATCCTCGCGACTTCCTCGATCAGGTCGATCTCGGCTTCGATGTCCGGACGATGGGTGGGAACTCGTGCTTCGATAGCACCGCCGGTTTCGCCGGCTTTGATACCGAGGCGGCACAGTGCTGCCAGCGCATCACCGGTCGGCACCGGCGATCCGAGTACACGTTCGATTCTTTCGGGACGCAAACGCACCACCGGCCCGTGTACGGGTAGCTCGCCCGCACGCGCAACGCCGCCGCGGATCACACCACCGCCGGTTTTCGCGATCAGCGCGGCCGCTCGAAGCAACGCGGTCTCGGTCATCGCAGAGTCTACACCACGCTCGAAACGATAGGACGAATCCGAGAGCAGACCAAGCCTGCGCGCCGTAGATCGAATCCGCGCGGAGTCGAACAGCGCGGCTTCGAGAAAGATAGATGTCGTCGAATCTGACACCGCCGTCGACGCACCACCCATGACACCGCCCAGCGCCACGGGGCCCGACCCATCGCAGATAACGATATCGGACGGCTCAAGTTCGCGTGTCTCATCGTCGAGTGTGATGAACTCGCGCAGCGCACCTGCGCTGCGCGCCGAAATCCGGTTGCCTGCCAAAAGCGCCGTATCAAAGGCGTGCAAAGGCTGGCCCAGTTCGAACAAGACATAGTTGGTGACGTCGACGATGTTGTTAATCGGGCGCAGTCCGCAAGCCGCCAAACGGCGCTGCATCCAATCGGGCGAGGAGCCGATGCGCAGGCCGTCGACCACGATCCCTCGATACGCAAGACAGCCGTCACGCTCTTCCACCTCGACTTCAAACGGAGAATCGCCCTTCGACTCCAACTCAGAAACCCGCACTGGCGTTGCCCCCGGCGAACCGAGAGACGGCATTAGCATCGGTGACGTACTTAGGCGGCACACAGCCGCCACCTCGCGGGCCACCCCGCGGATACTTAGACAATCGCCACGGTTCGGCGTGATCCCCAGTTCGAATACGCAGTCGTCAAGCCCGAGAACATCATACGCGGCAGCACCCGGCTCAGCACTCTCGGCCAAGATGATGATCCCAGGGGAGTCTCCCCATGCGCCGATCTCGGCGCTTGAACACAACATGCCCTCGGATACCGCGCCGCGGATCTTCGACTTCTTGATCGTCATGCCGCCGGCCATGCGCGCGCCGGGCTTCGCCAGCACGACGTGATCACCGGCTTCCATGTTCTGCGCGCCACAGACGATTTCGCGAATCATCTCACCATCAAAAACGGTACAAAGGCTGAGCCTGTCGGCGTTCGGATGCGGCCTTTTTTCTTCAATGCGCGCGACGACGAGAAGCTCGGCGGGCATCTCCGGCGGCCGTTCGATCGACTCGACCTCAAGCCCCGACATCGTCAGACGCTCGGCAACTACATCAGGGGCAGGAAGGTTTTCGACGAACTCGCCGAGCCATGAGTAAGGCACACGCATCGCAGAGACCTCTCAGAACTGCGCAAGAAAGCGCATATCGTGGCCGTAAAACAGGCGGATGTCGTCGATACGAAGTTTGAGCATCGCGATACGTTCAACACCGATGCCAAACGCAAACCCGGTATAGACCTCAGGGTCGTAACCGACATCGGCAAACACTTTGGGATGAACCATCCCGCAGCCGAGAATTTCCAGCCAACCGGTTCCCTTACAGACTTTGCACCTACCGGCATCAGCGCCTGCGTCTCCGGACCCGGTTCCACGACACATAACGCACCCTATATCGACCTCGGCGCTCGGCTCAGTGAACGGGAAGTAACTCGGGCGGAACTTTACGGCCAGGTCGGGCCCGAAGATGCGCGCTAGAAACTCGGTCAAGACCGCTTTCAAGTTCCGGAAGGTAACGCCGCGACCGACCATCAACCCCTCGATCTGGTGGAACATCGGCGAGTGCGTTACGTCGTCATCGTGACGGTAGACGGCGCCGGGCGCGACGATCATAAGCGGAGGCTCGGTGCCCTTCATGGTACGGACTTGAACCGGCGACGTGTGCGTACGTAAAAGACGTCCGCCTTCGATGAAGAAGGTGTCTTGCATATCCCGGGCCGGATGATCAGCCGGAATATTGAGTGCTTCAAAGTTGTGGAAATCATCCTCGACCTCGGGACCCTCCGCAATCGAGAAGCCTAGGGACAAGAATATCCCACAGAGTTCATCCATGACCACCGAGAGCGGATGAACGTGCCCCGTGGGCTGACCGGAAGCGGGAAGCGTTACGTCGACCTGCGGCCCGCCGAGCCGAGCGGCCAACCGAGCGGTCCCGATAGCCTCGCGGCGCACGGCGAGGGCTTCATCGACGGCTTTCTTTACACGGTTCGCAACCTGCCCGGCCTGCGGGCGCTCGCCACCGTCGAGTCCGGCAAGGCCGCGTAGAACCTTGGTCAGACTACCCTTCTTGCCTAACACGCCGACCCGCACGGCCTCCAAAGCAGCAGCATCGGCAGCCTCGGCGGCGCGCACGACTGCATCGCGCTCGATGTCCTCGAGCTCGCGCTCGATCGAAGCGAGCGTGACGGTCCCAGCGGTCACGCCGCCAGCTTTGACTTCGCGACCGCGACCAGCTGGTTGAACCCCTCGCGCTCGTTGACGGCCATTTCGGCGAGAGCTTTGCGGTCAACTTCGACGCCTGCCAGCTTCAGACCGTTCATCAGATTCGAATAGCTCAGACCCTCTTCCCGTGCTGCAGCGTTAATGCGCACAATCCACAAGCGGCGGAAATCGCGCTTGCGAACGCGTCGGTCGCGATATGCATAGGTCAGGCCTTTCTCGATGGTCTCGCGACCCTGCCTGTACAACTTGCGTCCGCCGACGTAACCACGCGCGGCCTTTAATATCTTTTTACGGCGACTGTGCGCCTTGGTGCCTCTTGTTACCCTGGGCATCGATAACTCTCCTTAGTCTTCATTAACAACGGTACGGGATTTACCCGTACGGCAACAGACGGCGAACTCCGGCCTGGTCGGCCTTGTCAACCAGGCCGGACTTGCGGAGGTTGCGCTTCTGGGTCGCGGACTTATGCGTCAAGATGTGGCGCAGATACGCCTTCTTGCGTCGGATCTTACCGCTCCCCGTGAACGAGAAACGCTTCGCGGCGCCCCTTCGTGTCTTAATTTTCGGCATCGTTCTCACTCCTGCTTTCAGTCTCTGCCGGTGCGGCTGTCTCAGCGCCCATCGACTCTTTCTTCGCGGGCGCTTGCGTTGCGCCACCAACCGGCTGTGCCGGAGCGACTTCGGTCTCCGTCTCTGCCCCACCCGCATCAACCCGAGCTGTCGTCCCGGGCGTTGCCGCACTTGCACCACTAGGCATGTTGCCGGCCTGCCGCTTGGGTGCCGCGGACTTGTCTTTCACTGCGCCCGGCGCTTTGAGCGGCACGACCATCAAGGACATGTGCCGCCCCTCCATTCTCGGCGTCCCCTCGGGCGCCGCTACATCGGCAATGCGTTCGCACATCTTGGTGAGCACGTCGCGTCCAAACTCCGGACGCGTAATCTCGCGTCCTTTGAAAAAGACCGAGATCTTCACCCGGTGGCCCTTTTCCAGGAAGCGCAGGATGTGACCGGTCTTGAACTCAAGGTCATGTGCCTCGGTACGAGAACGGATCTTAACTTCCTTTACCGTCGAGGCCGCCGACTTCGACTTGCGCTTGGACTCCTGCGTCCGCTTACGTTGTTCGTAGCGGTACTTGTGGAAATCCATGATCCGGCACACCGTCGGCGTCGCGTTACCCGCGACTTCGACAAGGTCGAGATCCTTTCCCTCGGCCCTAGTGAGCGCCTGTTCGAATGGGACGATCCCCAGTTGGGCACCATCGGAGTCGATCAGGCGCACTTCACGCGCGCGGATCTGCGAATTAATTCTCGGACCGTCGTCCTTTGCTATGGCACACCTCCGTCGCCGGGTTTGCTGTGTTCGCCCATCCAGAGGGCGAACGCTTCCAGCGTCATCGGATCCATCTGCTCGCCGTTTCGGAGCCGAGGCGCGACCTCTCCAGCTTCGACTTCGCGGTCGCCGACAACGGCGATCACCGGCACTTTGGCCTGTTGGGCTTCGCGGATCTTGAATCCGAGTTTTTCGTTCCTGAGATCCGCACGAGCGCGAATGCCTTGTTCGCGAAGTTGGGCTTCGACCCGTGCGGCGTAGTCGTTCTGATTGTCGGTTACCGTGACCAGTTTTACCTGACACGGGGCAAGCCACAGAGGCAGAAGCCCGCCGGTGTGCTCTAGAAGTATCGCGAAGAATCGTTCGAGTGACCCGAGAATTGCGCGATGGATCATCACCGGACGCTCTGCGGCGCCCGATGAGCTGATGAACTCAAGTTCGAAGCGTTCCGGCAATGAAAAGTCGAGTTGCACAGTACTGAGTTGCCACTCGCGCTTCATCGCATCGAGGACGCAGAAATCAATTTTTGGGCCGTAGAACGCGCCATCACCGGGATTCAGCTTGTAGTCCCGACCGCTGGCGTCCAGTGCCTCTTTTAGAGTCGACTCGGCCTTCTCCCACATCGCGTCGTCGCCAATCGACTTCTCCGGACGCGTCGAGAGGTATATACGCGTCTCCTCGAAACCGAAATCTACGTACGACGACAAAATCATCTTGATGACGCTGCCGATTTCCTCGCCGATCTGATCGGGCGTGCAGAAAATGTGTGCGTCGTCCTGGCTGAAGCTTCGCACCCGCGTAAGTCCATGCACCACTCCGGAGCGCTCGAAACGATGCAGGCGCCCGAAGTCGGCGAACCGAATCGGCAGCTCGCGGTAGGAACGTAGCGTCTCACCGTACATCAAGCAGTGAGTCGGGCAGTTCATCGGCTTGACCGCGAACTCGCGCTCGTCAATGTCGGTGAAGTACATATTGTCTTTGTAGTTCTCGTAGTGCCCCGACTTGTGCCACAGATCGACATCGAGAATCTGTGGCGTGATGACCTCTGAGTACCCGTAGTGCTCGTAGAGCCGACGGATGTAGGCAACCAAGAGGTTGTAGACAAGCGCGCCGTCAGGATGAAAGAACGGCGAGGCCGGCGCTTCTTTGTGAAAGCTGAACAAGCCGAGCGCCGGGCCCACCTTTCGGTGGTCGCGCTTCTTGGCCTCTTCAAGGCGCTGCATGTGCTCCTTGAGCTGAGTCTTGTCCGCGAACGCGGTTCCGTAGATCCGCTGAAGCATTGCGTTGTTTTCGCTGCCACGCCAGTAGGCTCCGGCAACGCTGGTGAGCTTGAAAGCCTTGAGGAAGCGCGTTGAGGGCACGTGCGGACCGCGGCACAAATCGACAAATTCGCCTTGGCGATACAAGCTGAACAGCTCGCCATCGAGCCCTTCAATGATCTCGCACTTGTAGTCCTCGCGCATCTCGCGGAACAAGGCGATAGCATCGGCCTTGGGTAAAACCTCGCGTGTTACCTGAAGGTTCTCGTTGACGATCTTCTGCATCTGCTTGGTGATCGCGCTGAGGTCTTCGGGGCTAAATCCGGGGTCGTACTTAAAGTCGTAGTAGAAGCCGTCATCGATGACAGGACCGATCGTGACTTGCGCCTCAGGGTAGAGCCGCTGGACGGCCTGGGCGAGAAGATGGGCACAGGAGTGGCGAAGGACCTCGAGGCCTTCGGGGTCTGATATCAAGACCGGCTCAACCACCGGATTGCCCTGGATCAAAGACCAGAGGTCAACGACGGTGCCGTCCACTTTCGCGGCAATGACTTGGCCGTTCACGCGATCGCCGAGCATTTCCGCTGCGGTGGTCGCCGCAGCAGTGTCGGCAGGAACCCCGCGTGTTTCGGTCACATTGATTGAATCAGGCATCTTTATCTTCAGGACCGCCGCAGCGATCGGTTCTACACAGTGGTCATCGAGGCGACGGCGCAAGCCGTGCTTGTCTATTCAGAACCTCGTCGAGACCGCGTTGCTTCTGTGCTTTTCGCCTCCTATGCGATGGAAGGAAGTGGTAGGCACGGGCGGGATTGAACCGCCGACCCCCACAGTGTCAATGTGATGCTCTCCCACTGAGCTACGTGCCTATGGCCTTCCGGACGCAAAACAGCCCTTTCGTTTAACAATCGGCTGTGCGGCAGTCAACTTGCACTTTCGTCTGCGATCGCTCGGCGGGGCCCGGCATTGCCGTCCGGAGCGGTGCGGGCTAGCCTGTGGACCGGCCTGAGTGCCATCCCACCCCAGATGCCACCCGTTGTGAACAAAGACCAACTCGTTCAGATTTTCTTGTTTGTGGCGCTGGTCGGGCTACTCATCCTGTTGGTCGAGCTGCTGGCTCCATACGCATCGCCGATTGCTTGGGCGGTGATCTTGGCGGTAGTGTTCCATCCCGCTCACCGGCGGTTGGCCGCCGCGATGCCTAACTGGACCAACGCTTCGGCAGGCGTATCGACCTTTCTAGTCTTCGCGGTCGTCGTGGTGCCGACCCTTCTACTCTCCGGCGTGGTCGCCCGCGAGGCGATCGAAGGATATCAGCGGTTTGCCGTGTACGTCGGCGAGACCGGTTACGCCGAAATTCTCAATCGGGTCGGCCATACCTGGCCGATCGAACCGGTATGGAGTTGGACGCGCGAGCGCATGGCTGCGACCGATACCGACCCAACTTCGTTTCTGCTCTCGGGGCTTCGCTGGGCAAGCGAGTTCGCTGCTGCTCGTGCCGCGCAGATTGCGCGCAACGTGTTCTCATTCTTCGTCGGGCTCGGGATCTTAGTGTTTACGTTATTTTTTGCGTTCCGCGATGGACCAAGCTTTCTCGACCGATTCGTGACCGCGATTCCAATGGCCGAACGCGACCGGGACCGCCTGTTCACCAGCCTCCAGGTCACCATCAAGGCCGTCGTCCAAGGACTCACCGCGACTGCGGCGCTTCAGAGCGCGATGGTCGGTTCGGCGCTTTGGCTACTTGGGGTTCCGTTCACCCTGCTGCTTTCTTCGGCAACGTTCGTGCTTGCTTTCCTACCGGTCGGCGGCGCGGCTCTGATATGGGCCCCTTGCGCAATCGGCCTAGCGCTGACCGGCCATGTCATCCAGGGAATACTGTTGGCAATTTGGGGAGCCGCGGCGGTATCGTCGATTGACAACTTTGTGCGCCCCGTGCTGATCGGAACCCAGGCAAAGATATCGACGCCGGTGCTATTTTTCGGGATTGTAGGCGGGCTGCAGGCCTACGGCATTATCGGGCTGTTCGTCGGTCCGTCATTGCTCGCTGCGTTCGCCTGCCTGCTCAGCATCTACCGTGAACAGTACCTGGACAAACAGGCGATTGCGGCACTCGAATAGCTGCCATGCGGGCCACGCGAAGCAGTGGCCCGCGCATCTCGCGACCACTCAGTTCTTGTCTGGTTTCGAGCTTTCGGCGCTAGCGCCCTCGTCGGCCGATTCACCTTCAGCCTGCTCCGCGCCGTCGTCTGCACTGACCATGATCGGAGCTGCAACGACAGGCTCGTCGTCACCCTCGACAGACTCATCGACCAACTCTCCGCCAAGCGGCTTAACGACCACCTTAATGTCCGTGGTCACATCTTGGCCGACGCGTATGGTGAACGTGTGTTCGCCTATCTCTTTGATCGCGTCTGTTATCACGATACGCCGACGGTCGAGGTCAAACCCCTTCTCGTCAAGGAGCTTCTTAATGTCCAGGTTGGTAACCGAGCCGAACAATTTCCCCCTACGTCCGGCCCGCCGTTCGGTCTCCAGACTCAACTTGGCAAGCGCGTCGGCCATTGCTTGGACCGAACCACGCTCCTTGAGACGCTTGGCTTCGATCTCGCGCTTGGCATGCTCGAGTTGAGCAAGGTTGCGCTTGTCCGCCTGCACGGCCAGTCCACGGGGGAGTAGGTAGTTTCTGGCGTATCCGGGTTTGACATTGACGATCTCTCCGATCATCCCCAGATCTGGAACGTCTTCTCGCAAAATTACTTGCATCGCTGTTTCCGTCCTTTCCCCGCTCAGGCACGCGTATACGGCAGCAAGGCCGCGTTGCGAGCACGCTTGATCGCGCGGGCTAACCCGCGTTGGTGTTTCGCACAGGTACCGGTTGTGCGGCTCGGCACGACCTTGCCACGCTCGGTCAAGTAGTCGCGCAGGATTTCCACCCACTTGTAATCCTGTGGCATCTCGCTGTCCGCACACCAACGACACACGCGCCGACGGCTGCGTCCGGCTCCTCCTCCGCGCCGCGGGCCCCCACTACCGCCGCCGGCACCGCCGCGGCGGAAACCACCTCCACCACCCGGGCCTCCACGTGAATCGCGCGAATCGCGACGCTCCGGCCCGCCACCGGCACCTTGAGGGCGACCTTGACCAGCAGCTGCCGGACTCGTCGGGGCTCCTTCTTTCTTCACATTCTCGTCTGCCATCGGATCTTACTCCTTCGTCCCATCGGTTGGTGCGCCGGCGGTCGCAGGAGTAACCTCGGCATCAGGTTCGGGTGCGGGCACCGACGGCTTAGCCTCAGTGGTTGCCGTCTCGGCCGGCGCTGCAGTCGGCGTCGAGCGCAATTCGGTCATCGGAACGTCCGGCCGTCTGCCCGCCCCACTATCACGATCACCACGATCACGATCACGCGGATCGCGGTCTCGCGAGTCGCGGTCGTAGGACTCGCGGCGACGCTCCTCAGGCAAACCGGTGTGGTCCTGCTGCACACTCAAGAAACGAAGCACGCCATCAGTGATCCGCATCTGTCGTTCGAGCTCTTTGACCAAATCCGGCTCGGCTGTGTACTCCAGCAGGTAGTACAGGCCTTGGGGCTCTTTCTTGATCGGGTACGCCAATTCGCGAACCCCCCAAGAATGGTTGGCGTCAAGTGTGCCGCCGTTGTCGCGAATGACCGACTCGAACTTCGAGACCAGTTCCGGGCTCTTGTCGCCCAATTGGGTGCTCAGCACCAAGATTGTTTCATACGGTCGCATTAGTTACCTCGTTCCGGCTCTCCGCTTCTCAAACGAGCAGCGGCGCGATCACCAGCGAGACGATCGACATAAGTTTGATGAGGATGTTCATCGAGGGGCCCGACGTGTCCTTGAACGGATCGCCGACCGTATCGCCGACCACCGCTGCGTGGTGCGCGTCGCTACCCTTGGCCTCGCCGGGGATATTGCCCTGCTCGATCGCTTTCTTTGCGTTGTCCCAGACGCCGCCCGCGTTCGCCATCATCAGCGCGAGCAACACGCCGGCGACGGTTGCACCGGCGAGCATGCCACCGAGCGCCTCCGCACCGAACAGGAAGCCAACGATAACCGGCGAGACGACGGCAACCACACCGGGCAACACCATCTCGCGCAATGCGGCCTTGGTCGAAATATCGACACAACGCGCCGAGTCGGCCTTGACGCCTTCCTTCCCTTCGAGAAGCCCGGGGATCTCGCGAAATTGGCGGCGAATCTCGGTGACCATATCACCGGCCGCGCGCCCTACCGAGGTCATCGTCAGCGCGCCGACGAAGAACGGCAGGACTCCGCCGAGGAGCAAGCCGATCACGACGATAGGTTCGGTAATCTCGATGCGCAGAGGGTTGTCGTTGCCGACTGCTATCCGCGCCTGCGTCACCGCCTGCGCAAAAGCCGAGAACAGAGCGAGCGCGGTGAGCGCCGCCGAACCGATTGCGAAGCCCTTACCGATCGCAGCGGTGGTGTTGCCCAAAGCATCCAAACGGTCGGTGACCTTGCGGACTTCCGGTCCGAGTTCGGCCATCTCCGAGATCCCGCCTGCGTTGTCGGCAATCGGTCCGTAGGCGTCTACCGTCATCGTCACACCCACAGTAGCCAACATGCCGACGGCCGCGATGCCGATGCCGTAAAGACCCGCCATATAGTTGGAGACGAAAATGGTCAGGCAGATCACCAGGACGGGAAGCGCGCAGCTCTCCAACCCGATAGCCAAGCCGTTGATGATGTTGGTTGCTGCACCGGTTTTGGACGCTTCAGCAACCCGAAGAACCGGTCCAGCGGCGGTGTAGTACTCGGTGATCAAACCGATAGCGATGCCGCCGAGCGTGCCGAACAGAACCGCCAGCCACACTGCCGTAGTGACCGGGCTCCCCCAGATGAACAGCAGCGCTACCGCCAAGAAAAAAGCGGCCGCGACGAACGTCGAGTAGCGAAGTGCCTCTGCAGCCCCCCAGCTCTTGAGCGAACGCATCGAGAAGATGCCCAGCACTGAAGCCGCGAGACCGATAACCGCCATCGCCAGCGGCAAAACCATCAATGAGGTCCGTACCGCGTCGAGACTACCGTCTCCATCGGCCAGTTTCTCGAGTTGTCCCAAGCCCAGAGTAGCGGCGATCGCAATCGTGGCGATCATTGAGCCGCAGTATGACTCGAAGATGTCCGCACCCATACCGGCAACGTCACCGACGTTGTCGCCAACGTTATCGGCGATAACGCCCGGGTTGCGTGGATCGTCTTCGGGGATGCCGGCTTCTACTTTGCCGACCAGGTCGCTCCCGACGTCAGCCGCCTTGGTGTAAATACCGCCGCCGACACGCGCGAAGAGCGCGATCGAGCTGGCACCCATGGCAAATCCGTTGATGACCTTCGCATTCTCCGGATCGCCGTACATCGAGAACAGGATGCCGACGCCGATCAGTCCGAGACTCGCAACCGATAGCCCCATCACCGCGCCGCCGTTGAAAGCGATCAACAACGCGGCCTCTTCACCACCGTCCTTCGCGGCCTGCGAGGTGCGCATGTTGGAGGCGGTCGCCGAGGTCATGCCGGCGTAACCGGCGGCCATCGAGCAAAGGGCACCAAACAAGAATGCGCATGCGGTCGCCCAACTGAGTTGCCACCACAGTAGAGCGAAAACGACGACCTCAAAGACCGCCAGGATCCGGTACTCACGCGCCAGGAACGTCATCGCTCCTTCGCGAATCTGCTCGCCGATCTCCTGCATGCGCGCGTTGCCCGGCGACTCGTTGCGTACCGAGAAGTATAGGCTTGCTGCTATCAACAGGCCTACTAGGCCTGCGAAACTCGAAATACTGCCAAGGAACTCCATCCTTTTCTCTCTCCTCTTTTTCTCTTCGTCTTACTTTGGTTACGAGATCGGACCGTCGCCCGCATCGGGTGCCGCGTTGAACGCGGACATGGCGTAGCCGATCCCCTGGGTGATCACGCTGCAGACCGCATCAGCGGCCCTTCGGGTTTGGCGCACGAACTCGTCGCGCTCGCGTGGCGTAAACGGCTCCAAAACATACTCGGCTGTGGACTTCTCGCCCGGCGGCCGTCCGACACCGAAACGCACCCGCGCGAATTCACGCGAACCGCATTCCTCGGCGATCGAATCGATACCCCTGTGCCCGCCACTGCCGCCTCCGGATTTGACGCGCAGCCTGCCCAGCGGCAGATCGACCTCGTCGTGGACGACGATAACGTCTTCTACCGACGCCGCGGTAGCGGTTAATGCAGCGCACACGGAGCGACCGCTCAGGTTCATGTAAGTCTGGGGCTTTATTATCAACACCTCGGAACGGCCTATCCTTGCGGTGGCCGTCAGCGCCGAGAACTCTCGACGCCGGATGGGAGTGCCTAGATCCTCCGCAATCGCATCGACGACCGCGAAGCCTATGTTATGTCTGGTCCGGCTATATTGCTCGCCCGGGTTTCCAAGTCCAACGATGAGGTACACCGGTCATCTGGTCCTAGGCGTAGCCGACTCCCGATTAATCGGAAGCCTTTTTGTCGCCGTCGCCTTCCGCGTCCTCCGGCTCGGCATCGCCTTCTGCTGCCACTGCTTCGACCGCACCTGCTTCCTCTTCAGCTGCCTTTTCGACCACAGGAGGTATGACCGTTACCATTGTGTAGTTCTCGGTATCGACCGCTTCGACCCCAGCTGGAAGCCTGATGTCCTGCAGGTGAATCGAATCGTGGATATCCAGTTCGGTGACGTCTACCTCAATGTCCTCGGGCAGCGCCGTCGGCAACGCGCGCACGAGAAGCTCTCGGCGAATCGGCTGCACCATGCCACCGTTAACCACACCGACGCTCTTACCGGTGTAGTGGACGGTGATAGATGCCTCAACAGGCTTGTTAACATCGATGCGCAAGAAGTCGACATGGGTCGGCGTGCCTTGCACGGGGTGGGTCTGCATCGACTTAATGAGAGCGACACCGCCGTTAATCGACCGATCTTCGGAGCTAAACTTGATCAAGTGAGCGCCGGCGCTGGAAAGCCCCGCCTTCGTGAAGTCGCGGGCGTCCAACGAAAGCGACTCATTCGCCCCGCCCGCGCCGTACACGACCGCGGGAAGAATCCCTAGACGGCGAAGCGCCCTGACACTTTGGCTATTGTCGCGCTTGTTAACGTTTAATTCGATGGTACGCATGGCTCTCTCCTGGCTCTCTCGGTTCACGCCGTTCAGGCGAACAGAGAACTGATAGATTCCTCATTGTGGGTGCGGCGAATCGCTTCAGCGATCAAGTCGGCAACCGAGACGACTTTGATCTTCGGTTCGGCAGCCGACGCTTCGGTCGGCGCGATGGTGTCGGTGGTAATCAACCGATCGAGCGCAGAATCGTGGATTCGCTCGAGCGCCGGTCCGGACAACACACCGTGGGTACAAACCGCCATTACCCGTTTCGCTCCGGCTTCCATGACCGCTTCGGCGGCTTTGCATACTGTTCCCGCGGTGTCGATCATGTCATCGACGAGCACAGCCGCGCACCCGGAGACGTCACCGATAATCCGCATCTCATCGACCTGATTAGCGCGCAGACGGCGCTTGTCGATGATCGCAAGACTGGCATCCAAGCGTTTGGCGTACGCCCGGGCACGTTCCACGCCGCCTGCGTCCGGCGAAACCACAGCTACCGGTAGATCGCCTACTTCTTCCTCGATCTGCGGCATCAGAACCGGATTGGCGTATAGGTTGTCTGTCGGGATGTTGAAAAAGCCCTGGATCTGCCCCGCGTGAAGCTCCATCGTCATAACCCGCGACGCACCGGCGGTGACGATGAGATCAGCCACCAGTTTGGCGCTGATCGGCACACGCGGCGCTACCTTACGGTCTTGGCGGGCGTAGCCGTAGTATGGGATGACCGCAGTCACCCGCTTGGCTGAGGCGCGGCGCAGGGCGTCGAGCATGAGCAACAGCTCCATCAGGTTCTCGTTCGCGGGCGTAGAGGTCGACTGCACAACGAAGATGTCACCGCCGCGTACGTTGTCGGTTACTTCAACGAAGACCTCGCCGTCGCTGAAGCGGCGGACTTCGGCACGCGCAACCTCAACCTCCAGACTCTCGCAGATATCTGCTGCAAGCTGGCGGCTCGCGTTACACGCAAATACCTGGATTGCATCCTTTGCTATGACTGCCACCTCTTCATTTCGATCTTCTCGATCTCGGCGCTCGCACCTGTTGCCTGGCTCTCAACCCTGTCTCGCTCTCGCGTCTGCCTCACTCTGGCCGAGCCGCTTTTGCCCCACACGGCGAACTGGGCGGGAAGGATTTGAACCTTCGAATGCCGGACCCAAAACCCGGTGCCTTACCAGACTTGGCGACCGCCCATCACGTGCGCTGAAATCTGCAAGCCGTGTCTCTACTTGTTGGGCTCGTGCCGTTCGGACTCTCGCGCGGCGACGTCGCCGACTGCCACAGCGCCCACCGCAGGCCGCTCGGCTATCGTTTGCACGGCAAAAGTCTTGCACTCGAAACCTAACGACTCGGCCGCGCGTGCCGCTTCAAGGGCTGAGTCAAACATCCCGACAACAGCCGCCCCGCTGCCGGACATAACCACCCCGCACGCGTTTCGGTTCAACAACCCTTCACGCACGCGCCCAATTTCTGGAAACGCCTGCGTAACTCCGGCTTCGAAGTCATTACATAGAAGCCGACTGAGGTCTGCGCTGCGCGCCAGTAAACCGATGTCTGTACGGCCCTTCGCGCCTGATGTCAAACTTTTCAAGGCGTTAGCGTAGGCCCACGCGGTATCTACATGCACTGGAGCAACCGCGACGACGAGGTAAGTTTCGGGAAAATCGATAATCGGCTCGAGTTCGTCACCGATCCCGCGCGCCACAGCAGGGGTGGAGGCCAAGCAAAACGGTACGTCGGCACCCAAACCCAGCGCAATCTCGTGCATGCGCCCGGGCTCTACCTCGGTCATACCCAACATCGTCGGCAGCGTGGCGAGCACCGCTGCGGCGTCGCTACTGCCGCCACCCAAGCCCGCACCAGCTGGGATCCGCTTGAATATGTGAATCTGCACACCGGTGTGCAGTACCATCCCCGCGCATTGGGCTTCATCGAGTACGGCTCGCGCGGCTCGGGCCGCGAGGTTGTGCTCGCCACCCTCGACTTTCTCGGGCCCGGCTACGTCACAGGCCACCAAGGGGGCTCCCTCGCCTGGTGAGCCAACCGTCAACCTGATGTCGTCGTACAGCGAGACCGGAACCATCAAGCTTTCGAGCAGATGGTATCCGTCCTCGCGACGCCCGGTGATTCGCAGTGTCAGGTTCACTTTTGCGGGTGCGCGGACGGCGACGGAGGTGGGCATGGATGTCATTGTCTGCACCTGGCGCGCGAGTTTGACGCCTCCCGCCCAGCATGACAACAACGCCGCATGTCTGAGGCTCTCGCAGTTGCGCAGGTTCTCGCCGAGAAGGCGGGACATCTCATCCTTGACGCGCTTCCTCGCGAAAAACGCGTCGACCACAAGGGCGTGGTCGATCTCGTGACCCCTGTAGACCGGGCCTGCGAAAAGTTAATTATCGACGGACTACGCGAAACCTTTCCCGAGCACCGCATCGTCGCAGAAGAAAGTGCAGCAGAGCGCCCCGACGCCGGTCCCTGCTGGTATATCGACCCGATCGACGGCACCTGCAACTTTGTCCACGGACTCCCCCACTGTTCGGTCTCGATCGCATTGATCGTGGATGGGAGGCCGCGGGTCGCGGTAGTCTACGATCCGGCAAAGGGTGAGTTATTTGCCGCCGAAGCGGGCAAAGGTGCGAGCCTCAACAACAACCGAATTCGTGTTTCTCCAACCGGCACACTCGACCAATCGTTGCTCGTCACCGGCTTCCCCTACGACCGGCGCGACAATAGCGCGTTTTACTTGCGCTACTTCGAAGCCTTCATGTGCAACGCCCAAGACCTACGCCGCTACGGGTCAGCCGCACTCGATCTTTGTTGGGTGGCCGCAGGTCGCTTTGACGGTTTCTTTGAATGGGGCCTCAAGCCTTGGGATACCGCCGCCGGTTGGCTGATCGTCGAGGAAGCCGGCGGCCGCGTCAGCGGCTTCGAAGGCGACGGCTTTGATCCCTGGTCGGACAGAATCGCCGCGACCAACGGCGCCATACACGACGAGGTGACTGCGCTGCTCGTCAAGATCGACGGCGAGGCGGGCTACCGCGCTCCGGATCGAGCGAAGTAGCGCTGCGTCTCCTGCCGCAGTCATGGGGCCCCCGGGCGTGGGGCTCGCTGACAAGCTTCAGTTCGTGATGTCACAGCGCTATAACGCCCAGCATGGCGGAAGAAAAAGATCTCGACCTGAGCGGGCGGCGCGCGATCGTAACCGGCGCGAGCCGCGGCATCGGAATGGCGATCGCTGAACGGCTTTCACGCAACGGCGCGAAGGTCGCACTCGTCAGCCGACGTAAAGAATCGCTTGAAGATGCGGCGATGAAACTCAGCGGTGAAACGCTCGTCGTCCCGGCCAACACCAGCAATTCCGAGGATATAGAGAGGATCGTGCCTGCAGTCGTCGAAGCCTGGGGCGGCGTCGACATCCTCGTTAACAACGCAGCCGCCAACCCGGTGTTCGGGCCACTCGTTGATCTCCCGGTAAACGGCTGGGATAAGATCATGGCCACCAACGTCACCGGGCCGTTCCTACTTATCCAGGCAGCGGCCCGCGTGATGATCGCGCAAGGCAAGGGAGCGATCATCAACATCGCCTCAATAGGCGGGTTGGAACCCTCCCCAATGGTCGGTGCCTACTGCATCAGCAAGGCATCGGTCATCCACATGACTAAGGTCTTCGCGATGGAACTCGGCAGCAAGGGGATCCGGGTCAACTGCATCGCCCCTGGACTCGTCGAAACCAAGTTTGCCGAGCTCTTGATAAATACCCCAGAGATTCACCAGGCGTCGATCAACCGGGCGGCTTTGCAGCGCCACGGGCAACCGGAGGAGATCGCGGGCGCGGCACACTACCTGGCTTCTGACTCCTCTTCGTATATGACCGGCCAGGTGATGGTCATCGACGGCGGCGTGCGCTATTGAAGCTGCAGCTGAGCCGGCCGACCCTCAGCGGATTCGCCCTCGTAGCTCAGGTGGATAGAGCGCCGGCCTCCGAAGCCGGGTGGGCAGGTTCGAGTCCTGCCGAGGGCACCATTTTCGCATCTCCCCCCTACCACGCACCGCGTTTTCCTTGACTTTCATCGCTGCGCGGCGTTATTCTCGCCAACTTTAGTTAACCGAAGCGTAAGATAACAGGGAGAACTGGATGGAGGTCAGAGTCGAAGGCTCGTTAGAGCGTGCGATTAAGATTCTCAAGAAGAAGCTTGCAGCAGAAGGCGTCTTCAAAGAGATGAAGATCCGTGCGTTCTACGAAAAGCCAAGTGTACGACGCAAGCGTAAACGTCAAGAAGCCGAGCGCAAGAGGCGCAAGGCGATGCGACGTGCGCAGCGACAGAGCAGTTGACCAGACCCGCTTGGTCGCCTGGCGTGCGTCGTATAGACGACCCGGGGATTCGGTAAGCAGCGGATATTGCAAGGCTTGACGCCCCATTGACCGTCGTGTAACGTCCGGGCCAGGCATCGACGGAGGCGTCAGTAAAGACGTAGTTCGACACGTTGCGGGCTCAGCTTGCAGCGGCTTTTTGGAGGTTGCGGATGTGCCGGGGCGAAAACGGAAGGACGAGGCAAGAGGCGAGGAAGTGGAATTACCTAGTTGCATGAAGTGTGGCGAGGGTCGTCTCATCCCGCTATCCGACTACGGCACCGACGGCTCCTCGGTCATGTATAAGGCCTGGGTTTGCATAAACCCCCTATGCGGGTTCTCGATCCGTATCGACAAGGGCCAAGTGACCTACGGCAAGAAGCTCGAACCGAACAAGTAGCCGGTTCTCCCCACGACCCACGACTCACGCTGCGCGGCGAATGCCGACGCCGCCTCGCGCCCGCACGGAACGTCGGGTGCGGCTTTGCGCGTGGCGACCACACAGGAGATTAAATAAGCAATGGGAACCGAGCAAAAAGCCACAAACATAGTCTGGCACCAAGCCACCGTCAGTAAGTCTGAGCGCGAGCAGATCAACGGACATCGCGGTGCGACACTATGGCTGACCGGACTCAGTGGGTCAGGCAAGTCGACGATCGCCAACATTCTCGAAAAGATGCTGTGGGAACGCGGTGTCCGTTCTTACGTACTCGACGGTGACAACGTCCGCCACGGCCTCAACAAAGACCTCGGCTTCTCCGACCAAGACCGCAACGAGAACATTCGCCGAATCGGCGAGGTCGCCAAGCTGTTTACCGAAGCGGGCGTCATGACTGTCACCGCTTTCATTTCGCCCTTCCGTCAAGACCGCGACCGCGTGCGTGAGATCATGAACGACGGCGACTTCATTGAGATCTACGTAAAGTGTGACCTCGACGAGTGCGAGAAACGCGACCCCAAGGGCTTGTACAAAAAGGCCCGCTCGGGCGAGATCAAAGAATTCACCGGCATCAGCTCACCCTACGAGGAGCCGGAGAGAGCGGAGATCGTGCTTGAGAACACCGCTAAGACCGCCGAGCAAAGCGCCGACGAGATCCTCGCCTACCTCGAGTCTAACGGCTACCTCGCCTAAGCTGCGCAGCACGGGTTAAACCCCCGCCCAGCACCGGTGGCAGCGCAGACTCCGGATATCCCGTCGGGAAAGCCGTCGCGCGTAGTCCGCGTGGCGGCTTTTGACTTTCGCCAGCCGCGTGGTACGGGTGCGGCGGATTCGAATGAGTTCGTGGGCAAAGGGAAGCCGGTGTAATACCGGCGCGGTCCCCGCCACTGTAACCGGAACGAAAACGGTAAACCGCCACTGTCTGCTTGGATAGATGGGAAGGCGCCGTCGGTAGGAAGCCGGAAGCCAGGAAACCTGGCCCACGAAACCTTTTCGAACGTCCTCCGGGGTGTGGGGACAGGAATCGATTACCCGGTGGCGCGCGGCAGGAGGCGGTGCGCCCACCACTACGATTGCTCCTGCACCGAACTGAACTTTCACGGGCCGCCCGGGTGAGGTCGGACCGTCAAGACGATCTGTGCAAGGAGCACTCATGAATCTCTCAATCAAGGCCGCAGCCGCGACATGTATTGTCGTGGTTTTCGTCGCGCCCGCAGGTGCGCAAGTCACCGTACCCGCGGGCTACATCTACGCACCCCAGCCCCTCAACGCACCCGCCCAAGGCTGCGTTGCAGCCGGTCCCGGCGGAACCTTCGTCGGAATAGGTCCAGGATTTACCGCCAACGCCCAATCGGTCGTACTGGCTAAAGAGTCCGGCGAGTTTCGCCTGGTGGTTTCCGGCTTCAATTCGATCGGCGACTGTGCGTACGACGCGGCAACCGACACTCTCTACGTCACCGACAACGCCGACAACGACGATCTCGGCTTGACCGCGGGCAGCTTCAGCAACACCGGAGCGCAAACCGGCGACACCGTTTTTGCGATACCCACGGCATCGACGGCAAGTGGACTGCTCGCACCGGCCGTCGAGTTACTGCCCGCAGACTCGATCGGCGGAGCCGCTTCGGTCGCGCTCAGTTCTACGGGAAGCCTGCTCGTCGGCGATGCCGCGGGCAGCGGTGCAGGAACGGTCATCGAGATCGGTCCGGGGACTTCGTCGTCAACACTGGTGACCGGACTCGATTTTACCGGCGGGATCGCCGTCGATAGCGGCGGTAACTTCTTCGTCGCTGAGCTCCTGAATTCCAGCTTCGAAAATCAAATTTCACGGTTCGATGCGGCCGGCGCACCGGTCGCGCCCACGCCCTTTGCCGGACCGAGCTTTGGAATCGGCAGCTTCGACCTCGCGCTCGACGCTGAGGGCAACCTGATCGCCACCGGCGTATTCGGCGGCGACGTTGTCGCTGTCGACATGAGCGGGACGTCGAACCCCTTCGTCTCCGGCCTCAGCTTCGCGACCGGCGTGACAGTTGACGGGTTTACAGGACGCGTTGAGATGCTCTCTTCAACGGGGCTTGCCGACAGCGAAGAGAAGTCGATTCACAAGTTTGTGCGCAAAGATCGGTTACTGCCCGGCAAGGGTTCGGCTAAGACCGAATGCTTTCACGAGTTCTACGGACTCGAGCTCAGCGGTAAGGAAGCACTGTGCACCGACGGTGCCGCCTGCGACGCCGACGGTGTCGTCAACAACCGTTGCACATTCCCGGTGGGTTTTTGTCTGAACGTCGAAGACGCAGCCTTCCCGCTTTGCGACGCAGCCGGTTCGATCACATCGTTCCGGATAAAAACCAAGCCGGCGTCGCTTGGGCTGCAAGACACCGCAGTGTCGGTTTCCGCCGCGCTGCCAGTCTCGGGAAGCGCCTGCTTCTTCAGCGACGGGCTCGTTGTGCCGCTCAAGAGAAGGGGTTCCGGCACCCTCAAGGACGGCAAAGGTCGGGTCCAGGTCAAGACCGAGACCGCAGCGGGTGCCAAGGACGACGACACCGTAAAGCTGGTATGCACTGCGGCGCCGTTCTGAGTACCGCTCGGGCCGCCGCCCGGGCGGCGGTTGGGGCGCTGGCCGCCGTAACCTCGATAGGGTTGGTCTCCAGCGCGGCCCATGGCCAAGTCTCCGACCCATTCGTAGACCAAGTCATCGCGTTCACGCCTGGAACCAGTGCGGGATTCGGGGCGCAGGGCCTACCCGGGGTTGTTCTCGGACCTCCGCGCGGAGGCGGCGAGACATTCGGCTCGCTCGACGTGCTCGCGCTCGGCAACGATGGAAGCATCGTCTTGGTGTTCGACGAACCGATATGCGACGGTCCCGGTCCCGACTTCACCGTGTTCGAGAACGCTTTCCATGCAGGTTCAGCGCAAGGCCCGATCTTCGCCGAGGTCGGAATCGTATCGGTAAGCTCAAACGGTGTGGATTTCTTCGAGTTCCCCTACGACCCGGACACGCTCGAAGGTCTCGCGGGGCGTGCCCCGGTATTCAGCCATCCCGACAACGGTATCGATCCGACCGATCCTTCCGTTTCCGGCGGTGATCCCTTCGACTTGCGCGACATCGGCATCGCCGAAGCACTCTACATCCGCATCGTTGATCCAGGCGCATCTATCGAAGACCCGGGTAACCGCGTGCCACCCGGCACCAGCGGGGGCTTCGACCTGGATGCAATCGCTGCAGTGAACCCCTGCGAAGGCTCAGAGACGACGACAACGACATCTACCACCAGCACATCCTCGACGACGACAACAATGGCAAAAGCGGTTTGTGGAGACGGGAGCTTAGACTTCGGTGAAGAATGCGATGCGGGCACCGCTGCAGTGGGCAGCGGGTGTTCACCGCTTTGTAAGCTGGTCACCTGCGGCGACGCCGATGCCAATACCCTGCTCACAGCGGTAGACGCACTCTTCGCCCTGCGCGCATCCGTCGGCACAGTCGAGTGCGCCACCTGCGTCTGCGACGTTGACGGAGTCGGTACCGTTACCGCGGTAGATGCACTGCGCATCCTTCGTGTGGCGGTCGGCATCCTCGGTAGCGCCTTCTCGTGCCCGGCTTGTCAGTAGCCACAGCAGCTATCATTCGGGCGTTACGTAGGCGGCGGTGATGCCGCCGTCGACGACAAAGTCGGTGCCGGTTACGTAGGAGGATTCATCCGAAGCCAAATACAGTGCCGCCGCAGCAATGTCTTCGACCTCGGCCAGTCGCCCCATCGGGATATGAACGAAACGCCGCTGGCGTGCGGGTTCGTCGCGCAGTAGCTCGGCCAGCAGCGGAGTGTTGGTCGGACCGGGGCAAAGCGCGTTAGCACGAATACCCTGACGCGCGTACTCGACCGCGATCTCACGAGTCAATGCGAGCACCCCCCCCTTGCTGGCCGTGTACGCCGACTGTGACGTCGCCGCGCCCATCAACGCAACGAACGAGGCGGTATTGATGATCGAACCTCCGCCGGAGGCGAGCATCGCCGGAATCCCGACCTTACAGCCGAGAAACACGCCCTTGAGATTGATGTCGATGACCTGGTGCCAAACCTCGAGCGGAGTGTCGGTCACAGATCCGTCCGCATCGGGGAACACCCCGGCGTTGTTGAACATGACATCGAGTCGGCCGTAGCGATCTATACACGCCGCAACCATCGCATCGACTGAGTCTACGTCGGTAACATCGACCTCAAAGGCGTGCGCGTCACCACCTGCATCCCTGATCTCCGCGGCCACACCTTCGGCAGCTTCGAATGCTCTGTCTGCCACCACGACCCCGGCACCTTCTCGTGCAAAGATTAGACAACTCGCACGCCCGATGCCCCCAGCCCCACCGGTCACGATTGCGGTCTTGTTCGCAAGTCTCATGCGTTGCCCCCCATTGGTTAGTCGATTCTCGGCGCTTTTCCGCCGTGCACGTTGCCCGACGCCGTCCCGGCGATATATCCGGCCAGTGCCGAGAACAGGCATTGCTGTCGAGGACTCCGTGCAGCGTTGAGTTCGGGATGCCACTGCACCGCAAGCACCTGCGAGTCGTCCTCGAACTCCATCGCCTCAACTACACCGTCGCGCGCACGTGCGGCCGGTCGCAACCCGTCACCCAAGCGGTCGACGGCCTGGTGGTGCCAGGACATGACCTCAAGGTCCTGCTCCCCGACAACCGCCGCCAAACGGCTTCCCCGCTCGATCTGAACCTGGTGGGCGATGGGCTCGCGCGGTGGCGCACGATGCATAACCGCATCTCCGTAGCGTTCTGGCAGGTGCGCAACCAAGGTCCCGCCGCAGGCAACGTTCAATATCTGCATACCGCGACAGATCGCGAGCACCGGCATCCCTACATCCAACGCGATGCGCGCCAGTTCCAGCTCATAGGCATCTCGAGTCGGATCGACCATATAGTTGTTTTCATGCACCGAACCGCCATAACAGGCCGGATCGATGTCCCCACCGCCCGACAACACCAGACCGTCGAGTCTGCGCAACGATTCGCGGGGCGCGCCACCGACCAGCAGCACCGGATGCAATCCTGCAGCCTTGGTGCAGTCAATGTAGTCTGCCGGGAGCGAATGCGCCCGCTTGGGGTCGTCGCACGGCGAGTAGGCCGTGAGACCGACGTGTGCAATCGTTGTCATTCAGTGCTTACACGCGCTCGAAGTAGCGACGCCTTTCCCAACCGGTTACCGCGGTAGAGAACTTAGCCAATTCGACCTCGGCGAAGTGGGCATAGTGTTCGACAACTTCTTTACCGTAGGCAATCTCGTTAAACGCACTGCTACGGAATAGCTCCAGAGCTGAGGTCAAATTGCCGGGCACCCGCTCGAGATCGTTGGCGGCGTATGCGTCTCCACTGAACGCCGCAGGCGGAACCGCGCCACGCTTGATCCCGTCCAGACCTGCAGCAAGCGTCGCTGCCAAGGTAAGATAGGGGTTGGTGTCTGCGCCGGGGACGCGACACTCGACACGCACACCCGATCCACGGCCGACGACGCGGAAACCGACAGTCCGGTTATCCCAACTCCACGCGATCGTAGTCGGCGCGAAAGTGGCCTTGATGTAGCGTTTGTACGAGTTCACGTTCGGAGCGAAAAACAACGAGCTCTCCGCAGCGTGGTCGAGCAAGCCGGCAAGATAAGCAGGAAACAGCTCTGAAGTCGTGGTCGGCGTACCGGCCAGCGCTTCGCTACCGGCGAATGCAGCAGCGCCGTCTTTGCTCCACAGGCTCGAATGGACGTGGCAACTGTTTCCCGCCAGCGCCTCGTCGAACTTAGCCATAAAAGTTACCGAAAGCCCCTGAGCCATCGCGATCTCTTTGGCCGCCTGCTTGTAGATGACATGACGGTCGGCCATCTCGAGCATAGTTGCGTAGCGCAGGTTGATCTCGTGCTGGCCCGGCCCCCACTCGCCTTTACTGAATTCGACCGTGACGCCCGATGCGTCCATGGCCCGGCGAATCGCGCCGATGAGCGGCTCCTCGGCGGTGGCCTTGAGCGTGTGGTAGTCCTCAACATACCACCCAAGCGTATCGAGTCCCTCGAAGTTCTTCGCGGCGGCCTGCTCGTAACCATCGCGCAACACGAACATCTCAAGCTCGGTTCCTGCGCACGCCGTGAATCCGGCTTGCTCGGCGCGTGCAATCTGCCTTTTCAGTATTGTACGCGGTGCGAACGGAACCGGTTCGCTGCCTGATTCATCAAACATGTCGCAAATCACCAACGCGGTTTTCTCCAGCCAAGCTGCGCGCCGCAAGGTCGCCAAGTCGGGCTTGGCCATGATGTCACCATAACCACGCTCCCACGAAGTGAACGCGTAGCCGGGTATCGGGTCCATCTCCATGTCGCAGGCGAGCAGATAGTCGCAGACGTGCATGCCGTGCGCCGCAGTCTCGGAGAGAAAGAAGTGACCGGTGATTCGCTTGCCCATCAAGCGACCGTACATATCGGGGAACACCGTAAGGACGGTATCGATTTCGCCTATCTCCACGAGCTGCGCGAGCCCGTCAAGCGTAAGCATTCCGTGTTTGGAGGGGTCCATGGCGCTTCAGTATATACGAAGCCGGGAGCTTGGTAGAGATCTCTGCGCGCGCCCCAGCCGCCGCTCGGCTCTCCGAACGGCCGACTGGGGCCTGGTTGCTGCGTCTTCGGACCTAGCGGCCCGAGGAGATCAAGTGCGAGATCGAGAAAAACTCTTCGTTCGTGCCGCTAGCTTCACCTTTGTTAAAGCGCCAGCCGACTTCGCCTGGGAACTGCGAACTGGGCAGTGCGGCGCGGGTGGCATGCTGCAGTTGGATATCCACCATGCAGATGGCCGGGAGAAAAGGCATCTCCCATTCGAAGGTGCCGTCAGCCGGTGCTCCATCGAATGGAGACTTGGCGATCTTGTAGAGGTTCACCCAAACCTTCCAGAGCTGGCCGGCCTGATCGTAGATGTCACTGTAGGGGATCACCCACGCTTCTTTATCCACGAAGATTACGCGCTTTGAGTATGCGTACTGGGGAAGCTTGGAGAAGCCTTCTACGACCCAGACCTCACGCTTTTCCCAGGTGTCGGTGTACATGAAGTCGCCGCTCTTCTCACCCCAAACGACCGGGAAGTTCTCCGCGTGCATCGACGCAACGATGGTCTTACTGCCAAGGAACTTCCAATCCATCCAGGCGATGTTGCCGGCATAGCCGCCGTAACTGTCGACGTCGGTGTCCTGACCGAACAGTGCGTCGGAACGCTGCGCCGAGGACAAACGACGAACGCGGCGCAGCTGCGGGAGATACAGCCAGCTGTCGTCGTGGCGGTTGTGGTCGAGATAACGGTAGTAGCTCAGCCCCGTGCCCTTCAAATCGAAGGGTTCGATGATCGGGTGGAGGGATTCCTTGTAGTAGACCTCGTCCTGGTTCGGAGCGTAGGCCGGTTTCGGATCCAAGAACATGCGGCCTTTGAAGTACATGCGCTTGAAGTGGTCGATCAGGAAGTGACGCTCGACGGTCATACCGTCACCGTCGCGACCGATCGTACCGGTATCGGCGTCGAAGTTGCTGAGATCCAGGTCGTCGGTCTCGCCCCATCGCGCCTGGTAGTTGTACATAACCTTTCGGGCGACTTCGGGGTCGTTGGCATCGACAGTGGGGAACGGCGCACCTGCCACCCAGTTTTCGATGCTCTGACCATCTGCGGCCAGCTTTACTTGCCCGGAGTACTGCTCGGTGGCTTGCAGGTAAGGCGGCGGAAGCGCGATCTTCTTCGGTGCGACGATCTTCATCGTCACGCCGTTCTTGATGATCCACATCAAACCGGGCGACGAGAGATCCTTGATTTTTTCGATGTTCGAGCCGGTGATTATATCGCCCGGCGCCACGTCGGCCGATGCCGACGGCACTACGGACGCGACTGCGAGAGCGAGGGCGACGCTCAGATATACGGTGAGTTGCCTGGTCATGTTTCTCGAATCCTCCACTCCCCCAGTCAGAACCCAGGGTGATCTTATACCCGCCATACCTACACCAGTTTTGGCTACTGAAACAACCCCTCGCGACACCTCCCCGCATCTTCGGATACCCGAGATACCGGGGTTTGCTTATACTCTGTTTCTTGGTATTCGAGTTTGCTCGAATATCGACGAAAGCGGGTGCGTCTATACACGCGGGTGCTTTTCGCCCTGGAGGCAAATGTAAAAATGAGGAAGTTTCTCACGACCGCTTTTTGTACGACTCTGGCTGCCACAGCAGTCGGCGCCATGTTCCCCCAGTCCGCTATTGCCAACGGGGCAATCGCGGGAACAGTGAGCTTCGAAGGTGACAGCCCAACCCGACGGCCGATGCAGATGGCGGCCGATCCGGTCTGTGAAAAGGCCAATCCCGACGGCCGCCTCGGCGAGGTCATGGTGATCAACAACGGCAAGATCGCCAACGTGTTCGTCTACATCAAAGACGGTCTCGGCGATGTCAAGCCTGCGGTCCCGACCGATCCCGTGGTTATCGACCAGAGCGGGTGCATGTACACCCCCCACGTAGTCGGCGCCCGCGTCGGCCAGGTCGTTCAGATCATGAACAGCGACCCGACGCTGCACAACGTCCACTCGCTGGCGAAGGAAAGTAGGCAGTTCAACAGCGCCATGCCCATCAAGGGGATGAAGATTAAGAAGAAGTTCACCGCTCCTGAGATCATGGTGAAGATGAAATGCGACGTGCACCCGTGGATGGGAGCCTACATCGGCGTTCTCGACCACCCTTACTTCGGTGTCACTGGTGAGGACGGAAGCTTCAGTATCACCGACGTTCCGGCGGGAAAGTACACCGTCGAAGCGTGGCACGAACACCTCGGCACCAAGACCGGGACAGCCACCGTTGCCGCCGACGGTACCGCCAGCGTCAACTTTTCGTTCGCGCCCGCGGCGCCCTGAAGCCTGTTTCACCGGGGCACCGTAATTCGGCGGCGCCCCGGTGTTCACCCCTCCCCTTGTGGAACTGACGGGCATCGCCCGCAGCACTTTCGAACTCGTGACCATTGCGAGCGTCTCGCTACTCTCGGCCGTTCTGCTGGTGAGCATTCTTTCTATACCTTTCGCAGCCGGAGCTACCGCGAGACAGCGTCGTCTGATCGAGGCCGGGTGGACCGCCGTCGCGTTGGCGATGCTCGCCACGCTGGCCGCTGCCGTAGCAGGAGCAAGCGCGGGTGCCTGACTATTACGACCGTCTCTTGCACCGCGCCGCGGTGCTGACGGCAGGCCTCACCTTCCTCTTGATCATCGCCGGGGGTCTGGTGACCAGTCGCGATGCCGGCTTGGCGGTTCCCGATTGGCCGCTTTCGTTCGGCAGCATCAACCCGCCGCATTGGTACGCGATCGAGAACGTTCGCACCGAACACGGCCACCGTCTGATCGCGGGTATCGTCACTCTCGCTACACTGACCACGGCGATTATCGCGAAGCGACGCGATCCGCGAAGATGGGCCCGACGCCTTGCTGCCGCGGCAGCAGGAGCTGTCCTGCTGCAGGCTCTACTCGGCGGAATCCGCGTTCTGTCGCTCGACATTGATTTCGCCATCGTCCACGGCGCAGTCGGCCAGGCATTCTTCTGCCTAACCGTGCTGCTCGCCGCTGCGACTTCGCCCGTGTGGGCTGATCTGCAACAAGACAACGGCCGACGTCCGCATCTGCGTCGATGGGCAACGCTTTTGGCCGTCGCGGTTTTTGGTCAGTTGCTGGTCGGCCTGTCGATCCGCCACATCGTCTCCGCCGGCCAGCAAAGTCTGCTTGCCGCTCCGATCTTCTACACACACATAGGGTTGGGCCTGGCAGTGGCGCTACTGGCAGTGTTGACGCTGCTTGCCGCCAACGCAGAGGGCACAAGCGGAGCAGCCGCTAGGTTACTGCGGAGGCCCGCTTCCGCCGTCACCGGCCTCGTAGTAGTACAGATCGGTCTGGGGTTTGCGACCTTCATCATCACCGACGCGATGACTCCGGACCGACAGGCAACAATGCTCGAAGGCTGGCTTCCAACACTGCACGTAGCTGTCGGCGCGGCCATTCTTGCCACCAGCGTCTTGCTCTCGGTTCGCTGCTTCGTCGGCGGGTTGGCCGAGCCCGCGGCTCTCGCAAACCCGGTGGTCACGGCGCGATGAAAACCGCACACTCAGAAGCCACCGCCGACGTATTCGACCACGCGCGTTCACAGGTTTACGTCGAGCTGTTCAAGCCGCGTATCACGGCAATGGTGCTGTTGACCGTCGGAGTCGGGTGGCTGCTCGGCTCGACGTTCGCATCCACCACTCCGCTGGTCCTCCTCCACGTATTGATCGGATCCGGGCTCTCTTGTGCCGGGGCGGGCGCGCTCAACCAGTACATGGAACGAGAGAGCGACCGCTCCATGGACAGGACGCGTTTCCGGCCGCTGCCGACGAGACGGATCTCGCCGGCCTACGTTTTCTCACTCGGAGCGCTGATTGCCGCCGGTGGCGTACTTTATCTTGCGGCGCTGGTCGGTTGGGTTGCTGCGTCTTTGGATGCCGCAACACTGGTGACCTACCTGTTTTTGTATACTCCGATGAAGCGTCTGTCAGCCTACTCGACCCTTGCGGGTGCGATCCCTGGTGCATTACCGCCGATGATTGGTTGGGCCGCTGCAACCGGCAACGTCGAACTACGCGCCTGGATCCTGTTCGCGATCTTGTTCCTTTGGCAGATCCCCCACTTTCTCGCGATCGGGGTAATATACAAGGACGACTACACGCGAGGAGGGTTCCCGATGCTCGTCGTCATAGACCCAGACGGCGGACTTACCGGACGGCAGATGGTGCTCTACGCAACTGCGATCCTCCCGGTGTCGTTAACAGTCTCAGCGGCCGGCATGGCAGGCACGCTTTACTTCTGGTCGGCCTTCGTCCTTGGCCTCACTTACATCGGATTTTCAATCGCGGCGGCGCGTAGTATGAGTAAAACCTCCGCCAGACAACTTATGCTTTGTTCGGTGTTATACTTGCCGCTGCTACTCGCCGCCATGGTCGTCGATAGGCTGGGCAGCTAAGCGCTCCTACGATCATGAACCCAAACGCCGCCGTAACCTCCGAGAACCTCGCTTTCTCCTACCAAGAACGCCGCGCGCTCGACGGTGTTTCGTTCAGCGTGAGTCCAGGCAGCTTCTTCGGGGTCCTCGGCCCCAACGGCGGCGGCAAAACCACGCTGTTTCGAATCCTGGCAACGCTGGTTTCCGGCTTTGAAGGTCGCGCACAGATCCTCGGTCACGACCTGGCGTCGGAACGGCACGCGATCCGCGAGAATCTTGGCGTTGTCTTTCAGGCTCCAAGCGTCGACCCAAAGCTCACGGTGCTGGAGAACCTCCATCTACACGGCCACCTTTACGGTAGAACGGGAAACGATCTCCGCGACGCCTCCACGCGCGCGCTCGAGAGGCTGGGTATCGCCGACCGCGCCGGTCAACTTGTCGAGAAGCTCTCGGGGGGGCTCAAGCGCAGAGTCGAGTTGGCCAAATGCCTACTGTCACAACCCCGTGTCCTCATCCTCGACGAGCCGTCGACAGGCCTCGACCCTGGCGGCCGCCGCGACCTCTGGGAGCACCTGGATTCTCTCCGAGCCGAGGAGGGCGTCACCGTTCTCGTCACCACCCACCTGATGGAGGAAGCCGAGCGCTGCGACGATTTGATCATCCTCGACGAAGGTCGCGTTGTCGCAGCGGGATCGCCGGTCACGTTGCGCAGCGCTATCGGTGGCGATGTCGTGACGATTCGTAGCCCCGAACCCGAAACACTCGCAACCCGGATCACCGACGAACTCGGCGAGTCGCCCGTCCTTGTCGATGGCAGTCTGCGTATTGAACAACCCAACGGTCACGTACTGGTAAAACGCTTGATGGAGACGTTCCAGGATAAAATCGACGGGATCAGCCTGGCCAAGCCCACCCTCGAAGACGTATTCATCCGCGAGACCGGCCACAGGTTTTGGAATGCAAGCTGAACAGACGACTACACAAGCGGTTGAAGTCACGGTAGACCGGGACACCACGACCGCGACCGCACGCTGGTCGGCGGTGTTCGCGCTCGCCAAGCGCGAGCTGGTTCGCTTCGTACGCCAGCGTAACCGTGTATTCGGTGCACTCGTGCAGCCGTTGATTTTTTGGGGATTATTCGGGGTCGGACTGAGCGCTTCGTTCCAGCCGCTCGGGGCAGATAGCCCGCTCGCTTACGTCGAGTACTTTTTCCCCGGCACCGTGGTGTTGATCGTACTGTTCACTGCGATCTTTGCAACGATCTCGATCATCGAAGACCGCAACGAAGGTTTACTGCAAAGCGTGTTGGTCGCGCCAATCCCGGCCTCGTCGATCGTTTACGGGAAACTCTTGGGCACCACGGTGCTCGCGGTCGGCCAAGGCGCGCTGATCTTCGTGCTGGCACCCTTAGCGGGGTTCGAGTTGTCACTGATCGGAACGTTCGCGGCGTTCTTCTTGCTGATCGTCATCGCCTTCGCGCTCTCGGGTTTGGGCTTCGCAATTGCTTGGCGCATGGATTCCACGCAAGGCTTCCATGCGATCATGATGGCGTTCCTCATGCCGATGTGGTTTCTCTCGGGAGCGTTCTTTCCTCCTGACGGCATGCCTACGCCGATGCGAATACTGATGCAGATAAACCCGCTTACTTACGCTTTAGCGGCTCTCCGTCAGTTGCTGTATCTCGACCGCCCCGAAGTTCTCGGCGACATCCCTGGGCTTGGGCTGTCGTTGGTCGTTACCCTGCTATTCGCCGCGTCGATGACATGGCTCGCTACGGCCGTTACGGCCCGCAGCCGCTACGTGTCGTGATGCGTCTTACCGACGGGGTTCCCGCCCGTGGACGGGCATTTCTACGTGCCCTAGTTCTCGTGCTCGGGGCAGCGTTAGCCGCAGCAGTTGCCGTAAAAACCATCGGACCGCTCGTCGAACCGGTTCGTGCTTTGCCGGTACTCGGTCAAACACCACAATTCTCACACCTCGATCAGGACGGACGGTCCTTCAGCACAGCGATGCTCGCCGACAAGGTCTGGATAGCGAGCTTCCTGTACACGACCTGTCCGGGTCCGTGTCCAATCCTCGCCCGCAAGGTCAAAAGACTGCAAGACGAGTTCGGCAGCGATCCGCGTTTTCGCTTGGTCTCGTTCTCCGTCGACCCCGAACGCGATACTTCTCGGGTGTTGAAAGAATACGCCGAGCGGCACGGTGCCGACCCACGTACCTGGAGTTTCTTGACGGGTGAGTACGCAGACATGATCGCTACCATTCGCAAAGGGTTCTACCTCGATGCGTCGCGTGCGAGCGAGCTTGCCGCAAAGCTTGGGATTGACGACGCAGAAAAGTACTTAGAACCGATGCACGGACCGATCGTCCACAGCCTGCGCGTCGTTCTCATTGATGGCAAGGGACGAATCCGCGGTTACTACGACACCAACGACCCCGAGGCTCTCACCGATCTCGTCCGCGATACGCGACGTCTGCTCTCGCCTGGAACCAAATCCTAAGCACGACGCCGGTACAGTGCGGGGTCAACCGCCGCCGCCATCGCTGCTGTGTCGAGGTCGCCGCCCAGGAAGTCCGATATCCGTTCGGCCGCAGCGCCTGGATCCGACACCGTCTGAGCGTAAGGAAGATAGAGAACGTCCGTGTGCTCGGATTGCGCCAACCACCCCTGGACCTGAAGCAGGTGTTTCCGGAACAGTTCGCCCATGCGTGCATCGTCGCCGCCGGGTTCGCGTCCCCGGTGGGTAAGCATCTCGGCTTGCGACGCGAGAACCTCGTCCATATCCCGCTCGGAGAAAAGCACGCGGTAGCGGCAATCCACGGGTAGCTCGCGCAGCAGCATCGAGATGACTTTGACCGCTTTGCCCGCCGCTTCCGCAACCCACTCGCGGCTTTGACCGAGCTTCTTAACCGGCTCGTATTCGAAATAACCCAACGGATTGTCGTTGTCCGCAGGCCGTTCTCCGTCGGTCACTAGCGGCAGGCCTCCGGCCGACAGCATGCGCATAAGCATGGAGGTTCCGGAACGTGGAAGACCCGACACGACGGTCACGTAATCGCGAGACATGACTGGTTTGTCTACCACCCCCCTTCTACCACCGCGAGCTTGAAAACGACTCACATTACGGGGTACGAATCTACGTACGGCAACGCATTGGGCCGTCCTTGCCGTACGCCAAAAACCTGACAAAGCGCATAAACCCTGGCGCACGGTTCGGCTTGTGGGGGCGGCATTTACGATGAACTTCGGCGGTTTCTTGACGATCGCTCTTCTACTGAGTCTGAACCGCGGGTAGTTTCCTACATATGCGAAGCGGCACTCACACGTACAGCCCTGCAAGCCGGTGTTTCTATCCTCGCGCCGAGTTTGAGACCGCCGCTCCTACACCGACCCGTCCTCTGCGTCACAGCGTCCGTAGCCGTCGGCGCCCGGCTGTCACCACCGCGGCCACAGTCCATCGGACCATAATCGACGCGACGATGGTGGATGCGCCCACCTGGACGTTTACGTCGGCACCGGCGGTAATAACCGAAGCCGTTCCGGCGCCGCGTCCGAGTAATTGGATCTGGGTCTGCCCGGCGATCATGCTGATCGTCGGTGCGATCGACACTGCCTGCACACTCGCAGCTTTGAAGATGGGACTGCTCATCGAGCTCAACCCAGTCATGGCCTATATGATCGAGATCGGCGGCGCGTTCGGCGTGGGACTTTACCGCTCAGGGATGACCTTGGTCGGCTGCGGCGTCCTCGTCTGGGCACTCAGGATGTACCGTGACGGCCGGATGCCTGATGCGCACACCCCCCGTGTTCGACGCGTCGTCTGGACGGGGCAAGGTGTACTTATCGCCGCACACCTCGCGTTGGCCGGCTGGTGGACAGCCTGGTTCCTGGTTTAACTCGACTGATCGGCTCAGCCGCCGGGTCCAGAGGCCATCTCAAACATCGGTAAATAGACCGAGAGCAAAATCACTCCCACCGTTATACCGAGGATTATGACAATCGCGGGCTCCAGCATCGACATGAGCCGTCCGATCCGTACATCCACCCGCGCACGATAGTAGCTCGCGACTTCATCGAGAACAGTGGTCAGGTTACCCGCCTGCTCGCCCACATGAATCATGTTGACAACCAGCGGTGTAAACAGTCCGGTTTGCTCCAGCGATGTGCCTAGGGGTGAACCCTTCCCGACCGAATGGCACGCAGTGCCTACCGCGCTCGCGTATACGCCGTGACGCGTGAACATTTTTGCGATCACAGACAGCGCTTCTAGAAGTGGGGTTCCCGACTCCAGCAACAACGAGAGGTTGTGTGTGAACCTCTCCATCGCCGACTCGACCATGAAGGTTCCCCAGATCGGGAGTCTGATCATCACCACATCCCACCGCCGCGCGCCGGAGGGCGTGCGCAGATAGCTGCGCACGGCAAGTCCGGTGAATATCGGCACGGATACGAGCAAACCCAGGTAACGTTTGAAGCAGTCGGACAGCCATATCACAGTCTGGGTGATGGCCGGCAACTCGGTGCCAAAATCGGTTAAGAACGCCGCAAAGGTCGGCACCACCTTACCCAGCATGATCGCCAATGAACCGACCAATACTACCATCAAGACGCAGGGGTAGATCATCGCCGAGGTCACACGCGTGCGCACCGATCTCCTCGTCTTTATGTAGTCGGCTAGTCCAACTACGGTTCCAAGCAATTGCCCACTACGCTCTCCCGCCTTGATCATTTCGACCCACTGGGTCTCAAACACACTCGGGTGCTTGCCCATCGCGTCGTGGAGCGAGTTGCCGGCGGAAACGCTCTGCGTGAGTCTCCGTAGGATGTTCGCGAACGATGTGCTTTCGCACTGCTCGCGCGTGATCTGTAACGCCCTAAGTAGCGGCGTCCCCGCGGCGAGAAGCGTGCCGAATTGCTGGAAGAATGAGATGATATCATCCGGCTTGGTACGCCCGTGCTGCGAGGTACGGATACGTACCCGCAGCGAGCGCAGCCCGTTGCCGTGGAGCCCGTGGATCGCGGCACCCATGGCGATCAGTCCTCGCCCGCAAGCGTCGATTTCACCAGTTCTTCGAGGCTGGTCTTACCGGCGCGCACTTTGTCGAGGCCGCTGTCAAAGAGGCTCTTCATCCCCGCCTCTGCGGCTTTGCGTTGCAGATCCTGCAGCGACTCACGCCGCTGGATCATCGTTCGAAGTTCAGGAGTTACCTCAACGACCTCGAAGATACCGATGCGGCCCTTGTAACCGACTCCGCTGCAGGCGTTGCATCCACGCGGCCTGAAGATCTCTGCGTCCGGCTCGAGCTTGAACCGCTCTGCGGTGCACGGGTCGGGCTTTTCGGGCTCCTTACAGTGTTCGCAAAGCCGCCGGATGAGCCGCTGGGCTTCGACCATCCTCAGCGTGGACGCGACCATAAAGGACTCAATGCCCATGTCGAACAGACGCTCGACCGCACCGAGTGCACTATTTGTATGGAGGGTCGAGAGAACCACCCGTCCGACCAGTGCCGCGCGCAGACAGATCTGCGCAGTCTCCTGATCGCGGACCTCTCCTACCATGATCACGTCGGGGTCCTGGCGTAGGAACGCCCTCAGCGTGTGCGAAAAGTCCATACCGATCTGGTTGTGAACCTGTACCTGGTTAATCCCGTCGAGTTTGTATTCGACGGGATCCTCGACCGTCACGACATTTTTACTGGGCGAGTTGAGCAAGTTAAGTGCCGCGTAAAGCGTCGTGCTCTTACCGCTCCCGGTCGGTCCGGTCACGAACGTCAAACCATGAGGGGCGCGTACGTTGTTCACGAAACGCTCGCACTGATCGGGGTCCATGCCGAGCGCTTCCAGACTCAACAGTGTCGAATCTTTGTGGAGCAACCGTAGAACCATCTTCTGCCCGAAAATCGTCGGGATGGTCGAAACGCGAACGTCTACAGGGTTGCCACGGTGTCTGAGCGAGAAGCCACCGTCCTGCGGCAACCTGCGTTCGGCGATATCCATGCGCGAGACGACCTTCAACCGCGACAGCAAAGGTAGATACAGTGATCTCGGCGGCGACGGGCGTTCGTGTAACTCACCGTCGACGCGAATTCGGATGGCGACTTCACTCACGCGGGGCTCGATGTGAACATCGCTCGCGCCTTCGCTGATCGCTTGGCGCAGAATATGGTTCACCATGCGAATCACCTGTGTGTCAGGGGTATCCGGAATCGGACGATCCAGGTCGAGCACGTCGTCTTCGAGGTCGGCGTCGAGCCCCTGCTCGGCCATAGCCGACTCGAGCACAATCTCGCGTACGACGTTGCGCTTGCCGAACATGGCATTGAGCGCAGCGTCAACCTGTAAGAGCGGTGCGACCTGGGCGACAGGTGTGAGCCCGCAGTAAAGCTGGATCTGATGCAACGCACTGAGGTCGGTCGGATCGACTAACGCTACGTGGAGAGATCCGCCGTCGACGGAGATCAGTACGACGCGCAAATCCCTGAGAATCTTCTCCGGAACCAACGATTGCGCTTCATCGGCGGCGAGACGTTCGCATTTGTCGAGATCGACAATCTCGACGCGCATCAAACGCGAATAGACCTCGGCGATTTCGGTGTCAGAAACCAGACCGGTGGTTACCAGCGCGTGCTCAACACTCAGGCCTTCTTTGGCTCTGAGTTGGTAGACCGCGTCTATGTCCTTCTGCTCGATGCGACGGTCGGCAAGCAATAGATCGAGGATCAATGGGCGCGAGTCGTCGACGGCGACAGCTTGCATCGGCCTCAGCTTCCCGTGAAGAACGACAATCCCGACGGTAGTTCGCCGGGAACCGTTTTCACTGCCGTTGGGGGCGGAGTCGGCAGCTGCTGCGTTGCGCTCTGCGTCGCCGCCTGGTTACCGCCGGCCACGCCTTGTGTGGACGCGGCTTGTGCGGCAGCACTGGCTGCGGTTGCAGCGAGTATGCCCGCAAGGCCGGGAAACACCTGTTCGGGAGGCAACTGCCGCTTGGCCGGGTCTTCGCGCGGTAGGGCCGCGGTAAGCCAAAGATCGTTTTTCCCCATTCCACCGGAGACTGTCACCCGGTTGAAGTCGATCTGATCGACCAGAAAGCTGTCGAGCCGCTCGCCTTCGCGCAGCCGCTTACCATTGATATAAGCAAATCGGTGCGAGCCGGTAACCACTACGCCGGTCAGGCGTAGGTCTTCGAATTTGAGCCCACTCGGCGCGGACTGCCCGGACACGCGTGCAGCTGCGGCTTCATCTGGACGAAGGAACGGATCGCGGAAGCCATCGTCACGGGCATCAGCAAGCGGGTGCGTTGCCTGGGCCTTGAGGATTTGTCCATACGCTGAAGCCGTTCGCTCAAGCGCGAGCGGAGCCGAGCCAATTGCGCTCCACGTCATGAACGCGACCAGTCCGATAGCAGCCAAGCCTGGGATTCGACTAAGATTCATCACTCACCGTGGCGCCCTCGGATGCGAGTACGCCTACCTTCAGAGTAGCAAAGAGAGTGCTACGTTCTCTACGAAATCGTACATCCATGATCCGCATGTACCAGGGGCTCGACTCGATCCAAGAAATGAGCTCGTAGACCTGGCGATACTCACCACTAACCTCGATATTGAGTTCGAGCGCGCGATAGCTGCCAATCGATTGTTGGGCGTTGAAATTGGTCTCAAAGTGCCTCAGTTGAACACCGACGTCGCCGAGACCACCGAGCACGTACTCGGTCCAGAAGTTCGCGTGGGCAGAATCCGGGACGGTCTTGAGGAGAGCCTCGCGGCTGGAACGCAACCCCTCGACGTCGCGTACCAATTCAAGCCTTTGCTGCTCGTATGCTACCCGTTTGCGCAGTCGTGAGATTGCCTCGTTCATGGGGTTGTAGACCACCGCCATACCAAGAAACACCGCGGCACCGATCGCGATGAGCCGCAGTCGGCTGCGGTCTTGCAGGGCATCGAAAACCCAAGCATAGCGTTCCTTGAGCTGATCGATCTGTCGTTGAGCTGCGACCTCGAACATGACTATTTGGTTTTCGGCGTGGCGGTCACTGTAAACACGGTGACGCCCGCTTCTCCTTCACGCTTCCAGTTGATGTCGGAGAGCTTCACTTCGGGTAGGCTTTCCTTGATGTAGCTCGAGGCACGTAAGCCTTTGACCAACTGATCCATCTCGACGGGCACTGTCCCGCGTCGCACCAACGGCGCACCGTAGCGCAGCAACACATAGGAGTTTCCGAGCCCCGCGTTGGATGCGCGCTGCCACACCAAGTCGACACCGTGCAGTGACTCGAGCCAGGCTTTTTCAGGGATGTTCTGTGCGATCGCCGCTACCACCGGCGCAAATGCAATATTGCGCGTAAGGAATCGACTGAGAGGCTGTACCTCGCTGAGCAGACGAACCCGTTCGTTCTTGAGCTGGCTCGCAGAGATGGCCGTCGCCCAAGACGAGGCAGCGTTCTCGGCCATCGCCTCTCGTAGGTCGGCTCGAAGCGAAAGGCTGTGTCCCCATAGCGCCACGAACATCGAAGCAAACAGGAAACAGAGGAACCCCAGTTCCCCCCGTGGGAGCATGGAAAGAATCGAGCGCGGTGGCCGCAGAGCGCGGCCCAGGTCCAGAGTGCGCTCTTCTTGCTCCAGGCCGCCGAGCGCGAGTCCGAGCGCGACGAACTCGGCGTCGTAGCAGGGCCCCTTAACCACTTCGACCTCACGGCCGAGTGCAGTCTCAACGATCCCCCACCCCTCACTCAAATCGTGGTCACCTTGCACGCTTACGTGTGGGATTTCCGCCAACGATAGACGGCGCCGGCCATAGAGGGCAAGCATGTGGTAAGCCTGGATGAGCGCGGATCCCTTCGCGTCCCGCTTCCAAGAAAGCAGCTGCCAGGCCAGCGGCCAGTTCTTGTCGCCAAGAATCGCCAACCCGGTCGTCGCACCGAGGATATAGCGCAAGTGAACGCCGGAACGCGGTCGCAACGGAGCAAAATGATTGGATGCCCGCCAGGCCGCCCATGGCCCAGGCTCGTAGCGCGGGTGGACAAATTCCTCTTCTTCGTCTCCATCCTCCGGCAGGGTCGCACGGATTTCTTGGGCCCGTACACGACCGGTGAGAACATACTTCGTCCTTGCTGCAGTGATCGCGAGGCTGTCGATCAGAACCGACGCTTCCAAAGCCTTCTTCGACGCGGCCTGCTTCGACGGTTTGGTTTCGCCGTCCCACTGCTCTTCTTCTCGGGCGAGGTCAGCGACAAAGTCAACGGCACTTGATCGAATCCCGACGGTTACGGTCTTAGTACTCTCGCGCTGCATAAGGTCCGCGAGGATCTCCCGTACGGCCTCCGTACTTGACGCCGAAGTATCATCCAGCGGGATCCGCTGTGATCGGATACTCCCGAGCCCCAGCGGCGTCCGCGCCGCTTCGACGATGCTTACGGCATCATCGCTACGGAAAAACCCGATCGACGATTTGACGTGGAGCTTCAAGAGCCGTGGAAGAAGCGCCGCGTTCATGGTCCCACCGCCGGACACTGGCCGCCGAACACGACCGCACAGTCGGGGTCAGTACTATTATTGTCTTTCGTCACCGTCACGCGCCACTCATCGACGAGTAGTTTTTCGTAGCTAACAACGTAGGTCTCCGTCTTCAAGGAGCTTTTCTTTTCCACTATCAGCTTACAGTTGAGGATGTCGGTCGCCGGCACTCCGGTCTGTAGCCGTGCAACGGCCGTTCCCAACACGTCCTCTATCTGGACTGCGGTGCCCCCAATCACGTTGATCGTTTTCCGCTCGGCGCTTAGAGCCTCGTGCAGCCTCGAATAACTGGGCGCGAGTGCGATAAACACAATCATCACAAAGACCTGAACACCGATCAGGACGAACCCGCGTTGACCCGAACGCATCATCACGGCCCCACTCCTGCATCCGTCACGCGTAAACGCAGGCGCGTTTGCGTATCAAGGACTCCGAATGTCATCGTGACATCGAGTTCTCCGCCACCCGCATCGGTACAAGCAATCGCCGCGAGATCCTTCGCGACGGTGAGTTCGAGCCCAGTGGTGGTGTTAATGCGATGGAGATCTCCCGCGGTCTGTCGATACTCGATTGTAGAGATCGGAGGAGAAACCCCGTCAGTGAGAATACGAAACACGTCGGCAGCGCTACAGATAAAGGTCGCTGCATCGGCGACATCGGACATGAGTCTATTGCGTGCGGTCTGTACCTCAACAAGAACGTCGGTTGCCTCGCGCAGCTCGCTTACGTTACGCGCGAACCCACCGGCAGAGGCCGCAAGGATGGTCGCGACGAATGTGATCATCGTCGAAGCGATAACCGTCTCGATGAGGGTCACCCCACTCTCACTCGTTCGAGCGTAAGCCGCGGGCGGGCTCGCTGCTAACCCCGTCACGGCCCTGTCCTCGCGACACGCACCTCGGCGCTAGCGACTGCCCCGACGCTTGCAGTTGCCAGCAGCGTGATCGTGCACTCGGGTAGCCGTGCCGAGTTGTCGTCTTCGGTGTAGGTGAGAACCGCTCGTGAAGCGACCAGGTTCACAATGCCACGCGCCTTTCCGTACTCGGAAATCCATGCGAGATGCCGACGCTGGGCGGCTCCGTGAAGAACGATGCCCATTATCCCGATTAGCAACAGCAGCATCGCGACTTGGACTTCCAAGAATGTAAAACCGCTCTGCGCCTTTCGGCACAGAGCGGCCAACGTGAACGGGGGTTGGCTTTCCATCGACGCTGCCCCGCTCAGAACAACCGCCCCCGCGTCGGACTCCGCTGTCGGCGACAGGACGCGCTCGGGGCCTCGCTGTCGCCGCTTCATCGTATCGGCTGCAATCGTCATGGCCGACCGATAACTCAGCCTAACCTGATCAGGTTCCGGTGCAGGCCTCGACGGGAAGGATTGCCGGCACCCCACAGATCGTGCTGGTCGAAACGCCGTCGACGAATCCCGTTTCCGACCACACAACCGTGTAGGCGCCAAAGCCCGCGTTTGAACCCGAGCGCGTCAGCTGCATCTGCCAGTCTTGCTGAATGTCAAGCGACAAGCCTGCAGTCGGCTCGGTAATGGTAAAGTACTTCGGCGCGTCCATCGATACGTCGAGGCTTGCCACTGCCACAGCGTACGCACCGGTGCGAGCGTGATAACGTTCTTGCGCCGCACGAATCGAAGCAAGGTAGGCGAAAGCCTCACCCGCTTTGGAACGCTCGACGGCGCTCCGAAAACGTGGGACACCAAACGACGCCAAAACGCCGATTATAACGATAACGATCGCGAGTTCGACGAGCGTGAAGCCACGCTGATCCTTCTTGTTTCCCAATCGCTTTGCGATTTGCATACCCATTTAAGCTTACTCCTGTTAGCGCAGCCTCCGCAGAAAGCCGCTAATGCTAGAAGTATATCGGATGGGATGGTCGCGTTTTGCGAAAAAAGAGGCGATCGACACAAAAGTGAGCGCCGTGTGCAGATCGCAGGCTGCAGAACCTACGCTCTGCCGCTCAGATTACTGCAAGCGAGCCAGCAAATCCTCAGCTTTGCTCTCGCCAAGGCCGGAGATCTCAACACTAAACGGAGCGCGTGGGTCGGCGATCCGTTGCTGAGTGGTCTCCGCCCCAGCACAAAGCGGTGCGATCAGACCCTCCAGCGCAGAACGCAAAGCTTGCGCAGTAGCGTCTGTATTCGGTGCTACAAGCCGGTCTTGCGCAAAGACCTTGAAAGGCCCGGCGAGGGTGGCGTACCCCGTAATACCGGTCTCCTCGGCGAGCAAGGACGCCGCCGTAAGGGCGTTTCGCGCAGCCTCACGCAACAGTTCTGCCGGATCTCGGGGGTCGGGACGCTTGCGGTAATAGACCACTCCCGGGCACCCGTCGCCGAGGTCGAGTGCGTAATTGCCCTCGTGGGCGATCAACATAAGCACAGGGCCGTCGGGTACGTGGCGGTAGTCGGCTACGTCGATCAACAGGCCGGGCAGTGACTCGTTCTGGATCCATTTATGAAACACCGGGATCAGCACGGCGGGCTCGTGGCCCGCGACCTTGTCCAGATAGAACTTCACCCCGACGCGGTACAAACTAAGTTCACCTGCCACGTCGATACCTAAGAGGGAGACACTTGTAGAGCAGGCGCGGCCGCACCTTGCTCTGCAATCTTGCCGTGGCAGGCGTGGGCGGCCTCGATGAAGAGATTCGCCTCTTCTATCAAATGCTTCGCTATCTCCGCGCTATAGGCTCTGTTGTTGTCGTCGTGACGCACGAACAGGAACTGCGCGAACTTACCGCCGGCAAATCTGTCGAAGAACACTTCGGTGTCGTAGTAAAGTTTCTTGAACTCCGCGACGATCATGTCCGGATCATCGCCGATATCTCGGGCCTGAAGCTTCACAAGCGCCTTAGCCGCCTCAAGCATAGCACTGTAGGCCATATCGTCGGCTTGTTCGTAGTCGTGTTCCTCTAAGAGGATCTGCGCTTCAAACGCCTCGCGCTCGGCGCCGGCCATATCGAAGTCGACGAGCGAGACCACCTCGCCGGCACACTCCCCGATGCCCATATCGCCGATGGTGAAGACACGCGGATCGCCCCAATCAGAATAGTACGAGGGATCCGCGTCCATCGACGGCACCGGGGTGAGGTCGGCAAACATCTCCTTGAGCGCCTTCTTGCCGATGCGCGCCGTGTAGTCTTGAAAACTCTCCTGCCCGGTGCGGTCGCGTAAGTAGTTGCCGGTTATCCGACTGACAAGATCGGGAATACGTTTCGACGGCACCGCACCGATCGCCAAACCGTAGGACCCGCCGTTGTCGGCCCATTTGCCACCAAGCACGACCTGAAAATGCGCGACTGTGGTACCGCCTATCTTACGGCTCACCCCGTAAAAGCCGAGGTCGGCTAGGTGGTGCTGGCCGCACGAGTTGAAGCAACCGCTCACCTTGATGCGCAGGGCTTTGACGGCCTGATCGAGTTCATGCGACTTGGCAGCCAGCCGCGTACGCAATTCGCCCGCAAGCCCACGCGATGAGGCAATACCCAGCTTGCAGGTATCGGTGCCGGGGCATGCCGTCACGTCGATGATCGACTCGGCTCCCGCCGAACCGAGACCGCATGCGGCCAGCTCGGCATAGAGTTCGGGGAGCTCGGCTTCGCTCACCCAGCGCAGGACTATGTTCTGCTCGACAGTGGTTCGCACACTCTCACCAACGTACTTGCGAGCGAGATCGGCCAAAGCCCGCATCTGCTCAGAGGAAATGTCGCCGAGAGGTAACGTAACCGTGGCAACGACGTAGCCGGGCTGTCGCTGCGCATAGACATTGGTCTCGCGCCATGCCGCGAACCCTTCAGGCAGGTTCTTAGCTAAGACAAGCTCGGCGCCGTCCTTTAGTGGTGTCTCTTTGTAGTCGGCGACACCGGGAATGTAGTCTGACCAGCGCTCATCGGGCTTGAGCACCCGGCGCTCCTCCTCGACCAGCTTCTTGAACTCTTCGATGCCGAGCTTGGCAATAAGGAATTTGATCCGCGCACGCGCGCGGTTCTTCTTTTCGCCGAGCCGCGCGAACACACGCGCGATCGCTTGCGTCAGCGGGAAGATCTGATCTTCGCTGACGAACTCGTCATAAAGCTTGGCGTCGTAGGGAACCGTTCCGAGCCCACCACCGACGTAAACCTCAAAGCCACGCACCGTCTTGCCGTCTATCTGGCGCATACGCGCGATCAGACCGAGGTCGTGCATGTTCACAAGTCCACACGCGTGCTGCCCGCAGCCGGAAAATGCGACCTTGAACTTGCGTCCGAAGTCTTGGGTGTCGGGATGACCGAGCAGGAACTTCATCGTCGCATCGGCGTAGGGTGTGACATCGAACGTCTCGTCACGGCAAACACCGGCTATAGGACAAGCCGTGATGTTGCGCACCGAGTTGCCGCATGCCTCGCGAGTGGTGATGCCGACTGCGGCAAGCCGACGCATCAGATCGGGTGTGTCTTCAAGATGAACGTAGTGAAGCTGAAAGTCTTGACGGGTCGTGACGTGACAGATCGCGTCTGAGTACTCCTCGGCAAGATCGGCCAAGACCTCAATCTGTACGGGGTTGAGACCGCCAAAAGGGATCTTGATACGCATCATTCCGGGTGCGTCCCAAAGCGTCTCGGGCCCCTTGGTCAGCTCGGCGGACGGGAACGGCAAAGTCTTCTGGCCGTTGCCGTCGTGCCTGGCCCCGTTGTCATAACGCTGTCCGTAGACCCCACGGCGCAGGCGAGTTTCGGCAAAGACCTTCTCATCCATCTTGCCGACCCGTTTGAGCTCGATCTGGGTTTCGAAAATATCGATTTCACGCCCGAGGTCCTCGGGAATGCGATCGCCAAGAGCTTCTTTCCAAGTCGTCATGATTCTCACCTCGCCCGAGTTGTAGAACTCGCACGCAGCTCGGTGAGTGTAGCCATGAAACCCCGCCCCCACAAATAATCCGGTTTCCTGCGGTTTGCACTCACTCAAAGGGTCGCCCGCGATCACCAACGGCGCTGTCTAAACGTTACTTGTGCGGCCTTGTGCCGCGAAACCGCCAGGCGGCCGGCCCTGCGAGTCTCGCGCCTTGCAGTTGTGCGGAATCGAGGGAAGGGTTAGTGGGCGCGCAACGAGAAGCAAGCGGGAGGCTCACTCGAATGAAGATAATTCTGACTTTGACACTGCTGGTATTCAGCACCGCCGCATGTAACAGCGGGCCGGACACCACCGGCTCGAGCACCGGTACCGCTCATCAGGCCACCGAGACCGCGAAGCCGGCGGCAAAGACGACTGGAGACTTGATGAACACCGCGATGGAGAAGGCTGTTGACCCCAACGTCCAAGGCTGTCTGTCAAAGGTGAAGGCCAAGGCGTTTACGGAAGCACTGCCACTTTGCTTGAAAGCTGCGAACCTCGAGCCGAAGAACCCCGAAGTTCAGGCAGCACTCGACGCTGCCAAGAGCAACGCGGCAATCGACACGGCGGCAGCCGGCGATGCGAAGGCAAAGCTCGATGCGGCTAAGGGCTCAATGGGCGGCTTGAAAGCCGCCTCCGAAGGAATGGGCCTGCCCTGACCGAATCTGCGCGGTCGGACAAAAGAAAGGCCCGGAAGCGCAAACTCCCGGGCCTTTCTTTTTATGAGTGCGAATAACCGACCGCGCACTCTGTTATCGTTGCCCACTCAGTCTGGACAGTTAACCCCGTTGGTCGCGGTCAGGATGTCGAAGCACTCGCAAGTCGTCGCGGGACAGTTGACAACGCCACCCGCCTCATACGGAGGCGCTAGCGGACTCGGCCTCGGGTCGAGTTCGCACGTTCCACCGTTCGGGCAGTCGGTATCATCGACGCACGCAAGCCCTGCGTTGTCCCCTCCCTGACAGGTATCGACGAGATCGCAGTCGCCGCCGTCAAGACAGTCGACATCGACCCAGCCGACGTCGTCGTTGATCATCGCGTCGACCCAATTGCGGACCGTGATCGGCACCGGTCCCGTCAGGTCGGTGTAAAGCTTGTCGGAGCCGTACACCGTATGCCGCGACCCGGCCCCCGTATACGAACGGAAGTTGGTCGGGATGCGTAGTTTCAACTCAGCCAAGTAGTGGCGCAAGCAAGCCGTCCACTCGCACTGGTGTTCCCACCAGTTGGCATCCACGCCAACCCGCATGATGTGAAAGAACGAGGTCTGCCCACCGTTGCCACCGTCGTAGTTGCTTTGGTATTGCCCGAAGCGGTGCTGCGGAAAAGCGGCTGCCAGCGACTCATAGATCTCGACCATTGAGAAGTCAGACAAGGGTAAGTTGATCCCAGGGATGAACGTCGGCAGGTTCTTTTCGACGTTCCACGAACCGATTTTAGTCTGCAGCCATTGCTGGGTGATGACCCCCGCGCCCGCATCGCCGAGCACGTTGAACTCGGCGGCCGGATAGACTTCGTCCATCAAAAACGCCGAGTTGAGCGCCGCGCCGTAAGCGCCCGCACTGGAGCCGGTCACGAAGACCTTGTCAGGGTTCGGAAAGTGCTCGCGTGCGAACTTCTCGGCGACCGAAGCGTTCACCCGGCCGACGTGATGGGTTGTACTGCCGGCGTAGTTCGCAACGTTGTCGCCCCAATGAACATCTCCCGTGCAATAGGAAACGAAGACCACGTGCCAGTCCTTAAACACATTGAGAACGTTGTTCGGGTCCGCAAAGCCGGTGCCCTGTAGGTCTGGGTTGTCGCCCGCGCCCGCGTCGATCTTGTAGACCGGAAGGCTCCAGCAAGTGGCCAGATCCCAGCACGCGCCTCCGCCCTGGTAGTACACGAGCAGATTGTTGGTCGTGCCACGCTTGTAGAAATACGAATACGGAGTATCGCGCGAGCAGCGCGGCGATAGAGTGTTGCCTTTGTAGGGAACGGCAGTGCCGGGAATCTCCTGCGTGAACACCGTCGGCAAGCCGGGCGAGGTTACGGTGTCAAGCACCGTGTCTCCGCTGGCGGTCTGCGCCGCGGTTACCAGATCTACCGCCAATGCAGGGGGCGAGGTGCACGCAGATGCCGACTTATCGTAGCCGGCCTGGAATTTCGTCGTCTGCTTGGTTTTTCCCGCTCCGAGACCGCTCCGATCGGGATCCTTCGACTGCGCCTTCACGAACTTCGACTCAGCCTTGAGCAACCCGCTACACATCTTCGCGAGCGACTTGAGGATCCCCGCTCCGCACTTCTGGTCACCGGCATCAGTCGGGTTCAGCCCCGCGAGCGCGGCGGTTTGCAGGTCGTCGATACGTGTTCGCAGGTTGGTCTCCGCCTCCCCGGCAGTTACCGTTGTAACGGCGCACTCCACGTCCTTGGCAGTGGCTTTCGTTTCGGCCTTGCCCCACGCGCCCGTGAGTTTGCTCGCTGCCTTATCGATGGCTGCGTTCCGCTTAGCACCACCCGGGTCCTTGCCCGGAGCTTTCTGGAACTTCGACCACGCCTTGAGCCCGCTCTGGCAGAATTTACCGGCAGCTTTCTGTTTGGCCGACACACACGTGTTGGTCGGATATGCACCTGCATGGGCGGCAGTGGCGAATGCCGTCATGCTGAAAAACGTAAGCGCCGCCGTAACTGAGGCGACGGTTGAGGGTCTAAGCATCGAAAATCTCCTTAGTGCTGCACTTGCGGCAACTGTTCGGTCTTCACGCTCCTCAAAAACCGGACGCGGCGCAACTAGGCATCTCATCTTCCAATCCCACCTGCCCACGCTCATCGGCCAGCCAGGGTAGTTTCCCAGGCCCTCGTCTGTCAAAAAAAACCGATTGGTAAACACTTGGGCTACCGTTCAACACCACGTAAGCCATTATAAAGAGTAGCTTTTTATATTCGGTCCCTGCACCCCCTTGACTGGGGGGGTGACGCCGCCCTATCGTCGGTTAACGGTGTTAACAAATCGTTTATCATCTGTCGATTCACGCAAACCTCGGAAACAGCCTGCACCGGCGCTGAAACAACGCGTTCTCGAAGCCGCCCGCGCGTTGTACTTCGAAGGCGGGGTCGCGGGCATATCCGCTCGCAAGATCGCAGTACGCCTGGGCTGCAGCGCCACGGCCATATACCTGCACTACGACGGCATCGGCGACGTGCTTCACCACCTGCGCATGGAGGGTCATGCTAAGCTCGCGCGCGCGCTGGCCGAAGCCCCAGCGAGTCTGGCCCCGGTCGAGCGGCTCATCGAAATGCAGCGGCGCTACTACTTGTTCGGAACCGAGAATCGCGACTACTTCCGTCTCATGTTCCCTGTCGACCTCGCCGCAACCGCGTTAACAGCGGCAGTCAGAGAAGAGGCGTTCTCTCTCGACATCGTGAAACAGTGCGCCCAGGAAGCTATCGAGACCGGCACGTTGCGCCCCGGGAGCGACGCAACAATCGTGGCCAATGTGGTGTGGATGCACGTTCATGGTTTGACGGCCACGGTTGTTTCCGGCCACTCGAGCGCAACAGCCGAGGGGCGCGAAGCGGAAGTCCTCGAGGCTCTGCTCGAGGCGACACGAGCGTGGATGATCGCATAACAGCGGCAGTTGTCGGCGTGCTTACTGTCGCGATCGGGATCGCCGCATCACCGACGCTAGCGGCGCAACCCCGTAGCGAGAACGCTACCTACGAGCGCTGGTGCGAGCGTTGCCATGGAACCGACGGTAGTGGCAACGGACCTGCAGCAGCTACCTTACGGTTCAACGACCGCGCACCACGCGACTTCACCACCGGGGTATTCAGATACCGAACCACGACAGAGGAAACTTCCGCCTCTGATGCCGATCTCCGGCGCACGATTCGCAACGGGCTAGCGGAAACAGCGATGCCGGCTTTCGCGGGAATTCTCAGTGACGCACAGATCGAAGAAGCAATCACCACATTACGTGGCTTCCACCTGAAGCCAACCACCGCTCCTATAGCTCTCACCATCGGCGAACCACCTACACCCGACGCGCGAGTGTTAGAATCCGGGCGTCGAATCTATAGCGCCCTCGGCTGTCAACGCTGCCACGGGCTCGACGGAACTGGAGCGCTGGTTGATTCTGCGATCGGCGAACACACAGGTGTACCCGCATTCATGTTTGCCCCCGCGAGCTTTACCCCACCGCATCTCACCAACGATGACGGCAGCGTCGCAGTCGCAACCGACCTCACCCGTCCCTGGGGGTTCCGAGGAGGCAGCGAGGCAGAAGATATCGTGATGAGGCTCGCCGCCGGAATTTCCGGAACGCCGATGCGCGGCTACGCGCGATCCGCGCGTATGGAGGAGTTGTGGGCTCTGGCCTACTACGTCCGCTCACTCGCCGCGGCTCCTTCGCTCCGCGAGGCGGCGATCGCTGCGGCGCTGCGACCGCACGGCCTCGACCAAGAGCCTAGAGACTACGGCGAGTATCTAGCAAAGAGCGGCACCTGCTTTCTCTGCCACGTCCAGATGCAGCCCGATGGGTCCTACAGTTCGGCGAGCTTCGGAGCCGGTGGAATGCGTGTGCGGATTAAATACATCGGCACGCAGTACTCGCGCAACCTGACGTCTGAACCCGCCACGGGTATCGGCGGCTGGTTCGCCTCGGACTTCCGTCGCGCGATCAAACGCGGCCGCGCGAAGGACGGTAGGCGCCTGAACCCGCTCGATATGCCATGGACGATTCTCACGGGGCTAGCGGATAGCGATGCCGATGCCTTGTACGCTTACTTCTCGGCTCTTGAACCAGTCGACAACCAGATCCCCGCACCTCGAGCGCCGGGGCTCGTCGAAGGAGTAATCGAAAAAGGCAGGGCCCTGATCACCGGTTCACACGAAGGCGCGTTCTTTCGGTTCCACCCCGGCAACGCTGGTAGTGCGTTGAGCGCAGACGGCGTCGACATCGCAAACACTCCGACGGCGGCGCGACGTAATGTGCACAACCCGACCACAGGTCTGTTGCTACTTGCCGCCTCAATGCTCGCCTCGGCTGCGCTTCTCGGGCTCAGGCTCGGGCGCCCCGGACGACGGCGCCCCACCCCGCCTCCGCGGCGTATTGCCGTCGGCGTCTGGATCGCGGCGATGTTCACGGCAACAGCAGTCTACAACTGGCCGTTCTTGATGTGGATGCCGACCGGGCTTCTCCTCGGCGAGGGCCTATACGGACCTGCGGCAACAGCACTGAACCTGCCGCCGCTGCGTCAGCCGCCACCGCCATTGGATAGCCGCGACCCCGGGCTTGAAGCACTCGCACGGCGAGGTCGTGAAGTTGCGACCACGGGCACGTGTTCGCTGTGTCACACGGCCGGACCGTCGTGGATACGCTTGTGGTCGCCGTTCCCCGAACTAGGCGGGGGCATGAAGGCTAACTGGGAAGTTTACGGGACAACTTACTCGCGCAACATCACACCTGACACGGAGACCGGCATCGGCGCTTGGAGCGACGCAGAGATCAAACGTGCGGTTACCACAGGACTCTCGCGCGACGGTCGAACGATGCATTGGCAAGCAATGCCTTGGGATCACTTCTCACGGCTCAAGAGCGAGGACCTGGAGGCGCTGGTGTTCTATCTACGCAGTATCCCCGCGGCCTTTTCTAAGATTCCTCCGCCCGCACCGCCTGACAACGACGACATGACCGGCGACTCATTCTGGCTCGGCTACTCGGGCGAATACCGAATCGGTTCCGAATGACAGGAGACTGAAATGGCAACCACCAAGCCCCTCCGGCTGGAGCAACAGCCAACCCATCAGCGGAACGCGATTGCCGACGAGAACGAGATCGGCCCCGCCACACCGAACGGCCGGCGCAACACCAGCGCAGACTGGGACTTTCCTTTCGCCACCCCGGGCCGCTGGCAGGGCAAGAAAGCGATCCCGGCTAACAGCGAACGCCGCCAACCCTTCGTGGATATCGATGCGTACGACCCGGTCAAGATCGAACCACGTTGGGTGCGATCACGGGTGAGCATGGCCGAGTTCAAAGAGCGGGTAGCGCAGATCGCCGATGACGTCGGCGTGATCTCGATCGACCATCCCGCCATCGCGCACGAGGCCGACGAAATCCGCTACGTCTACCCGCACGCAAGATCGCTCGTGGTGATGATCGGAGAAGAGAACAAACCCTCGCTGCAATCGCGGTATCTGCCTACTGCCAACCACGAGCTGTACGCGTGCGAAGAACGTCTCTTCAAGTGGGGACACGAGGTCACCGGCTACATCCGCTCCCTCGGCGGCGAAGCACTCACCACCACGATCGGATGGCCGCAGGAGGTCTCACAACGCTGGCCGGACAAGATCTGGCCGCTCAGTCACAAACTCGCGGCCCAGGCAGCGGGCCTAGGGGTCATCGGCACCAGCCGCAACCTGCTACACAAAACGTTCGGTGCCTACTGTCTGATCGATACTGTAGTGACAAACCTGGAATTCGCCGAGGCAGAATACGCCGCGGTCGCGTCTATGGAGTGGAACCCTTGCTTGGAATGCAATCTCTGCGTCGCCTCGTGCCCTACCGAAGCGATTAAGGCTGACGGCGAGTTCGATTTTTTCGCCTGCTATAACCACACCTATCGCGATTCGATCCCCGGTTTTCTCGACTTCGCACGTGACCTAGCCGAGGCCAAACCACGTCGGTTTGAGCACCGATGGAGCGATGCAGAAATAGCCGCACTCTGGCAGTCGCTTGCGTTTCGTGTCGAGTATCGCTGCTTCAACTGCGTCGCGACCTGTCCTGCTGAAATCCACGACGCTTTCCACGACGACAAGACCGCGCGCCGGTCGTATATGGATGAGACGCTCAAGCCGTTGACCTATACACGTAAAAGCGTAGAGCAGCGCTTCGTCATCGACACTCCTTCGGCCCGCGAGTTTTACGATATCGCGCCGGGCAAGTTCCGCACCGCCCCCGACCCGAACCGTCCCGGGCAAGGCCGGACCATCCGTCTGGTGCAGCTACAAAGGATCCGCGTCTCCAACATCGATACGATGATGCGCATGATGCAGTTCTACTTCCGTCCAACCGACGCAGCAGGGCTCGACTTCTCGTGCCAATTTGAGTTCACCGGCGAGGGTGGCGGGGCCTGGGTGCTACGCGTTGCCGACCGCCGGTGCAGCGTGCGGCCGGGAACGGTCGCGGCCCCGGCCTTGCCCGATCTGACAGTCCGCTGCAACGGCGCCGTATTTCTCGGCTTACACCGAGGCGAGATCGATCCCGTCGCCGCGTTGTTAAGCGGCCGGATTCGGCTGTCCGGTCAGAAACAGTTGTTCCTCGCTTTTCCACGAATCTTCCCCGTCAGGCCGCCCGACGGCCTCATGGCAAAAGCCCGCTGGCACGCACGGCGCTGGTGGAAAAGACGCTGGTCGGCCGCTAGTCTGCGAGGATGAGCCAAACCTTTCGCAACCCCAACGGGCGTATAACAACCGAGATCCGCGATCACACAATGCTCATCGGCATCGACCGCACCGAGAAATACAACGGGTTTACCCCCGCAATGTACGATGCGTTGGCCGACGCCTATACCGCCCTCGACGAAGACAACAAGCTGCGGGTCGGCGTCCTGTTCGGTCACGGACCGCATTTCACTGCCGGTCTCGACCTTCCCAAATGGCAACAGCGGATCAAGGAAGGCGGCCCACTTGGCCGCGGTGGCCACGTCGATCCGACTTCGCTCGGTCGCAAGTGCCGTAAGCCGATCGTCGCCGCGGTTCAAGGCATTACCTACACCATAGGAATCGAACTCATGCTCGCCGCCGACATCGTCGTAGCCGCAGACGATTGCCGTTTTTCCCAGCTCGAACCCAAGCGTGGAATCATGGCTACGGGCGGGGCAACGTTTCGATTCATCGAACGCGGCGGCTGGGGCAACGGGATGTACCACCTGCTGATCGCCGATGAATGGAACGCACAAGAAGCTTACCGGATCGGCCATGTTCAGGAGATCGTCGCTGCGGGAACCCAATTGGACCGCGCCGTCGAGCTCGCCAACAAGATCTCCAAACTGGCGCCGCTGGCGATCCAAGCAACCAAACGATCGGCGCGGATTTACGCTGAAGACGGTGAAGCGGCGTGCCGCGCCGAGTTCGGCGAAACACAGGCGGTGCTCGGCAGATCTGAGGACGCAGCCGAAGGCGTACGCTCTTTCGTCGAACGTCGTGATCCGGAATTCAAGGGGAAATGACCCCGCGTATCGCCGCGGGTCTTGTACTTGCACTCGCGGGTTACACGGCCAGCGCTGGACTGCAGCGCCCCTTTGTCCCGCTCTCCGAAGAGTACGGCCTACGCGCAAAGTTTGAGGCCTTCGAAGAGACAGCCGGGGACTACACTGCGGTTTATCTCGGAAGCAGCCTCGTCTACCGTTCGTTCCGCCCCGACGTCATCGACCCGTTCCTGTCACAAGCAACGGGCCAAGAGTTTCGCTCGTTTAATCTCGGGATGGCCGGGATGTTCACGCAGGAGACCGACGCACTGCTCGACCGTGTCCTCGCCCAGCAGCCCGCACGCCTACGATGGATCGTAGTCCAGGTCCCAGCTTGGTTCTCTCCGTTCGCACACGAGCAACTCGGCGACAACCAACGCGCCGTGTTCGCCTATGCGCCGCGCCAGACGCTCGCACTGCTACGTCACCAGAACTGGCGCACAATGCCATCGTTACACGAACGCCTAACCGTTGCGGCCAATCACGTTCGACAGGCCGTGCGTCGGCACGGCAGCATCGGACTTGGGCCGCAGCTCTGGCAGGCTATTCTTGGTGCGCGAACCGAAACCCTGGTTTCACAGAAGCGGGAGTTCTTAGTTGCACGCGGCTACGCATCGCTGGACGCAGAGACCGACACCGAGTTCATCGAGCGTCGGCAGCGCTTCGCCGACAATTCCGGCGGCCGAGCTGCGTATCGGCGCAAGCTCGAGGATTGGAGCCAGGCCCCAACAAACATCCACACAAACGTCCGCGACTCCTACCTCTACGAACTACTTGACAGCGCCAAACGGCGCGCGGCGGAACACGACATCGAGCTGGTGCTTGTCGGCATGCCGACGCTCGAGCGTAATAAGCTCACGGAGTGGTTGTCCACGGACAACTCAGGTTTCACGCTAATCAACTTAAGCGATCCGCGCACCGCCCCGCGCTTGTTCGACGCTGAGTTGCGCTTCGATCCACACCATTTCAACCACGAAGGCGCGCAAGTCTTCAGCGAAGCGTTCGCCGCGCGGCTGGCCGAAACAGTTAAGAACCTCTGAGATGCTGTTTACAGAGTTCAGGTTCGCGGTATTTTTCGCGGTTGTCCTTGGGGTTTACTGGACGCTACGCAGTAACCGGCCACGCAAACTTTGGCTGCTGGCCGCGAGCTACTCGTTTTACGCAGCGTGGGATTGGCGTTTCCTTTCACTGGTTCTACTCTCGACCGCCGTCGATTTCTTGGTAGCCGCAGCGATGCCGACCCGAACTCCGGCGACTCGCCGTGTGCTATTATGGACCAGCCTAACCGTTAACCTCGGGATCCTAGCCGTATTCAAGTACTTCGACTTCTTCGCCGACTCCGCCGTCGCCTTCAGCAATTGGCTCGGACTGCCGGTCTCAACGACTGCACTCGACCTAATCTTACCCCTGGGCATCAGCTTCTACACATTCCAGACACTCAGCTACACGATCGACGTGTACCGAGACAAGCTCGCTCCGACTGACTCTCCCGTCGACTTCGCGTTGTTCGTGTGCTTCTTCCCTCAGCTCGTAGCCGGCCCGATCGTTCGTGCAATCAACTTCCTACCCCAACTCAGCGCGGCGCGGCCGTGGCGCGACGTGCGCGTGCGCGCCTGCTTAACGCTCTTCCTGGTCGGATTTATCAAGAAATCCTGCCTCGCCGACCACGCCGCCGTGGCTGTCGATGCCGTGTTCTCAGATCCCGACCTCTTCGGAGCGGCAAGCAAGTGGCTGGCCGCATCGCTTTACAGCTTGCAAATCTACTGCGACTTCTCGGGCTACTCCGACATGGCGATCGCCAGCGCCGGCCTGCTCGGTTTTCGATTGCCCGAGAACTTCACCTTTCCATACCTGGCCGACTCGATGCGCGAGTTCTGGCGGCGCTGGCACATTTCGCTATCAACGTGGTTCCGCGACTATCTCTACATTCCGCTCGGTGGCAACCGTTCGGGACGGGCGCGTACAACGTTCAACTTGCTGGCGGTGTTCTTCTTGTGCGGGCTGTGGCACGGAGCCGCGTGGACGTTCGTCCTGTGGGGATTGTTCCACGGAGCGTTCCTAGTTGCCGAACGTTTCGTCCCGATCGCGCGTGCCCCCCGCGTGCTTCGCCACGTCTACGTCGTGCTGGTCGTCGTTATCGGCTTCGTGATCTTCCGCTCACCCGATATACAGGCGGCTTTCCATTTCATCATCGGTTTGATCGGAGTCGACGGCGACGCCGCACGCCAGGCAGCAACATTCCCCGAAGCACTCGGCAAACCAGCGCTGAACCTCTGGTGGTGGGGAGTGTTAGCCGGATTTACATCGGTACACGTAGTAACTTCACGCGCGTCCCTACCGGAGATAGCCGAGCGCGTCCCGGCGCTCTTGTTCGCACCGGCGTTCGGCGCTGTCGTCGGCTTGGTGCTACCTTGGATAAAAACCGGCTACCAGCCGTTTATTTACTTCCAGTTCTGATACTGAGCTTCGGCCCGAGCCAAGCATCAACCGAAGAGGTCGCGCAGTACACGGCGTAACTCGCGCAGCACCGAGCGTTCCGATACGCCCAGCGATTCCGCTTCGCCCCAAGCCACCGCGTCGCAGATCCGCTCGAAACTGAGAAGGACGCTCAACACCCGTGCGCGACTAGGCGAGGCCGCCCCCGCGTGACACAGCAGCTCAGTCATCACGTCAATCTGCCGGCGGCGGCTTTTGAGGCGCGCCGCCATCACTTGCGGATCGGTAGCTGCCAATGCGGTCAAGTCGGCGCGAAAGAGCGGCCAACGCTTGTGGTGTTCTAAGGCGGCCTTCGCGAGCCGCCCCGGCATCCTCCGCCGGCCCATCCGAGCTGTCAGCAGTTCACCGATCTCGGCCCATTCGCGTTCAACCCAAACCGCGTAGACCTCGAGAAATACTTCTCTCTTGTCGGTGAAGTGCTTGTAAAAACTGGCCGGAGCATAGCCGGCTGCTGCCGCAATACGGTTGGTGTCGGTATTGAAATATCCGTGTCGGTTGAACTCAGCGGCTGCCGCTTCAATCAATGCGTCACGCGTGCGCACGGAGTCACGCGGGCGCTGTCGCGCTTGCGTATTTGCCACTCGCAGCATAAGTGATATTTTTATCACTATCTGAGAGCCAATGCACCCATCGACCGGTGAAACAGCGGGAGAGTCCATGACTGCACGTGCCGAACTAAGCGAATCGAAGGGTACCCGCGTAATCGTCGACGGTGTCAGCCTCGCCTACCGGGACGAGGGAGAGGGGCAAACCGTCGTGTGCCTGCATGCCGTCGGCCATGGATCGCGCGATTTCGAACAGCTACGTAATCAGTTAGGCAACACCTGCAGACTGGTTTCGCTCGATTGGCCCGGCCACGGCCTCTCCGATTGCGATCAAGAACCTGCTTCGGCGCAACGTTACACAACGCTGTTGGCGGGATTCCTTGCCAAGGTGAGCAGCGAGCCGGCCGTCTTGCTCGGCTGTTCGATCGGCGGTGCCGCCGCGATAAGGCACGCCGCGGCCTCACCGCATAACGCACGCGCATTGGTCGTCTCCGACTCCGGCGGACTGATATCACCGAATCCCTTGACGCGAGGGTTTTGCCGAGCAATGGCTTCCGCATACCGCCGCGGGCAACGCGGGGCCTGGTGGTACCCCGCCTTCTACTCAGCGCAGTACGCAATGCTCCTGCGCGGAGACGCGGCTCGTTCCCAGCGCGTTAGAATCAAGGCAGCCGGTGCGGAGATGGCCGCGGTTCTCGAGCAGGCCTGGAGCAGCTTTGCAGACGATAGCGCCGACATTCGACCGCTGGTTGCCCAGGTAGCGATGCCGGTCCTGTTGGCGTGGGCACGTTCCGATCCCTACAATGGATACCTATTGGCGCGCGGCGCACTCGCCGGATTTCCCGATGCAAGGACGAAGCTGTTCCGGGGAGGACACTGTCCGTTTCTAGAACAGCCGGAACTCTTTGCGAACTCCCTCGTCGGTTTTCTCGCGGAACTCGAACCATCTGAAAGAGCGCTCGCGTCGTGACAGCGGTAGAGCTGAAACGAGTCACCAGCCCCTAGTCCGGACTGTGACAGATCGCGACCATAAACTCCGGCTGCCACCCGGCCTGCAGCGGTCCGGGGAAATGGCGGGCTTCGTTGTCGCGCAACATTCCGGCGAATTTGCGCATCTGATGAACTTTGACGCCTAGCTCGTTGTGCACAGCGCCGAGCCGGGCGAGGCCATCGCAGTAAGCGTCGCGAAAAAAGGTCTGGCCCAATATCTCCACCTGTGGGAAATAACGCCCGAGGAGTTCTCGAAACTCCCCCGGTGAATACTCGCGGACATGATACGGGTTAAACGACCCTTGCTCGATAGTCTTGCCGGGGTTCATCACGTCGCGGTTGGGGGTTGAGCACAGTAGCCGACCGCCTGGCTTCAGCACCCGCACCGCTTCAGCGAGCATCGCGTGGTCCTCTTGTATGTGTTCGAGGGTTTCGAACGACACGTAAAGATCGTAGCTGTTGTCTCCGACGGGTAGCCGGGTGATGTCGCCGACTGAGAACTCTACGCCTGGCCGCGCCGACGACCTTCGCGCCTCCGTGACTGCATCAGAGCTTAGGTCGAACCCGTCAACCGACGCTGCTCCGCCGGCCATTAGGATCGGCCCTCCATAGCCGGTACCGCAAGCCGCATCGACAACACGCAACCCTTCAACCAGGCCTCCAGCCCACCGGTAGCGCATCAAATGCTGGGAGCGCACCCACGGTGGGATCCACGCGCCATCAGCCAGTCGTTCAGGTACAGCACCCATAACAGAGAACTGTAGCAGCACTCGACCGCAACGTCTCGCGCAAGAGCGGCGCGGTTCAGGGACGCGGCCGCGCTGTTCTTTGAAACGGTTGTTCTCTATGATCCCGCTCAATGCTCCGAGACGCGTTTGGCCATTTGCGCCCGGTTCGCTGGGCAATGATCAATCTAGGCGGATACCTGACCGCCTTACAGCTTCGTGTGCTCAACAGGCTGCGCATATCCGGAGTTGAGAATCTCAAGAACCTCCCGGGCCGTGGCGTGCTGTTGGTTTCCAACCACATGACACACTACATGGACTCGATCGTGGTGTTCCACTCAGTCAGCTATCTACGGCGTCCATATCTGCTCTGGCCGCGCACAAACCTGTACGTCGTGGCGGCGCTCGAAACGATGCACAAGAGCGGATGGCTACCTCGCCTAATGGCCTACAATGGCACGATCAGCGTCAAACGTACGTGGAAGGAGCAGGGTAAACTCATCAAACGTAAGATTGACCCCGACGACATCAAGAAGGTTGGTGCCGGGCTGAACGGAGGGTGGGTGCTTACCTACCCACAGGGCACCACGACCCCTGGCGCGCCGGGGCGTCTTGGCTGCGCCCACATAATCAAACGGTTCCGACCCGTCGTCATTCCCGTACGCCTTGAAGGCCTGAGAACCGCTTTCGACAAGAGCGGCCTGAAGCTGCGCAAGATCGGCGTTGAGATGAGTGTCCGATACGGCCGCCCGCTCGACATCGACTACACACTGTCGGCACCGGAAATCCTCCGCCAAGTCATGGCCGGCATCGGCGAGCCCTAAAGCGGTAGAAGCTCGAGACCGAGGAGACCCGACGGTTGAGCGTCCTCGGGGCTTTGCCAGCAGCGTGCATCTCATCACGCCAGGACTGAACGTCAGCCACCGACACTTTGAGAATCTCATGGGCTCGGTTCGGCTAGTCGATGCCGAGGAAGTCGATAAAGATCTCGACATCCTTTCGGTAGGCTCGCCGTGTGTGCCGCAAGCCGAGGAGATGAAAGCGACGTAGACAGACCCGCGCCACGTCGCGACTTAGGTGAGGTCGGCCATCCAGAGTTGGTTGGGACGACTCGCCGTAAAATCCCGTTCGACCAAGTCCAAGGGGCGGTGGGCCGAGAGATCCGGCACCGTCGTTTTGCATTTCCTGCCTCGAATCTCGCCTCCGAGACCTAGCTCACGCATCAATCGCTCTACGGTGCAGCGTGCGACCTCGGTGCCCTGACACCTTAGCTGTCGCCACACCTTGCGCACTCCTTAAACTCGGAAGTTCTCTTGCCAGATTCGATCGATTTGCTCGCGCAGCCAAGCGTCGCGCTTGGGCCGTGCGGCAACCGCTCCTGGTCTCGCTCGCGGGCGTTGCACGCGTAGTAAGTCGAAGGGGCGATCGGCAGCATTGCGCAGATCGGCTCGACCCCGTACTCGGCTCGGTAATCCTCAATGAACGACACCATCACTTGGGCCGGGGGTCGAGCTCCGCCTGTACTAAATACGCCGATGCCTTACGTAGAATCTCGTTGGCACGCTTGAGTTCGCGAACCTCACGTTCGAGATCCCGCAAGTGCTCACGCTATGAGGTTGTTAGGCCCGGACGCACGCCCGCGGCGAAGAAGCCCAACCGGGGTAGAGTTATGGACGCCGCTCCGAGCCTAGAATCCGACGAACGGCGCATGCATCAACTTCGCTGAGTCGCCGATCACGACCGAGCGACCGCCCGTTGCAATCGCACCGACCCACGTCGTAGTTCCGCCGAGTCTTACCTTGGCAGTGGCCGACACGACCGCACCCGCGCCGGTCGCCGTACCACGGCTCGTCGCGAAGCGTTTTCCGCGAACGTATAACAAGGTGCGTTCAGCAGTGAGACCGCCCGTCAAAGCCAACGTGGCGCCATTCGCCATTTTTACGGTGCGATCGATGCGTACGATCAGCACGGTCGATGGGTCGCCCCCGCCGTCGAGCGAGACGGTCGAACCGCGCCCAATGCGCAGGCGGTCGACTTCCAATACGTTCAACGCCCCCGGCAATGGCGACATCAACATCAGGTCTTGACCGGAGCCCGTTTTGATGTCACCCACGCTCATCGTCGCGGGAAGCGAATCGAGAAGTGCCGAGAGCGGCTCGATCGCGTTCTTGTTCGCTAAGCACTGGGCAACCAAGTCATGCGTACCGGTCGTATCGTAGACACCCTGCGGATACTTCGTGACGATGGAGCCCGGCGCGATCTCACCCAGCCCCGTGCCTGGCAGCGAACCTCCCCGGATCGTTTGCCGAATCCCCGAACCGCCCGTGACGACGTGTTTATAAAGAGTCGCCGCGGCGCCTTTGACGATCAGGCCCTTGGTCCCGTCGGCCGACGTAGCGACGAGATGCCCGCGGATCGCGACATCGCCCAACCGACCCGTCGCAGTGCAGACGTCGCCGATAATCCGGTTGGTCATTTTCAATCGACCGTCTTCCGCGTCCGCACCGGCAATGAGCGCCCAACGGCATACGGGCTCGGCCTCGACAAAGGAAGTGGCCTGACACGTTCCCGCGCTGCAGGAGCTCGCGAGCGTGCACACATCCCCGTCGTCACACGCCGAACCGTCGTCCGGGCTGCAAATCAGAGGAATGCCCGTACACTGCCAGCACTGCGAGCTCGCGACGACCATACCGCCCCCGGAAATCATCCATGCGAACAGCCAGTCGCCGTTGCGATCACTCGCAAGCGACGGCAACACGTCCGACCGCTCGAAGGCGGTGAGTTCTTCGCTCACCAACACGTCCTCCGCATCGAGATTCACCGGCTCCGATGCGGTCCAAGTCAAACCGTCGTCGTCGGAGCGCGAATGAAATAGATCGTGGTCGCCACCGTACGTCGCGTACGTCGCGTCGCCGCTGTGCGTTGACCACCACACCACGATCCAGCGACCGGCTTCGTCGGTGTCGATCGCCAGCGGGCGGTGGTCGAGGCCCAAGACTTCCATGGGACCTAGCGACGACTCTGCGCTCCACGTGTTGGCGGAGTCCGGCGAACGTGCGTAATGCACGGAACTTTGTCGCTGCCAAGCAAGGACCACCGTGCCTCCTGGGCCCGCGTGAATCCTTAGCATCCGGTGCACCTGCTGATCGCCGGCGAGGGTCGTGTTGATTCGGATGGTGGGGGTCCATTGCAACGGAGCGCTCCAAGTCGTGCCGCCGTCGGTCGATCGTGCTCCCCGAATGCGAACATCGAACTCGGAGCTGGGAACGATGGTTTCGACATCGACCCAAGCCGCCAGCCAATCTCCGTTCGAGGCGACCGTTACGGTCGTGAAAGAGTCGAAGTAACCGGGATCCGGGTCCAACAATCCGGGAAGGCTCCACGTTGAACCGCCGTCGCCCGATCGAACAAACTTGGATTGGACGCCGGTCCCCGCTGCGGGATCGTCCGACGATGTGTAGACCACGACAGCGTTACCGGCGCCGTCGGCGGCGATCCCCGGCGTATAGCCGTAACCGTGGAGGGTAAAAGGGCCCGCGAGGGTTCCGGTGGTCCACGTAGCGCCCCCGTCGGCGGAACGCGCGAACTCCAGCGTCCCAACGAAAGTAAATCCGCTTCTAATCCAAGCAGCGATCCACGCACCACCGGACTCACGCACCAACACAGGAGGTCGCGTGATGTCGGCACCGGTGGTCAAAGCTACGGGCGTGGTCCATGTAAAACCGTCGGCAGTTTTAGAGAAATACACATCGTAAGCGCGTATGAACACGACACCCCAACCGCCGTTACCGTCGTAAGCGACCTCCGGATTCTCACCGACGGATAGCGCTTCAGTGCCAAGCGCCGGCCGCGGCGGCGTCAGGGATACGAACGCGGATGCACCCGGTGCGGGACCAGCAAGCGCCGCTGCGAACAAAATCGCCGCGGCCGTGAGGCTCGACCGCCGGAATTGGAGCACACTACGCATGAGCTATCTTAACTCCGCAGGCCCATAGGAGGTCCGATAGGGATCGGAACTCGTCGACTGGTGCCCATGCAGCCGCGCGTCCGCGTGTGAACGTTTTGTGACCTGTATCGGCAATTCTGGCTGCTCTTCCACAACTTGCGCGAATGCTGATAATTCCTCTTTAATACAGCTTCCACGGTGCCGCAGCTTATGAACCGGGTCAAGAAGACGACGGAAAGTCAGGCTAAAACCCAAAATGTTCCATTATTCAGCCGAGCATCAGACGGCCTCGCGATAGCAGTAGTTCAGGGTATCTGCCCGCTCCATCTGGGGGGATGGTGCGCATCTGCGGTGCCGGTGCTGACTACTGGGCCAGATCGTGCGGTTAGGGTGACGGTGCCCGGCGACTCAATCGCCCGTCGGGCCGCCTCGCTGGTATACGCTGCAGGCTCAGCGGCGTTGAACACGATACTTGGTAACGTCTCATACAGTTCGGCGTTCCTGAAGAGACCGAGGCATAACTTGCTGAGGTGAGAGACGCCGTCGGCCAACGAGCGTACTGCCTTCGATGAACAATCCCAGCTCGATCATCGTAAGCCCGACCGACTTCGCATCTTTAGACAATTTCGGGGCCTTCCACAGACAGGCGAATCGGCCTTGCGCTCCAGCCGCTTCTGAAAAATGCAAAGCCCCATTCCGTCCCACACGAGCACCTTTGCGCGTGTCCGATCACGGTTTACAAACAAGAAGCAGTCGCGCGCTGAGCGGGTGGTGCTCGAGGTCACCGACGACCAAGCCGTAAA
>JAJCZL010000021.1 GCA_029262415.1 Deltaproteobacteria bacterium | reverse complement strand
GTCGCTTGGCCGGAGCTGCGTCTGTCCGGACTCCACGGGGGCCCGTTGCCCGCTTGGTATGTGATAGTTGGTCAGTTGATATTCTTTATCTACCTCGACGACTTCCTTTTCTATTGGATGCATCGGGGACTACACACGCCTGTGTTGTTTAGGCGCGTCCACGCGTGGCACCACCGTATTTACACACCGTGGGCGGTGACCGGCAACTACATGCACCCTCTAGAATACGTGCTGATCGGCACCGTTGCGCTGACGGGTCCGATCCTGGTCGGCGCACACCTCGTCACGCTTTGGGTCTGGTTGGTGTTTCGTCAGTGGGAAGCCGCAGAGGGACACTGCGGCTATGAGTTCCCCTGGACTCCCACCCACCTGCTTCCGTTCAACGACGGAGCCATTCATCACGACGTCCATCACGCCAAAGTGAAGGGGAACTACGCCGGGTTCTTGTACTGGACTGACCTGGTGTTCGGCACGCTCTGCCGCGGCTACCGAGCCGAACTCGCCGCGCGTCACCCGCGGGTGGTCAGGCAACCTCGGTAAATGGCCCCCTGGCCAAGAATCTCACTCGGGCCTGCGCGATGTTCGGTCTGGCAAACCTGTGCATGGTGGGCCGACAGCTACTGCGGCCGGAGGCGGCGTGCCGATTCTGAAGCCGCAAACCAGGCCGGATAGCGGTGGCCCGCGGCCAAGCCGAAGCAAAGACCGCGTAACGTTCCGCGCGGAATGTGGATAACTTGCCCCGGATGACACCGATCTGGCTTGCATGGAAGGAGAAGTGCGGCTTCCGGGGGCATTGGCTCGCAAGTATCCAGGCGCATCCTCCGAATGGCGATGGCAATGGATCTTCCCGCAGGCGGGTCTGTGGACGGATCGGGCATCACGAAGAGAGCGACCTGTCACACCTTGCGTCATTCCTTCGCGACACATTTACTGGAGGCTGGATACGACATCCGCACGGTTCAGGAACTCCTCGGCCACAAGGATGTACAAACAACGATGGTCTATACACACGTGCTCAACTGAGGCGGCCGCGGCGTGCAAAACCCCATCGACGCCTTGTAGGAAAACGGTCACGATCTATGCCGAAACCGCGTATCACCGAACGCGCATTTTCCCCGCCCGCAACTCCTTGCAGGAGCGACGGATTCGGCGATCACCGATTCCGGCATATACCGCGCTGCTTCGAAACCCGCCCAATAGGCGGAAACCGCATACTTAGAAGTTAGGCGACAATTAGGGAGATGATGATGAATCAATCGGCTAGGTTTTGGGACTGGATCGCGAACCGCTACGCGAAGCAGCCCATCTCCGATGAGGTGGCATACCAGAAAAAGCTACAGATCACGCGGGAATATCTTCGGCCGGATATGGACGTATTGGAGTTTGGCTGCGGGACCGGCTCAACAGCCCTCATCCATGCACGTTATGTAAAGCAGATCCAAGCAATCGACATCTCTCCGAAGATGATCGAGATCGCCCGAGTCAAAGCCTCCGAGCAGAATATCGAAAACGTCGCTTTCAAATGCGCGACCCTTGATGATCTCGGCACCTCCGATCAAGCTTTCGACGCCGTATTCGGGCTTAACGTCCTGCACTTAGTGCCTGACAAGGAAGAAGCGATAGCCAGAGTTCATAACCTGCTCAAGCCGGGCGGCGTTTTCGTTAGCAGCACCGCCTGTGTTCGAGACATGTCTTTATTTTTCAGGATTATCGCACCGGTATTCCATCTCGTCCCGTTGCTACCGTTGGTTAGCATCTTTACCGTCAATGAACTTAAAAGCAGCATGACCAATGCCGGCTTTATGATCGAGCATGAATGGTTGCCCGGAAGAAATAAAGCAGTTTTTATTGTGGCGATAAAGTTCGCCTAATCATGCTCGCTGGAGCGGGCACGCTTCGCGTGCCGCTCAGCGTAAGCGTTAGGCAGCTCAGAGAGCGGCATGGAATTCTCGACAGTCAAGAATCCACATCGCCGGATGACGGCCCTAAACTAGCAGATAGCCCGCGGGAAAAACTGGGGGCACGTCAACCAGGCTTCGCCCGGCCGCTGAACGGCAAGGACGTTGGGCGTCCACCCACGAGAGGATCGATCCAAATGAAAGACTTAGAGTTGTTAGCAAACCATTACACCCGGGGCGATCTTCTTAGTGCAATTCTTGCCGGGGTCGAGAAGCTGGGAAAAACACCGGAAACGGTCACGATTGATGATCTTGCGCCTGTAGATGAGTTTCACATCGGCGGTCGAGTGGCCACTCGTGCTTTTCTTGACCAATTGTCCATTGCAGCGGATGAACATGTGTTGGACGTGGGGTGCGGAATCGGTGGTGCAAGTAGATACGCTGCAAAGGAGTATGGATGTCGTGTTGCCGGAGTTGACCTTACGAACGAATACGTTGAAACGGGAACTGCGCTGTGTAGGTGGCTGGGGCAGGAGTCCCGCATCAGCCTAGTTCAGGGAAATGTATTCGATCTGAGTGTTCCCGATGCTGCCTTCGACAAGGCTTTCATGCTTCACGTAGGGATGAACATCTCCGATAAAGTCGCTCTAGCGAAAGAAATTCGGCGGGTTCTGAAACCGGGAGCAGTGTTCGGAATCTACGACATCATGCAAATCGATGACAAGCCGCTTTCTTTCCCTGTTCCCTGGGCCACCGTTCCTGAGGCAAGTTTCCTTGCGTCGCCTGAAGACTACAAACGCGCACTGGCGGCTGCGGGTTTTGAGATCGTCAATGAGCGTAATCGCAGGGATTTTGCAATCGAGTTTTTCGAAGGCCTGAAAGCCCAGTCGGCGGCAACCGCTGGCCCACCTCCGCTCGGGCTTCACGTCATTATGGGGGTGGCAGCGCCAACCAAGATCCAGAACATGGTCTCGAATGTTGCCCAGGGCAGCATTGCACCGGTTGAACTGATTGCCCGAAAGGCGTGAGGACCGTGGTTGATCTACGGATGCCCAACAATCCCCTGGACACGTACGCAAGTAAGCCGCGATTCGCACGGCTTACTTAAGCCGGTCAGGAGGCACGTTAGACGGATGGAGCGACCGCGATGAAAATCACGCAAGACGACGTAGAAGCCGGGGCGACTATGTAGTCAGCGGAAACTCAGCGAGCCGGAGCACTCGCGTTGCTTCGTGACGCTATCAACAAGAAGGCGGCAAAGAAGGACCGCTACGGCTCGGGGCATATCCTCATCGCGACCTTCGAGGATTTCGGCTTTGGCGAAGATCCGAGCACGGAGATTTCACTGATCCGTGACTTCTGCACCCTGTTCACGGATCTCAACGAACTCAACGTGGCCGAGGTGCACGTCTTAGGCACGATAAACCGGGCAAGTTGCTCGATCAGGCCATTGCGCACTTAGAGAGGCCAGTTGTGCAATCCACGCCCAGTGCCGACGATGCGTGTTGCCGGACATGCTCGAAGGGAAAGGCGTGCGGGGATTCCTGCATCAGCCGCGTTGAGACTTGTCACAAGCCGAGCGGATGCGCGCGCGACGCTAGTTAGGCACCCCCGTCTGCGCGCACCACAAACGCAGCGCCTACTACACGCCTACTAGCCGAATCTCTACTTTAGGTGAGGGCCTCTAAGTGCCTGAAGAATTGGCTCCCCTTCGTGGACGCATATCGAACCCTCTGTATCGCGCCGCCGCCCGGTGTTCGAGGGATATTCGAGGCGGGTCACGCGCTCGATCTTGCTCCGTGACTGAGGCCGCACCCGGCATGCAAGCGGCCCCCGCGACGATTCTGGGCGACGGGGGCTGACTCAGAGATCATACGGCCGTCAAGACTGGAAGCGGCGGTCGCTACACTGCTGGCAGCGTCCGAGTGGGGACCTTTCTTACCGCGCAAGACGCTGATACGGAAAACATCGCCTAAAACGACTATCGACTTAGCAACCGCAAGAACACAACAAGCTCGCTGGGGGGGGAACCTCGAATTTCTTGTGTCGCTCGGGGCGGGGAATATTATCATGCGACGCGGTTTAACCACGAGGATTCGGAGGCAGATGCGCTACTATCTAGGGCTCGGTCGGGCGAAGCTTACGCGGGCGACGCTTGTCGTGATTTTCCTTTCGACTCTCTTTCACTCGTTCGCCGTGGCCGGCCCCGGCACGGACTATCCCATCCTCGGGCTCGTAAGCGTGCCGAGCGAAGCGTCGATTACGCCGATAAATACGCGTCGTAGCGGGGGCAGGATTATGAGCGAGACCGGGCGCTACGTCGTCTACGTAACGGGCGCCGACCACGCGCCGCCGGGCGTCGACACGAACAACGCCAACGACGTCTACCTTCGCGATCTGGAACTGCGTACGACGGAACTCTTAAGTGTCGGCCCCTCGGGCACTGCTGCGACGGGCGGGCTTACGCCGAGCATCAGCCGTGACGGCTGCAGGATCGCGTTCGATACCTCCGTCAACTTACGGCCCGATCTTCCGGGATTCTTCTCGGCAAGCCAGGTGTATGTGCGAGACCGTTGCGTGTCGCCTGCGACGATAACACGTGCCAGCGTCGATAACGCTGGGCAATCCTTCAACCTGACAGCCGCGCCCTACGCGATCAGCGGCGACGGCAGGCACGTTCTGTTCGGTTCGAGGTTCGATCTTTCGGGAGGGGGCGCGGACTGCCGCTCGGCCCGGTTGGGCAGTTGTTTATTCGTGCACGACCTGCAGACGAGCCGAACTGTGCGGGTCGACGTCGCCGGCGACGGAACGCCGGCGAACCGGGATCCCTTGGTGCAGTACCATCCCGACATAAGCGACAACGGCAGATTCGTGGTCTTCGCCTCCGAGGCCACCAACCTCGCCCCCGATGACACCAATAATGAGGAGGACGCGTTTCTGCACGATCGCGACGTCGACGGTAACGGCGTCATGGACGAGCCCAGCGGGACGAGCACCGTCCGGATCAGCGTAACACCAACTGGAGGCGAGGTGACTGATCATGGAGTTATAGGCCAAACGGCGATCGCCGGCGACGGCTCGGTTGCCGCGTTCACCTCGTTCTCGAGTACCCTGGGGCCGACGGATCCGAACCCCGGGGGCTCGGATGTCTTTGTGCGCGACCTGGCAACCGGAGCGCTGGAACTGTTCGGGCGCGTGCCGGACGGTGGTCCGCCTGGAACTACGTGTTGCGGAAACTCAATCGCAGGTGTAAGCGCGGACGGCTCAAAGGTCGCCTTTCAAGGAGTCGCGAATATCCACCCGCAGCCCGGCCTCACGATCGGAACCTCGGACCCATTCGTCCGCGATCGCGCCGCCTCGACCACGATCCGCGTCGCCAACGGGAACTTCGATCCGGATCTATCGACCCTTAACGGCGGCATTAGCGCCAACGGGATGCTCCTCGTGCTTGAATCCTCTGCCGCGCTTGTGATCGAAGATACTAACGGCGTTTCAGATCTCTACGCGGCGGGAACGCTCGTGTCGGGAACCACTACCACCACGCTGCCGGCGAGCGGATGCGGCGATCCTGTGTTGGTAACCTCGGCCAGATCCCGGCCGAAGAAGATCCTACGGAGCATCAACACGACGGACGCGCTCATCGTGCTGCAGTCCGCCGTGGGAAGTTCGGTATGTGAGGCGTGCGTGTGCGACGTAGACAGCAGCGGGAGCATCACGGCGACCGATGCTCTGGCGGTCTTGCGCTTCGCCGTCGGGCAGCCCGTCGTGTTGAATTGCCCGGCTTGTTAGACACGCCGACGGGTAGCTCTCGGTTGGTCCTGCCCGCTGCAGATGACGAGAACGTCGCGGCGTGCGCCTGCCGTACTCGGATTGACGTGACCCCCAGCTGTGCCTGCAGGCAACCTACCGCCTACTACGCGCCTGCTAAAAAAGTTTCGGGCATGGCAGCAGGGGCCTACGTACTTGAAATACTGGCTCCCCGGGCCGGATTCGAACCAGCGACAGGGTGATTAACAGTCACCTGCTCTACCAACTGAGCTACCGGGGAGCACGCTCGACGAAGCCTTATAACTGAGACCCGGCAAACGGGCAACGTGGCGTCTTTCGTTTACCTCTAGTCTACGTACCCGAGCGAGCGCAGACTCTCCTCGACCTCCTTAGACGGCAGCGCGGGAGCGTCCGCGTCTCCAGCGGCACCGTCCGCCGCATGTCTGGACGAACTACGCCTGAAGACCTCCGCCGGCAGGGTCACCAGTGCACTACGCCAGCCGCGCAGTGCCGTGGCAGCCGAATCGACCATCTTGTCATGGGGCAATGGGTCGCGCTCATCAGGGTCGCGCTGGCGGTCGTATATCTCCAGCTGGTTTTGTTCGGGGTAGGCGATCAGTTTGCGATCCTGGGTCGTGACGGCGTAGCTCTCGCCGCGACCACCAAGTCGGCCCAGGTAGCTATTGGTGTGGCTGTAGACCTCCTTGAATCCGTTCTCTGCTCCGGCAGCGATGGTGGCGAGATCCGGCCCGGGCAGCGCAGGGCCGACGCCGGTCAACGTCAGCAGCGTATTTGGCACGGCGACCGTGGCCGGTACGATCCCGGCGACTCTACGTGGCTGGATGCCGGGAATCCGCACAAGTAAAGGTACGTGAACGATCTCCTTGTAAAGGAAACGGACGTGGTCGCAGTTGCCGTGCTCGAAGAACTCCTCTCCGTGGTCGGCGGTTATGAGGACTATAGTGTTTTTCGACAAGCGAAGGTGGTCAAGGGCATCGAGGACCCGTTGCAGCGCGCGGTCAGCGTGGTGGATCGCGGCATCGTAGTAACCGATGAGTTGCTGCAACTCGAGATCTGAAGGTCGCTCGCGTTTAGTGCGCGTACAAAACCCGTCGCGCTGTGCGGGAATTCCGTCGGGCAGGCCGACCGCGCGTTTGTCCTCAGCTGTGGAGTAGTAGGGGCGATGCGCGTCATAGCCGTGCAGAAACAGAAAGAACCGCCGTTCGCGGTTGAGCGCCAGCCAGCCGAGCGTTTCTTGCATGTTGTGCTCGAAGCGCCTGCCGTCGCTGACGTAGCTATCGAACCCGCGCTCAAAACCCCAATCACCGGCGACGAAACCGCCGCCGGTAAATCCTGCCGTCGCATAGCCCGCCTTGCGAAAGCGTTCCGCCAACGTTGCGGCGCCGGGCGGGATCTTGCGCGCGGCAGGATAGCGGGCCAAGCCCAACTCGCCGGGATATAGCCCGGTGAACATTGAGCCGTGTCCCGGCAGCGTCCATGCCGCCTGTGAGATCGGTTCTTCGAAAACGACTGCAGTCTGCGCGAAAGCATCGAGGTTGGGTGAAGTGGGATTGGCGTAACCGTAGCTGCCGAGGTGATCGGCGCGAACCGTATCCAGCGAGATCAGCACGACGTTACAGCCCGCACAGACCGCTGCGCCTGACGGTGGCTGGGTACCGGATGTGCAGGCTTGGCAAATAGACGACACGATGGTGAGCGCGGTAAGTCTTTTGAGAAACGAGAGCATGTGGGAGGTGTCGGGCGACGACGACGTCGTGCCACACTAAAAAGGCGCAGCGGCGATGTCGAGCGCCGCCTGGTGCACTCGCAGGCCGTAGCCGCTACAAGAGCGGCATGAACGGAAGGTTACGTGCAGTTCGTCGTTAGGGGGTTGCTGGGTCTCGCCCTGCTCGGGGGCGCCGCATACGTGATGGGGGATTTCTCCACGTCCGATAGCCGCAACCGGGTTCTGGTGTTCGGCATAGATGGTGGTACCTGGGCGGTCATCGAGCCGATGATCGAAGCCGGCGAGTTGCCGAACCTGGCCAGGTTTTATAACGACGGTGTCCATGGGGAGTTCCGCTCGCGTCCGCCGGCCTTGTCGCCGGTGGTGTGGTCAACGATCTTCACCGGCAGGCTGCCCGGCGATCACGGCGTCAAAGACTGGAAAACCTCGCACTCGACCCACCGCAAAGTAAAGGCGATCTGGGAGATGACCTCTGACCGCAGCTTGAAGACTTACGTGTTCAACGTTCCGTCGACCTGGCCTGCGCAGGAGATCAACGGGGTGATGGTCTCGGGGTTCCCGCTAAGCGGTTCTACGGTGGGCGGGAACACCGGCGGTGTCCTCACGCTCGACGCTCTCGACGACCGCACCACCGCTGCGGTCTACCGCTTGAATGCATTGGCATTGCGTCCGCAGGCTGTGCCGCTCGAGGTCGGGGCCTGGTCGCCGTGGGTCAAAGTTAAGTTTCCCGCGCGCAAGGCCGCCGGAGTCATGAAGATCAAGCGGCTCGACGACGACAGCTACTACTTCTCTCCTTTTTACCGCATCGATGACGAGTTGGTGGTGACCTACCCTAGCGACCTACGCAAAACCCAGCCCGAGAGGATGGGGGAGTTCTATATCCCGGAGGGGCCGGGCTGGAGCCTGCACGCTGAGGCCGATACTCCCGAATACCTTTACGACCACCTAGTAGATGTTTCGCGGGTGCAGACGGCAACCGCGCGTGGTTTTGTCGGTGATGACTGGGACCTGTTTATCTATGTGAACACCTTAGTAGATCGTGTCTCGCATCCGTACTGGGCTTACTTTCAACCGCAAGCGTTCCCTGAGATGGACGCGCGAAAGGCTGCTAAATATAGCGAGGCGGTGCGCAACGCTTACCGCGAAACCGATCGTCAGCTTGGCCAGGTTCTTGAAGCCGTCGGGAGCGAGGATTTCTACTTTGTCGTGTTGTCCGATCATGGCTTCGGCGCAAGTAACAACGCCAAGTCCATGATCGGAACGCATCGATTCGAGGGCATCTACCTGTTCGCCGGACCAGGGATCCTCGGCAGCGAGGGGCCCCGTATTAACATCGAAGATGCTACGCCGGCGATTCTTTATCTCTTGGGTCTCGAAAGTGCTCAGGATATCGCAGGTAAGTTACCGGAATCACTACTTTCCGTGCATGGGCCTGCACGCGAGCCGATAGCCAGCTATGAGACCCTGGCCAAGCCGGGTTCTGATCTGCCGGTGGACGCGGCGACCTGGGAGCAGTTGCGTGGGTTAGGTTACGTCGACGGTGCGCCGCGGCGTAAAGATTAAAGACTAGAATTGACTGCGGTGTGCGCCCGATAGCGGTTCAGTGACCTACGGGCCCATCTGCGCGGTCGTCGTCGAATACGATTTCGCCGTCGCTGATCAGCGCATCGAGTACCTCGTTTAGGCAGTCCAGCGGGATCCCACCCAGCGAGAAGTACTCGACACCACGGCGCATGGCGTCTGACAACTCGATTACAAGGAACAACGTGTCGTGCGAGGTGTCCTCGAGATCGCGTGCCGTAATCGGCGCGCGCACGGTGCGGTGTATGCTGGCCTGTGAGTTCATCGTAGGCATATCAATAACAAGATACGTGCCAGGCGGGCTGTCGCGGTGGACACGGCCGTGCCGTGTGAACGACAAGCATCTTGGTGTGGTGCCCGAAGCGACGCAAGGGTGGTCGGCTGGATGGGTGAAAGCCGCCTCGCACGGGCTTGGACGGCCATGACGCGTTTGGTCACAAGCAGCGATCGACGCGTACAACGCCGGCCGTGGCCTATCAAAGGGCATGGCGGCGCGCAGAGAGTTGCGCACAATATTGCGCGTAGGGCGGCGTCGGGCTCGCGTGTTCGACCGTTGCGCAGGTGCACGGAAACGTGCGCAACGGCACCAAACAATCGGTTTTAAAGGGATCAGCGGCCGGATGAGCGACGTCGAACGGGCTGTTCGACGATTTGTTCGATGAGCGCGGTTCCGCTTCTTGGCGACAGGCGTGGTCGTGTCGATTCGGCCGAAGCCTGGCTGTTGAGGCGGGCGTTGTCGAACAGGCAGTCTTCCAGGTTCTCGGTCAACCTCTCGCGGTCTTGGAGACACTGCTCTACCTCCGGGCCGATCTTCACTTGTACGGGTTCGGGGACCGGCGGGCAGTCGATCGGCTCGGTGGCAACCACGCGTGCCGCGCCCGAAACCGCAGCCAGGCGCTGGACCTGGCGTGTTTGGTGGCTGACCACGTCGCTTAAGAAAGCGAGCTCGCTCGTAAGCGAGTCTATGCGGGAACCCCACACCAAGTAGCCGATCCCGAAGGCACAGATCACTACGAATGCGATTTCGACAAGGCGTTTGACCACGAGAGTCAGGGTAGAGACCGGAGCTTCGGCAGTCAACGTGTGCCGGCGTTCTTCAGTGGGGCAGGCCGCCGGTGCGCAAACCTGTTACAGCGCCGGGCATTGCTGGACGGATGCGACTCAGCGGCGTAAATGTCACGGCCATTTTAGTGACGGTCAGCGGCCATGAATGTACGGTTGTCTACAGCGAGTGGATGCCTCGGGAGGCGCAAACCAGGGTAAAGGGCGCCCTACGGTGCTGGCACACGCCTTGCTGCCCTGTAGGCACCAACGAGCCCACGGCTCTGTCCACCGCAGGGCAAGTCGGCAGCTAATTGATTTTTTCGACGCTGGTCAGGGTGGGAGATCCCCGCCCGGACCAGACTAACAATAGAGGTGTTGGAGTGGATGGGATGGATCCCATAGTCGCAGCAGCGGCAGGCCTTTTTCTCGTCGCAGCGGCGCTTGCCGATCTGCGCGCTCGAACTATTTCCAATCGCCTCAATATCACAGCGGCTGCGGTCGCATTTGCCTTGCAGTTTGTGACCAACGGTACTGCCGGTCTGTTGACCGCGGCACTAGGATTGGGCGTTGGTTTTGCGGTTCTTCTCGCACCCTTTGCCTGCGGTTTACTCGGCGGCGGCGACGTCAAATTCGCTGCGGCGGTCGGTGCCTTCCTTGGATGGCGCATTCTCTTGGTAGGACTGGCAAGTGGAATAATCATCGGCGGGGTTGTCGGGGTGATATCCTTGGTCTCTCAGGGACGGATGTCTGTAGCGATGAAGAACTTGTGGGGAGATTTATACAGTCTTTCATCGGGCGTTAAGCCCGACACGCTCAAGCAGACGGCTGCTGTTCATACGATTCCGTACGGAGTGATGCTCGCGATCGGCTTTGCCGGCGCGATCGTAGCTCACACTTGGAGGTTGGTATAATGGGTAAGCCCTCAGTTTTAATCGGTATCGGCGTCGCGATCGCAATCGGCGCTTTCTTCATGACCTACTCTTACTTGAGCGGTCAGACAGATGGTGTCGTCGAACAAAAAGTCGAATACCGTCAGGTCGCCGTCGCTGCGCTGGATGTCTCGCGTGGCGAACTGCTCGACGTCGATCACATCAAAGTTGTCGACTGGCCGGCACACGCCGTTCCCGAGGGGGCAGTTTCCGACCCGGCAGCGTTGATCGGAAAGCTGACCCGCATCGGAATGATCGCAAACGAGCCGATCACCGAGAGTAAGCTCGCTAAGAACCGCAGCTCTTCTCTTCTGAGTATGCTGGTGCCGCAAGGCCACCGGGCAATGTCAGTAAAAGTGAACGAGGTGACGGGAATTTCCGGTTTCGTCGGTCCCGGCAGCCGCGTCGACGTTCTCATGAGCGTCCGCGAACGTGACAACGAACCGGCCAAGTCCAAGATCATCCTGCAGGGCCTCGAGGTTCTCGCAGTCGATCAAATCATCGAGCAAGTCGACAACAAGCCGGTCGTGGTGAACACGGTTACGCTGGATGTCACTCCGTCGAGTGCCGAGGTGCTGACGCTCGCAGCCAATGAAGGCAGCTTGCATCTCGCCCTCCGCAACGACCTGGACAAGCTCGACGTATTCACCGGTGGACGCACGATCGACCAGATCACATCCGCGTTCGGCTCGGGTTCTGTAGAAGTGATCCGCGGCAAGAAAGTCCAGACGGTTAACTTCTAAGGTGGGAGGCGGAGAGAAGACAATGAATTCTAAGTTTGCCAACAAGAGTATTGCGGGTGCGGCCGTTTTGACCGTGGCGCTGACCGTCGCTGGAGCATTTTCGAGTGATGCTTTCGCGGGTTCCGCGTCGCGGGGACGAGGCTGGTCGGTAAGTCCGACCAATATCGTCGCCGGTATCGGCAGTGAAGAAAACGTCCTACGTCTGGTCACCGGTAAATCGATCGTCCTGAAGATGCAGAACAGCATCCGGAAGGTCTCGGTCGCAAACCCCGAGACCGCCGACGTAGTGCTGATTAATGAGCATCAGCTCCAGGTCAACGCTCTCAAGACGGGCGAGACCGCGGTCATCGTTTGGGACCGGCTGAACAACTACAAGATGTACAGCCTCATCATCGCAGATTCGCTTCATGAGCAGGTCGTGCTCGAGGTTACCGTCGCCGAGGTCAACCGCACCGAGGCCGAACGCCATGGCTTTGACCTCCGCACGATGGGTGGCCGATTTGGCGCCATCACTCAGTACGGCAACGTCGCGCCGACAGGTGGCGTGGATCCGCCTACGGGCTCACAGCCGACGTTCCCAGTGTCGCTCGGCGGCGAGATCTCCTGGGCCATCGTTGACTTCAAGAACGACATCGCGGCTTACGTTAAGATGATCGAGGAGGCCGACTTCGCGCATATCCTCGCCGAACCGAAACTGATGGCGCGCAGCGGCCAGAAGGCTAAGTTCCTTTCGGGCGGCGAACTGCCGATCGTCATCGCAGAGAACGATCAGACCACCATCGAATACAAAGAGTTCGGCACTAGGGTGGAGTTTCAACCGACCGTAGAGCCCGACGGCATGATCCGGTTGACGGTGATGTCCGAGGTGAGTGCACCCGATCCGGGCAATTCGGTGATTCTCAATTCGTTTTCGGTTCCTGCGTTCGTGACGCGACGTGCGGAGACCGATGTGTCTCTCATGGACGGCCAAAGCCTGGTGATCGCCGGATTGATGCGTGAGACCTCGGGTGAGGTGACGGGCAAAATGCCGTTCTTCGGCGACATCCCGGTTCTCGGCTACTTCTTCCGCTCGTCAAGCAAGACGCGTGAGAAGACCGAGCTGGTGATCATCATCCAGCCGCACATTGTGCGCGGTGACGACTCGGGTGCCGGCACCGGGCTCGAGAAAAGAACAAACGAGGACCTGTCACTCAATCAAAATGGATCACTGGGGCTCGTCCAGAGGAAGACTGACGTCATACGTCAGCAGTAGGACCCGCGCCCAGGGCATGAACCGGTACTACGAGGGGTTAAGGTGAACGCAGAGAGCATTGTCGCGGTCGTTATTGGCAAAGATCGCTCCAACCAACAAGCCATGTCGGAGGTTTTCACAAGCCTCCCTGGCTTCAAGGTTGTGGTTGAGTCGGCTGATTTTGCGAACGCAGTACAGAAAGTCGAGACGATGTCGGCCGACGTAGCGGTGGTGTTCTTAGACGAACGACCGGACGTCGGGTGCGCGCTGCTGGCCCGACTGAAACAGGCCAGACCTGGGGTGTTTACCTTCGCGATCTCGAGCGACCGGAGTGCCGAGCTGATTGTAAAGGCGATTAGATCCGGGGCGGACGAATTGAGCTCGGCGGTACCTAGCATTCAAGAGTTGCTCCCGCCGGTTATCAAGATCGCTGACGGGCGCCGCCGCGGGGCGCAAGGTCCGCACAGTGTCGGCGAGATCATCACGGCATTCTCGCCGCACGGCGGTGCGGGCGTGACCACGTTCCTGACCAACCTGGCCACGACGATTCATCGCCTGACCGACGCGAGCGTCTGTCTGGTTGATCTCGATCTGCAAAACGGCGATACGCCCGTCTATCTCAATTTCAAGCATCCGTACTCGATCCTCGACGTGTGCGAACACATTGAGAATCTCGATCCGGTTTTTCTCCAGGGAACGTTGTTTCACCACAGCTCGGGCATTGAAGTGCTACCTCCGCCGCCGATGCTGGAGGACGGTGAATCGATCTCGGCCCAGAACGTTGCCGACGTACTGAATCACCTGAAGAATGCATTTCAGTACGTGATCGTCGATACCTCGTCGTTCTTGAACGATCTGACCTTCTCAGTGATCGAAAGTGCGGAGAAAGTCTTTTTGCTCACCGACAACATGGTTCCGTCGGTGCGTGCGATGCAGCGGGTCGTAAATACCCTGGAACGTTTGGGGGTCGATATGGCGAATCTGCAGCTCGTCCTGAACAGCCCGGTTGAGCGCTCCAAGATTTCGACGCACGACATCACCGATGTCGTAAAGCTCGAGGTAAAGTACACGCTTCCATGCGATTCGCTCACTGCAATCGAAGCCGCCAACAGAGGTGTTCCTTTGTACGAGATTAACCCGAAAAGTCCCCTGGTTAGTGGCATTACCGACATAGGCCGGGCCTTGACCGGCACGAACGAAACCTACGACAGTAAAGGGAGGCTCTTTGGTAGATTCTTCTCCGATGCGAGGCCCTAAGGCATGAGCCTACTAGAACGACTCAGGGCGCGTGAAGGCTCCGGCGATTCGGACTCGAAAGTCAATGGTTCGGCGAACGGAGAGGCGGTGTCCACAAAGACTCCGAGTCCCTCCGCCCCCTCGGGCGGCGCGCCGCGCGAAGGCGATACTATGCCCGTTGCGACCAACCCCGCACCAGCAGCCCCCAAGCAACAGCCGGCTCCGCCGGCGGCTGCCGGCGGCGTGGAACCGCGCCGTGCTACGATGCAACAGCGCGCGCAGGAATCGAACAAGCAGGCCGCCGAAGCCCGCGTGAGGCGCCATGGGCCCGCCAATCCCAACGCGGGCAATACCGATCTGAAGATGCGCGTGCACGCGGAACTCATCGAGCGTCTCGATCTGAGCGCGGTCGGCGAGGTTGGTGTCGGTGGGTTGTCCGAGGAAATCAAGCAGATCATCGGTGAGCTGCTTGAAACCAACGGGATTCCGCTCTCACGTAACGACAAGCTAAAACTGATTGCGGAAATCACCAGTGAGGTGTTGGGGCTCGGTCCCCTCGATGCGTTGATCCGCGACGACACCATCAGCGATATCCTCGTCAACAGCCCCTCGCAGGTTTACATCGAACGTAAAGGTAAGCTCGAGCTTGCCGACTGCCAGTTTCGCGACGACGAGCATCTGCTGCAGATTATCGACCGCATCGTGTCGCAGGTCGGGCGCCGCGTGGATGCGTCATCGCCGCTGGTTGACGCCCGCTTGCAAGACGGTTCACGTGTGAACGCAATTATCCCGCCAATCGCCTTGGACGGACCCTGCGTCTCGATCCGGCGTTTTGGTAAAGACCCGCTGCTGATCGGCTCGTTGATCCAGTTCAAGTCGGTCGCAGCAGAGATGGCCGAGTTCATGGACGCGATCGTAAAAGCGCGTCTGAACGTCATCGTGTCAGGCGGTACCGGTTCGGGCAAGACGACACTGCTGAACTGTCTGTCGAGCTTTATCCCGCACGACGAACGAATCGTTACGATCGAAGACGCAGCCGAAATTCAGATTCAACAACCGCACGTGGTCCGTCTGGAAACCCGCCCCCAGAACCTTGAAGGTAGGGGTGAGATAACCGCACGTGATCTGGTCAGGAACGCGCTGCGTATGCGTCCCGACCGGATCGTCGTTGGCGAGACGCGTGGTGCCGAGGCCCTGGATATGCTCCAGGCCATGAACACCGGTCACGATGGTTCAAAGACGACCATTCACGCGAACAATCCGCGCGACGCTCTAAGTCGTCTCGAGATGCTCATCCTGATGTCCGGCGTTGATCTTCCGGTGCAAGCGATGCGCCAACAGATCTCGTCGGCAGTCGATGTGATCATTCAGGCCGCTCGCATGAAGGACGGCAGCAGAAAGATCGTCAAGATCACCGAGGTCGTCGGGATGGAAGGTGACATGATCACCTCGCAAGATATTTTTCAGTTTGTGACGACGGGGCTCGACGAGGATGGCAAGGTCGTCGGTTACCACGAGTGTTGCGGTATTCGTCCTAAGTGCATCGAACGTTTGAACATCTACGGTTCGAAGTTCGATCCGAACTTCTTTGCGCATAGGAGGTTGAACTAGCCGCGATGCTCCCACTCCTAATATCCCTGGCCTTCGCAGCGGCTCTACTATTCATCATAGTCGGTGCGATTTCCGGCACCGGCGGTGGAAAGAAACGTGACGAACTCCGAAGTCGTTTGCTCGACGAGGGGGCTGCGCAGCAAGGAGTCACCGACGCGCAGATCCAGGCTTCGATCCGGCGCGACATGGGCGACGGCAAGCACGGTTGGCTCAACAGGGCTCTCAAGAACTTCTCGATCACCGGGAACCTGGAAAGCTTGCTCATCCAGTCTCGGTCGAATGCCAGGCCGGGCGACGTTATCATCAAGTGCGCAATCCTAGCGGCAATCGGCTTCTTCACGTTCTCTTCGAGCACCGGTTACGCAGCCTCCGGCCTCGTCGGCGGCGCTATTTTCGCTGTGCTGCCGATCATGCACGTCATTCGCAAGAAGAATAAGCGCATGGCCGAGTTTTCGCGCCAGCTTCCTGACTCGATGACGATGATCAAAAACGCTCTGCGCGCGGGTCATACGCTCGGCAAGGCGATGGCGATCGTGTCCGAAGAAATGCCGGCACCGCTTGGTACCGAATTCCGCGATACCGTCGAAGAGCTGCGCCTGGGGCTTCCGCTTACGCGTGCGATGGGCAACCTCGCAACCCGGATGCCGAACGACAGCCTGAATATTTTTGTCGCCGCAGTGCTCATCCAGCACGAAGTCGGCGGTAACTTGACTGAACTGCTCGACAATATCTCAAGGACGATTCGTGAGAGGTTTCGGCTCGAGGCCGAAGTGAAATCGCTTACCGCGGAAGGCCGGATTTCCGGTATCGTCATCGCCGTTCTGCCGATCGCGCTTTGCCTCATCATCAGTTTGATGCAACCCGAGTACTTGATGCCTCTGTTCGACACTGAGCAGGGCAATAAGCTGCTGATGGCCGCGATGTGCAGTGAGACGATCGGGTTCATCTGGATTCGCAGGGTTTGCAAGGTTAAATTCTAAGGAGTCAGGAGAATGGTTTTTATCATCTCACTAGCGGTCGCGGGCGGACTCGTGCTGATTTGTGTCGGTACGTACCAGGCTACGCAGGCAGACACTTCCGCAAGCGAGCGGCTCCACGCAGTGTCGAGCAGCGGTGGGTACGGGGTCAGCGACGAGCCGGTCGGATTCCAACGTAAGACTGAAGGGACGTTCATCGCGCGTTTCTTGCTCGATCTCGGTAACTGGTACCAGGTTCGCATGAAATCGGATGAACAGAGCGTGTCAGCGACGAAACTGATGCTGTCGATGGCGGGTTGGCGTTCTTCAGGAGCGGTCGCAATCTACTCCGGTGCAATGATTGTCAGCGCTGCCGGTTTAGGCGGGATTGTCGGCGCCAGCTTGGTTGCGGCGGGCAAGGCGGACAAGTCGCTCGGCCTGGGCATGTGTGCGCTGGTTGTGGGTTTCCTAATCCCGCGCCTGTTAGTCAATCACAAGGTTAAGAAACGTCAGGAAAGCATCATGAGGACGGTGCCCGATGTCATCGACATGCTGATTCTGTGCGTCGAATCGGGCCTTGGACTGAACACCGCGATTAAGCGTGTAGCCGATGAACGCTGCAAGCTTGGCGCTGATGTGATGGGCTTGGAGCTTCGGCAGATGACGCACGAGTTGCAGGCCGGACGTACGCGTGAGGATTCCTTCCGTGACCTGGCCGAGCGCAATGGCGTTGACGAGCTCAAATCACTTTCCGCTTTCATGATCCAAAGCGAGAAGCTGGGCACCAATGTCGCCGATGCACTGCGCATTTACGCGGATGAATCGCGTGTCGCACGTCGCCAGCGCGCGTCGGAGATGGCCAACAAGGCAGCCGTCAAATTACTTTTTCCGCTGGTCCTGTTCATCTTTCCGACGATGTTTCTGGTCATCCTCGGACCGGCCATGATGTCGGTCAAAGCGAACCTTCCAGGCTGACGGTTTTCTTTCTTAAGGCTGCGCGTTTCATGTAGGGCCGGAGGCTGCTAGCATCCGGCCCATGCTGCGCAGCCGCTACTTCGCCGGTCTCAACTCTGCCGCGATAACTCTTTGTGCGCTCGCCATCTCCTGTAGCGAGGTCCCCGAGCCTCGCACCAATCCGGTCGCAGACGACACTCAGGCTTTGAGTGCCACTGCGACGCTAAGTGGGCGGGTGTTTGCAGGGGATGGGGTCCAACGCCGTCCTCCGATCAAGATAACCATCGATGAATGGGAGTGCGGCCGAGAAGGGACAACGCCTGACCCGCGCCTCGTGCTTGGCCCCGACCGGGGACTTGCCGACGTAGTCATTACGCTAGTGTCGCCTCCCGGCGACGACCCTTACCCGCTGACAGCAACGGTCACGATGGAGCAGCAGGCTTGCGTGTTCCGACCGCACTTGAGCGTGGTCGCACCAGGAACTGAAGTTAAAGTGACCAACGGTGACAAGGTGTTTCACAACTTCCGCACACGCGCCAAGCTCAACAAAACCGTCAACCGTGGGCAGCCGAGTGGAATCGCCGCGAAGGCGATGTTCTCGGAACCCGAGATTGTGGTGGCCGAATGCGACGTTCACCACTGGATGAGCGCGGTCATCGTGGTGGCGCCGCACCGCTACATTACAGTCAGTGACTCGCGTGGACGATTTTCTATTGATGGGCTGCCCGCGGGCGAGCACCAGGTAAGGCTTTGGCACCAGGAACTCGGCGAACGCGAAGCCCTGCTGCGCGCGGGCGGCGAAAACCCAGCTATTGTTTGGTCGAGGGAGCCTTCGCCGTAACCGTAATCGCTCGGGTGGCCGTCCACGCCGAGGTGTGGTTCGGGGCCTCGCGAACCTTGAGCGTGCCCGAGCGCTTCAGCGCGATCGTATAGGTGACCTTAGGCGAGCTGAACACCGGGTGCAGGTAAGTGCGTGCGATTTCGACGTCATCGATCGAAAGTTCGATCCAGCGCACGAAGTGTTCGACGAAGGACGGGTGACGGGCATCGGTGCCGATTTCAATGGTCACGTCGAACCATTCGCCGGCCACGACTTTTTCCGGGGCGGTGATTTTCGGCGTATGCTTGGGGTCGTGGCCGGCCTTCGGCGCGTCGAAATCGGGGGTGATCAGGTCTGCCTGTCCCTGGGCGAATGTATCGCCGCTGGAAATTGCGAAGACAGCTATCAGTAGTGCGGTCGAGAAGCCGATAAGTTTGATCACGTCGAGTCTCCCTGAAGGTTATCGTCCCGGAGAGTTCTCCTGAACAAGTAAACGCTAACCCAAGCGACGGGTCAGTGCGAGCGGAGTGCAAAACAATCGCGGTTTCGTATACGTTAATCGGCTGTGACTAAGCCGGGAACCTTCCGTCTGAGCACCGACTTCGATCCTGCCGGTGACCAGCCGCAGGCGATCGAGTTGCTCTCGAAAGCGCTGTCGGCGGGCGAGAGCCACCAGGTGCTGCTCGGAGTTACCGGGTCGGGAAAGACGTTCACGATCGCGAACGTAATCGCCCAGGCGAATCGCCCCTCTCTGGTGCTGGCTCCGAATAAAACGCTGGCGGCCCAGCTCTACAGTGAATTCAAGGTCTTGTTCCCCGACAACGCGGTCCGCTACTTCGTATCCTACTATGACTACTACCAGCCGGAGGCCTACGTCCCGAGTTCGGATACCTACATAGAGAAAGACTCCTCGATCAATGATGAGATCGACAAACTTCGCCATTCGGCGACGCGGGCGTTGCTCGAACGCAACGATGTCCTGATCGTCGCCTCGGTTTCCTGCATCTATGGTCTAGGTTCGCCCGAGGATTACTTCGATATGCTGCTCTTTCTCGAGGAGGGCATGAAGGTTGATCGCGACGAGCTTTTGGCCAAGCTCGTGCGGATTCAGTACCAACGCGGTGACTACGATTTTCATCGCGGCACATTTCGCGTGCGCGGCGACGTCGTCGAGGTGTTTCCGGTCTACGAAGACAAGCGTGCGGTGCGTATCGAGTTTTTCGACGACGAGGTCGAGGCAATCAAGGAGATCGACCCGTTACGTGGGCAGGTCCTGTCCAAGATCGAGCGCATGTGTATCTATCCGGCGAGTCACTACGTGACCGCTCCCGATCGTCTGGTCAAGGCCATCGAGGGGATTCGACAGGAGCTAGGCACCCGGCTCGTCGAGTTACGGCGCGAGAACAAGATGCTCGAAGCGCAGCGGCTCGAGCAGCGGACTATGTACGACATCGAACTACTCTCGGAGATGGGCACGTGTCCTGGGGTAGAGAACTATTCGCGCCACTTGACGGGGCGCGAGCCGGGAGCGACGCCGCCCACTCTGCTGCACTATTTCGATCGTGGCGGCATGCTGACCTTTATCGATGAAAGCCATGTGACGGTCTCACAGGTCGGCGGCATGTTTCGCGGTGACCGTTCGCGCAAGGAAACTTTGGTTGAATTCGGATTCCGTCTGCCCTCGGCGCTTGACAACAGGCCGCTGAACTTTGAAGAATTCGAGGCAACTGTGGGGCAAACAGTTTACGTGTCGGCGACGCCGGGTGATTTCGAGCTTGCAAAGACCGGTGGCGCCGTGGTCGAGCAGCTCATCCGTCCGACCGGATTGACCGACCCCGAGATCGAGGTCAGGCCTGCCGGTCGCCAAGTCGACGACTTACTTGGCGAAATCCGCATTCGCGCCGAGGCCGGTGAACGCGTTCTCGTCACTACGCTTACCAAGAAGCTTTCGGAGGATCTGACCGACTATTACCACGATGTCGGGGTGCGCGTACGTTACTTGCATTCAGAGATTGATACGCTCGAGCGCGTCGAAATCATTCGTGATCTTCGCAAGGGTGAGTTCGACGTACTGGTCGGGATCAACCTGTTGCGCGAGGGTCTCGATCTGCCGGAAGTTTCGCTGGTCGCTATTCTCGACGCAGATAAAGAAGGTTTCTTGCGCTCAACGCGCTCGTTGATCCAGACGATGGGACGCGCCGCACGTCACATCAACGGTAAGGCGATCCTGTACGCGGACACCATAACTCGCTCGATGAGACAGGCGATGGATGAGACCGAGCGCCGTCGCGCGGTCCAGGAGGCCTACAACGCCGAGCACGGCATTATCCCACGATCAATCAGCAGGGCGATCGAGGATCCACTGGTGCGCATGGCCGAGGCCGACTACGGCCCGCTCCCCGAGATTGCTGAAGAAGCTTCGCCCTACGCGGGCGGCGCGAACCTGCGCAAAGAGGTCGACCGCCTGCGTAAGGAAATGCGTAGCGCCGCGCAACGCTTGGACTTCGAACGTGCCGCCGAGTTGCGCGACCGGGCCAACCGACTGGAAAGCGAGGAGCTCGGCATCGATGGCTGATGGCGACTCCAGGTCGGAGGAGGAAGCAAGGGAGCTGCCGAGCCCACTCGAGACCAAGGCAGAAGGGCTCCCGCCGCGGCCCGGCGTCTACTTGTTTAAGGACAAGCGCGGCAAGGTCATCTATGTAGGCAAGGCCAAAAGCTTACGAGAGCGTGTGCGGAGCTATGTCAGGGGAGGTGACGGTCGCTATCAAATCGGTTTTTTGATGAGTCGCGCGGCCGATATCGAGACGCTGGTCACCGCCAATGAGACCGAGGCGCTGATTCTCGAGAACAATCTCATCAAGCAATACAAGCCGCGTTACAACATCAGGCTTCAAGACGACAAGAGCTATGTCTCGGTCAAGGTGACGGCCAAAGACGAGTGGCCGCGCATTATCGTCACCCGCAAGATCAGTAAAGACGGCAATACCTACCTCGGCCCTTTCGCTTCGGCTGCGGGGGTGCGCGAAACCGTCGATGTCATCCGCAAAATCTTCCCACTGCGTAGTTGTTCGGATGCCGTGTTCCGCAACCGCTCGCGCCCTTGCTTGGAGTATCAGATCAAGCGTTGCATGGCACCGTGCGTGCTCGATATCGATCGCGGAGAGTACGAGCAGCACTTGCGCGGTGCGGTACAGTTGCTCGAGGGCAAGACCGAGGCGCTTTCTAAAGAGTTAACACGGCGAATGACGAAGGCTTCGGAGGAGCAACGTTTCGAGGATGCGGCGCGAATGCGCGATAGAGTTGCGGTGGTGGAGAAAGTCGCCGAGCAGCAAAAGGTCGTCGACCACGGTGGCGGCGACCGCGACGTATTCGGTCTGTACCGGGAAGGCGGGTTCATCGAGGCTCAGGTCCTTGTTGTCCGCGGCGGTAAACTCGTGGGCAACCACGGCTATAATTTCGAAGACCACGAGCTACCCGACGAAGAAGTGCTATCGTCGTTGCTCTCACGTTTTTATCAGGCTGAACGCTTTGTGCCCGAAGAGGTCTTACTCCCATTGTCTGTCGAGGGAGCCGAGGTTCTTGCCGACTACCTCAGCCAGACCCGAAGTCGTCGCGTAAAGGTTCTGGTGCCGCAGCGCGGAGAGCGACGTAGTCTTGTCGAGATGGCGCTGGAGAACGCCGCGCATGCGTTCGCCGAGCGCAACGACGAGAGTAGCAGACGGCAGAAAATGCTCGAAGAGCTGCAGCGCAAGCTGGGGTTGACGAGCATGCCCAAGCGTATCGAGTGTTTCGACATCTCTCACTCGCAGGGCGACGCCGTGGTTGCATCACTTGTGGCTTTTGACGAGGGGGTTCCGGACAAAGCCGGATACCGCCGCTTCAAGCTGAAAGGGGTCCAACGCAACGACGACTTCGCGGCGATGCGCGAGGTTCTCTCGCGTCGGCTCACCCGTGGTCTGAAAGAGGGTGGTTTACCCGACCTCATCGTCGTTGACGGCGGCAAAGGGCAACTGGCGATGGCGGTTGCGGCCATCGAGGAACTCGGTATCGAAGGGGTGGCGCTGGCATCGCTTGCGAAAGACAAGGTGGCGCGCGATCCGGCATCTGCCGAGATTACCCACAGCGAAGAACGGGTCTTCCGGCCCGGGCGGTCGAATCCCATCGTGCTGCGCCGCAACTCGAACGCACTGTTTCTGCTGCAGCAGCTTCGCGACGAAGCCCACCGCTTCGCTATAACATTCCACCGCAGCGTGCGCTCCAAGGAGCGACTCGTTTCACAACTCGATGGTATCGCCGGCATCGGGCCGAGCAAACGCAAGGCTTTACTGACAAGGTTCGGCAGTGTAAGTGGGGTTGCTGCGGCTAACTTGCAAGAGCTTGCCGGCGTGCCGGGAATTACCGCCGCAAACGCCGAAGCGATTCTGGAGCACCTGGGTCGCGATGCCGACCGCTAGTATTCCGAAGCCGAATCTGGTTCGGCCGAACATTCCCTCTCCGTCATAGACCGTCTAGCAATTTTTGCCGCGCCGAGCCGCTGCGGGTAGGCGCGGTATGGTGGGAGTGATGACCGTAGCGGGGGTAGTGCTCGCGATGGGATGGGCGTTGTCTGACCCGTACCCACAAACGGCGAGCTGGGTTCCGACCGTACTCATCGCGTTGCTGGTCGCGTCACTTGCCGCGGCGCGGATCCTCTCACGCAGCGTCGTTATCTGGACGCTGGTGGGTGCCGTCGCGGTTGGCACCGTTCACGCGCTCGATGCAGCGCCGCCGCCCGGCTGTGACGTCGTGCGCTTGCTCGAGGGGCAGCCGCGCTCTCCCGTGCGCGTGACACTCGAGGCTCGGGTGTTTCGCATCGAGCCGCATGAGGACGGCTCGTTGCGGTTACGGGTTCAGGTCTTGGCACCGCAGTGTGGGAAGCTTCTGCTAACCATCAAACATCCTGGGCGTGGCTACCTCGTGGGCGAACGGTTACGGGTGCGCAGCTACCTTCGACGCATCGAAGGCTTCGGCAATCGAGGTGGCTTCGATTGGGCTGGTTGGAACGCCCGCAGGGGTGTCCGTGTGTCGGCCTACCTTTGGAAAGACACAGACACACGTGAGATCGAATCTCTAGGTCGGCGTGACCAGCTGGATGTTTCGCTCCTGCAGGCCGCGCGCATCCGGCTGCGCGCGGCAATACGCGAGAGAGGTGACACCGAAGGTAGTGCGTTAGTTGAAGCGCTGCTGCTTGGAGACCGTTCTAGACTGGGACGCGAATTGCAACAGACGTTCCGCGATGCCGGTGCGTCGCACGTGTTGGCGATCTCGGGGATGCACATGGCGGTGGTGGTCGGCGCGGTCCTTCAGGCCGTGCGCTGGTTGCTACTGCGCTTACCGGTCTTCTCGGCCTACCACGACGTCATGCGGCCCAGCGTCGTTGCAGCGCTGACAGCGATGCTCGGGTATGCCGGTGTAAGCGGCGGGGGGATATCGGTAGCTCGCGCCGCGATTATGGCCTCAGCCGCGTTGCGCTGGTTGTGGCGCGGGGGGCGAGCGGACGCGTGGCCGGCGCTCGGCTTGGCGGCGATCGCGGTTTCACTGGCCATGCCGGGCGCCGTTCGTGAGGCCTCGTTCCAACTCTCGTTTGCGGCGGTGGGTGCGCTGTTGCTGTTCGCTGGTGTGTCGCTCTCGGCACGCATCGATCGCTGCGCACCGGTCTTTGCTCGTGCGTGCGTCTTCGCTGCCGATACCGCCGTCGCTGGTGCGGTCGCGTGGTCGGCGACCGCACCACTGGCGGCGCAACACTTCGGCCGTGTTTCTTTCGTCGGGGTTGCTACCGGCGTCCTTGCGCTCTTGCCGCTGGCTGCCGCACTGTGGTTCGCGCTGGCCGGTGCGTTGGCGGCGGCGTTTGCGATGCCCGGTGCCACGTTACTTATGGGTGCAGCCTGCTTTTGCGCACAAGCAGTGATCGCCGTTGTGCACTGGTGTGCATCCTGGCCGTGGGCCTCGGCGCCGACGGTTGCTCCCGGGTGGCCATTGATCGGCCTTTGGTTATCCGCGCCGGTGCTGGTGCTCACCGCGCGCGGACGGATGCGGTTGGGTGCGATTGCCGTTTGGACCTCGTGTTTAGTCCTGCTCGTCGCTGCCGGGCTTCACGGGCGTTATGGGTCCCACAGTCTCGACGTTCTGTTCGTCTCGGTCGGACAGGGCGAGGCCACGATCGTGCGGCTGCCTGGCGGCAAAACCATGCTGGTGGACACCGGTCCGCCCGGGCGCGTGCGCTTGGCGGTCGATGGCGAGCTACGGCGGCTGTGGATTCGCCGCATCGATTACCTGGTTCTGACCCATGTGCAGTCCGATCACTGGGGCGCTGCACCGGAACTGTTCGCCGGCTATGAGATCGGCGAGGTCTGGCGTCCGGCGGGCGCGTGCTCGCACGCGGTATTCAATCAATTTGTCGAGCGAGCCGAGGGCCTGGGAATTCCGGTGCACGAGATCGCTGCGTGGGATCGGCAGGAGCCGTGGGCGGCGAAACGCTGGGGACTGCTGCCGCGAACTCAGCCGCACGCTGCGCACGTAGAGGTGCTCAGCCCGCCCGGCGCTGAGCTTGCTTGCGATGACAACGATGCGTCGATCGTCTTACGCCTCGCATTTGCCGGACACTCCGTGCTGCTTACCGGAGATGCTGAAGGTCCCGCCGAGCAAGCCCTGTTGGCCTCAGGGCGGCTGCTCCGAGCCGATGTTCTCAAGGCCGGGCATCACGGCAGTGGGACATCCTCGCACCCGGGTTTCGTCGATGCGGTTGCGCCACGATACGCGGTAGCTTCGCTCGGAGCGGCCAACCGCTACGGGTTTCCGCACGCCCGCGTGCGTACGCTGTTTGAAAGCCGTTCTATAAGGTTCTACCGTACCGATCTTGATGGCGCGGTATCGGTCCGTCTGAGCGCAGACGGCGTCAGCGTCTCGGGGACTAGGGGAGGCGGTTCCGAACCCGGTTTTTGCTGGTATTGCTGGTTTTGCCCATTTTGCCAATTTTGAAAGTAACCTCGATCAAAGGATTCAAGGACGTTTTCCCGCCCGCCGGCACCCGGCGTGAGCGCATGACAACGCGTGCATGCCGAGTACTCGAATCCTATGGATACGGCCGCATCGAGCTTCCGTTGCTCGAGAAGGGCGAGTTGTTCGTCCGTGCGGTTGGGGCGAGTAGCGACATCGTCGAAAAAGAGATGTACGCGTTCACCGACAAGGACAAAGACGCGACCCTCGTCGCGCTGCGGCCCGAAGGAACCGCCTCCGTGGTACGTGCGTTCATCGAAGCGGGTGGCGCTAGAGAGATTCCGGTTGCGCGCCTTTTTTACACCGGCCCGATGTTTCGGCGTGAGCGACCGCAAAAGGGCAGGCTGCGTCAGTTTCACCAGATCGGTGCTGAGTACCTCGGTCGTGACGATCCCGCGGCTGACGCAGAGACGCTTTGTCTGGTTGACGACATCTGCCGCGCTACAGGGATCCATGGCGCACGTATCCTCGTCAACTCACTCGGTGACCGCGAATGCCGACCGGCCTACCGTGAATCCCTTACCAACTTCGCGCGCAGCCGCATCGAGTCGCTTTGCGCGGACTGTCGCGCTCGGCTCGAACGAAACCCCTTGCGTATCCTCGATTGCAAGAACCCGGGATGCGCCGAAGCCACTGCCGACGCCCCATTGATGGCCGACCATCTTTGCGACCCGTGTGAGCGTCACTACGGGCGTGTCATCGAACTCGCCGAAGCTTCGGGCGTTAAGCTGCAGCGCACCCCACGAATGGTGCGTGGGCTCGACTACTACGTACGAACGGCGTTTGAGGTTGTCGCCGACCACAAAGACCTCGGCTCGCAGAACGCAATCGGCGGCGGTGGGCGTTACGACGGCTTGGTCGCACAACTCGGCGGCGCAGACACCCCGGGGATCGGTTTTGCGCTTGGTGTCGAGCGCATGGAACTGGCCGGCGGTGCCGAGGCCGAAGCAGTCTACGCCGACTCCATACTCATCGCGCCGGTGGGTGAAAGCTGTGAGGTTGCTGCGGCGTTGTTGGCGCGCCGTCTGCGGCTGGCCGGTGCCGCGGTCGAAGTCGAGTCAGGCGCGCGCAAACTAAAGGCGCAGATGAAGCGCGCCGATAAGGCCGGGGCTGGATTTGTCGTGCTTATCGGGCCCGAGGAACTGGCCGCGGGGAGACCGGTCGTCCGCGACATGATAAGGAAAGCCGATTATCCCGGATGCTTCGGCCTCGACGACGATGCCGAAGCCGTGCTCGAAGCGATTCGAAAGGTAGGCAATAATTGAAGCGAAGCTGTAGGAATGGACTGGTAACCACCGAACAAATCGGGGAAAACCTCACCGTGATGGGATGGGTACACTCACGCCGTGACCATGGGGGGGTTATCTTCGTCGATCTTCGCGACCATACCGGGCTGCTACAGGTGGTCTTTAACCCCGAGCTTTCCGGCGATGCCCACCAGCTCGCAGGCGATATTCGTAACGAATTCGTCCTCAGCGTCACTGGGACTTTGCGTGCGCGCACAGACGAAACCATCAACCCCGGGCTGCCCACCGGACGGGTCGAGTTGATGGCCTCGGAACTCGAGATCTTAAATACTTCGCTGCCCACCCCGTTCGCACTCGACGATGACGCCCACATCACTGAGAACGTCCGCCTCAAGCATCGCTACCTGGATCTGCGCCGTCCGGTCATGCAACGTAATCTTCGCGTACGGCACCAGGCCTGCCGGATCGCACGCAATCATTTCGATGAGGCGGGTTTCATCGAGGTCGAGACGCCGATGCTGACGCGTTCCACGCCTGAAGGGGCACGCGACTACTTGGTTCCGAGCAGGGTGAACCCCGGCAGCTTTTTCGCGCTCCCGCAGTCCCCACAGTTGTTCAAGCAGCTGTTGATGGTCGGTGGTGTCGACCGCTACTACCAGATCGCGCGTTGTTTCCGCGACGAAGATCTGCGCGCCGATCGCCAGCCCGAATTCACGCAGATAGATATCGAGATGTCGTTCGTGACCTCCGATGACGTCATGGCTATCGTTGAGGACCTATTGCGTAAGCTTTTCGGTGAGCTCGCCGACGTTCAGTTTGACGGCGCTTTTCCGCGAATGACCTACGACGAAGCGGTGTCCCGCTTCGGTAGTGACCGCCCGGACACGCGCTTCGCGCTCGAGATAGTCGAGCTCTCTGAGGTCTTCAAGGAGAGTGGCTTCAAGGTATTCCGTGCAGCGATTGAAGGGGGAGGTGCCGTGCGTGCCCTCAACCTCAAAGGCGGCTCCGACATGTCGCGCAAGGAGATCGACGACCTCGGCAACTATGCCTGCGAATTCGGAGCGAAAGGACTCGCCTGGATCAAGGTCGCCGGTGGAGAGTGGCAATCCCCGATCGTGAAGTTCTTCAGCGATGATGAACGCGAAGCGCTTGCCGCAGCCATGGGTGCCGAAGACGGAGATCTGCTCTTGTTCGGTGCCGACACCAGCAAAGTCGTCTACGATGTGCTCGGCGCGCTGCGCTGTCGTATCGCTGCGCAGCGTGAGCTGATCCCTGCTGGTGCGTGGAAATTCCTATGGGTCACGGACTTTCCGCTGGTTGAGTACGATGCCGGTGAGGACAGGCACTACGCCTTGCACCATCCTTTCACGGCCCCACGCCCCGCCGACGGCGAGCGTCTCGAAACAGATCCGCTCTCGGTTCGAGCCGATGCCTATGACATCGTGCTCAACGGTGTTGAACTCGGGGGAGGCTCGGTGCGTATCCACTCGCCGGCGATGCAGCAGCGTGTGTTGAAGGTCCTTGGCATCGAGGAGGCCGAAGCCCGTGAAAAGTTCGGGTTCTTGCTCGACGCACTCGCGCACGGTGCGCCGCCGCATGCGGGACTCGCCCTCGGTCTGGACCGTCTAGTCACCTTGCTGGTCGGCGGCGAATCGATCCGCGACGTGATTGCGTTTCCCAAAACCCAGCGCGCCGCGTGCTTGTTGACGGAGGCACCCTCGAGCGTTGACCGTGACCAGCTTCGTGGACTCGGCCTGCGCACGGTGCAGACCTCGTGAGGGCGGTCGTTGTCGCAGTAGCGGTGTTGGTTGCGGGCTGCAGTCTGATTCCCGGGCTCGGCGGCGACGACGCGGCCGTCGATAGGCTGCAGAGAATCGCGATCATTCCATTCGCCTACGCCGGGCCCGATGGCGGGCGCGCTTGCGATTTGTGCCCTGAACCGGTGGTGATGCGCGACACCTCGAAGGAAAAAGCGGTGCTCGCTACAGCGTTCTTCTTCGAGCAGATCACCCAATACCCGCGCTTCGTGGTATCCGACCCGCGCCGCGTCAATGCGCTGGCGAGCGTGTCGATGCAGGACGGGCTTGAACTGTTTCAGACGCTGGACGATATCGACGTGGTCGTCGTTGGCGCACTTATCGAGCTGCGTGAACGCCAAGGATCGGCGCTGGGCCCGCTGCGTCCGGCCGGGGCGGCGGTCTATGCCGCCTTGCTCGATGCGCGCACCGGCGAGAAGCTCTGGTCGGGAACCTTCGACGAGGACGAGAAGAAAAACGGGCGCATACGCGTCACCTACAACCGACTGGTCAACGGCGGCGACAAGCGCTGGGCTGATGCCCTCGAATATCTTCAAGTCGGCGCGCGTAAACTGATTAAGTCGATGGCCAAGTCTGTCGCTGCATCCTGAGGCCGGATGGTGGCTGAGATCGTCGATGGCAAGAAGATTGCCGCGCAAACCCGAGCAGCCCTGGCGCAGCGTATTGCCGAGCGCACCGGCCGCGCAGAGCGTAGGCCGGGACTGGTTACGATTTTGGTCGGCGACGATCCCGCCTCAAAAGTCTACGTTGGTCGCAAGCAGCGCGAGTCGAAAGAGATCGGCATGCACTCTGAATCGGCGGTGCTCGCCGTCGATTGCACTCAGAAAGAACTGGTCGCCACCATTGTGGCTTATAACCAACGCCCCGATATCGACGGCATCCTTGTGCAGATGCCGCTACCGAAGGGACTGGACGAGGATGCCGCGATTCGCGCAATCGACCCGTGTAAGGACGTTGACGGCCTGCACCCGATGAATCAGGGGGCGTTGTTCACCGGCAAGCCCGGAATGAGGCCGTGTACGCCTGCCGGCTGTATGCGGCTACTGGAATCCTGCGGTTACGACCCCGCCGGTAAGCACGCTGTCGTCGTCGGGCGAAGTCGCTTGGTTGGCAAGCCGATCGCCATCATGATGTTGGATCGACACGCGACAGTAACGATCTGTCACTCACGCACAGCTGATCTTGCTGCCGAAGTCGGCCGTGCCGATATCGTCATTGCCGCCGTCGGCAGTCCGGCGCTGGTTCGCGGCGAATGGATCAAGCCCGGTGCGTTCGTGCTCGACGTCGGGATTAACCGGGTCGACGGCAAGCTCGTGGGAGACGTCGATACCGCCGCTGCCGCCGAGCGCGCCGGATGGATCACGCCGGTTCCCGGCGGAGTCGGGCCGATGACCGTTGCGATGCTGTTGGAAAATACGCTTACCGCTTGCGAGCTCCGCGACGGTGACCAACGGTGACGACCGGATCGGCGCCCAGACGTACGCCTTTGTATGATATGCACGTTGCCGCCGGCGCGCGCATGGTCGATTTCGCCGGCTGGTACATGCCCGTCCAATACACCTCGATCATCGAAGAACACCTCGCTGTGCGTTCCGCGGCCGGCATGTTCGATGTCAGTCATATGGGCGAAGTCGAGATCGAAGGGCCGGGTGCTCTCGATGTTTGTGCTCGGGCTTTCACCAACGACCCACGTAGTCTTGAAGTCGGCAGCGCGCAGTACAGCCTGTTGCCTGATCACCGCGGACGGATTCTCGATGATGTCATCGTGTACCGAACCGGCGCAGAGCGTTTTCTGGTCTGCGTAAATGCCGCGAATGCCGAGCATGACTATGAACACCTCAAGGCGTTCGCGACCGACGCGGCGCGTATCGTAGACCGCAGCGCGCAGACCTCGTTGATTGCATTGCAGGGCCCATCGGCCGCCGCAATCCTCGCTCCGCTGGCGCCGTCGCTGGCTGCGCTCGAACGCTTCGCAGTGGCTGCGGGCGAAATCGCGGGTATCGCTGTGCTGGCTGCGCGCACCGGTTACACCGGAGAAGACGGCTTCGAGTTTTTCTGTGCAAACCGCGACGCACCGGGGTTATGGGCGACGCTATCGGCGGCGGGCGCACCACACGGTGTCGTTGCTGCCGGTTTGGGTGCGCGCGACACTCTGCGTCTCGAAGCCGCGCTGCCGCTTTACGGGCACGAACTCGGCGAGGAAATAACGCCCTGGGAGGCGCGGGTCGGGTGGGCGGTGAAGTTAAACAGGCCCGATATGACGGGATTTGCCCAGCTGCGGGCCGCCAAGGTAGACAAGGCACGCAGGCGGCTGGTCGGGCTTGGTTTGACCCGTCGCATCGCGCGTGAAGGATACAAAGTCCTACAGGGCGACACCGTGGTCGGCGAGGTCACCAGCGGTTCGCATTGTCCGAGTTTAGGCCGGGCCGCGGCTCTTGCACTTGTGAACGCAAACGCTATAGATGCCGACATAGCGGTTGAGGTAAGAGGAGAATCTTATCCAGCCCAGGTCCTGCCGCTGCCGTTCTACAAACGAGCGCAGTAAAAGGCAGGGGTCATAAGAGGTGGAGTGCAGAAGCATGGAGTTCCCAGACAACCTTCACTACACGAAAGAACACGAATGGGTCCGGCTCGAAGACGACGGTACTGTCCTCATGGGAATCACCGATTACGCACAAGACGCTCTTGGCGATATCGTCTACGTTGAACTCCCGGTAGTTAGCGACGAGCCGGTGACCAAAGACGAACCTTTTGCCGTTGTCGAATCGGTCAAAGCGGTCTCGGACATCTACGTTCCCATAAGTGGCGAGATTACCGAGGTGAACGACGAATTGCCGAACAGTCCCGAAGTCCTCAACCAAGACTGCTACGGCGACGGTTGGCTGGTGCGCTTGAAGCCGTCGGACACAGAAGAATTCGAAGAGTTGCTCTCAGCGAAAGATTATCAGAGCTTCATCGACGAATTGAGCTAGCCCGGATGCGGCAAGTTGCGCAGCCCGGAGCCGTGGCGTGAGGTTTATTCCGCACACGCCGGGCGACATCGATCACATGCTGGCGACGATCGGCGCGAGCGATACCGAAGATCTTTTCAAGAGTGTCCCCGCGGAGCTTCGCGGGCGCGCACGGCTGGAACTGCCCGATGGGCTTGGCGAGCAACAGGTGCTCGAGCGTATGGCCGCGCTGGCGGCCCGCAACCGGACCGGCCGTAGCTTCCAAGGTGCGGGGGCCTACGATCATTTCGTGCCGAGCGCGGTAGTAGCAATCCTCGGGCGCGGCGAGTTCGCAACCGCTTACACGCCTTACCAACCCGAGGTCAGCCAGGGAACGCTACAGGCGTGCTTCGAATTCCAGACCTACGTGTCGATTTTGAGCGGTTTGGAAGTCGCCAACGCGAGCTTGTACGACGGCGCCTCGGCGCTGGCCGAAGCCGTGCTCATGGCTCTGCGGCTGGCCCCCAAGCGCAACAAAATTCTCATCTCTGAAGCGGTTCATCCCGAGTACATCGAGGTAGTGCGCACCTACCTGGATGGACACGGTCGCGGCAGCATCGAGACCATCGGGATTGCAGCCGACGGACGTACCGATCTCAAAGCTTTGCAGGCCGCGTTGTCCGCCGATGTTGCGGCGGTATGTATCGGTTACCCGAACTTCCTCGGCGTGATCGACGATTTGTCTAACGCAGCCCGACTCGCGAAACGCATCGGCGCACTTACGGTCAGCGTGACCACCGAGGCCTTGGCGCTCGCGCTGTTACGCGCCCCCGGAGCATGCGGCACCGACATCGCGGTGGCCGAAGGGCAAAGTCTTGGCCTGCCGATGTCGTACGGCGGGCCGGGTCTCGGTTTGTTCGCGACGCGTCGGGTCCACGTGCGGCAAATGCCCGGACGTCTGGTCGGCGAGACGGTCGACGAAGAGGGCCGCCGTGGTTACGTGCTGACGCTCTCGACTCGTGAACAGCACATCAGGCGAGAGAAGGCGACTTCTAATATTTGTACAAACCAGGGCTTGGCAGCGCTCGGGATGACAGTTTACCTCGGCCTGGCCGGTCGCAACGGGCTGCGCAAGCTCGCCGAGTATAACGCCGTACGCGCACGCGGGGTTGCCACGCGCCTTGAAGCCGCCGGTTTCGCTCCGCTGTACGCCGCGCCGTTTTTCAATGAGTTCACGATCGAAGTGCCGGGCAGCCAAGCGTGGTTCGAAAGCGCGGTTGCCGGCGGGCTTTGTCCGGGCGTGCGCCTCAGCGAGCGCGGCTTCGCGGCCGACGCAGGCGACGAACGCGTTATCGTTACGGTGACCGAGACTAACAGCGACGACGACATCGATGCTTTGGTCGCGTCGCTTGTTACGCACCTCCAAGCCAAGCGTGAGACGGCCTGATGGGCGAACAGCCCACAGTGAAGAAGAGCGTCATGGAAGAGCCGATCTTCGAGAAGGGCAGTAGCGGACGTTCGGGGATCGACGTGCCCGACCCCGGCGGCCCGGTGCCGATCGACGCCGTGTTGTTGCGCGAGGATCTCGCCGGTTTTCCCGAACTCAGCGAGCCCGAGGTCATCCGGCATTACACGCGGCTTTCCAAACTCAACTTTTCGGCGGCGACCAATTTCTATCCGCTCGGGTCGTGCACGATGAAGTACAACCCGGTTGCAAACGAGACCGCTGCGGCGATGCCCGGGTTCGCGGGTTTGCACCCGTACGCGCCCGACCAACACGTGCAGGGTGCGCTCGAACTGGTTCGCGAACTCGAGCGTTGGCTAGCCGAGATTTGCGGCTTGGCCGCGGTGACGCTACAGCCCGCCGCAGGTGCGCAGGGCGAACTGACCGGCATGAAGATTATCCGTGCCCATCACCTTGCCTGCGGCTACGCGCGCAAGAAGGTGCTGATCCCGGCGAGCGCGCACGGAACCAATCCTGCCAGCGCTAACCTTTGCGGCTACGATTCAATCGTGGTGCCGGTGGATGAACGTGGCTTGGTTGCGGCCGCTGCAGTCGAAGCGCTTCTCGACGAGGATGTCGCCGCATTGATGGTGACAAATCCGAATACCTTGGGTCTTTTTGAAGCGGATATCGAGCGCATCGCGAAATCGGTGCACCAAGCCGGTGCACTCGTGTACATGGACGGTGCCAACATGAACGCGCTGATGGGTGTGGCCAAGCCGGGCCACATGGGTGCCGATGTTTTGCAGTTTAACCTGCACAAGACTTTTTCTACGCCCCACGGTGGGGGCGGCCCCGGTGCCGGTCCGGTTGCGGTACGCGCCGATCTCGAACGTTTTCTGCCCGGCCCGCGCGTCGTCGAACGCGATGGGCTGTATCGTTGGGACTACGAGCGTCCCGACTCAATCGGCCGGGTCCGTTCGTTCTACGGCAACTTTGGCATCCTGGTACGCGCTTACACGTACATGCTTGCCTGCGGTGGCGACGGGCTCGGCCAAACCACACGAAGCGCGGTTCTCGCCGCCAACTACCTGCGCGCGCGCTTGTCGGGTGTCTTCCACTTGCCCTATCAGGCCGACTCGATGCACGAGGTCGTTTTTACCGACAAGTTCCAGAATGAGACCGGCGTCAAAACTTTGGACATCGCTAAACGTCTGCTCGATTTCGGGTTTCACGCCCCGACGATCTACTTTCCGCTGGTAGTAGCGGGTGCTCTGATGATTGAGCCCACCGAGAGTGAGTCGCTCGAGACCCTGGACGGGTTTGCCGATGCGTTGCTCGCGATCGCTCGCGAAGCCGCCGAGACCCCCGATGTGCCGCGCAATGCGCCTTACGAGACCCCGCTGGCGCGGCTCGACGAGACCCGCGCGGCACGCTCCCCGGTACTGGCCTGGTCGCCGAAACCAGCCGAGACCGCCTAAGGTCGGGGGGTTTTCGCGTGTACGAAAAAATTCTGGCCTCGGCAGGGGCGTTGGACTAGTATAAACACATGTTCGGACTTGGCGTACCTGAGCTTCTCATCATCCTGGTGATCATCTTGATCATGTTCGGCGCGGGCAAGTTGCCCGAGATCGGAGAGGGGCTGGGGCGCGGTATCCGCAACTTCCGCAAGGCCACCAAGCAACCCGACGAAATTGACGTCACCCCTAAGGACCAAGACTCGGCCGCGGATGACCGGGAAAAGGTTCCACCGAAGCAACCCTGAACTCGACCTCGTCGGCGGCTTCGCCGATCCCCGGCAACGCGATCTGACACTGCAGCGTCGCGCCGGGTGCGAGCGTTGTATCGCTGGGTACCGGAACTTCCAGCAAAGTATCCAGTTCGTCGCGCGGCAACCTATTCAGCAGGGTCTCGGAGACGACCTTTCCACACTGCGAACGTGCCGAAACAATCCTATGGTTGTCGGTCAAGACCACCGCCTCTACCACAATGTTCGAGACCGGGATCATCGACTCATTGACGACATCGGAGCGAACGATCAGCGCCGTCGACTTATCCGAGAGATGGGCGAGCCGCGCAGCGGCATTCTTGGTGCGCATCTGCGCGATCAGTCCGGCGCCGGCGGCAAGGCTCGAGCGCCCGCCCGGCGAGGGCAGCCGACGCAGCAAAGCGTCGGTCCAGCTGTGGTTGTGGGTGAGAAGCAGCGTGACCAGGCCAAATCCACACACCAGTGACCCGAGCAGTACCAGAGCCGTCCAGATCGAGGCTCTGCGGTGCTCGCGGGTGATGACCATGGTGGATCTACGCGCCATGTGTCACATGATAGGGGGCGCAGTCCGGGCAGACAATCTAAGGTTGCGGGTAGGGCTTGCGGGCATGAGGCGTTCGGATAGAATCGCCCGTTCACGTTGCCGGCCTTTGGCCGGGTGCGGTTCTCTAAGCGCGAAAGTGGCGAAATTGGCAGACGCGCAGGATTCAGGATCCTGTGGCCGCAAGGCTGTGGGGGTTCAAGTCCCCCCTTTCGCACTTGAATGAGGCCGCGAGCTGTCGAGCGGCCGGAACCGAGCGCGGAGCGCGAGCTGCGAGCCGGCGCGTGCGACGAAACCGCGGCGGCCTTTGCCGCTGCGGATGCCGGGTCCCCGAGTAAAGAATGGACCGCCGGACCCGCTGCGAATACGTTTTCTCAGTACCATAGCTGTACCCCTTGGTTCGCAGCACAACACGCAGCTGGTCTACAAGCGTCATGGGCACTTACGATGCCGAATTCGGTTTCGCCCGCTATCTCGCAGCCTAACGCAAAACGCCCAGACCGCTTGCCACGCCATAACACGGTCTGGTAAGACCCATATTGTGAAATCCGTTCAACGATATCCGTGTGATAACGCGTCGATTGAGACGCCGAATAGAAGTTAGGCATCAAGGCTCGATTCACATCTGTCATAGGTATCGATACCACTCTGGCGAGGCCGATGCTTCTGTGGCACACTCCACCCGATGGCCAAACCGGCGATAGATATCGATGCACTTTCAGTAGAAGAGCGGCTGGCCCTCTTAGAAGACCTTTGGGAGAGCCTCAGCAAGAATCCCAATGCGGTGCCTCTGACTGAGGCGCAGCGGGCCGAACTCGATCGAAGACTTGACGACCTTGAGCGAGAGGGACCCATCGGCATTCCCTGGGAGGAGGTACTCACGCGAATCCAGAACGGCACCGCGTGAAACCGGTTGTCTTCCGTCCCGCCGCCGCCGCGGACGTTGAAGATACGCACGGCTGGTACGAGCAGCAGAGCGAGGGCTTGGGGAGCGAGTTTCTAGCTGAACTTCGGCGATCCATCCTGGCACTGCAGCGGCACCCTGAGATTGCCGCAGTCCTACATCGTGACACAAGACGGCTTTTCCTATCACGCTTCCCGTATGCGTTGTATTATCGCGTGTTCGACGAGCGAATTGTCGTCATTGCCTGTCTTCATGGTCGGAGAGCTCCGCAGGTCTGGAAGAGACGCAGTTGATGCCTAACCGCGCGGCAGCTGCGGACAACCCGCCACGCGGCTTGTCCGCTGCTGAGCTTGGTCGTCAGGCTCGGTAAGCGACTGGTGTCAGGATTGAAGACATGGAAACCCGGGGCAGCGTGGTGCACAGGGACCCCCGAGGTTCTTGGCGGCGCTTACCTCAGCGACGAGCGCCATATCCGTTGGGAAGCAGCGTGAGGTGATCTAGGAGACCGACTCAAGACTCCCCCGCTCGGGCGAGTTGATCAGCGATGTGGCGAAATCGAGCGCGAGATCGTCGAGCAAGGCCGCGGGGCGGGCCATGGAGGTTATCCACATTCCGCGCGGAATGTGCAGCCGGGCCTGTCCTTCTCTCTCTGGCTTTTGCGTCGGCCATGGCAGTGCTTCGCACACGGCAACCTCAGCGTACGGTCCATGCACGCGCTCGCTGCTCGCTCAGATGCGCAGGCAATAGCTGACCTTGATCCTGATCGTAGAGCTTGAACCGCTCGACCGCGCTGATGGCGAGGAGCCGACATCAGCACCGCGACC
>JAJCZL010000020.1 GCA_029262415.1 Deltaproteobacteria bacterium | reverse complement strand
GGCCCGGTCGCGTGCGGCGGCGTGTACAAGAGCACCGATGCGGGAACAAGCTGGGCTGCAATAAACACAGGGCTTCCCTACGTGGGTGTCCTTGCCCTAGCGATCGACCCGGCAACGCCATGAACCGCCCGTATCTGTCCGACGAACGACGCAGTGGGCCGCGTCGGTGCGCGAGAGTGGAGGGTTTACGATGCGCGCGCGGCCTGCCAGGCCCGCGGTGTTAATTCTTCGATGTGTGAGAGTTTGTGCGCGGGGATACGGGCCAGGACATCGGTAAGATAAGCCTGCGGGTCAATGCCGAGCCGCTTGCACGTGATGACGACCCAAAATAGCCTTCAAAGTAGCACCGGCCCCAGAGTTGAGTCTAGTCAGGAGACTAGCCGTTCCACCCAGGCACGGACGTTAGCCGTCGAATCGTTCCACGGCGAGCAGTTGCCTCGCACAATCCACGCAAAGCAACGATCCAACCGGGGCAGTAGCGGTGTCAGTAAGGGATCTAAAACAGGCGTAAGTGAGCGTAAGGGACAGAATGACTTTTTCGTCCTAAGCCCTGACGACTGCTTTGAAACCCGCGTCAGTCCTCATTTTCGTCGTCGCTCTCAAAGGGACTCTTAATCAGCGGGTCGCAGGTTCGATCCCTGCACGGCCTACCACTCTTTTCTGCTATCAAGGCTGACGTAAGACCTTCCGGCCAAGTCCCGCTATTGCCTCAGTCATTGCCTCAGTAACGGGCGGTGAACTTGTCGGCGTCGTTCCTGCGGACGGCGGTGCTGTCGAAGCCCGCTTGCCAGCATGCGCCGACGTCGTTGGCGAAAACGAAGGTCGGCGACGCGCCCAGCATGGATGACCCCAAGGGGGCAGGCGCGTTGAAGAGTTCGCCTCTGGCCAGCATCCGGCCCTTGGTTCTCAGGGAACGTGACACTGACAACCTGATCTTGATGACGCCGTCGGCGGTGCCGGTTTTATCGTTGTACTGAACCTTGACGCCGGGCTTGGCCTTCCAGTCGGGCCCCGCTTGGATGCTTGCGCTCGACGCCGTCCTCAGCACGCCACTGCCGTCGAAGAGGCAAAACTCGTAGGCCGTAGTCGAGACAGGGTCGCCGAGGTTCGGCACTGCGCCGGAGAAGGTCTGCAACTTCATTTTCAGGAAGTTCTTGGACGCCGGGGTCTTGAGGCCGATCTTGAGATCGGCCCGCGCGGCCGCTTGGCAGGCCGGCGGCAACGCCGGTGTGTACACGCAACCGCTGTCCGGATCGCAGGAGTCGGCCGTACAGAGGCTCGCATCGTCGCAGGTGACGGGCACGCCGCAAACACCCGCTGCGTCGCACGTCGATCCCTCCGTGCAAAGATCCGAATCCGTGCAGGGGCTGCCGGAACTCTCGAACGTACAGTCACCGGCGCAACAATCGCCGGGTTGGGTATTGCCGTCGTCGCATTCCTCGGTACCACTGACGAACCCGTCGCCACACGCGACGCCTCCGAGCGACCACTGGTAACGGTCGGTCAGGATTCCGTCGGGATCGGTCAGCACCAGCGCGGTGGGGTCGGTGACGATGGCCTCGAGGGTATGCGAACCGACCTGTACGTCGTTGCTATCGACGTCGAAACTCGGCCCGGTTCCGACCGGTGTGCCGTCGAATTCCCAGGAGACATCCAGGGTGTGCGTCGAAGGATCGTTGGTGACCACCGAGAACGTATGTAGTTCGCCCGGTGCCAGCCCCACGTTCGCGACAGGGGGATCGACGGAATCGATCGGCGACATGAAGTTGTAGATGCGGCGAATCAGTTGCTCGCTGTTGATCTGTTCGAAGGGTTGATACAGGGAGCGCATCTTCGAGTTCGACGTCGGCCGGTAGAGCCCCGTTGGGCAGTAGCGCGCGCCCTCGTAGATACCGGGTGTTGCGGGTGTCGTGGTCGTCGTGGGGACCGGGGTTCCCGGATCGATCCATGCGGCCCACTTGACGAGGTTGCGGTCCGTCTCCTTGGTGGCGTTGACCTGCACCGGTTCTGAGGCGCTGGAACACGTCGGCGGCTGGGTGGTGTACTCGTCGGCGAGCAGTCCGAAACTGTGCCCGAGCTCGTGGAGCACGATCTCCGAGGACTGGGTATTGGTGGAGGCGACGGCCAGCGCGCCACCCGCACCGCCGTAACGAGCGTCGTTGACGAGAACGACCACGATGTCGTACATGTCCGGGACCGCGACGCTTGCCAGTGCGGCATAAACCTTGCTTGAGTTCGCGCACAACAGCCGCGCGATCCCCGCGCAGTTGAAATAGCTGTCGAAGGCGATGTCCTTGGGGTCGGTTGCCGAATCGCGGCCGCCCGACTGCGCACTGGCTTCGGACACGCGGTGCACGTTGAAGTGCGAGGTGTATACATCAAAAGGGGCCTGGGCGAAGAGCCGGTCGACGAGGGCCTGGGCATCCGTGCCGAAGAGACCGAGTTCGGCGCTGGTGTAGCCGTCACCCACAATGGTGATATCCACGCGGTTGGATGAGTCGCCGTTGTCGACCAGCGTCTGCAGGGTTGCTGCCGACACCGGCGGCGCGGCAACCAGCAGCATCGAAAAGAGAGTTGCTGCGATCGCTCCGACGGTGCTGTGGTGAGGCGAAGCTCTCACTGGACGGACACGGTGCCGAGCTCGGTGAGTTCCATCGAGCCGTCGGTCCATTGAGGTTCAAAGACCCGGAACCGGGTGATCCCGATCCCGGAAGGAACCGTGATCTGCAGGACCGCATCGGCGCGGTACAACACGGTTCCCGACAGGAGGCCTGTCTCGTCGGGGAACTCGGCGCGCACGAGGCGGGGGTCGTTCACAACGGACCTCGACAGTTCGCGATCTTGCAAGTCGTATCCGGCCACGACGAGCGTTCCCTGCACTACCTGGGGGGCTCGCGCCTGAGGCACGCCGGGGGCCGCAGAGCGCGCGTCGAGTACGAAGCGGTTCGTCGTCTTGACCCGCCCTCGGGGTGCCACGCTGTCGGGCGCGGTCGATTCGAAGACCTGCCAACCGAGCGTGAAGGTCTCGGCATCGACGGCGCGAGCAGGAGCCGCCCAGGCCACCAGGCCGGCCGCCACGACGATACCCAGGATTCGACGGGACATCGACCGCCTGCGGCGGCAACGCGGGGTGCCCGTGGTGTCTTTAGGCAAGGCCGTCGGTCGAGAAGGCGTCGTTCGAAGATTCATGCATCCATAATAGCGGCGCTTTACGGACGGAGGTCAAGTACCTATTCCGGGCTCGGTGCTGCCCACTGTAGACAAGAGAAGCTCGGAGTCTACAATTCTATATGGCTCGACTCAAACATCCGGGGCTCGCAGCCCTGACCGTCGCTTTCGGCATCATGTTCGCAGTGTTCTCGTCCCTTCAGTTCAACGACACGAACCCGGAAATCTATGACCGCCCGTCGGTATTGGACGCGTGGTCTTGGGCGTTTTTCTATGGATTCATCGCCGTGCTCTGCCTTGCCTCGATCTTTCGAAGCGTGCCGCGAGTCTTGTTGGGCGTGGCTGCAGCGTTCTGTCTCTTCGAGATGGCGACGACGGTGCCCGGACTCCATGAGAACTTGTTCGAAGCCGAAAAGTTCACGATGGCCGGCACGTCGATGACAGCCGCACGACCGGAGGTGGAGCTCACCCGAGAGTTCTTTGGCGCGCTCATCGCCCTGGTCGGTGTTTCGTTCTTATGGTGGCAAGCGAGTAAGGCCGAGCGCGTTCGCATCCGAGCCTAGAAGCTCCGACGTTGCGGCATCCGTCTGACACACGGCACGCCCCTACGCACTAAAGAGGTGTTTCATGGAAATACGGGAACTTGCACAGGGTCGGTACATTCATTGGGGCGCCTACTGCTCCCTCTATAGCGGCAAGACCCGTTCTTACCTGATCAAGAAGGGTGTCGAGTATGTAGAGCTGAATCCCTCTCACCCCCACTTCGTAGAAAAAGTGATGCCCAAACTGGGTTACTTTTGCATACCGGTGCTGGAGACCCCGGACGGGCAGATCATTCAGGACTCCACCGACATCATCGCCTATCTCGAAGCGCGCCATCCGGCACCCGCCATGTTACCGGAAGAGAAACCGCTGCAGGCGATCGCCTGGCTGATCCATAACTACGGCACCGATGGCCTGTTCAAGCCTGCCATGCATTACCGCTGGAACTATAAAGAGACCAACTACGATTTCGTCATCGATGAGTTCACCCGCGGCCTGGTAGCGCCGGTGCAGCGAGAAACCCCCGAAGCCAAAGCCCAGGCCGTCGAATTCGGCAAGGGGATGGATGCCTATCTCAAGGAACTGGGTGTAAGCGCGTCGACGGTATCGGTAGTCGAACAGTCCACCGAGAAGTTATTCGATCTACTGGACGACCACTTTCGCCGCTACCCCTACCTGCTGGGGGGACGGCCCAGTATCGCCGACTGCGGCATGATGGCCCCGCTCTATGCCCACCTGGGCCGGGATCCGCACCCGGCCCAGCTGATGAAGGTCAAGGCCCCCGCGCTCTACCGCTGGACCGAAACCATGAACCGCGCCGGGTTGATCGACCCCGAGCTCTGGCACATTGAGCCTGAATTCTTCAAAGCCGATCAACTGCCCGAGTCCTTGATGGCGATCCTGAGCCTGCTCTGTGCCGATTTCGGTCCCGAGCTGAGCGCGACGGTCGACGCTTACCATCGTTGGCTTTGCGAGAATCCCGACCTGCCCGCCGGTGCTTTCGTGGGACTTAATGGGGGCAAGTCGCTTCGCCAGTCCCTCGGCCCGATCGCGCACCAGCAGCAGGGCGCGACCATCACCCGCACCGCCTGGGCCGATCCCCTGCTGACCCACCAACGTGTAATCGACAACGTCGTTGCCATGGACAAGGCCGAACGTCGGACCTATGAACAGATTCTTGGACGGGCCGGGGGAGACAGTATCCGGTCGATCCGCTTTGATCGAGCGCTAACGCGCAAAGACTACGCCGCGGTACTGCGTTGATGGCAGCAATGAGAACCTCCTCGCCTAATTACTACCAGGCACGTAGCACCAAGATGTTGCGTGGTTACGATCGTTTCGCCGCCCGAGCGCTTCCGGTCATGAGCGAGCGTTACGGAGAGCCCTTCGCCCGTGAGGTATTGGCAGAGGCCCGCCGCGAATTCGAGGCGGTTCTTCCCGATCTTTCTTACATCGGTGGACGTGCCAACTATTTTACCCCGGTGATTGTCGTCAACGGCTGGGTGATCGGTTTGTTCCGTGCGATGAGTGCGCGCGGCAAGGACGCGCGTGAAGTGATTCGAATTTGCGCGGCGGTGACCGACGTCTTGTTCGCCTCCATCCCGACGCCTTTGGCTCGGCTCTTGGGTCGTTTGGGATTCTCCTCTGTGATGAAGAGGGCGCTTCGCAGGCAGGCCAAACTTTCCGAACTACGTCGGTTCCCCGAAGACTTTGTCTATCGGTTCAAGGAGGGTGGTGAGGACGACTGGGAACTCGAGTTCAGTGAATGTGCGGTCAACAAGCTTTATGACGCTCAGAACGTTCGCGAATTGAAGCCGTTCTGTAACTTTTTCGACGTCACTTATAGTCGCTATTTAGGAATGGGTATCGATGCCCACCAGACCATCGGTCTTGGCTGTGACACTTGCCGCCTTCGTTACAAGCACGGCCGCGCTACGGCGATCCCCGCCGCTCTCCAGGGAGTACTGCCCGGTACGGATAGCGGCGCCGGCGCTGATGCGTGATCCGGTCCGTAACCCGCGCCTGACAAGCCGCGCGCGGTCACCGAGAACCTGCTCAACCCGCTGATGGAAACTTTCGTCACCGACCCCGCCCGCCGCGACTGTTACTCTTGCCATGTTCACACAAAAAACGGTGACTTCTTGTTCTTCCTGAGCCGTAACGTGCCCAAGACCTAGTCGGCGACGGGGTTGCGTCGTGTACCAAAACCCGCCCGAACGCTGCGCAGCCCCGCCGGAACGCTACGCAGCCTCTCGGGGATTGTCCCCTTGACGGCCCTGCCTTCCATCGCACAAGATGCAACACGGTACACCGACAATCGCGCGGGGATCTCGCACCAGCCATGGCGGACGGTGATCGACCGCACATTCCGTGCGGCATGTTGCGGATCCCGCACGCCCGAGTCGGCTTCACATTCCGCGCGGCATGTTGCGGATCCCGCACACCCAAGTCCGCCGCACATTCTGCACGGCATGTTCAAGAGCTAGTATGCTCGATCGGAATAAGAACTGGGACGCGATGACGATTTCTCTTGACAGGTTTTTTGGCTTCATAGTTTCGCGGCTACGCGACGTTCTCTGACCAACGTAAAGTTTTCGTGTCAACGACGTCGAACGCTCCACAGCGTTGCGCAAGTTTGCTCTGTGGGCACTTCTGCTCGGCGTCGCTACTCGTGCGCCGACGCGCATGAAAAAACCCGTGTTAGTCTCTGTTTATGAAAACCAACACTTCTATGGAACTTAACACCTCGATGGAATTCAACACTTCGATGGAATTCAACACTTCGCTTGCAGACCTCCCGGAACAACAGCTTCTCCAACGCTTTGGCGACCTGGTCCGTCAAGACCGACACAATACCGCGCAGCTGCTCGCGCACATCGGCGAGATCGATGAGCGCAAGCTGTGGGCCAAGCACGCGTGTTCTTTGATGTTCGCGTTCTGTATGGAGCGCTTTCATATGTCTGAGTCGATGACGGCCAAGCGCATCTGGGCCGCGCGCACCGCGCGGCGCTTCCCGGTGGTTTTACCGATGGTAGCCACAGGTGAACTGCACCTAAGCGCTATCAACCAACTCGGCAAACATTTGACCGAAGACAATCATGAAGCGCTGCTCGGGCGTGCCAAGCACAAGAGTTCGCGAGAGATAGATGTTTTGCTGGCCGAGTTGGCTCCGCGAGCTGATGTGCCCTCACGCGTGCGCGCGCTGCCGAGACTGACCAGAGGCGTTGCGGCTGCGGAGACGCTGACAACCAGCGCGCGAGAGGCTCGCGGTCCCACCGAACAATGC
>JAJCZL010000019.1 GCA_029262415.1 Deltaproteobacteria bacterium | reverse complement strand
GCCTCTGCGGACTTAGAGTTCCAAGCTGCAGTATAACCCGCTGCCATCTTGGCCACGGCTCCCATATCAATCATCGCATCACCTTCCCAAATCAATAAAACAAGATCATGACATTCCGCCTCATTTAGTCCAGAGAAATTTTGAGTGGCCTCCGATAGCTGCCATTCGATACGTCAGAGCAAACGGGCATTCTGGGCTTTTGCAGACATTAGCTGCATCTCGCACCGATGTCTGCTGTTGAAGACAAAGCTGCTATTTGTGAAGCTCTTATCAAGATTGCCTGTGCGCCTGACTTCAAAGATTGTTGACTATTTTGGCCGGCAACAACTTGACATGGCTGGATTGGCAGGCTTCTTGCCCAATAAAGTACCTAGGATCAGAGGAATAGTGAATGACGAGAACAAGACAGCCTGTCATCGGTATTATTACTTATGGTCGTCGAGACGTAGTGGTCGATAATATTTTATATGACCAGCACTATGCCGTTCCGGCGGATTATGTTGATGCCGTACGGAGGGCCGGTGGACTGCCAGTTTTACTGCCCCCGGGCGAGAAGCGGGTTGAAGACTGGATGTCCGCCGTAGATGGGTTCATTCTTACCGGTGGGACGGATATTGATCCAATCCATTATGCCGGAAACTCCGATCACCCCAATTTGTTGCGTTTTTCACCAGAGCGCGACCAGTGCGAGTTGGCCTTGATCAAAGCTTTGATTGAGGATGGGAAAAAACCGGCTTTGTTTATTTGCCGGGGAATGCAGCTTTTGAATGTGGCTCTTGGGGGGACACTGCATGAACACATTCCAGATATCAGAGAGGATGATATTCATCGCGGGCTGGAAGGAGGCTGGACCGTCCAACCCGTTGATGTAGACACGGAATCCAACCTGTATAAAATTATGAAGGCAGACTTTGTAGAAACTTTTTCCGGCCATCATCAGGCTGTTCATGTTGTTCCAAAAAGTCTGGCGGCATCTGCCACCGCGCCAGATGGAATTATTGAGGCGCTTGAAGATAAGGCGCACCCCTTTTTCATCGCTGTACAGTGGCACCCAGAAGTCTCGGCAGAAACCGACGAAAGTCAGCAAATGCTATTTGATGGTTTGGTCAGTGCAGCCCTATTAAACGCCAATCAAGAGTAAGGCAGCATCCGAGTGAATTAAGGGTTAGGAACAGGTCTCAAATGGGCGAGAATCGCTCGAACCAGACCTTAGCTGCAACTTGTGCGAAGGTCCGCTGTGGGGCCGGAAATGACGAAATCGGTCAAAAAAGGAAAGTTGGCCCAGCAGCGCACTGCAGTCCATCCCCTGTTTAAATTGGTAGGCTGTGATGCTATCGGCGCGCTCTAAGAATTTGCACGACGCATTTTTAAGTGCGGTGTACCTTTGCCAGAAGCGCCAACAACAATGTCGGGTAGAGCAGATCACCAATCAGTGGCGTGCCTATATTCAACGGCGCATAGTTTTCATTGAGGATGGCATCCTGGATGTGCACGTAGGCGGCTCCGTACCAAAATATCGACTTGGAGAAAACGAGAGCGGTGATGAGGTGCCCACGTATCCAGACAGCGAGAAGTGCTGTGACTGCAGTACCTAACGTGTAGAATGCCAACTCAGTTTGAAAAGGGCTGCCAGTTTCCCAGCCGATTTCCGCCGCAATCGTGTCGGCCATGAAGGTATGTCCAACAAAGGACCAAAAGCCGCCGAAACCAATTAAAATGACCACGTAGTAGACAAGGAGCTCGTGAGCGAACTTTTGGAAATCACCGGAAGACGAAGCATACGAGTTTAGTTTCACTGACAAAGGGACAAGCGCCAGCATATAGATAAAGCCGCCGCCGAATGGAATGAAAGTGAAGAGCCAGAACACAAAGAAGGTCTGCGGCAAGAATCGCCACAAGATTTCGCCCCATCGCTCGAAAGGTCGCAATTCCTTGGATGTCCTGAGAAGTATGCCAAACGGAACAAGGGTATCGATAATGCGAGCGGCAATAGTTGTCATAATTGCACTATAGGCAGACTCAATCTGACCAGTCCAGTACTCCACCATTGCACCGAAATTCCACTTGGCCTCGGAAATGACTATTCTATCACCGGCCGCTTTGGGGCCGTCCGTGACGAACGGCCCGGATGCTTAAATTTCAATGGCTTCTGCAATCGCCAGCGCGTCTTCAAGTTCAACGCCCAAATACCGAACGGTGCTGTCCATCTTTGTATGACCCAACAGCAGCTGAACAGCACGCAGGTTGCCCGTCTTCCTGAAAATCTGGGTGACCTTTGTCCTGCGCATAGAGTGGGTGCCGTATGCCGTCACGTCTAGTCCAATGGACGCGACCCAGTTCCGCACGATACGCGCGTATTGACGCGTTGAGATGTGCAGACGCTCATGGAAACGCCCTGGCCAGAGAAATTCGGACCCGACCATCAGCGGATCTTCCAGCCACCTCGCGACCGAAGCCCGCGTACCTTCCGAAATCTCAAACCAAACTGGTTTTTGGGTTTTACTTTGCAGCACGGATGCCCGCTCCTTTATCTGCCCTGAAGCCATCACATCGACGACTTTCAGCCGGACGAGATCACAACCGCGCAACTTGCTGTCGATTGCCATATTGAACAGGGCAAGTTCGCGATGGTTCTCGGCCAACTCGAGCCGCACGCGGATCGCCCAGACATGTTTTGGTTTCAGCGGGAGTTTCTGACCGACAATGCGACCTTTGTTCCAGGTAAGGCGAAGTGCGCGAATGGCAGGTAAGTTTTGTGTTTGCATGACAGTTCCTCCGGTCCGCCATGCCCTCGCACATCGACAACCCGACGTTGACATTGCACGGTATCACAAAATGCTGCGCCACATCAGAGGTTGGCTCCGAGCCCATTTTACTAAATGCTGCATCTTGCACATGCTGAAGATTGGGCAGAGAGCAGCCTGCGCCGCACTTTACACTAAAGTCCGCTAAACGGCTGTGCTTCCATTGGCTCGAATACGTGCTACAAGCGGTCAACAGCAATCGTCACATCAGAACCTCATCGGCCCACCCTGAAACTACATTAGGGTGGATCGCACAGTCTTTGACTTCGGTATGAACCGCACCGGGTTTTCAGGAGGCTCCAAATCGAGGAAAGATTGGAGTTATGGAAAAAAGCAGCAGAGCAAACAGGTTTTCACCTGAGGTACGCGCAAGAGCCGTGCGGATGGTTTTCGAACATGAGAATAATTATGATAGCCAATCGGCTGCAATTGCGGGGATTGCGTCCAAGATTGGCTGTATTCCTGAAACCCTGCGCCGTTGGGTTCGTCAGGCGGAAACCGACACAGGTTCGCGCGATGGCGTGACCTCAGAAGAACGTGCGCACATTAAGGCGTTAGAACGAGAGAATAAGGAATTGCGCCAAGCTAACGAGATTCTTCGCAAAGCGTCTGCGTATTTTGCCCAGGCGGAGCTCGACCGCCCACTGAAACGATGAGCCGGTTCATCAATGACCATCGTGATGCCTTTGGGGTCGAGCCAATTTGCAAAGTTCTGCCGATTGCCCCATCGACATATTACGCGCATGCGGCGGTTCTTGAGAACCCTGATCTTGCTTCAGATCGGGCTAAGCGGGATGCTGTTTTGCGCCCCGAAGTGAGCCGTGTCTGGGAGGAAAATCACAAGGTTTATGGCGTCCGCAAGGTCTGGCATCAGATGCGGCGAGAGAGCTTTGATGTGGCCCGTTGCACGGTAGAGCGGCTAATGAAACAACTTGGGCTTCAAGGGGTTATCCGAGGAAAACATGTCAAAACGACGGTGCGTGATATGGCACTGCCATGTCCGCGTGACAAGGTTAACCGACAGTTCCGAGCACCCGCACCCAATATGCTTTGGGTCAGCGACTTCA
>JAJCZL010000018.1 GCA_029262415.1 Deltaproteobacteria bacterium | reverse complement strand
GCACAAGTGACTGAGCGGACCGATCATCGTGCCGCCGGTGTACTTTGCGCCGAGTTATCCACATTCCGCGCGGAATGTAGCGCGGTTTCAGCTCGCGGAAGCTAGCCGGCCGGCGCTACCCGGCCTGTCTTGCGGCTTCACAACCGGCACGGGGCACCCCGTTGGGAAGTAGCTGACGGCGCACGCTGTACAGACTTGCCAGTCCGAACATGGTGTGGGCTCGGGCCGGGTTCTTGGCCAGACCTCGATAGCGCGCCTTGGTGAATCCCCACAGATTTTTGACGATGTGAACGTGATGTCATGAGTCGCCGCATGGCTCGCCGTCACGTGATGCACCCGGCCTTTGCAGTCCGTCCCCACGGGCAGCTTCATGATTGAAAGACTTGTGCGGGGCTTCCCTAGGTCGAGCGCTCGCGGGTAGCCGAGAAGGTGATGTCGGGCCAACGCTCGGTGGCGTGGTTGAGCTGCCATAGCGATTTTGCGAGATAGACGGGCGCGCCGTAGCGATCCTCGGCCATGTTTTCGCTGTGGGCGTCGCTGAATCGTTTCATTTCGGCGCTCGATGCGGCGCTGATCCAGCGCGCGGTTTGGAACGGGGCTTCTTCGAACGCGACATCGAGCGTGTACTCAACCTTCATGCGCACGGCCAGAACTTCGAGTTGCAGACGTCCAACCACGCCGACCACCCAGTTTGCGCCGATCACGGGTTTGAAGACCTGGGTGACGCCTTCTTCGGCGAAACTTTCGAGCGCACGCCTGAGCTGCTTGGATTTCATCGGGTCGCCGAGCCGAACACGCTGGAGAATCTCGGGGGCGAAGTCGGGAATCCCGGTGAATTCTAGTTCTTCGCCTTCGGTAAGCGTGTCACCGACACGGATGGTGCCATGGTTGGGGATGCCGATGATGTCACCGGGGAAGGCTGCTTCAACAAGTTCTCTGTCCTGTGCGAAAAATAGAATCGGGTTGTGGACGCCGATGGTTTTTCCGCTCGATGACAAGCGCAGGCGCATACCGCGTCGGAAGGTGCCGGAGCAAACACGCATGAACGCGATGCGGTCACGGTGATTGGCATCCATATTTGCCTGCACCTTGAAGACAAAGCCGGTCATCTTCGGTTCTTCTGCCAGCACTACGCGGGTCGCGGCGGCCTGTGGACGCGGCGGCGGCGCTAAACGCACGATCGCTTCAAGAAGCGTGCGCACGCCGAGTCGGGTAAGCGCGCTGCCGAAGTACACCGGAGTCATATGTCCTTGCAGGTACTGTTCGAGGTCGAAAGCGGGGCTTCCCTCACGTGCGATCCCGACTTCTTCTTCGAACGCGGCGAGTTGTTCTGCATTGAGGTGATCGGCCGCGGTGCTTTTAGCGCTCTCTCCGTCGTCGGCTCCGCCGGCCCTGCGCGAGAAGGCGATGAACCTGTCGCGCTCGAAGTCTTGCACGCCTCGCAACAGCCCGCCCATACCGGCGGGCCACGTCATCGGCACGGTGTCGAGCGCGAGTTTAGCCGCGACCTCGTCCATCAGATTGAACGGGTCAAGCCCTTCACGGTCAATCTTGTTGACGAAGGTGATGATCGGAACGTTGCGAAGTCGGCAGACTTCGAACAGCTTCAGGGTCTGGGATTCGATGCCTTTTGCCGCGTCGATGACCATCACAGCACTATCGGCCGCGGTGAGGGTGCGGTAGGTGTCTTCGCTGAAGTCTTCGTGTCCGGGGGTGTCGAGTAGGTTGCAGGTGATGCCGTTGTGCACGAAGGTCATCACTGCCGAGGTCACAGAGATGCCGCGGTCCTGCTCGATCTTCATCCAGTCGGAACGGGCACGGCGCTGCTCGCCGCGCACCTTGACCTGACCGGCCATGTGGATTGCGCCACCCATCAGCAACAGGTTCTCGGTTAGCGTGGTCTTGCCCGCGTCGGGGTGCGAGATGATCGCGAAGGTGCGCCGCTTGCGCACTTGCGCGGCTGCATGACCGGATGTGGTAGCCGTGGTCATCGATAGTGTCTGGGATCTGCGTAGCGTAATCGGCCAACGGTGCGTGTTTTAGCGGACGGATGCAACCAGCCACGAGCGACGCCAAACACACGCGTGGTGTTGCCCCGACCGATTCGTAGGACTGCCGCTAGCGCCGGGGCTTGGCGAGGCGCGGGGTCAGAACGCGCGGACGAATGCCTCGGCAGCCTTCTTGGCGCACCGATGATCGGCGAACACTCCGATCGCAGCCACGCCTGCGGCTCCCGCTGCGCGGACCTCGGCGACGCGCTCGGCTTGAATCCCACCAACGGCAATCACCGGGACGCCGACGGGTGCCGCCTCCTGGGTCGCTGATGTTGCCACACCGCGCGCCGCCTCGGCCGCGTCTGACAGACGTGCGAGACCTTGGGGAGGACCGAAAGCGCGTTTGGACGGGGTGTCGTAGACCGGTCCGAACTGAAAGTAGTCGGGCGCTTCGGGCCGCGCGCTAATGCCGTCGGCAACGGCGATGGCTGCTGTGATTTCGTGGTGTCGGTGAACCGAGCGGCCGATCAGTTTGCCTTCGCCGAGCAGCAGCCGCGCAATCGCGCAAGGAACCCCGGTCTCCGCAAGGTGCACGCCGTCGGCATGGCAGGCTACGGCGATATCGATACGGTCGTGTATGATCAACGCCGCGTTGCTACGCGTAGTGAGATCGCGCAACTCAAGCGCGAGTTGGTAAAACGCGCCGGCGTCGTCGTAACGTCGGCGCAACTGAATCCAGCGAACGCCGCCGGCGATGGCCTCGGTCGCCGCACGCAGCACGTAATCCGGCGATGCATCGCCGTCGGTAATCATTGCAACTGCAGGCTCTGGTAGCCCGCGGGGCTGTTGTTTGTGCGCATCCGTCACTGGTGTCTCGCCCACCAGGCGTGCCGCCGTCGGCAAAAAGGTGGTTCCTGGTGCCATTTTCGCGGCCGACCGTGGGCTGCGGTTCAGCCGATCAGGTCGGTGATCGGCGAGGAGGCCGTTGCGTAGAGTTTCTTGCCGATGCGTCCGGCGCGAAATGCCTCGCGCCCGGCTTCGACGGCTTTCTTCATCGCGCTCGCCATCAAGATCGGATCCCCGGCACCGGCAATCGCGGTATTCATCAACAGCGCGTCGCAACCGAGCTCCATTGCGAAGGCGGCGTCCGAGGCGGTGCCGACGCCCGCATCGACTATCACCGGGACCTTGGCGTGCTCGACGATGATCTTGATGTTGTAAGGGTTGCGTACGCCCAGGCCGGAGCCGATAGGTGCCGCAAGCGGCATCACCGCTGCGCAGCCGAGGTCTTCGAGTTTGCGACACGCTACCGGATCGTCGGTGATGTAGGGCAACACGTCGAAGCCGTCATCGACCAAGATCTTTGCAGCTTCGAGCGTCGCGGTCATGTCGGGGAACAAAGTGTTCTCGTCGCCGATCACCTCGAGTTTCACCAGGTTGCCGACACCGGCCTCGCGCGCGAGCCGGCACGTACGCACGGCCTCGGCTGTGGTATAGCAGCCGGCGGTGTTGGGCAGGATCGTGTACGTCTTAGGGCTGATGTAGTCGAGCAGATTCTCTTTGCCCGTGTCGGTGATGTTTACGCGGCGCACGGCGACCGTTACCATCTCGGCGCCGCTGGCCTCGACCGCGCGTTTGGTTTCTTCGAAGTCTTTGTACTTGCCGGTGCCGAGGATCAAGCGTGATCGGAACCTGCGGCCGGCAATCTCGAAGGTGTCTGTCTGGTCTTTCTCGGCGGACATCGGATGCAATCTCACTCCCGCTGCAACGGCGCGGTGTATCGCGGTGGACAAATCAGCCGCCACCGACGAACTGTACAACTTCGATAGCGTCGTCCTCGGCCAGCTCGGTGCTCGGCCAGTCGGCGCGCGCGACGATGCTGCGGTTGCGCTCGACCGCAACCCGAGCTTCGGCAAGGCCGAGATCGGTGAGCAGATCGGCGATCGTCGCACCGGCTGCCAGCGGGCGTTCCTGACCGTTGAGGAGTATCGTCACGCGCTCCAGCGATAACGCCGCGCGCCGTCCTTTACAACCCGCGGGGCGCTTGGTATCTCGCGGTGTGGAGCACCGCTCGGCATACACCCCCTTCGTTATGGCCTGGGGAGGCGTCCGTGTCGGCTAGTTCGGGGCCGGTTGCGTACATCGATCTCTCGGCGCTTGCGCACAACTTTGCAGAAGTCAGCCGACTGGTTGGTCCCGACACCGGTGTGCTGGCGATGGTCAAATCCGACGCATACGGGCACGGAGCCTCGGCAATCGCCGCGCATCTCGCGCACCTAGGCTGCACGCGCATGGGCGTCGCGACCCTGGATGAGTGCGTCGAAGTCCGCAAAGCCGCCCCCGGTGCCGAATGCGTGGTTTTCGGCGGAATCCTTCCCGATGATGCCGAACGTGCGGTCGCGATCGGCGCAGCGGTTGCCACCAGCGAGCGCGCGGTTTGCGAAGCCTTGGCTGCGGCTGCGGTAAAAGCCCGCCGTAGCGTTCGAATCCACATAAAAGTCGATACCGGGATGCACCGCCTGGGTCTGGCACCTGGAGAAGTAGGCTTGTTTGTCGGGTGGCTCGACCAAGTCGAGGGCGTCGATGCGGTCGGCGTTTGCTCGCACTTCGCATGCGCCGAGTCGGTTACCGGCGAGGTCACGCGCGGGCAGGTCGAGGGGCTGTCGCGCGTGGCGACAGAACTGGGCACCCGTTTCGGCTCGATGAACTTTCATTTGGCCAACAGCGCCGCGATCATGACGCGCCCCGAGGCCTACCTCGACGTGGTTCGACCCGGATTGATGCTTTATGGGCTCACCCCGGATCCGAGCCTAGCGGGCAAGGCTGAGCTACGTCGCGTCATGCGTCTGGAGGCGCCGGTCATCCGTGTCGCCAAAGTGGCCAAGGGCGAGGGCATCGGTTACGGGCATACGTTTACGACCAAGCGCGACAGCGTGATCGCAACGCTGCGTTGCGGCTACGCTGACGGCTATCCGCGTGCGCTCTCGAACCAGGGTACAGTCCGCATCCGCAACTGCATCGCGCCGGTGGTCGGGCGTGTCTGCATGGATCACACGATGATCGATGTCACCGATGTTGTCGGTGTGTCGCTCGGTGATAGCGCCGAGATGTGGGGCCCAGGAAATTCGACCGAAGATCAGGCCGCGCTGGCAGGAACGATTCCTTACGAGTTGGTCGCGAGGGTCGGTAAGCGCGTGCGCCGCGAGCCCGTTCAAGACTGACACTGAACGGCCGCACGACCGAGAACCAAGCGAAGGCGCAAACGAGGGGGGAGAAAGATGAGTTTTAAAACCGCACTGATCAGCGTGAGCGACAAAACCGGTGTCGTCGACTTCGCGCGCGGGCTTGCCGAGCAAGGCTGGCGGATTCTGTCTACCGGCGGTACCGCAGGCGCGCTGCGTGGAGCGGGTCTCGAGGTCGTTGACGTCAGCGAACACACCGGGTCTCCCGAGATTCTCGACGGTCGCGTTAAGACGCTGCACCCGAAGATCCACGGTGGCATTCTCGGACGCCGTGAGCTTGCCTCGCACCGTACGCAGATGGCCGAGAATGCGATCGAGCCGATCGATCTGGTCTGCGTCAACCTGTACCCGTTCGAAGAAGTCACCTCGCGTGGCTGCAGTTTCGAAGAGGCGATCGAGAACATCGACATCGGTGGGCCCTCGATGGTGCGTTCCGCAGCGAAGAATCACCACGACGTCGCCATCGTGGTCGATCCCGCCGACTACGCCGACGTATTGACCGAGATCACCGCCGAGGGGTGGGTTGGTGCCGCTACACGTCGCCGTCTAGCGCGCAAAGCGTTCGCCGCGACCGCCGCCTACGACGGTATGATCGCAGACTACCTGGGCCGCAGTGAAGACGCAGCGTTCGGACAAACGCTGCACCAGCAATGGGAGTTGATCGGCCGCATGCGCTACGGCGAAAACCCCCATCAGAAGGCGGCGTTCTACCGCGCGCCGAAGATAGAAGGTCCGTCGATCGCCGCAGCCGAGGTGTTGCAAGGCAAAGAACTCTCCTACAACAACATCGTCGACGCCGACGCCGCCCTCCAACTGTGTATGGAATTCGCAGGGCCGGTCTGCGTGGTAATCAAGCACACCAACCCTTGTGGTGTCGCGCTGGCCGATAACATTCCCGAGGCCTTCGCTAAAGCACGGGCCTGCGATCCGGTTTCGATCTTCGGCGGCATCGTCGCGATTAACCGTGAGCTTGATGAAGAGACCGCCGCCGCGATGAAGGACGTGTTTCTCGAAATCGTGCTCGCACCGTCATTCGCGCCGGGCGCACGCGAGGTCTTTGCGTCCAGTAAAAAACTGCGAAACGTCCGTCTGCTGCAAGTCGATCCGCGCGCGGCCGGCGGCAGCGATGCGTTTGATATGAAGCGTGTGCTCGGCGGCTTGCTCGTGCAAACCCGCGACCTCGAGCCCAGCATTGCTGCCGAGTGCCGCGTTGCGACAGAGCGTACACCGACACCCGACGAACTGCGCGCCCTCGATTTCGCCTGGAAGGTTTGTAAGCACGCCAAGTCCAACACTATCGTGCTCGCGCACGCAGATGCCGTCGCGGGCGTCGGTGCCGGACAGATGAGTCGCGTCGATTCGGCGCGCATCGCTGTGGCTCGCGCCAACGAGCACGGGCGTCCGACCCAGGGGACGGTTGTCGCCTCGGACGCGTTTTTCCCGTTCGCAGACGGTCTTGAGGTTTGCGCCAAGGCCGGAGCGACTGCGGTGATCCAACCGGGCGGCAGTATTCGCGATAAAGAAATCATCGCCGCGGCCGATGCGGCAGGGATGGCGATGGTGTTTACCGACGTGCGTCATTTTAGGCATTGAGGGCACCACGCAGATGAAGGGATCGGTCGTATGAAGGTTTTGGTGGTCGGCTCAGGCGGGCGTGAGCACGCGCTTGCGTGGAAATTCGCGCGCGACCCCGAAGTCCAAGAAGTGTTTGCCGCACCGGGGTCGGCCGGCATCGCGCGGGTGGCCAGGTGCATGAGCGTTGGGGTCGGCGATATCAGCGGCCTTGCCGGGCTTGCCGACGAGATCGGTGTCGATCTTACGATGGTCGGGCCCGAGGCACCGCTTGCCGACGGTATTGTCGATGAATTCCGTGCCAACGGCTTGGCTGTATTCGGCCCCGGCGCAAACGGTGCACAGCTCGAGTCGTCGAAAGCGTTTAGCAAAGATCTATTGGTTGAAGCGGGTGTGCCGACCGCCGACTACCGCGAGTTGAGCGACCCGGCCGAGGCTCAGGCCTACGCACGCGAACTGGGTTTCCCCTGCGTCGTCAAAGCCGACGGTTTGGCGGCGGGCAAGGGGGTGGTGATTTGTGCCGACGAGGACGAAGCCGACGCGGCGATTGACGACATGCTGGTCGGCCGACGTTTCGGCGAGGCCGGTGCACGCATCGTCGTTGAGGAGTTTTTGGTCGGCGAAGAAGCCTCTTTCATGGCGCTGACCGACGGGGAGACCTCGCTGTGCCTGGCGGCGTCCCAGGACCACAAAGCGATATTTGACGGAGATAGAGGCCCCAACACCGGCGGCATGGGCGCGTACTCACCCGCGCCGGTCGTCGATGAGGCGATGACCGAGCAGGTTCGCACGCGCGTGATCGAGCCTACGGTCGAAGCATTGCGCCGCCGCGGCATCGACTACTGCGGTGTGTTGTACGCCGGTTTGATGATCCAGAAAGGTGAGGCCAAGGTACTGGAATACAACGTGCGTTTCGGCGACCCCGAATGCCAGGCCTTGATGATGCGCATGGACGGCTCGCTCGCCGCCGCCGCCAAGGCTTGCATCGAGCGCAAGCTGCACAAAACGAAAGTCGCGTGGACAGCGGATACCTCGGTGTGTGTGGTGATGGCCTCTGAGGGGTACCCCGGCGACTACCCCAAGGGCGTGCCGATCAACGGAATTGAAGAAGCCGACGCGCTTGACGGCGTAGAAGTGTTTCACGCAGGAACGGCGCGCGACGAACAAGGCCGGTGGCTAACCGCAGGCGGCCGCGTTCTCGGAGTGACTGCACGCGGAAAAGACATGCGCGCCGCGCTTGATCGCGCCTATGAAGCGGTCGGCAAGATAAGTTGGAAGGGTGCGCACGTTCGCCGCGATATCGGTCACCGTGCACTAGGGTAATAAACCATGAGCAATCCAAAAGTAGCGATTTTGATGGGAAGCCAGAGCGATCTGCAACAGATGCAGCCCGCCTCCGACGTGCTGGCCGAGTTCGGCGTCGCGCACGAGGTGGTGGTGACCTCGGCGCACCGTTCGCCGGAGATGACGGCGACGTTCGCCAAGGAAGCATCCGGGCGTGGTATTCAGGTGTTTATCGTCGGTGCCGGACGGGCTGCGCATCTCGCCGGTGCGGTCGCTGCCAACACCAATCTCCCGGTGTTGGGTGTACCGCTTGAGTCGGGAGCGTTGCGCGGCTTTGACGCGTTGCTGTCGACGGTACAGATGCCCGCGGGTGTTCCCGTCGGAACGCTCGCGATCGGCGCAGCCGGTGCGGCCAACGCGGCGTTGCTTGCCGTGCAGATTCTCGCGTTATCCGACAACGCGCTCGCGGGTAAACTGGCAACGCGCAAAAAGGCCAAGGCCGACGCCGTACCCGGCGTCGTTAAGTCGGTTGACGGCGGAGCCTGAATTCAGCTCGATCCTTGCGCGCGCCTGCGCTGCGCTGCGTTCGGACGGGCTCGTCTGCTATCCGACTGAGACGGTGTACGGCCTCGCCGCCGCGATCGATTCTGCCGAAGCCCTGCAGGAACTCGCGGAAGTGAAAGGCCGCGATGCGGAAAAAGCATTCTCCGTGCTGGTGCCCGACATCCGAGTGGCGCGCGGGCTGCTTGCCGGCCCCGTGGCCGAGCAAGTGCAACTGCTGGCTGATGCGTTCTGGCCCGGCCCGCTGACGATAGTTGCGCGCGCTGCGCATGGTCTCGACCGCCGCTTGGTAGGAGAGAGCGGCGGCGTGGGCTTGCGTTGTTCTCCTGACCCGGTGGCTGCTGCGCTCTCGTCTGCGCTCGGTGCAGCGATCACCTCAACCTCTGCCAATCCTGCGGGTCAGAAGCCCGCGCAATCGGTCGCAGAGGCGCGCGCCTATTTTGGTGACCGTGTAGCCGAATATCTGGACGGTGGCCGGCGCGGGGCCGAACCGGTTTCGACCGTCGTCGAGGTAAGCGCAGAGGGTATGCGGGTCTTGCGTGCCGGAGCCATCAGTGAGCAAGCGTTGGCGTCTGTGCTTAGACGCGGCTAGTGGATTACGTCTCGTGAAAGCAGTCGCCACGCGAGGCCGTCCTACCTCGCTGCGGTCGCTGTTAGCGATTGACACCATCTATCATAATAGGATTGCGGCAGCGGGACCGGGAGCGTCGGTGGACTTCGCGGCTACGGCTTCGTATCAATGGTGGTTGAGGTGCGCGGAGCGGGTGCGGGCATGGTGCGTGCGCGAGTGATCGCTACCGATGCGGTTTCCACCGCGGGCGAACTGGAGGACTGAGTGGCACGTTTTCGCCCATTTAGAGGCTATCGTTTCAACCCTGACATTGTCGGCTCGATGCAGGACATCGTCGCGCCGCCCTACGACGTCATCAGTGAATCGCGTCGCGAAGAGTTGCTCTCTTCAAGTGAGTATAACGCGACCCATCTTATCTTGAATCCAGACGGCCACGACGTTGCTGCAGGGCTGTACCGGCAGTGGACGCGTAAGGGCGCGATCGAGCGCGACGCTGCGCCGGGTTTTTACCTCTACTGCCAAGAGTTTGAAATCGCCGGCGAAGCCAAGCGCCGTGTCGGTCTGATCGGTGCTCTTCACCTCGAACCTTTCTCGCGTCGGATAGTGCTCCCGCACGAGCAGACGTTCTCTCACCACAAGGACGACCGCCTCAAGCTGACCAAACAAGTTCGCACCAACCTCAGCCCGATTTTTGGTTTGTATTCGAACCCCGATTTTCATCCCGAGCCCAACGGCGGCTGGGATGCTCCGGCCGATGTTGACGTTAAAGTCGAAGGCGTGCGCCACCGTCTGTGGCCGATGAGCGATCCCGATGCGATCGCCGCAGCCGAACAGGCGGTATCCGGCCGTACCGTTTATATCGCCGACGGACACCACCGCTACGAGACCGCGCTCAACTACTACAAGCACTTACACGCAGACGCTGATCCACCCGACAGCGACGCGGCACCGGGCGACGGCGATGAACCCAACGCCCACGTGATGGCGTTTCTCGCAGCCTTCGAGGATCCGGGCATGGTCATCCTGCCCACGCACCGTGAGGTGGTTTCAGCCGATGGTGCTGACATGGGAAAGTTTGCCGCGTTGCTGCGTGAACGGTTCCACGTTCGCGAGTTTGCGGTTGGTAGGGGCGGACGCGGAGCGATGCTTGATGCGTTGGAAGAGGTCGGCAGCTCTCACCGGGTCGGGGTCGCCGTGGCGCTTGCCGGATCCGCCGAGTGCTTTATCGTCGAGCCGGACGGGCAGCCGCGATCCGGCTCGCCGCTAGCAGGCCTCGATGTGCATTTTTTGCACAACGATGTCATCGGCGGGGCGCTGGCTGATTCAGGTTGCGCCGAGCCCAAGCTCGTCTACACAGTCGACCGTGACGACTTGCTCGACCATGTATACACGGGCCGCTCGCAAGCGGGGTTCTTGATGAACCCTACGCGCAGCGACCAACTGGCCTCGGTGTGTGAAGCCGGAGAGCTGATGCCGCAAAAGTCTACATACTTTTATCCTAAGCTGCTTACCGGGCTGGTGTTTCATGCGCTCTGAGCAAGGGTTTTGAGTAGGCACGTGAACCGCATCGCTCGCCGACGGTCGGTTGCGTCTTAATGTGCCCGTGACCTTGAAGCGTAACCAGCACGGCCAGCCGGTCGGTTGTGACCTCGTAGACTGGAGTCCGCCGCCGCAACCGCTGCGCGAACCCATGGAGGGCCGCACCTGTCGGCTCGAGCCTTTGAACCCGGATGCCCACGCCGCCGCGCTCTACGAGGTGACCCGTCTGGACAAAGCCGGCCGTAACTGGACCTACCTTCCCTACGGTCCGTTTGAGACGCTTTCCGCCTACGAGAAATGGCTGGAAGCGTCAGCCCAGACGAAGGATCCGTTGTTTTTCGCGATCCTGCGCAAGTCCGACGTCGTCGAAGCGGTCGGCGTTGCGAGCTACCTGCGCATCGCACCCGAGATGGGATCGATCGAAGTCGGCCATATCCACTACTCCGAGCGCCTCAAGAAAAGCCCTGTTGCGACCGAAGCGATGTATTTGATGATGAAGCACATCTTCGAACTCGGCTACCGCCGCTATGAGTGGAAGTGCGACTCGCTCAACGGGCCTTCGCGTGTTGCCGCACAACGATTGGGCTTCACCTACGAAGGGATCTTCAGGCAGGCGATGGTTTACAAGGGGCGTAGCCGCGACACAGCCTGGTACGCCGCGATCGATACTGAATGGCCGGCCCTACAGCGTGCATTTTCCGCTTGGCTGGCACCAGAGAACTTTGACAAAGCGGGCACCCAGCAAAGCCGCCTGAGCGAACTCACCCGGCCTATCACCCAGGCAGCCGCGGACAACGCCGTGCGGTGCTGAGACCCGGGCCTCAGCCGAGGTGTTTCGCAGCTTTGCGGGCGCGTGACCGCCAGGTGCGATTCGCCATGCGGAGGTAGCTAGGCAGGTGCTTGAAGGCCTCTTCGGCTTTCTCGTAGGCGCGCGCGGCTTGCGCTTTCTCGCCGAGCTCACGTTCGGCCTCGCCCAAACGAAACCAACCCTCGACGCTCGAGGTGTTCACGCGCACCGCGTCCGTAGCAGCGACGGACGATTCTCCGTGGCTACCCAGTTCGGCAAAATACCGAGCCAGCGCAACGCTGGGTTCCCCGTAAAGAAAGCCGGGTTTGAGCTCCAAAGCCTTGCGGATGTGCTCGACGCCTTTATCGCCGTTGCCGGTCTCGATAAGCGCACGGCCGAGAAAGTAGTGGGTCTCGGGCGAGTCGTCCATGCGCGTGATCGCGACCTCGAGGTGCTCGCGGGCCTCAGGCGCACGGCCTTCATCGATGAGCAGGCGGCCGAGATCGTTGCGCGCGCCAACGTCGTGGGGGTTGATCGAGACCCGCGAGAGCAGATCGCGGATCACGCCCTTCTTGGTGATCGTCTTTAGCGGGTTGAAATAGCGGCCTGAGTAGCGCGCCTCGGAGAAGTAAAAGATCGCGCCAACGACGATGAGTGCCAACAGGGGATTTCTGAACAGTGAATTCAGAATGAAGAAGAGAAAGAAGGTGCGCAAAAAAAGGCCGGCGCGGCGGGATCAGTCGCCGTCTTCGCCGAAGTGTGCGCGCGCGATGCGCTCCTTGAGGTACTCGAGCGTGCCGAGATCCTCGATAATGTCGCCGCCGGTGTCGTAGAAGAAAATCTCGCCGTCCTTGTTGCGACCCACTGCCACCAGCCATTCGAGTTCATCGCGGTCTTCCAACAGGTAGTTGATGGCCTGCGAAACTCCCTTTCCGGGGATAATCGTAATCTTGGTCTTACGACCGATCTGCTCTTTCGCAGCGAGTGGCTTTTTCTTCATAACGGTCCGCTCAGAGTCACTTGGCCCGGTGTCAGCGACACTAAGGACTGGTTTTGCTCAAGTCAACTTTAGAGTGCACACGGCCTCTACATGGAAAGTATGAGGGAATAGGTCGATTGGGCAAGCGCTTTGTAGTTCGTAGCCGGAAGCTCTCAACACCTTGATATCCCGGGCCAGTGTGGCCGGATTGCACGAGACATAGACCACTTTGGGCGCCCCCAAACGGGCGATGGCCGCTGCACACTTGCCCAGCCCGTTGCGCGGGGGATCGACTAGGACGGCATCGGGCATTCGCTCGGCGCCGGGGGTGCCGGCCTTAGCGACCAGGCGCTCAAGGGTCTCCTCGGCGCGTTCAGCGGTGAACGCGACGTTGCGGATGCCATGGCGTGCTGCAGCCTGGCGCCCAGCCTCACACGCGGCAACGTCGGTTTCGATCGCGCGAACCTTGCGACACGCAGCGGCGATCGGCAGCGAAAAATTTCCCGAGCCTGCATACAATTCGAGAAGGGTGTCGCCCGGATCGAGGTCGAGCGCACGTTGGACCTCGCGTACCAAAATCTCGTTAGCCCGCGTATTGATCTGCCCGAAAGCCGAACCGGCAGAGTCGATTCCCAGGTCTGCAGCTGTGCTCGGATCGGCACCTGTGAGAGTGGCACCGCGAAGCACGGTGCGACGATCCGTCTCGCCCCACGAGCGGCGCCAGCCACGTCCCCACATCGTGACCCCGCGCACATCTTTGGCGCGGTCGGCGATCAGCTCTTTGGCGCGTGCGGCGTCGGCCGGCTTGAGGCGTCCACGCGAGTTCACCGCGAAGAATACCCCGTCGGACTTGCCGCGGCTGACGATCTCGAGGCGGGTGATCTGCGTATCGAGAGCGCGCGCGAACGTGGCAGCTGTCAACAGTGCGCTTCGCAGGCGAGGTTCAGCGATCAGACAATTATCGACCTCAACGACCGAGTGGGTCTGCGCGCGGTAAAACCCGAGCTTGCGGCCGTCAAAGCGCAGCTTAATTCGGTTGCGGTACTCCTCGGTTTGCGGCGAAGCGATGATCGGCGAGACCGGTGGGTCGGAAATCCCCGCGATTCGCGTTAGGCAGTCGCGCAGTGCTGCCTCTTTGGCCTTGCACTGCTCGTCGTAGGCTACGTGTTGCCAGGGGCATCCGCCGCATTCCTCGACGATCGGGCAAGGGGCCTCCACCCGAGCGGTGCCGGCTTCGAGCAGTTCGAGCAGCCGGGCCTCAGCGTAGGAGGTATGCAGCGCCGTAACCTCGGCGCGTAGGCGGTCGCCCGGAGCCACACGCTCGACAAAGACCACGCGGCCCTGGTGTCGGCAGACCGCAGAGCGCCCGTACGCGAGCGGTCCTGCTTCCAGTTCGAGGACATCCCCGAGGTTCAAATCCGGTCGCCTCTGCTGTGCGAAACCAAAGCGGTCCTTGACTTGCGGGGGGCGGAGCATTTAGGTGGTCTACGCATGTTCCGTGTACGGGTACTCGGTTCCGGCGACGCCTTCAATGCGGGCGGTGCGCTGCACAGCGCGTATTTGCTGGAACACGACGGGGGGAAAATTCTGCTTGAGTGTGGGCCGTCGACCTTGGCCGGCCTCAAGCGCAACGGCGTCCCGCCCGACGAAATCGACGCTGTGTTGGTTTCGCACCTCCACGGCGACCATTTCGGCGGCGTGCCTTTCCTACTGCTCGACTATCTTTTCTGCAGTTACCGCGATCGGCCGTTCGTCATTGCCGGGCCGCCGAGCACCCGCGCGCGCATCACCAGTCTCTACGCCAACTTGTACAAAGAAGAGCACTTCCAGCGGATGCCGTTCGAGTTGCGCGAGCGTGCGGTCAGTCCCGGCGACAGCTTCGAGCTGGCCGGTCTGCGTGTCGAAGCGTTTCGCGTTCCGCACGAAGCCGAGCCGTTTTGTCTAGGCTACCGGATCAGCGCAGGCCGCCACTCGATGTTGTTCTCCGGAGATTCGGCCTGGAGCGAAGAGTTCGTCCATCGCAGTCAATCAACAGATTTGTTTCTGTGTGAATGCTGCTCGATGAAACCCGAGACCGACTTTCACACGTCTTACGACGACATACTCGCCAACCGCGACAAGCTCGGTTGTAAGCGTCTGGTGCTTACGCATCTTGGTACCGATGTGCGGGCGGCGAAGAAGCTCGAAGTCGAACGTGCGTTCGACGACATGGTCATCGAGTTTGACTGAGTATCGCGGTCGGCGTCAGTTTCGCTGCTTGTGCGTTTAGCTATCGCGGTGCCGTGCTCAGAGGCCCTTCATTCGTTCGAGTAGGTCCAGCGTGATTGCGTGCGTCACGCCCCAAATGAGATGGGGGCCCGCGGTGATCGTACTGATCGTATAACTGGTTCCGTCAAACACTCGTTCCTCGCTCTTGCGATACCTAGGGTCGATGAGCTTCTCCATCGGCACCGTGAAGGCATCGACGACTTCCGCCGGATTGAGCGAGAGGTTGGCGGGCGGCGCGAGCCGTGCGACGTAAGGCGTGATCACGTATTTGCCTAAGACGGTGGTCACGTCGTCGAGAGCACCGATGATTTCGATATCGTTCGGCTCGATGCCGACTTCTTCGTGGGTCTCGCGCAACGCCGTGGCGCGTAGGTCAGTGTCGGCCGCGTCACGTTTCCCGCCGGGGAACGCGACCTGACCCTTGTGGCTGTTGAGGTCCTCGCTGCGCAGAGTATAGAGCACTTCGATTCCGCCGACAGTCTCGATCAACGGGACCAGGACCGCGCAGGCAAATGCCCCGTGTTCAATAAGCTGACGGCGCCGACGGCGCTCGAGTGCCGCGCGCAGGGTATCCAGGTCGGTGAGTTTCACGGCGAACCGTGAGTATCGGTGAGCCCGAGTGAGCGCGCAAAGGGGCTCAGCCGTGGTGGCTGGGGGATGCGTCACCGAAGTATCCGCGTTAGGTTCTGCGCGTGATTCCGGAACGCCCCGATATCGTCGTCGTCCACTACGCGGAGATAGCGCTCAAACTCGGCCACCGGCGGATGTTCGAGCGTCATCTGTTGCAGAACCTGCGCTCGGCCCTCTGCGGGCTTGCGATCGGGCCGGTGCGCTCTTTGTACGGGCGCATGATCGTCGATCTCGGCGAGGCCGACTCCGGAGATGTCACGCGGCGCTTGGCCGTGCTGCCGGGCATCGCCAATGTACTCGTCGCGCGCAGCTGCGGTTCCAGTATTGAAGATATCGACGCGTGCGTTCAGGCTGGGCTGCGAGAGTGGCAGCCGCGCGGCAGCTTCCGTGTGATTGTCCGTCGCCCCGACAAGCGCTTTCCGATGCGTTCGATCGAGGTCGCGCGGCGTACCGGTCAAGCAATCGTCGATGCGACAGGAGCGCCGGTGAAACTGAAGAACCCGGACGAGACTGTTTACATCGAGATCACGACCCAGGGCGTGTTTGTCGCGTTCGAGCGGGTCGAAGGGTGTGGCGGGCTACCGGTCCACAGCGGCGGGCGCGTGTTGCTGCTACTCTCGGGCGGTATCGACTCGCCGGTGGCGGGCCTGCGGATGCAGCGCCGCGGATGCATACTCGAGGCCGTCCACTTCCACAGCGTTCCCTTCCTCGACAAGACCAGCCAAGAAAAGGCGCATGTTCTCGCATCGCTGATCGCACGTGGTCAGGACAAGATAGTGCTGCACATGGTCGCTTTCGGTGAGCTACAAAGCGAAGTAGTGCGCTCGGTGCCGTTGCCGCTGCGTGTAGTGATTTATCGTCGGATGATGATGCGGATCGCGTCGCGCATGTGCGGGCGTGTGCATGCAGGCGCTCTGGTTACCGGCGAGAGTCTCGGACAAGTCGCGTCGCAGACGATGACTAATCTTGCCACCATCGAAGACGCTGCGGAGATTCCCGTACTACGGCCGCTGGTCGGTAGCGACAAGCTCGAGATCACCCGCTACGCCCAAGACGCCGGAACCTTCGAGGTCTCGATTGTTCCCGATCAAGATTGCTGCACATTGTTCGTGCCCAAGCACCCGGCCACCGCAGCGTCGATCGCAGAAGCCGAGGCCGCAGAGGCCAACCTCGCTGTCGAGGCGCTGGTCACGGCCGCGCTCGACAGCGTGGTGACCCAAACGATTGCGGCCGAGTGGGGCGAGCCGCGACTCTAACGTTGTCGCGTTGGTATCAGCCCTCGCCGCGGTGCTTGGCGCGCCAGAGTTTGTCGAACGCTGCGGCGATCTCACCACTCAATCCGTGAGCCTTCATATCCGGCGAAGCGATGGCGAGGTCGCGCGCGACCGGCGGTATACCTGCACCTACGGCGGTGACGCCGGCACTCTGCGATCCTATGCCCGCGGGCTCCGGCTTGCGCCGTGGCGCGTGCGAGCGGTGCGCGTCATTGTATTCGATCTTGCCGACGACCAAGAAAATCTCGTTGATCACGTTACGGCCCATCGCGGCGTTGAGCCGTGTGCACAGATCCCGGCGGAGCATGCCGAGTTCTTGCAGCCATGGGGCACTGCGCACGACGACGACCAGACGTTTGCTGTCTAGCCGAGTAGGCTGCGCATTTCGTGCGACCGTTGGGCCGACAACCTCGTCCCACAGTTGAATGACGCGATAGTCGTCGAGTTCGCGATCCAACCCTATACGCGAGAGCGCGCGGTGCAGGACACCGGCAATGCCGTCCATTTGCTTGGGTGGGTTTCTCATCGCAGCGGTCTCGAGCGCGTAGGCTAACCGAACCCGGCAGCGGTTTGCAACGGCCCGGCCACGGGCAGATTATCACTTTCGTGTTATTTTCGTCTAAGAACCGTGACTGAACAACGTAAGCCGGTGTTGTGCGCAGTCAGGGCGCAATGTTGTGTCCAAAAAGCTTGACGGGCCACAAGATGTTGGGGTACAAAGGTTGTTCGCGCACAATATGGTGCGGTTGTTACCAAGGGTTCGATACCTAAATTTGAGGGGTCTGCCGGCGGTGTGGTTGGGCTATTTTAAGGAGGAATGAGACAGTGGCGGACGACGCAGTGCATAAAAAGGAAACAGAAGGCATCAACCGTGGCTCAGAACAGGCACCAGGGGCCAAATTACGTTTTACGCGGCGCTTATCCAGGCCCGGCGTCGAGCCCTACTCCACGGTTACCTGGGAGAAGCGCGATGCTGTGATCCAGGGCGAGGGCGGCAAGCCGGTCTTCGAACAGCTCGGCGTAGAGTTTCCGGCGAGCTGGTCGCAGCTCGCAACCAATGTGGTCACCTCCAAGTATTTCCGCGGCCAGCTCGGCTCTCCGCAGCGAGAGACCAGCGTCAGGCAGCTGATTGGCCGTGTCGTCACCACGATCACCGGTTGGGGCGACGCGCAGGGCTACTTCGCAGCCGAACAAGACCGCGAGATTTTCCGCGACGAACTTACCCACCTGCTTCTCGATCAACAGGCCTGCTTCAACAGTCCGGTCTGGTTCAACGTAGGCGTCGAAGAAAAGCCGCAATGTTCGGCGTGCTTCATCCTTTCGGTCGACGATACCATGGATTCGATTCTCGATTGGTACCGCAAAGAAGGAACGATCTTCAAGGGGGGATCCGGATCGGGTCTGAACCTCTCGCGTATCCGCAGCTCACGCGAATCGCTTGCCGGCGGCGGAACGGCCTCGGGCCCGGTGTCGTTCATGCGTGCGGCCGACGCTTCGGCCGGAGTGATCAAGTCGGGCGGCAAGACGCGCCGCGCGGCGAAGATGGTGGTTCTCAACATAGACCACCCCGACATTGTCGATTTTATCGAGTGCAAGGCGGTCGAAGAGAAAAAGGCATGGGCCTTGATCGACGCCGGTTACGACGCCGCGATTGACGGCGATGCATACGCGTCGGTGTTCTTCCAGAACGCCAACAACTCGGTGCGCGTGACTGACGGCTTCATGCAGGCAGTGGTAGATGACGGCAGGTGGAACACGGTGCGCGTGACCGACGGCCAGGTCGATCATAGCTTCCATGCCCGTGAACTGATGGCCAAGATATCTGAGAATGCCCACTTCTGCGGTGACCCCGGCATGCAGTTCGACACCACCATCAACGATTGGCACACCTGTCCGAACACCGGGCCGATCACCGCGTCCAACCCGTGCAGCGAATACATGCACCTGGACAACTCGGCGTGTAACTTGGCGTCGATCAACCTGATGAAGTTCCTCGACGACGCCGGAAAATTCGACGCTGAAGGCTTCAAGCACAGCGTCGACCTGCTGATCACTGCGCAGGACATCCTCATTGATAACTCCAGCTATCCGACCGAAGAGATCGGCGTCACCGCGCACGATTACCGCCAACTCGGCCTCGGCTATGCGAACCTCGGCGCGCTGTTGATGTCGCTCGGGTTGCCCTACGATTCTGACGAAGGCCGTGCCTATACGGGCGCCGTCACCTCGCTGATGTGCGGCGAGGCCTACGCGCAGTCCACGCGTATCGCATCGGCGATGGGTTCGTACGAGGGGTTTGAAAAGAACCGTCAGCCCCAGCTGCGCGTCGTCGACAAGCACCGCGAGAAGTCGCGTCACCTCGATTCGGCCTACGTGCCGCTCGATCTGCTCTCGGCGAGCCGCGAGGTTTGGGATGAAGCCGCGACGCTCGGCCGCCAAAACGGCGTGCGCAACTCGCAGGTCACGGTTCTGGCCCCGACCGGCACCATCGCCTTCATGATGGATTGCGACACGACGGGAATTGAGCCCGATATCGCGCTAGTCAAGCACAAGAAATTGGTCGGTGGCGGCGTGCTCAAGTATGTCAACCAGCGTGTGCCGCAGGCGCTCGCACGGCTTGGCTACACGGCCGGCGAGACGGCGGACATCTGTGATCACATCGACGAGCAGGAAACCATCGAGGGGGCGCCGCATCTGAAAGACGAGCACCTCGCGGTCTTCGATTGCGCGTTCAAGCCGATGAACGGTGTGCGCAGCATCGCCCCGATGGGTCATATCCGCATGATGGGTGCCGCGCAGCCGTTTATTTCAGGCGCGATCTCCAAGACTATCAACGTCCCCAACGACGCCACCGTGCAAGACATCCAGGATGCTTTCATGGAGTCGTGGCGCTTGGGTCTGAAGGCGGTGGCGATTTACCGCGACGGCTGCAAGCGAACCCAGCCTTTGAACTCGGGTGGCGACAAGGCCGAGGCTGCGGGCAAAGCTGCAGCCGTGGGCGGGGCCGGTAAGCCCGATCGCAGACGCTTGCCCGCCGACTGTGTCTCGCAGCGTCACAAATTCGAGATCGCCGGCCACGAGGGCTACATCCACGTCGGATTCTTCGAGGACGGTACACCCGGCGAGATCTTCATCAAGATGGCCAAAGAGGGCAGCACGATATCGGGCCTGATGGACACGGTGGCAACGTTGACCTCGCTGTCACTCCAGTACGGCGTGCCTCTCGATGCCCTCGTGAACAAGTTCGCGCACGTGCGCTACGAGCCCGCCGGCTTCACCAAGAACCCGGATATCCCGGTGGCGAAATCGCTGACCGACTACATCTTCCGCTACCTTGGCACCAACTTTGGTGACAGCGAATCTACGCGGGCGAAATCGGAGGCGGCTACCGCGCTAAGGTTGGTCAAATCCGACGCGCGTGCCGAGAACGCGGCACCGGTGACGGTGGGAGAGACGGTTGCCCGCACGCAGAGGGCACCGGCCGGTGGAGACTTCATCCTACCGCAAGCCGATGCACCGACGTGCGCCGATTGCGGGTCGATCATGATCCGCAACGGGACTTGCTACAAGTGCCTCAACTGCGGATCAACCAGCGGCTGTTCGTAGCCTGGATGGGGTAGGGGCCTGTACGCGTGGAGGCGCGTGTACACGTTGACGAGGGGAATGGCTGGTGCAGGCTCCTACCACTTTCGGTCATCTGCGGAGGCAGGAAAGACGTAGACGATCTCGTCGTCACGGACCACGCCGAGTGTCGAGCGAGCGACTTCTTCCAAAGCCCTGTCGTCAGTGCGCAGGGCATCCACCTGCTCGCGTAGATCGGAGTTGCGCACGATCCGCGCATAAGCCTGCACTGACAGGTCGTCGAGCCATGAGTTTAGCCCGAGCATGTGCTTGATCCCCTGGCCACCAAACATCAGCGAGTACAACATCAGCGTCCCGAAGCCGGTGAGCCCCCAAATCAGTCGTGAGATTGCCCGGTCACTCGAAATCTTGCGTCGTACCATGGTTGGTTAAGGATACAGGCCGCCGGGCCGCCGACCAACACTTATGCCCGAGAGATTGCCCCACCAACCCCTGACTCAAAAGGAGAAACCATGAAGATCGAATCGGTACATGCGCGAGAGATCCTCGACTCACGCGGCAAGCCCACCGTCGAAGTCGATGTAACAGTCCGCGGCGGCGCCAAGGGCCGCGCCTGCGTACCCTCGGGAGCCTCGACCGGGCGACACGAGGCCCTCGAGCTTCGCGACACCCGCCGCGCTCGCTACGGCGGTGCCGGAGTCCTCACCGCCGTAGGAAACGTAAACAACAAGCTTGCCAAACGGCTCATTGGCTTCGATGTGCGTAAGCAGGCCGAGATCGACGGCGTGATGGTCGCGCTCGACGGCACCCCAAACAAGGCCAAGCTCGGCGCCAACGCCATTCTCGGCGTCTCTTTGGCGGTCGCCCATGCTGCTGCGGCCTACCAAAAGCTCCCCCTTTACCGCTCGATCGGCGGACCGCGTGCCAACACGCTGCCGGTACCGCTGATGAACATCATCAACGGCGGCGCGCATGCCGATAACCGCCTCGACTTTCAAGAATTCATGATCGTGCCGCACGGTGCGCGGCGCTTCTCCGACGCACTGCGTATTGGCGCCGAGGTGTTTCACGCGCTGAAGTCGGTACTCAAAGAGCAGCGTCTGAGCACCAACGTTGGTGACGAAGGCGGCTTTGCACCCGGTCTCAAGAGCAATGAGGATGCGATTAGGATCATCCTGGTTGCGATCGGTAGGGCCGGTTACAAACCCGGGACGCAGGTTTCGCTGGCGCTTGATGCGGCGTCGTCCGAGTTCTACGAACGGGGCAAGTACTACTTTCGCAAGTCTGATCGCAGCAAGCTTAGCGCAAAGCAGATGGTAGGCTTGTACGCACGGCTTTGTAAGAAATACCCCATCGTTTCCATCGAAGACGGGCTCGCAGAGGACGACTGGGAAGGGTGGCAACTGTTGACCGAAGTGCTCGGACGCAAGGTGCAGTTGGTCGGTGACGATCTTTTTGTAACAAATCCCAATCGTCTCAAGCGCGGAGTTCGTGAGAAATCCGCGAACTCGATCCTCGTGAAGTTAAACCAGATCGGAACGCTGACCGAGACGCTCGACGCTATCCGTATCGCCAAGCGTGCGAAGTTTACCAGCGTTATTTCGCATCGTTCGGGAGAGACCGAAGACGCGACAATCGCCGATCTTGCGGTTGCGACCAACGCCGGCCAGATCAAAACCGGCTCCCTTTCTCGCGGCGAGCGTACGGCAAAGTACAATCAGCTTCTGCGCATCGAAGAAGAGCTCGGCAAGCGTGCAAAATTCGCCGGAAAATCGCCGTTCCGCCGCCGTTGAGGTGTACTAACCACCTATATTAAAAAGCAAAACCTCCGGATCCTGCGCCGGTGACGCGACCCGCGTCACCGGCGTTTTTGGTTGTGCGCAACGCGCAGGGATGAGCGCGGAATCGCTAACCACAGTCGGCATGAACAAATATGCGCAGCAGTTTTTACACTTGAGTAACACCTTCGCAGCACACGCAAACGCAAAGTCCGCGTCGTCGGCACGTGCGCATTCGCGGTTACCCAACGTCGTCGTAGTCGAACGCATGCAAGTGAACTTTGCATCAGCGAAGTCGCGTCGTGTCGCCCGGGAGTTGTCGTTGATGACGTTGCCGAATGAGCTGCAAGCTTCGTTACGCACAAAACGCCGTGTCAAAAAACATACAACTTCGTAACGTTTTTGTTGACTAGAGGAACTACGAATCACTATAATTTATGTATTGAGCGACTCAAAGACGCTTGATATGCCTTTTCCTCTGCCTACGTAGTTGATTGGGAGAGGGAGGCGAAGGAGGCAAGAAATGGCAACGAAAAGAAAAGCTACTAAGCGCAAGGTGAAGAAGAAGGCCACGAAGAAGAAGGCCACCAAGAAGAAGGCCAAGAAGAAGGCCACGAAGAAGAAGGCCGCTAAGCGTAAGGTGAAGCGTAAAGCCGCTAAGAAGAAAACGGCTAAGAGGAAAACCAAACGTAAAGCCGCCAAGAAAAAAACGGCCAAGCGCAAGGTGAAGAAGAAGGCGACCAAGAAAAAGGCCGCCAAGCGCAAGACGAAGCGCAAAGCTGCAAAGAAGAAGTAACGCCAGTCTGACGGCCTGACCCCTGCGGCCGGATCGGTCGCCTGGGTCAACGCCTTATCGGTCCGCCCTTCGGGGTGGGAAAACCCTCCGGGGAACCCCGGGGGGTTTTTCTTTGGGCTGGGGCTGGGATCGGGAGGTGTGGGTGTGGTCAAGACGGTGCGTTCCGGGGGGATAAACCGAATCTTCAGCGGATTCGCCTGTTTCGGGGTGTTTTGACATAGCGTGTCAGGAGCCGTAAAACCCCACCAAACTCAATGACCCGAGAGGAGGGATCGAAACAAAATGGCTGAACAACCAACGACTGTCGCGGAAGTCTTTAATCACATGCCGGACCGCTTTAATGCGGCAGCCGCAAGCGGTGTGGATTGTACCTACCAGTTTGACCTTACCGGCGACGACGGTGGCACATACAACGTGAAGATCGCCGACCAAAAGTGCGATGTGAAAGAGGGCGCGGCCGACAGCCCGAACATCACCATCACGATGACCGCCGCCGACTACCTCGATATGGTTAACGGTAAACTCAACCCGCAGATGGCTTTCATGGGCGGCAAGCTGAAGATTAAGGGCGACATGAGTCTCGCTCTGAAGATGCAGCAGCTGTTTCCGACGGCCTAAGTCGGAGACGTTATCGCGGCCCTTTCGGGCCGCGTACCAAAAGGGAGCCTTCGGGCTCCCTTTTTTTGTTCGTCCGCGTCGCCGGCTTTGGTGCCGGGCCGGGTTTACTCGGTGCTATCATCACCCCATGAAAGTGATCGGCTTGATGTCAGGGACGTCGATGGACGGGATCGACGCGTGTGTGGTCGAGATTCGTCGCCACGCTGACCGTCCACGCATCCGCAGCTTGGCTGTGACCACGCAGCGCTATCCGCGGGCGTTGCGTGCCCGTCTTCTCGGATTGGCTGAGGCTCTGCCCTTTGGCGTTCTCGAGGTTGCCGAGATCTCCGAGCGTGTCGCGTACGCATTCAGTTCTGCGGCGTCGGCTGCGGCATGCAAGGCCGGCGTCGACCTCGGCAAAATCGACTTGATCGCCAGCCACGGCCAGACCGTGGGTCACCGTCCGGGCCGACCGACGCTGACCGTGCAGATCGGCGAGCCCAGCTGGATAGCCGAGGCTACCGGGGTGACCACGATCGCGGATTTCCGTTGTGCCGACACTGCGGCGGGTGGGGAGGGCGCGCCGCTGGTGCCGATGGCGCACCACGCGATGTTTACGCATGCGCGCAAGAGCCGTGCGATCCAAAACCTCGGCGGCATCGGCAATGTGACTTTGCTGCCTGCCGGGTGTCGATCCGATAGCGTCCGCGGCAGCGATACCGGCCCTGCGAATATACTTATCGACTCCTGCGCGCAGCTGCTCAGCGCAGGTCGACTGAGGATGGACCGCGGCGGGCGCATGGCTGCGCGTGGCACCAGTGACGAACGCATCGTGCGCGAGGTGTTGGCGCAGCGGTTCTTTCGCCGTCGTCTGCCCGCGAGTACCGGGCGTGAGGACTTCGGTGTCGACCTGGCGCGCAAGCTCGTGAGTATCGGCAAGCGTGCGCGCCTTGACGACGCTTCGATCCTTGCCTCAGTCACGCGGGCGACGGCTCGCTCGGTAGCGCGCAGTTATCGGCGCTTGGGCGCCGCCGGTGTCGAAGAGGTCTACGTGTGCGGGGGCGGTGCGCGCAACTGCACTTTATTGGCGATGCTTAGCGAAGAACTTCCCGGCACACGTCTGTCAACCACCGACGCGCTCGGCACTCCTGCCGACTTTGTCGAGGCGCAGGCGTTTGCGATGCTTGGTTACTTGGCAGTGCTCGGTGTGGCGGGCAACGTCGCTGAGGTTACCGGCGCGCGCGGTCCGCGCGTGCTCGGAAAGATAGTCCCGGGTAAGAACTATGTCGGCACTGAACTTAGGCGACGTTGAGATCGCGGCGCGGGACGTCGCGTGCCAGCGTGTCCATTAGGCTGTTGTTGTTGGCACCCTTCTTGTTCATCTTCTCGAGGCCTTCCCGTACGGCGCGTCGGGTCATCAAGATGCCGTAAGACTGCAGGATCTGCTTGATCGCGTCGTAGTGGGTGTCGATCGAATGGGTCACCGATACGTAGCCGTGGCGACCTGCCTTCGGACCATCCCAGAACGCAAGCGGGTTCATTGAGAAGAATCTGGTGTCGGTCTCGGTCGGCTCGATGACAATGATGTCGCCGCGGAAATTTGGGTCGTCGCGGTATTGGCGCAATCCGTATTGCAGTCTGGAGTGCAGCAGCGTGCGGAAGACCTGATTTAGAACGGTCAGCATCCCTTGGTCGGCAAGCGGTTTGCCCTTGGTCTCGAAGCGGCCGAGCTCGTGCGAATAAGTGTGCACGACACGGTTGGAGAACGGGCGGAACGGGTTGTAACAGATGATCAGATCGGAGTCGTGTTCGATCGCGACGTCGAGGTTGGCGGTGCGCCGCACGCCGCCATCAACGTAGTCGGTGCCCTTGATCCGCGCCGGTTTGTAAAACCCAGGCAGTGCAGTCGAGGCCTGAACGGCCTCGGATACCGTTACCGAGGCGTTCTCGTCGTGGCCGAAAACCGCGCGCTCGGCGGTGTCGAGGTTCATTGCGGAAATGTACAGTTCTTTGCCTGTTTGCTTGTACAGGCCGCGAAAGTCGTTCGGCATACCCGTGGCTTCGAGGTTGCGCCGTAAGTAGGCTTCGATCGTCGAGTTGTCGAAAATTCCCGACGGTATGTAGTCGTACGGCATGGGGACCTGCCGCTTCATGAGCGCGTCGAACACCGGGCCGACAATATCCTGAAGTTTAGCTCGCGAGGGGCGCGCATAGAAATTCTCGGCGGCAGCACGGGTCTTTGACAGCAGCGTGGGTGCTTCAGAGAACAGGTCTAGGATGATACCGGGAAGGTAAGTGACGACGTCGAGAACGTACTCGATCGGTTTCTCGGAGAACGAACTGAGATTGAAGTTGTAAAAATCGAAAGGGCGAAAAGGGGAGACGTGAACCGATGTCCCGTCCAACGCTCGCAGCATTTCCGAGGGAGGAACCCCGGTCGCGAGCGGTGCCGCGAGCAGTGAGCCCGCGCTCAGTCCGACATAAAGCTCAAAGTCGGTGGCCTTGCGGTTGATGAGGAAGTCGTCCAGGGCCTTGAGGCCACCGAGTTTGAAGGCTCCGCCGGTTACCGCGCCGCCGGCCAGGACTAGCGCGACCTTCGGGTCTTTCTTGCGGACCGAAAGGTCGCTCTTTTGAATGACAGAGATGCCCACGATTTATCCCTCTATCCCACCATCATGCCGCGCCGCAACATAGCGCTGCCGACGCGGCCTTGTCCACCGCCTTGTCTACCCGAGAAGGCGCTCGGCCTCGGCCAATTCCTGGTGGGTTCCGACCGTGATCCAGCGTCCCTCAAACCGATATCCTACAACAGTTTCGCCAGCTTCGAGCATACGCGGGTAGGTGACCTGGGTGATCGAAAACCCTCCGCTCCGCGGCATATAGTCAAAAACCCTGGGAGAAAGGACTTGCGCGCCTGTATACATATATGCTTCTGATGGCCCCTCGCCCCTGTCCCGGGCGGGGGTTTCGAGAAACTGGACGACGCGACCGTCCACGTCGGTACGGATAATCCCGTAACTCTCCATTGCCGGGTCCTTGCGCAGTACCATGGTGGCGACCGCCTTTTGTTGCTGGTGGAAGCGCATAACCTTGCGAAGGTCGATGTCTATGAGGGTATCTGCGTTGAGCGTGACAAAGTCGTCTTCAGCGATCAGTCCGCGTGCAGCAACGATGCCGCCGCCGCTGCCGAGCAGTTCGGTTTCGGTGCTGAAGGCAAAGTTGACGCCGCGGCTGCGGCCGTCGCCGAGGTAGTCGCGGATCATCGCACCGTGGTGGTGCAGGTTGATGACGATGTCGGTGATCCCCGACGCGGCCATGGTATCGACGGAGAAGTCGATCAAGCGACGCCCGCCGACTTCGATGAGTGCTTTCGGAAGCTTCTCGGTGATCGGACGGAGCCGCGAGCCGACGCCTGCGGCGAGAATCATACCCTTCATCGGTTAACCGACGGGCACTTGACGTGCTCGGCCAGTAGGGAATTTACTGCAGCGATACCCGACACGCGAGCTGCAAAACGTTTCGCAGTGGCGATTGTGAAAGGGAGAAACGCGAGATAGCCGCGCTTGTCCTTTACTTCAGCGAGGTAGTTGAAACGGCCCACGACCTTCAGTGAGCGGTGCAACGCGCATAGCTCGAAGACGCGCCCGGCTTCGTCGCGGCTGAGTTTGAGCACGCCGTGTTTGATCGCAGACTCAAAATACCGCGAAAACAGCCGGTGCTCCGTGTTTGCATCGATTCGTTCGGGTGTATTGCGGTCGGTCAGCAGCGAAGCAACGTCGTAGAGAGCCGGTGCCATGAGCGCGTCTTGGAAGTCGATCACGCGCAGCCGGTCCTGGTAAACGTGGATGTTCCAGGCGTGATAATCGCGATGACAAAACACCCGCGGATACCCCGCCAATCGTGCGGCGAGCGCGCGCAATTCAGCACCGGCTTTGCGCAACAACGGCTCCCCCGCCGAGGCTCGGTCGACGCCGAACTCGATAAAGTGATCGAACTCCCAGCCGAACAGTTTTTCATCAAAGGCGTGTGCGTAGGCCAGGCAGTCGCGTTGCGTGGCCTGCGGCGCTGCAGCGGCGCCTTCTTGCAGTGCCACGAGTAGATCCAACGCCCGTGCGAACCAGGACTCGGCGCTGGGGCCGGGCCGTGCGCAGGCCTCCCAGAGAGGGGTATCCCCAACGTCTTCGAGCAACATCAGGCTTCGATCTTCGGCGACCCCGTAGATTCGTGGCGCGGTATCGCTGATTGAGTCCAGGAAGCGTGCGACGTTCTCGAACGCGGTTTCGCCGCCTTGGCCGGGGCCGACGGGTCCGCCGAGTTCTTCGGTCGATATCGCCACCGCTGCGTCTTGCAGGTACATGACGATGCAGGCCGTCGGCGCGCCGCCTGCCGCAAGGCGCAACCGTGCGTAGCTTCGCGACGAGGCGTCGCCGGCCAACGAGACCTCGTCTTCGACCCTGGCCTCGGGCCAAATGTGGGCGACGAGCTCGCCGGCGGTGGCCGCCTTGTAGGAGATTGGTTGGGGGTGGGGCATTGGTTGGTGGATACCTGGGTTCGGACGGCTCGCGCCGATTGTGGCGCGCTGGGGGGGACGCGGCAACCCGCGGCAGCAAACTCGCCGAGGCCGGGTCGGTGCGGCCGTCGCGGCGTTGACAAGCGGCCGGGAACTGGCGATAACGCAGTGTTTCAAAGGAGCAGAAAAGCCTTGGTTTAGGCGGTTGCGGAGCGCGCTCGGCCGCAAGGGCGCATGTGCTGTAGGACCTCCCTGATGTCGGACTACATCCCGGTATTTTTTACCCTCGTATTCGCGGCCGTGATCGTCGCGGTCATGGTGTCGCTAAACCGTATCCTCGGTCCACGCACCGAGGCCAATGCGATCAAGGACGCCGTATTTGAGTGCGGCAACGAGCCGACCGGAACCGCATGGGGAGTTCGTTTTGCCATCAAGTTCTATTTGGTGGCTTTGTTGTTCATCGTTTTCGACGTCGAGGTGGTGTTCATGTACCCGTGGGCAGTGATCTTCCGCGAGCTCGGCTGGTTCGGTTTCGTCGAGATGATGGTGTTTATGGGGATTCTTGTCGTCGGCTACATGTATGCGTGGCGCAAAGGGGCGCTTGAATGGCGCTAAGCAAAGAACTCCGCGAAGCCGTGCCCGCGGCCGAGGCCGTGGTTTCGACCAACGCCGGGGGAGAAGTGCTGAAGATCCGCGCCGGTGCCGCGTTTGACGCGATGACATACCTGCGCAACCGGACCGACGAGCCGTTTAACCAGTTGATGGACCTGACTTGCGTCGATCGTGTCGCCACTGACCGGATCTTCGAAGTCGTCTATCAGTTGAGGTCGCTGGACACCGGCCGCCGCCTGATGGTCAAGGCCTCGGTTGCGCAAGACGACCCGAGAATCGCCTCGGTAGCTTCTATCTGGAAATCGGCAAACTGGGGCGAACGCGAAGCCTACGACATGTTCGGCGTTTGCTTTGAGGGCCATCCCGATCTGCGTCGGATTCTGCTCTACGAAGAGTTCGAGGGGCACCCGCTGCGCAAGTCTTACTCTTACCTGAAGCGCCAGCCGTTGGTCGAGGAGCGCGATCCGATCGCGAATCCGTGGCCTGCAAAGGATCTCGAACCGCGTTGAGCGTTATCAGCAAAGACCCGGCGCTTTTGCACGACGGTGATGAGCCCGACAACCGTGCGATCTCGGAGATCGTCGAGTTGCAGATGGGCCCGTCGCACCCAGCCACTCACGGTACGATCAAGTTCAATTTGAAGCTCGACGGCGAGACGGTGATCGCGTGCGACACCGAGGTCGGCTACCTACACCGCGGCTTCGAGAAGATGTGCGAGCAAGGCACCTGGACGCAGACGATCCCATACACCGATCGCCTCAACTACGCCTCGCCGCTGATCAACAACTTTCTTTTTTGCGAAGCCGCGGAGCGCTTAGCCGGTGTAACTGTCCCCGAGCGTTGTTCCTACATCCGCACGATTCTCTCCGAGATGTCACGGGTGGCCGACCATCTTACATGTTTGGGGATGTCGGCGACCGAGGTCGGCGCGATCAGCGTGGGCTTTTACATGGTCGAAGCGCGCGAGATTCTCTATAACCTTTCGCAGCACATCACCGGTGCGCGGGTAACGGTTAGCTACGGTCGCATCGGTGGTCTGACCCGCGATCTGCCCGACGACTTCGAAGAACGCATGCGCGCCGCGATCGCACACACCCGTACGGTGATGGGTGACGCCGAGAAGCTACTCGAGCGCAACCGCATCTTCATCCAGCGCATGGCCGGTGTCGGAATCATCTCGAAAGAAGACACGATCAGCTACGGCATCACCGGGCCTTTACTGCGTGCCACCGGGGTCAGACGCGACCTGCGTAAAGACGAGCCCTACATGATGTACGACCGTGTCGAGTTTAACGTTCCGGTCGGGACCAAAGGCGATAACTGGGATCGTTTCTCGGTGCGCTTTGAAGAAGTTATCGAGTCGCTGAAAATCATCGAGCAGCTGCTCGGCCAGATTGAGCCGGGACCCGTCAAGGTCGACGATCCGACCATCTACATGCCGGACAAAGCTAAAGTCTATAATTCGATCGAAGGCCTGATGGCGCAGTTCAAGATCGTCATCGAGGGAGTGCGCATTCCCGCCGGTGAGATTTACTTCGCGGGCGAGGCCGCCAACGGTGAACTCGGGTTCTTTCTCGTCAGCGACGGTAGCGGACGCCCCTATCGGGTGCGGGTGCGACCGCCGTGTTTTTACGCTATGGGTGCGCTTGCGCAGATGCTGGTTGGCGGCGGCATCGCCGACATCATTTCGACCTTCGGCATGATCAACATGATTGGCGGAGAGTGTGATCGCTGATGCACAACGGCGAACAACCTACGCCCCATGAATCGGTCGCTTTCAGCGAAGCCGCGTTGGCGGAGTTCAACGACATCGTCTCGCGCTATCCCGAGCGCCGCGCGGCGTTGTTGCCGACCTTGTGGGTCGCGCAGCGCGAGTTCGGTTGGATCAGCACTACTGTTCAGGCCTATGTTGCCGAGCTGCTCAAACTGCCGATCGCGTGGGTCGAGGGTGTGGTGTCGTTTTACACGATGTTTTACCGCCGGCCGATGGGCACCCACCACTTGCAGGTATGCACCAATCTCAGCTGTCAGTTGCGTGGTAGCGACGAGATCCTCGACGCGGTCGAGCGCAAGCTCGGTATCCGCTGCGGTGAGACGACCAAAGACAACAAATTCTCACTCGACCGGGTTGAGTGCTTGGCAGCCTGCGGCGGAGCACCTGTTGTGCAAGCCGGTGACGACTACATAGAGAACCTAGACGTCACCAAGACTCTCGAACTCATCGACCGCCTGGCCACGGGCAAGGAAAGCTGACGATGTCTTTGTGGGCGATCGGCGCGGTCAAATCTCTGCTTGTGCTCGTCTTTGTCTTGCAGCTTTCGGCTTTTCTGCTGTGGATTGAGCGCAAAGGGAGCGCACTCATCCAGAACCGCATCGGTGCTAACCGCGCGAACATCTTCGGTGTCGTGCCGTTCAATCTCGGCTTCTTAAACACCTTGGTCGCCGACCCGATCAAAATGTTTACGAAAGAAGACTTCATTCCCGCTGGTTGCGACCGCTTCTTGCATGCGCTGGCGCCGTTTATGGCCTTGTTTCCGGCACTCATCACCTTCGCCGCGATTCCGTTCGGCGATTCGATCGTGCTCGGCGGCGAAACCGTCGAACTGCGTGTCGTCGATCTCGACGTTGGGCTGCTCTACATCTTGGCGATGGTTTCGATGGGCGTTTACGGCGCGGTGATTGCAGGCTGGGCCTCGAACAACCGCTGGGCGCTGCTCGGCAGCATCCGTGGTTCGGCGCAGATGATCTCTTACGAACTCGCGATGGGTCTCGCGCTTGTCTCGGTGGTGCTCAGTTACGGCACGCTCGACATGCAAGACATGGTTCACGCGCAAGGCCGGACGGTGTTGGGTTTCTTGCCTGCCTGGGGCGTGTTCTTCCAACCGGTGGCTTTCATCATCATCTTCGTCGCAGGTATGGCCGAGTCCAAACGTGTACCGTTCGATATCCCGGAAGCCGAATCCGAACTGATCGCGGGCTACTTCACCGAGTATTCGGGCGGCAAGCAGGCCTCGTTCATGCTCGCCGACTTCGCCGAAGTGGTGGTCGTTGCCGGCCTGGTGACCACGCTGTTCTTCGGTGGGTGGCAGTTCCCGTGGCTTGCCGCCGACGGTTTTCACCTTCCCTTGATGGGCACCATCGAGGTCTCGGCCTTGGTGGTCACGCTGCTGCAGTTGATGGCGTTCTCTCTAAAGGTCCTGTTCTTCTGCTGGCTGCAGATTTTGGTGCGCTGGACGGTTCCGCGTTTCCGCTACGACCAGCTCATGGATCTAGGCTGGAAGGGTATGCTGCCGATCGCGCTCGCCAACGTGGTCTTTACCGCTGCGCTCATCCTCGCGCGCGGGGAGGGGTCATGAGTCCCCTTATTTTCTACCCGGTAGCCGCTGCGGCGGTGCTGAGCGCGCTTGCGGTAGTTACCGCGCGCAGCCCCGTGCGCAGCGCGATGGCGCTGGTCGCCACACTGGTATCGCTGGCCGCATGTTTTGCGATGTTGCAGGCCCACCTGGTCGCCGCGCTGCAGATCATCGTCTACGCGGGTGCGGTGATGGTGCTGTTTTTGTTCGTGATCATGCTGCTCAATCTTCAAGACGATCCGCCTGAGACCGGTCGTGCTGGCCTGCGCTTCGGTGCCGGTGGGGTAGCCGTGGTTCTGGCCGGGGGTTTTGCCAAGGTGTTGTGGGAACACTCCGCCGGCGATGGCGCGGTGCTCGCCGAGAGCTTCGGAACCACCAAGGTTGTCGCGCGGTCGTTGTTCAGCGACTACCTGGTCCCCTTTGAATTGACCTCGGTGTTGTTACTCGTCGCCGTAGTCGGCGCAGTCGTCCTCGCGCGCCGCGACGATGCTCCCGGGCAGGACTAAACGGAGACCGTCGTGATTACCTCCGCGCACTTCATGGTCCTTTCCGCCGTCTTGTTCTTCATTGGCGCGGTCGGTGTGGTTACACGCCGCAATTTGATCGTCATATTCATGTCCGTCGAGATCATGCTCAACGCCGGTAACCTGGCCTTTGTAGCGATAGCTAACCGGCTCGGCACCATCGACGGCCAGACCATCGTGTTCTTTGTCATGACGGTCGCGGCGGCCGAGGCTGCTGTCGGCCTCGCGGTTATCATCGCAATGTTCCGCAACGCCGAGACCATCAAGGCCGACGAGTTGAGTTCGCTCCGATGGTAGACGCCGCCCACGCAACGCACGTCGCGCAGACCGCGTACGCGGTCGAGTACCTACGCTTCATCGTGCTCGCGCCGCTGCTGGGTGCCGTACTCAATATCGCTTTCGGGCGCCGCCTGCCGCGCGCTGTCGTGGGTACAATCGCCTGCGGGGCAGTACTTCTCGCGTTCGTTACCTCGTTGCGTGCTTTCTCCGCGATGCCTGCGGACGGCTACTTGCTCGACCACGCATACCAGTGGTTCAGCGCCGGCGGACTCAACATCAATCTGGCCTTGGTCTCCGACCGCCTCAGCGCTTTGATGTGCCTGATCGTAACCGGCGTCGGCTTTCTCATTCACGTCTATTCACTCGGCTACATGAGCCATGACCCGAGCCTTGCGCGCTACTTCGCCTACCTGAACCTGTTCAGCGCAGCGATGCTGGTGCTGGTTCTCGGCGAAAACCTCGTGGTGATGTTCGTCGGGTGGGAGGGCGTAGGGCTGTGCAGCTACCTGCTGATCGGCTTCTGGTATGAAGACCCGGCTAAGGCCGCGGCCGGGATGAAGGCGTTTATCGTCAATCGTATCGGTGATGCCGGCTTCTTGCTCGGTACCTTCGCGCTGTTCTGGGCGATGAGCGATCAGGGGCACGCGAGCCTGTCCTTTGCCGACATCAACGCTGCCGCTCCGGCACTCGGCACGGCCACGGCCACCGCCGCGGCGCTGCTGCTGTTCATCGGCGCGACCGGTAAGTCGGCGCAGATTCCGCTTTACGTATGGCTGCCCGACGCCATGGCCGGGCCGACGCCGGTCTCGGCGCTAATCCACGCGGCGACCATGGTCACCGCGGGTATCTACATGGTTGCGCGTCTCAACGGCCTTTACCTGGAAGCCCCGGCGGTGATGAAGTTTATAGCGACGATCGGCGCGATGACCGCGCTGTTCGCGGCCACTATCGCGATCACCCAGAACGACATTAAGAAGGTCCTGGCCTACTCGACCGTATCGCAGCTCGGCTACATGTTCCTCGCACTGGGAGTCGGTGCCTTCGGCGCGGCGATCTTCCATGTGATGACGCACGCGTTCTTCAAGGCGTGTTTGTTCCTTGGTGCCGGCAGCGTCATCCACGCGATGAGCGGAGAGCAGGACATCCGCCGCATGGGTGGGCTGCGCTATATCATGCCGGTGACCTTCGCGACTTTCTTCATCTCCACACTTGCGATCGCAGGCGTGCCCGGGCTTGCCGGGTTCTTTTCGAAAGACGAGATCCTCGCTTCGGTGTTCGCCGAAGGGCGGCTCGGGCTGTGGGCGATCGGTCTCTTGACCGCTGGAATGACGGCTTTTTACATGATGCGGCTTTTTGTCCTTACGTTTATGGGCGAGTTTCGCGGCGAGGCCCACAGCTACGAGCATGTGCACGAAAGCCCAGGTTCGATGGCGATGCCGCTCGTGGTGCTCGCTTTCTTAGCCGCGGTCGGTGGCTATCTCGGCGTTCCGCACGTCCTCGGCGGTAGCAACCAGATCGGCCAATACCTAGCGCCGGTGGTTGGTCTTCACGAGTTGCACTTGGGCGGGCTGGTCGAGTTTGGGTTGATGGCCTCTTCGATCGCAATCGCCGGTCTCGGTATCTGGTTGGCATTGGGAATCTACATGACCAGCCCGGGCGCAGACGAGAATCTGTCGCAGATGAACTCGGGCGTGTACCGCGCCGCTGCCGGCGGTTACTACGTTGACAATTTCTACAACCTGATTTTTGTCAAAGGCGCGATACGCGCCGGCACGGTGCTGTGGAAGCGGGTTGATGAGGCCGTCATCGACAGAATTGCCAACGGCACCGGTACGCTCGTGCAAGAGTTGAGCGCACGAACCCGCCGGTGGTCAACAGGCAACGTCTCGCACTACGCGCTGACGTTTCTGATCGGTTTGCTGGTGTTGGCCGCAGTTTTGGCACTCAAGGGGCTTGGCTGAACCGATGGGTCTTCTCAGTCTAATCGTGTTCTTGCCCGCTCTCGGCGCGCTTGCCGTAGCCACACTAGATGAGAAACAGTCCGATGCCATGCGCCGGCTTGCGGTCGGCGTCTCGCTAGTGGTGTTCGTGCTCAGCCTCTATGCTTGGGCGCTATTCGACCGCAGTAACGGCGAGTTCCAGTTTGTTGAAGCCGCCGAGTGGATCCCTTCGCTGGGTGTTCACTACCTGCTCGGTGTTGACGGCATCTCGATGCTGCTCATCCTGCTGACGGTATTTTTGACACCACTGGTGCTGCTTTCCTCGGGCGACAACGTTCACCATCGCCCAAAGGGCTACCTGGTTTCCATGCTGTTGCTGGAAACCACGATGCTCGGCACACTCGTCGCGCTTGACCTGCTGCTCTTCTACGTTTTCTGGGAGTTGATGCTCATCCCGATGTTCTTGATCATCGGTATCTGGGGCGGTGAGCGACGTGTGTTCGCCTCGATCAAGTTCCTGCTGTTTACGATGCTCGGCAGTCTGCCGATGCTTGCCGCGCTCATCTACATGGGGCTCGTCGTCGGCGGCGACGGTGGTCCCAGCTTCGCACTGACCGATCTCTACGGGATCCAACTTTCCACCAGCGCGCAGTGGTGGTGTTTTGCCGCGCTGGCATTGGCGTTTGCCGTCAAAGTCCCAATGTGGCCGCTGCACACCTGGCTACCCGACGCCCACGTTGAGGCTCCCACCGGAGGGTCGGTGATCCTCGCCGGTGTGCTCCTCAAGATGGGTACCTACGGCTTCGTCCGCTTCGTGTTGCCGATCTTTCCTGCAGTCTTGCCGACGGCAATGCCGGTGGTTGCGCTGCTCTCGGTCATCGCGATCGTCTACGGGGCGCTGGTTGCGATGGTGCAGCCCGACATGAAAAAATTAGTGGCCTACTCATCGGTCAGTCACCTGGGTTTTGTGATGCTCGGCATCGCCACTCTGAATCACGTCGGCATCGAAGGCGCGGTTTACCAGATGATCAACCACGGCATCTCCACCGGTGCGCTGTTCCTGATGGTCGGGGTGATTTACGAACGACGCCACACCCGTTTGATTTCTGAGTACGGCGGGCTGTGGCGGCGTCTCCCGGTCTACTCCGCTTGTTTTTTGATCGTTATGCTCTCTTCGATCGGACTGCCCGGCCTGAACGGCTTCGTCGGCGAGTTCCTGATCCTGCTCGGTGCCTTTCGCGCCGATCCCTACACTGCGGCCTTGGCCGTCACCGGGGTGATCTTCGGCGCCGCCTACATGCTGTGGATGTTCAAGCGGGTGATGTTCGGACCGCTGGATGAGCAGAAAAACGGCAAGCTCAAAGACATGTCGGGCCGCGAACTGGCGGTGATTCTGCCCTTGATCGCGCTGATCTTCATCATGGGCGTCTACCCCAGGCCGTTCTTGGAAACCATGGACGCCTCGGTTGCGCGTATCGTCGCCCAGGCCGGCGCTACCGTGCCGGGCAACTCCGCAGGAGGCGCACATTGAACGCGCCTGACGTCATTAACTACTCGACCCAAGGCATGAACGTGCTCATCCCGGTCGCAGTAGCGTGTGGTTGGGCGATCCTGGTGTTGATCGCCGAGATGTTTATGGTTTCGAAGAAGTTCGTCGGCATCGCTTGGCTGACCATCGTCGGGCTGATCGTTACCGCTGTGAGCGCGCACTACGCGGGCGACCCGGCCAACTACGGCGGCATCGCACTCGACGGATTCTCCGTCTACTTCGGCTATCTGATCTGCTTGGTCGCCGCTCTCGCGGTGATGATGTCGATCGATTACCTACCGGTCGCGGGCATTCGCGCGGGTGAGTACTACCCGCTGGTATTCTTCGCGGTGGCCGGCCTGGTCACCATGGCGGCGGCAACCGATCTGATCGTCGTCTTCCTCGGCCTCGAGATCATGTCGATGGCTGTGTACGTGCTCGCGGGCGTGCAAAAGATGGCGCGTCGTTCGAACGAAGCAGCGCTCAAGTATTTCCTGCTCGGTGCTTTCGCATCGGCGTTTTTGCTCTACGGTATCGCGCTGATCTACGGCGCCACCGGCACCACCGCACTCGGTGGTATCGCCGGATCTCTCGCCGGAGTCAGCGGCGACGACCGCATGTACGTGCTGCTCGGTATCGGCATGATGCTGGTCGGCTTCGGCTTCAAGGTTGCCGCGGTTCCTTTCCACCTGTGGACACCTGACGTCTACGAGGGTTCGCCGACCTCGGTCACGGTGTTTATGGCTACCGCCGTCAAAGCCGGTGCCTTTGCGGCGCTGCTTAAACTGGTTTTGATCGGTCTACCGGCCTTCGCGCCCGAGATCGGCGACATCCTGGCCGGCGCCGCGATCATTACCATGACCATTGGCAATCTGGCCGCGCTCAAACAGACCAGCCTCAAGCGCATGCTCGCCTATTCATCGATCGCGCACACCGGCTACCTACTGATGGGGCTGGCGGCAGGTACCGAACAGGCCGGCTCTGCGGTGCTGTTTTACCTGGCCGCCTACGGCGCGATGAACCTCGGCGCATTCGGCATCCTGATGCTGGTCTCTGCCGAGCATAAGGAGGCCGACAATATAGCCGACTTCGCCGGTCTCGGTCGCACGCGTCCGATGCTCGCGCTCGGCATGACCGTCTGCATGCTCTCGCTTACCGGGATCCCACCGCTGGGCGGCTTCGTGGGCAAGTTCTATTTGTTCGGGTCAGTGCTCAAAGCCGGTCGTCCCGGCCTGGTGGTTATCGCCGCGCTCAACAGTGTGCTCGCTGCGGCTTATTACATCGGTGTAATTCGCGCGATGTATTTCGACGAGGGCGGCATGGAGACCTCCGAAATGCGCCCGCACCTGCTCGCCGCTGTGGTAATCGCCGTCGCCGCAACGATCGGCATCGGTCTGATGCCCGCGGGCCTGCTCGGCGCGGCCACGCAAGCTTTTGCCGGCCTCATCGCCTCCTAAGAATCGACCACCAGCAACCCTTTGCTTTGCTCGGCCTGGCCCAGCCCATAAAAAAACCGGACGGTGGAAGGGGGGCCACCGCCCGGTTAGCTAGCGAAGAGGAAGAAAAGGAGGAGAAACTTCCTCTTTCGTGGGGCTATGTAGCTAAAGACGCCCGTCGGCGGCAATTCATTCAAGGCGGTGCGATTCTCGTTCATTTTTTTTCAAGTGGCAGATATCCAGGAAAATCGGCATCCCTTAAGGAATCATTCGCGGTCCGGGCGTGGAGCATCCACGGTCGGTGCCGTCGCACTCATGTGTACGGTGGTGGTTTGCTGTCGCCCCGGCCCGGCTTCGACCGGCGACGTCGCTGGTTCTGCGCGCGCAGCGGCCGGGCGGGTGGTCTCGCTGGTGCCGGCACTGACCGAGATCGCTTTTGCGGTTGGTGCGGGCGAGCGCGTGGTCGGGGTCTCTGATTACTGTGATTTTCCGCCTGAGGCCGCCCGTTTACCTAAGGTCGGCAGCTTCGTGGCACCGGTGGCCGAGCAGGTTCTCGCGCTGCAGCCCGGTTTGGTGTTGACCTCGCCGAGCCCCGGCAACGAAAATCCGGTGCGCGCGATGGAACGCGCCGGGATCCGCGTGGTGATCGTAGACAATGAAAAGGATATCGCGGCTGCACGTCGTGCGGTGCTCAAAGTCGCAGACCTGCTCGGCGCAGCCGAGCGTGGCCGCGTGCTGGTCGCGCGCCTCGATGCGCAGTTCGCACAGGCGAGTTCGCTCGGTCGCCGGGCCTTAAGCGCCGGGGGGGCCGGCCCTGGGGTTGCGATTGTGGTTGGACGCGAACCGCTGGTTTTGGCCGGCGAGCATAGCTATCTCGGTGAGCTCATTGGTATCGCCGGTGGCCGCAACGTGGCTGCCTCGGCAGGCGGCCGCTGGCCGCGGCTAAGTCTTGAGCAGTTGCTTGCGGAGGCCCCCGAGGTCTTGATCGATCTTTCGATGGGATCCGAAACAGCTGAGACCGAGCAACGATTGCGCGCGTATTGGGCACGCTATGCGGCCATCCCCGCGGTGGCCGAGGGCCGGGTGTTCGCGGCCGAACCCAATATGTTCTTGCGTCCCGGGCCGCGTCTCGGCGAGGCTGCGCTTGCACTTGCGCGCATGCTTCACGGGCAACGCGCCGCACCCCCCGCGCCACCGGCGACTTTGAAATGACGGAATACGCGCCAGCGCTCTGGGCATCAGCGCGCCTCACCCGCGTGCGCCTTAGTCGCGGGCTCATCGCCACCGGTATCGTTGCGGCTCTAGCGATCATCGCAGCGGCGATGTTCGGCAGCGTGCCGCTCGGGCTGAGCGAAGTGCTTGCCGGCGTACAGCCCGACCGCTCGATCTTTGTGCAGGTGCGTTTGCCGCGCGTACTACTGGCGGCGATCGTCGGTGCAGCGCTTGCCGGTGCCGGTGCGGCGCTGCAGCCGACGCTTCGCAACCCGTTGGCGAGCCCCGACATTATCGGCGTCTCCGGCGGTGCGGCACTTGCCGCGGTGGCAGCGCTGGCATTGCTGCCGGTCGGGTTTGCCGGCGACGTGGTGGTGCCGTTGATCGCTTTTGCAGGCGCAGCGGCGTCGAGTGTGATCGTTTACCGGCTCTCGCTGGTGCGCGGGCGTGTCGAGCCCTACACGCAGATTCTAATCGGAGTTATCTTCAATACCGTGGCGGCATCGTTGATCTTGGTGATCAACGCTCTCGTCGATCTGGTACGCGCGCAGTCGATCGTGTTTTGGCTGATGGGTGGGATCGCGATTCACACCTACGCTGTGATCGGCATCGTCGCGTTGTTTATCGCTGTGGGCGCGGTGATTCTCATACGCGAGGCACCTACGCTCAATCTGCTCGCACTCGGCGACGACGCAGCCGAGCAGCTCGGCGTTGATATTGCCGCGAGCCGCCGCCGGGTCTTTGCGGCTTCGTCGTTGTTGGTCGGTGCCGCGGTGTCACTGACCGGGGTTATCACGTTTGTCGGCCTGATCGTGCCGCACGTACTGCGTCGCATCTTCGGTAGCGATAGCCGCATGCTGGTACCCGTCAGTTTGGTCGGTGGCGCTGCGTTCTTGGCGCTCTGTGATCTGCTCGCGCGTACCGTCGTTGCGCCTTCTGAGTTGCCGGTCGGTGCAATTACCGCCTTGGCCGGTGGCCCCTTCTTCATCTACCTGCTGCGTCGGCGCTCGAGTGCGCGGAGCGAGCTGTGAGCCCGCCCGGCGAGCGCAGCGTCGGCATGCACAAAGCCGACATAGGGCTACACGATGTCGGCTTTGCCTATCCGGGTGCGCCGGCGCTGATGCGCGGCGTGTCGTTGTCGGTCGCCGAGGGCGAAATGCTCGCGGTGCTCGGCCCCAACGGCTCGGGCAAGACCACATTGTTACGTCTGCTCGCCGGACGGCTACGCGCCGCCTTCGGTCGCATTGAGGTTTGCGGCATGGATCCCGTACGCGCCGACCGTCGCGCGTTCGCGCGCGAGGTTGCAGTAGTCGGGCCGCAGCCTGAGCTCGGGTTTACCTACACCGTTGTCGAAGTCGTGTTGATGGGCCGCGCTCCGCATCTCGATGGCTTTCGTCTCGAGACCGACGCCGATCTCGCTGCCGCCGACCGCGCGATGCGCGCAACCGGGATCGGACACCTGGCCGAACGGCGATTTGATGCGCTCTCCAGCGGTGAACGCCAACGCGTCTCGGTCGCGCGCGCACTTGCGCAAGAACCACGCGTTCTGCTTCTCGATGAGCCCGCGGCACACTTGGATATCAAACAGCAGATCGTCTTGCATGAAACCCTGCGTATGCTGCGCGAACAACGCGGACTTACCATTATAAGCGTCCTGCACGACCTCAATATCGCCGCGTTGTACTTCGACCGTGTCGCGTTGATGCGAGACGGTGAGTTGTTCGCGTGTGGGACACCCGAGGCGACCATCACCTACGAGAACGTTCGTACGGTGTTTGATACCGACGTCTACGTCGATCTGAACGACCTGACCGGCAAACTCAACGTGCTGCCGTTGCCCACCAAGCGCCAATAGATCGAGCGAACAGGTGCTTGCATAGGATGCCGACTGGGGGCAGGTTTGCGACCTTGGGCTGCCTCGCGACCGGGCAGCCGCTAAGGAGGGTCGCTTTGAGCACACGTATCGCTGTCTGTCTTGCCGCATCGGCGTTAGCGCTGGCGGTCTTGGGCCCGGTCGCATGGCCGGCCGAGGCGACGCTGCAACCTGAAACCGGTGAGCTTCGCGTCGATCAGCCCGGCGAGCAGGGGCAGGCGGGCAGCCCGCGCGGGATCGCACGCAATCGCAACAACGGCTCGTTTGTCGTCGTGTGGTTACGCCCGGGTTTCTACGGATATCCGTTCGAGCGCGCACAAGGTGTCTATGGGCAACGGTTTCACGCTAACGGCGCGAAGATCGGCAGCGCCTTTCGAGTCAACGCCGAGGACTCCAACTACGCCGCTGCGCCGAGTCTCGCGATGCACGCGGACGGCTCATTCGTCGTTGTGTGGGAACAGAATCCTTCGGGCAGCTACGAGCCCTCAATATTCGCGCGCCGCTACGATCCCGAGGCACAACCTGAAGGCACCGAGTTTTTGGTTAGCACCGAGACCACCGGCTACCTACAGCGCCCCTCGGCGGCGGCAACCGGCGGCGGGCGTTTCGTCGTAGCCTGGCAACGCACCCCCCCTCTGGGGGGCGGTAGCTATGTCGCGAATTTCGACATTTTCGCGAACCGTTTCAACGCGCTGGGAGCGCCGCGCGGTACCGAGTTCCGTGTCAATACCCACACCAATGGCCAGGAGACTGGAGCACAGGTCGCCTCGCCCGGTGACGGTAGCTTCGTCGTAGTTTGGCAAAGCGGTGGTGGCGGCTACGGCTACGGCGGCGCTGGAATCGACGGTGCTTACAACGGTATCGGCGCGCAACGCTTTGATGGGCAGGGCGCTAAGGTCGGTACCGAGTTTGTCGTTAACACTTTCACGGCCTATGACCAGGACACGCCGGATGTCGCCGCGCACGCGAGTGGCAGTTTTGTCGTGGTTTGGCACGGCCAGGCCGCCGACGATGAGCCGGGCGGGCCCTACGGTACCATTTCGACCGACGGCATCACCATGCAGCGCTACGGCGCAAACGGCGCGCCGGCTGGGACCGAGTTCCACTTGGTCGGTCATCTCGCAGGCAACCAGATTGGGCCCTCGTTGGCGATCGACGATGACGGAGGGTTCGTCGTCGTGTGGCGAAGTTACTCGGCGTACAACTCGCTCGACGAGCGCGATCCGGACGAGGGCGGCGTGTTCGGGCGTAGCTTCGATCCCGGCGGACTTCCCATCGGGGGAGACTTCCAGGTCAATCTGATCACTACCGGTGCACAGGCTAACGCCTCGATTGCCACCGATGGCGGCGGCAACTTCGTAGTGGCCTGGCAAGGCGCGGAAACCTACGGCAGCGGATACCAAAGGCAGTCCTTCGGTGTAGCCGCGCGACGTTTTGTGCGCGACGGCAGCGGCGGTTTTTTGCTGACTCTCGACAAATCCGATGGCGACGACCTGTGGCGGCCGGGAGAAGTCGTTGTTTACCAGTTGGGCATCAACGTTCTCGGACAACCCGCCGAGAATGTCGTGGTGCATGAGACAGTGCCTCTGCGCGCAAGCTTTGATGCAGCGGCCAGCCACGCGGGCTGGCAGTGCGCCGCCGGCGGCGCAGCGGATGCCGAGTGTACACTTGACCTCGGAACTCTTGCCGCCGGTACCAACCTCGATGTCCCCTTCGCGGTTCGTATCAACGCCGATACCGAGCGGTTCTGGCCGCTGTATAACGAGGCGTTCATCACCAGAAGCGACCCTGCGCAGCCGGGAGCGACGGTTGTTGCCGATAGCGCTACCGATCTGACCCCGGATTCCGCTACGGGCTCGGTTTGCCAGACCGCCCCGTCCGACTGTTTGGGCTTTTTTTGCCGTATGCGGCCCGACGATCCCGTCTGCCGTCAAGTGGTCGGGTTCGCCTCCGCTCTGGTCGCACACGTGAAGGGATTCTTTGCGCGTGTGGCGGCAGTCTCCGACGGCTTTACGCTGTTGCGCGCGCGTGACCGCAAGGTATCTAAGACCCGGGGTGGTCGCCGCGTGATGCAACTCTATTACGTTTACGTCGACGAGGTGTTTGCCAACGCCAAGCTCGACCCGTTTATCTTTTTGCAAGGCGCCGATGCGATTCGTTCGTGGGGTGACAACTTACAAGCGCTGCTCGACGACGACCCCAACGTTAAGGTCGATCAGATCGACGTTGACACCATCAACGCCTTCTTCGACCGGATCATATCGTTTTCCGGCAGCGACTCGGCAGCCGCCGCCGAGCGTGAGCTTGCGCGGCTCGATCTTGCGCAATGGATCGGGCTGTCGCCGAGCGAGGCTTTAGCGCGGCTCGACCTATTGACCTGCGAAGGCTTCGAGACGCAGTTGTTCTGCGGTGAGGTCAGCGGGGATTGTCAGATCACCGCCACCGATGCGCTGCTGATTTTGCAGATGGCCGTAGGGGCCGTATCGGTTCGTGGTGAAGGCGACGTAGACGGCAACGGCAACGTGCGCGCGACCGACGCGCTGCTCGATCTGCTGGTCGCCGTCGGCGCGGCCGTGCGTGGGGAAGCCTGCAACCCCCCACCTCCATGAGTGGAATCCGCGCCGTAAGGAAAGGTAACGCGCCGGGAGCGATTTCTCGCCGAGATGGACGCGGTGATACCGTGGAAGCCGTTGCTGGACATGAAGCTGCCCGTGGGGACGGACTGCAAAGGCCGGGTAGCGCCGGCCGGCTACCTTCCGCGAGCTGAAACCGCGCTACATTCCGCGCGGAATGTGGATAACTCGGCGCAAAGTACACCGGCGGCACGATGATCGGTCCGCTCAGTCACTTGTGGAGAGCTTCCCTAAATCACCACGCAGCACCCGTCTAGGCCGGATGTCTTGGGTTTTGCATGGGCTCGCGGCTTTCGCGCTCGCGGCGTCGTCGGGCGTGTCGGTAGTCTTGCCGTGTGGCCAAGGCTGCGCCGCCGAGTACCGTTGCGATGACGTAGACGCCGCCATGGTCAAAGATCGCCGGGTGGGCCAGGTGCAGACCCCAGGCCGCGAGTAGTCCGAGCGCAAATGAAACAGGGCGCAGTTCACTGAGAACCAAACGGTTACGGCCGCTCAGAATCGCGGCGAACGGCACGAGTGAGCTTTTCTCCATAAACGAGGCGTGCGTATCGGGTTCGCGGGCGAGCAGTTTGGTGTCTTGGTGTGCGCTGCCGACAAACCCGAACACCGCCAATGCCGCGAAGAACACCGTGCCGGTCATGTAGGCGGCCAGGCCCGCGTGCGCGAGGCCGACAAGCGAAAGACCGATTGCGAAGCCGTGACGGGTGATGCGCTCGAAGCCGCGCGGCTCGGGCTTTTGTCCGGCCGCGCTTATGGCGTAGGCCGACGCGGGGTAGTGCATCAGCGCGGCGAACATGGATACCACACCGAACACGCTGAGCGCGATGAGCGGGACCCCTAGCCAGGTTCTGCCGAGCGCGAGTCCGGCCGGGCCTTGCGTCTGCGCACCCGCGTAGGTGGTGATCAGAACTGCGAATGTGGCCGCAGCAGCCAACGAGTACAGGGTCGTGAATCCTTGCTTACCGATGCGCCGGGTGAGCCCGTCGCGCCACGGTAGCGCGGCAAGTCCGATGTGGGTTCCAGCGAAAAGTGCCCAAGCCAGCAGCACGCGTACGATAGGGTCCATGGTTATCGCCTCCTTGCCGGGGCTTTGTGCGTCTTCTTCGCGGTAGTCGTGGTCTTCGGTCTTGCCGCCGCGTCGGATGCCGGCGTAGGCGGAAACGGCCGACCGGGCGACAACGAAGCGGCCGTTGCGTCCATCATGATGAAGAATGTTTTCAGGTTCCCCAGCCGCCGGTCGATGAGGTCGGCCTGTTCTTCTTTGCCAGGCTCTTCTTTGCGCGCACGGGTGGTCTCTTCTACGGTCGCCATTACCTGGCGCATATTCCAGCGAAAGCGGCGCTCGATGATCTCTTGCATTACGCGCACGAGATCGGTCGCGCCCTCATAGTGATCGCGGCGCGATCCGCTGACGTGGATACGCTTGACCAAATGCCATTCGGTGAGACCGCGGATGTTGATCGAGACGTTGCTCTTGCTCTGGCCGAGTTCGCTCGCGATGTCGTCGAGGGAAAGTGGTGCGGTCTGCAGGTAGAGCAGAGCGAAGATGCGCCCCTGAAGCGTGTTGAGCACGCCGGAGGTCGCGGCTGCCGCACCGATTCCGTCAACAAAGATAGCCTGCGCTCTGTCCATGGCCGTTCTCAGCCTCCTCTCGCCATCACTCTGATCAGCGAACGTACGTAACGTTTAGATTTTTCTAAACACACCGTCAACAGCTTTCTGGCCCAAAGGCTGAAAATCGATGGGCTTGGCGCGCTTTTGGCGGGTTATTGGCCGACTTCGACGTAGTCGGGGTGGTGGGGTCCGATCGGCAATCCGGTGGCCTCGGAGTATACCATTAGGTGGTTCGCGCCGTGTGCGAGCGCGTGGGCGGGGTCGGCGGCCGCGGAGACAACTTGGGTTACCAGGGCATTGACCAGCATGCCGGCCAGGCCGTTGCCGCCACCGTCGCCCGAACTCTGCTTTGCATAGGATCGCCCGCTCCACAGCGTGGTGCCGGTGCGGGTGTCAACCAGGCGTGCGTCGGCGTTGACGATGGTGTTGGAGGAGAGGATTTGGTAGCTCTGCCCATACGCATTGATCTCTACGTAGAGCACCGCGTCAGCGCCGACGATCTCGCCAATTTTGTCCAAAGGCGCTGAATGCATCTCGCCTCCGGTCGGTAAACCGTTTTCTTTCATCACGTTGTCGAGTACCGCCACGGGTATCACGTAGTAGCCGCGTTCGGCCAACGGCAGCGTGATCGTCGAGAGATAAGAGTAGGGCGACTCGACGTTGGTACTGTTGTTAAGGGGTGTCAAAACCGCGATCGAGCGCGGCATGTGCGCGTAAAACTGCGAGCGGTCGATCGGCGTCTGGGCGACCGTGCACGCACCGACGAACAGCGTTGCGCTCATGGCCAGTAGTGCCGCTGTCGCCGCCGGGGACCTCAAGCACCGAGGCATCATTGGGTAGCGGCCGCGCCGGCAGCGGATGTGATCTGACCGATCAGTGTATCCATGAACGTTGCAGCGTCGGGGAACAGTTCTTTCTCGACGCTAAACTGTTCGACGGCAGCGTCGAGTTGGCCGTTCAAGTAGTAGGCATACCCCAGATGCGCGTGGACACCGGGGGCTGCGGATTTGCCCTCACCGGCAGCCTTTTGAACGTCTTGGCTCAACCTGACGATCTGTTGGCCGGGGTCTGCTTGGCCCGGTTTCATGTACATGTCGTATACGACTTGTTGGTAGTCGCCCCAGTAGTACTGCTGCGGTGCTTTTTGCGGTACACACCCGATCGACGCGCCGCACAGAACCAGAACTAGCGCCGCTGATTTCCCCGTGCTCAATCGCTTGGCCGCCACGCGCCTTGCTCGAGCGCTGCAACCAAGTTGTTGACGGCGTCGGTGATCGCAAGGTTGAGCACCTTACCGTTCAGCGTCGAGTCGTACCCGGCGCGGGTGCCGAAGCCCACCACCTCGCGGTTGTCGAGAGCGTATTCGCCAGCGCCCTGCGCCGAGTAAACTATCTCGGATGTACGCGTGTCGACGATGTTAAGCATCACCTTGGCGTAGGCCATTTGCTGTTTGCCCTGACCGAGGATGCCGAACAGTTGCGTGTCGCCGGTATCCCGGCGGCCGAACTCGGTGACGTCGCCGGTAACCGCAACTTGCGCGCCGGTCAGGTTCTGCTTGGTGCCGCGAAGCTCTGCTTCTTGCGCGATCTCCTCCATGTTCTCACGATCCATCACCGTGAAACGGTTGGTCTGTTGCAGGTGCGTTTTGAGGATGGTCTTGGCTTGGTTACCGAGCTTGTCGATACCGCCCGAGAATATCCCCTGCATGTAGGTCGAGCGGTTGTTGAACTTGCCGACCACCAGCGCATGACGCGGGCCGTTGTAGATCGTGTTGGCAGTTGCGACCTGCTGGGTGGCGACCACGCGGTGGGTTTCGGCGACGCAGCCGCTTGCGAGCAGTGCGATTCCCACGCTCGCGATTACCAAGCCGGTCGGCGAGACCGGGCGTGCGCGACGGGCGTTTCGGGTGGTATCGCTGTCATTGGTAGGGTTGATTATTGCTTTCATCGGCTTGTCCTTGGTCGAGAGAAACTACTTGTCACGTGCTGTCGGCGCCGATGCACCCGGCGCAAGCGTGGTTGTCGTGCTAAAAGGTCCCCCGAAGAATAGGCGATAGTCTACTTCGGAGCAGCGGTTGTGCAAGCGCCTAGCCCGTCAGCGCCTTCCGCCTTCGTCGCGAACAAACCCCCTGTTGAAGACCCGCTGAGGCAACGGCCGTCGCAGCTGAGCCGCACGGGCGTTTAGTCCGCTGCGGTCTCGAACTACTCCGGCTCGAACAGCTTCAGGAACTTGGCGAGCGCTACCCGCCCACCGGATTCGAATGCGAAGTCGGTGGCCAGTGCCAGCGCTGCGCTGCGCCGGCCGGACAGCATCTTTTTGAATTTGAGCTCGTCGGTGCGCACGTGCATGTCGAGATCCTCGCGCAGCCCCGAGTGATGTTCGACCACGCCGCGGCGTACCCACAGCGTCCAGGTATTGCCCGAGTCGGTGAAAGTGAAGCCGACCTTCTGGTCAAGATCGAGCGCGTTTTCGGCATGCAGATTGACGGCGAGCGATTCAAAAATCGCATCGAGCGGCAACGCGCGCAGCATCGCGTCGGATCCGCTCGTGATCGGCTTGATTACCAGGCCGTCGCGCAGCTCGAGTGCGCTGGTCAGGTAGTAGTGGCGTGCGTTAGGGTTGGAGGCGGCCTCGCCCAGCGCGGTCAGCGCAGTGATGCGCGTTGCTATGGTTTCTTTGTCGCCGGGTGCAATGCGTAAGACGAGATCGGAAAGCTCGAGTGCCCACTGCCAGCTTTTCTCTCGTGCAGCCTCGGCAAGACTCGCGCGTAGCTTTTCGACACCACCGGCGAGCCCGGCAATGCGCCGGGCGTAATCGTTCGGCGCCAGTGGGCTCAGCGTCGCAGGATTACCATCGAACCAACCGAGATTCCCTGCGAACACCGAGCGTGCCGACCATGCCGGTGTTCCGTAGAACTCGGCCAGGTAGGGCGAGCTTGCCAGGTGCTCGGGGAGCTTTACGCGTCCTGCGATCTCATCGGGTGTCAGGCCGGCATTAATGTGGCGTACGGTTTGATCGTAAACGTAGCGGATCGCGTCGCGGTAGTCGGTGAGGATGTCGTAGATCTCTTTGCGTCCGTGGATCGGCCGGGTATGGCTTGGCGCGACATGTTCGACCGGCAGCCGTCGCATTGCATCGATGCTACGTGCCCACGATTTGAGCGAACGGTAGGGCGTGCCGCGGATCGTGTAAAGGTTAGGAAAGGTTTTATAGAGATTGTCGCCGGGGCATAGCAGGCCGCGCTCGGCAATCCATACGAAGAGCTGGTCGTCGGTTTCTCCGGGTGCATGGACCAGTTCAAGGTCGATGCCCGCGACGGTGGTCTTCAGGCTGTCACTGAACGTCTGGGTCGGCCGCACGAAACCGAACCCGCTGTCGGAGTTCACGCCCAGGCGCGGCCCGATGCCGTTGTTGACCAGCGCGGCGTCGTCAAGGTAGGTGCCGAACATGCGCAGACTGCGCTGCGTGATGATCGGCCGGTATTCACTTACAATACGGTCGACTAAACCGGCGGTGGTGTCGTGCGCAAACACTTCGACGGGGATGCCGTCGTCGGCGAGAACGTCGAGGTAGGACTGCGCGCCGAAAACGTGGTCGGTATGGTTGTGCGTATAGATGATCGCGCGCAGCGGCTTGTCCGACAGTTTACGGAACTCGGTTGCCACGCTGCGGCCCTCGCGTAGAGACTCCATGGTGTCGACGACGATCAATCCGTCCTCGGCCTCGATCAGAATCGAATTCGCAAGCCCGTAACCGATCGCGATCCACACACCGTCGGTTACCTTCTCGACCCCACGCCTGAATTCTGCGGTATGTGCCTGCAACTCGGCTACGGTGGCGATGCTTTCGAAGCCGCTCCGTTGTTGCTCGGCGCGGTCGCAGCCGTAGCTCAGTGCGCAGAGGCAGGCTAGGGCGACGCCGATCACAAGCCTACCCGGGGCACTTGCGGTGCGGCAGCGTTGTGTGAAAAACTCCGGGTAGTTTGTGGGACTCATCGACTCGGCTCCTCGCATGGCTAGTACGTAGCTCAGCGAGATTGCAGGTAATAGCGCGTATGCAGAGCTTGGAACAAATGCGGCGGAACACCCGTGGTTTCACGCCCGGATAGACGCAGGTATGGTTGCGCAGCGTATTTGCGGCGGCCGTGATCCTGGTCGGTGGTCGCGGCTCCGCTCCCGAGCCCAGCGTTGGCGTCGGTGACGGTGTTGATGGCGGCACCCCATCTTCTGGGCTGCTCCTCACCTACGAGGTGACGTTTGCGGTCCTGAACTCAGGCGTGTCGCTGGGAGCCCTGCAACTCGACATCGAGTTTATCGGCAGTTCTGGCGGTCGCGGTGGTTTCGTCGGTAACGGATCGAGCGTAGATTGCGACTCGCACGTTCCCGGAGCGCTTGTTGCTTTCAACAATCGAGACGGGACGCTTAGGGCGGGGTTTATTCACACCTGGGGATTCGCGCGTCCGTCCACGGTGGCGTCCTGCCGGTTCAAATCGACTGTGTTTGTAGTAGTTGACGACTTCGACGTCCGCGTTACCGACTCATCCGACACCGACTCAAACCCTGTGTTCTCCACACCTGTGGCCGGCGCGTCGCAGGTACGGTTGTTGGAGTAGGGCGGCAAAGGACTTGCAACGGCGGCTCCGGCGGCGGTAGGCTATGCCGCATAGGTGGCAGTAAGGAGTGGAAATGAGCGCCCAGCAGCAACACGCGGTCTGTCAAGATCTTAAAACCCCGCACGGGCTTTCGCCGCGCATCCGACGGCTTCGTGATTTCTATTTCGAAGGCCTCGCGCGCGAGTGGAACAACGAGTTCAGTTGCTGGACAACCGGAACTCCCTGGGACGTGGTATTCGACGAGACCAGCTACTACATCGTCCCCGAGGTCTACGCGTTCTTGTCGACCTTTGCGGCCTCGACTTTACAAGCCGCCCAGCCCGTCGAATTGGCTACGGACTTCTGGAACTGGAGTCTCCCCGAACGACGCGCCTGGTTCATTCGCGAGGTCATGGTCAACTACGTCCCAAAAGAGATCCTGCCCGGCGATCTGCTTGCCGGCGCACGCTTCAACGTGCTTGCGTCCAGGTGTTGGAGCAAAAATGAAGCCGCTGAGCGCAACCGCGCTATCGACGGTGCCGGCGGCGCACGCGCGGCAACCAAGCGCTTTCATGACCACGGCTACGGCAACGCCGGCGCGACCCCAGGGCACCTGGTTCCCGGCCATGCACGCGCACTCGAGATCGGCTGGAAGGGCATCCACGAAGATATAGAAAGTCGCTACCAAGGACTTTGCGAGAGCGATAAACGCGGCAGCAAAGGTGCGCAACTGCGCGCCATGCTGACTGCGGCAACGATGCCGGCGCAAGTCGCGCAGGGGTACGCGGATCTTTGCCGAAGACTCGCCGGCGACGAGCCCGACAGCCGCCGCGCCGAAGAACTTTGGAACATGGCCGGCAACCTCGACCGCGTGCCGTGGGAGCCCGCACGAACTTTCGAGGAGGCCGTGCAGGCGCTTTGGATCAATCACATGCTGGTGATGAGCGACGAGAACTACCCGGGTCCGGGGGTAAGCTTCGGACGCATCGACCAGTACCTCTATCCTTACTGGCAGCGCTCGCTTGCCGACGGCATGGACCGCGAGTTCGGCAAGGAAATCCTCAAGTGTCTTTGGATCCACTGCAATACCGCATACGACGCGATGATCCGCGTCGGCGGTAACCAGGGCATAACCTCCGGGTTCGGCCAACTCATTACCCTATCGGGTATGGGCGCAGACGGCCGCGACACGACTAACGATCTGAGCTTCGCGATTCTCGAAGTCATCGACGAAATGTCGCCGATTCTAGAACCCAAACCCAACGTGAGGCTGCATCGGAACTCGCCGGATCAACTGCTCGACAAAGTCATCGACATGATTGCTTCGAGCCAAGGAGCGCCGTTCCTGTTGAACTTCGACGAACGATCGATGGCCGGCCTGATGCGCGAAGCAAGGGTCGCGGGTTGCGAAGACCTCATACACGAAGGCAACGTATTCGAGTACGCGCCGGTAGGCTGTCTTGAAAACACTATGGTGGGCAACGACCGTTCCGGAACGGTTGACAACAATCTCAATCTGCTCAAGGCCGTTGAGTTGGCCTTAACCGGCGGCAAAGATCTTACGCCGGCACTGGATCCGCTGTCGGGGCAAGCCGCGCCGCTAAGCCAGGACGGGCCCGAGACCGGAGAGCCTGCGAGATTCTCTTGCTGGGAAGAGTTCTGGCAGGCTTACCTCGAACAAACGCACTACATCATCGAAAGCTGTGTGAATCTGTACGAAAAAACCGAGCGACTACGAGCCGAGTACTGTCCGACACCTTACTTGTCCTGCCTGGTCAAAGGTTGTGCCGATAAAGGCTTGGACATTACCCAAGGCGGCGCGGAGCTCAGCTTTACGACCATCAACGCCGGTACATTCGCAACTACTGTAGATTCGCTTCTCGCCATCAAGTACCTGGTCTACGATAACAACCTTATCGACATCGACGGACTCATCGATGCACTAAAGGCGAATTGGCAAGGCTACGAGACGCTGCAGGCGTGGGCGAAGTTTCGCGCGCCCAAGTACGGCCGCGATGACGCCGCCGCCGACGAAATGGCCGCGCGCGTCATGGCGGTATGGACGACAGATACGTGGAAGTACCGGACACTTTCGACCCGCCGCCGCTTTCGCCCGGGAATGCTCAGTTGGAACTACTGGGTAGGCGACGGATATATCATGGCGGCGAGTGCCGACGGGCGTCCGCGCGGCAAGTTTCTCTCGAACGCCTTGTGCCCTTCGAGCGGCGCCGACATCCACGGCCCGACCGCCAACGCCAACTCAGCAGGACAAGCGCTTGGCGGCCGCGCCACCGGCGGCAACGGCGACTGGGGCGACTACCTGAACGCGTTGCCTAACGGAGCCAGTCATACCATGACTTTCAGCCCGTCTCTGTTGCGTAACCAAGAGCATCGCCGCAAGTTCAAGGCGTTTTTGCGCGGCTACTGTCGCAACGGCGGCACCGCCCTGCAAGTCAATGTCCTCGACGCCGACATGCTTCGTGACGCCCAAGAACACCCCGAGGACTATCGCCATTTATTGGTACGAGTCACCGGCTATAACGCCTACTTCACCAGCATCGGCCGTGAGTTGCAGGACGAGATCATCGCCAGGGAGAGCCATGGGGCCGGCTCTTGATGGTCTGCCGTGACGGCACCTGCAACCAACGGCGCCGGCGGCGAAGAGCGCCGCGAACTCACCGCGACGGTGCTCAACATTCAGCGCATGTCGAGTGAGGACGGGCCGGGCCTACGTACTACCGTCTTTATCAAAGGGTGCAGTCTCGAGTGTACTTGGTGTCACAACCCCGAGGCCGTTTGCGCGAAACCCCAACTGGTGTGGCACGCAGAAAGGTGTATCGGTTCGGCACACTGTGTGCGTCCGTGCCCCGAGTCTGCGATCACGCTGAGGCAGGTAGCGCCGACCAGCAGCGGCGCCGGGCCGTGTAGCGAAGTTGTCATCGATCACGCACGCTGCACGGCCTGCGGCGAGTGCCTGCTGCGATGCCCCTCGGCCGCGCTCGAGATGTTGGGCAAGGACTGGAAACCCGAAGACCTCTTCGATGAGGTCATGAAGGACGAAGAATACTTCGCCGGCGATGGTGGCGGCGTTACGGTATCGGGCGGCGAACCGGGTCTGCGTGCGCCGTTCGTTGATGCATTCCTGGCCCGCTGCCGCACCCGGGGCATCCATACCGCTGTCGACACCTGTGGCATGTGTTCGCCGCACGCACTGCGACTGATCGCGACCCAGGCCGATCTGGTTCTTTACGACCTCAAAGAGATTGATCCGGCCAAGCACCGCGCCTTCACCGGCCAGAGCAACGAGCGCATCCTCGCCAATCTCGAGGAACTCGGCAGGATGATCCGAGACAAACAGGTCGGCTGCGACCTCTGGATCCGTACGCCGTTGATCCCCGGAGCGACCGCGACCGAGGAGAACGTCGCGGCAATAGGTGACTACATTGCACGTGAACTTGGCGACCTCGTTGAGCGCTGGGAGCTGTGCTCGTTCAACAATCTCGCCGCCGACAAGTACCGGCGGCTCGGTCAGGAATGGGCATATGAGACAACGGCTCTATTGAGCGACTCCGAGCTACGCGGTTTCGAGGCCGTGGCCCGGCGTTCCGGCGTAAACCCCGACATCGTCGTGGCCGGCGGCCCGGTTCGGATCGATTGCGACGACGAGACGGCAACTGTCGAGTGAGCGCCGAACGTGACACCACGCGGCTCAGTGAAGCCGAGCTTCGTGCTTTCGAAGCCGACGCAAAAATCGGCTTGCTGGCCACCGTATCCCCCGACGGCTTGCCGCACGTCAGCCTGATTACCTCGATTCAGGGTCACGGTGCCGAGGGGCTCATGTTCGGCCAGTTCACCGAAGGGATGAGCAAACGCTACGTAAAAGAGAATCCCAAAACAGCCTTCCTCGTGATGACCGCCGACCAACGGATCTGGCGCGGCAAAGCCAGATGGAGCCACGAAGCAAAGTCGGGTCCGGAATACGAAGCCTACAATCGCAAGCCGTTGTTCCGTTACAACGCCTACTCCGGGATCCATACCGTGTATTATCTCGATCTGCTCGAGATCGAAGGTCCGACCAAACCCTCGCGACTCAAGATCGCCGCTGGGCATGCCGCGACGCTGTTGGTCCGCTCACGGTCGGCGCGCAACGATTCTTCTCCGGTGCTGAACGCGTGGACGCGTAGGCTGCTCTCGAAAGTGGATACACTGAAGTTTCTCTCCTACGTCGGAGACGATGGATATCCGCTGCTTGTCCCGCTTGTTCCGTGCTCGTCGGCCGACGCAGGCAGGCTGGTGTTTGCGGCCGGCAAGAGCATGCCGACAAAGCCGGCGCCCGCCAAGGGCGAGCCGGTTGCGGTGTTTGCGATAAATCTGAAAATGGAAAGCGTTCTTGTTCGCGGGCGATTGCTCGGTTACCGGCGCTACCTGGGTCCGCGCATCGGGATCCTCGAATGCGACTGGGTGTATAACTCGATGCCGCCCAAACAAGGCCAGATCTACCCGGTCGAGCCGGCCCGTCCAGTCGCGCAGCATTCTCGGCCGACGTGACGACGCTTCTTTGTGCGACGCCGTCAGTCTAGGTCGTTGCGTTCGTCTCCAGCGCAATCTGGAGCCGCAGCCGCCGGTTTCTTCGGCCGTTGGTAGGTGCCGGCGAAACGCGCGACGATGAGGTGCTTCTTGAACATTCGGTTGGTCTCTTCTTCGTGTTCGCTGACGGTACTTTTATCGATCGGTTCGAAGAAGCACGTCGGGTCTTCTTCGAGATAATCACCGGTGTGAAAGTACGCCATCGCCCGGCAGCCGCCACAGGTATACTGGTAACGGCAGCGCCCACAACGGCCTTTGAGGCGGCTACGGTCGGTGAGCGCCGCGAACATCGGGCTCTCGTTGACCAACTGATCGATGGGTTTATCGCGCACGTTGCCCGCCGACAGCGTATCGAGCATGACCGGACACACCGAGAGGTCGCCCTCGGCGTTCAGCGTCAGCCAATTCCCCACCCAGCAACCTATCGGAGGATTTTGCGGTACCGTGCCGTTGCGTGCCCCGCCCGAGACTTCCTCGTGTAATTCGGGGGAAAGAAAAAACGGCGTGTAGCTCACGTAGCCGTTTACATGGCTGCGCAGCACCGGGTGAAACTTGTCGCGCAGGTTCTCACGGCTGAATCCCTTTTCCGCGAAGTGTTCGGCCCCTGAACCACGTGCGACAAGCGGTGAGCGGTTAAACGAAATGTGGCGCTTGGCCAGATACTTGACGGTGCGCTCGAAGGAGTCGGCGTTATACTTGCCGATGGTGATGATTACGTGGCGGTCGATCTGGAGTTCTTTGCACAACTCGAGGACTTCTAGGGTTCGGTCGGCCTCGGCATTGCGGCTCCAGTCATTGTCGTCCTCGATCGAATTGAGTCCTACCGCGATGCTTACCCGTCCCTGGGTCGCTTTCTTGATCTCGGCCAGACGCTCGCGGCTGAGTAGCTCGCAGTTGCTGCAAATATTGCACTTGTAACCGAGGTCGGCGCTTAGCCGGAACAGATCGAAGGCGTCTTTGCGCAACAAGAACTCACCGCCGCTCCAGCCGATCTGGCGAACCGCCAGCCGCTTGGCCGGGATCAGCACGCGGTCGCGGATCTCGTCGTAGGTCAGCTCTTTCTTGATGCTCGCCCGAACCCGGACGGGATCGTTACTGGCGGTCATGCAAGCCGGGCAATGCAGGTTGCACCGCCGCGTCGCCTCGAAATACAGTGCGGAAAACGTATAGGCCATCCTTAACTACCTCATTCCCACCACCGCCGACCGGCGACGCTGGTTACCGTTGGTCGAATCCTACCGCATCAACGCGCTTTGGTATAGCTGCGCAGGGCTTTCCGGGCACCCGGCCTTGGCGCCGGCTCCGGCATGATGCGAGTGGCTCTACAGGCGTTCGCAAGATGAGAGACACCGTCAATGACAGGCCCGGCTGCACATTCCGCGCGGAATGTGCATAACCACCATGACCCGCCGCGCAGCCTTGCTCGACGGTCTCTCGCTCGATTTCGCCACATCACTGACCAACTCGCCCGGGCGGGCGAGTCTTGAGTCGGTCTCCTGATGTGGCCACCGGGATCGCCTATTCTATGACCGAGGCCAAGACCAGATCGGAGATGCGCTGAAAGCGCTCGACGTTGTAAGACTCTTCGAGAAGGCCGGTCGAGAGGAAAACGCAGGTCAGGTCGCGATCGGGATCGACCCAGAACATATTGGAGCCCGCGCCGAGGCCGCCGAAGGTCCGCGGGCTCGCCAGTGTCCCGAACGGCGCCGGGAACACGCCCTCGCCGCGCAGAAAGAAACCGATGCCGAGGTAGGCCGGGAACCTTTTCCAGCCGCGCATACCGGCGGTATAGCTCCACATCTGATTCGGCTTCTTGCCGGTGTGGTTGCGCGTGGCCAAGTCGAGCATCGCCGGGGAAAGAATGCGCACCCCGTTCAGCTCACCGCCGTTGCCGAGCATGTTAGCGAATCTGCTGAGATCGCCGGCAGTGGTCAGACACCCGCCGGCGGGCATTTCCCAGTCGGCGCCGATCAACGCACCGACGGCTTCAAGGATCTCGGGCTCGAATAGGCCCGGGCGCCGGTCGCGTACTACGACCGGACACATCCTCGGAGCCAAGTCTTCGCGTTTGCCGAGCGCGGTGTCGTTCATTCCGAGCGGAGCAAACAAGTCATCGTTCAGGATCTGTTGAAAGGAGCGTCGGCTTCCCTCCACGCGCCGCACCATCTCGGCCATGATCGCGTGTGCAACGATGGCGGCGTAAGCCACCGCGGTGCCCGGCTCAATTTCAATCGGCGCAGCGCACGTAGCTGCAACTACCGCATCGAGGTTGCCGATCTCGGTAACGTCGATCGGCGGCGGACCGAACATCAGACCCGCCGTGTGGGTCAGCAGTTGGTACAGGGTGATGTTCTCCTTCCCACGGCAACCGAACTCCGGGATGATATCTGCAACGCGCCCGGTCAGGGACAGCTGCCCAGCCTCGACGCGGTTGAGAACGATGGCGACGGTGAGTTGCTTGGCCACCGACATCGAAAAGAAGACGCTATCGTCTCGCATCTCGCGCCGACTTTCCCGCTCTGCGTAACCGAGCGCTTCGAAGGCGGCGATTTCACCGCCGCGCGATACGCACAGTACGGCACCGTCGTAGAGCTCGCGCTTGATGTCGGATTCGATGGTGCGGCCGATGTCGGCAAGGCGCTGGCGGTCGAAGCCGAGATCGTCGGCATTGTCGCTGATCATTTCCGGGTACCTCCTCGCGTCCGATCAGCGATTGTTTACCGTCGGCCGAATTGCGACAAGTCGCGCCGCGAACCCAACCGACACCTGGGGCCGGGATCAAAGCAGAGCGCTTGCCGCTCGATATGTCACGAAGCTGCCGAGCCAGGCGAGCGCGAGCATGTACGAGAAGGCCAGTGCCGGCCAGCGCCAGCTTCCGGTCTCGCGCGCCATCACCACCATCGTGGATGTGCATTGCAGGGCGAAGACGAAGAAGACCATCAGCGACAACGCGGTGGCGAGGTTGAAGACCGGCTCGCCGGTATCGGGATCGCGTTCGGCTACGATCGCGGCGCGTAGGCCCTCGAAGTCGTCGGCGTCGCCGACCGCGTAGATTTGTGCCAGCGTTGCGACGATCACCTCGCGCGCGGCTAGACTGGCGATCAGCCCGACGCCGATCTTCCAGTCAAAGCCGAGCGGTGCGATCGCGGGCTCGATCCCGCGGCCGAGCTGCGCGGCAAGGCTGGCCTCGAGTTGCGCCTGCGCCTGCGCATCGGGCGAGAGCGTCGGATCTTCGGGCGCCGACGGGAAGTTCAGCAGTGCCCACAACACCATCGACGCGATCAGGATAATGGTGCCGGCGCGACGCACGAACGCCCAGGTGCTGTCGAAGACCTGACGCGCGAGCAACTTGGGGGTTGGCAGACGGTACGGCGGTAGCTCCATGTAGAAGGTTGCCGGTCGGCCGCGCAGCAGTGTCGATTTGAGCAGCGCGGCTGAGACCAGTGCGGTGATCGCGCCGAGTAGGTAGAGACCTAGCATCACCAGACCCTGGAGGCCGAAGGGTCCGAGCACAGCCTGCGCCGGCACGAACGCAGCGATCAGCAGCGTGTATACCGGCAGCCGTGCCGAGCAGGTCATGAAGGGTGCCACCAGGATGGTCGCCAGCCGATCGCGCGGTTCTGCGATCGTGCGCGCGGCCATGATACCCGGCACCGCGCAGGCGAAGCAGGAGAGCAGCGGAACGAAGCTGCGCCCTTGCAGTCCGGCCCAGCCCATCACGCGATCCACCACGAACGCGGCGCGCGCCATGTAGCCGACGTCTTGCAGGAAGTGAATCAGCGTGAACAGGATCACGATCTGCGGCAGGAAGACGAGCACCGATCCGACCCCGGCGAGCACGCCGTCGGCAAGCAGGTCGGTGCCCCAGCCGGGCGGCAGCAGCCCGCGCGCCCCGTGTCCGAGCCGACCGAAGAGACCGTCGATCACATCCATCGCCGGTACCGCCCAGGTGAAGATACTCTGGAAGAGCAGCACCATTACGACGGCAAAGACGGCGAGTCCGCTCACCGGATGCAGCAGCAAGCGGTCGACGCGGTCGCTGCGCATGTCGCGCGCCAGAATGTCGGCTCCAACCTCGTGACAAATGCGATCGACCCAGGCGAAGCGCTCGCTTGCGTCGGCGAAGCTCGGGATCCCGGCGCCGACCTGCAGCGGCCAGTTCTCCGGGCTCTCGAGCAGCCGACGTAACGACGGCAGGCCGACGCCGCGATGCCCGACCACGCCGATTACCGGGATGCCGAGAATCCGTGCGAGCCGACCGATGTCGAGGCGGCCGCCGCGTGCGCGCTCCTCATCGATCATGGTTAGCACCAAAGCGGTCGGGCGGTGATGCTCGAGCACTTCGAGCACCAGGCCGAGACCGCGGCGCAGCGTAGTCGAGTCGACGACCACGAGCAGGGCATCGGGCGCGGGTTCGCCCTCGATCTGCCGGCTCAGCACCCGAACCGCGACCTGTTCGTCCGGTGTTTCACCGCGCAGACTGTAGGTGCCCGGGAGATCGAGCAGGTTTACCTGTCGAGTCGAGCCGCGAAGTTTGCCTTCTCTGCGCTCGACGGTGACACCCGGGTAGTTGCCGACGCGCGCCCGCGCGCCGGTCAGCGCATTGAAGAGCGTGGTCTTGCCCGCATTGGGCGAGCCGAGCAGCGCCACGTGCAGCGGCGCTGTGTCATCGACGGTTGCGGTGAGTCTCAAGCGCGGCCGTCTTCAGGAACCGCGCAGAGCACGTCGAGTTGGGAGCGGCGCAAACAGATGCGGTAGCCGCGCAACTCGACCTCCACGGGATCACCGAGCGGGGCGCGACGCACCACCTCGAGCCGAGTTCCCGCGACGAAGCCCAGTTCGCGCAGCCGCAACGGGACTTCGTCGGCGGATGCGTGAGCGCACAGCTTTGCCGCTCGCCCAGGGGCCAGTTCTGCCAGCGACATACAGATGTCGGTTTCGAAACCGTTGTTCTCACCCATTTTTCTTTCTGCTCTCGCTCTGCGATGAGATATTGAGAATAGCTTTCAATATCAACAAGCTATCCTGCGGCTCCCGTAGGCGTCAAGCTGAGGGGCAAAATCACCAGCGGCTCTGCGGATTCCATAGCAGACGCCGTCGCTACTCGGCCGCAGCCGCGCGTGAGTCTCTGCCTTCCAGAGCCAAGTAGGTAAGACCCAGCGCCGCGCCTCCAAAGATAAGGGCCTCAGATAGCAGCGACGAGAACTCGTAGTTCGCAGCGCCCATGAACAAGAAATGCGCGAGCCCATGGACCACCAGGAAGGCACCGATCCCCAACCGCGAATACCTACGGGTCGCCGTGTCGGAACTCGCCACCAACGCGATCAACGCGGCGAAAAGAGGGAGGTGGAGCGAGACGAACACCACGCTTGCGATGTCGTCGGGAAGCGCTCGCAGCAACGGCAGCACACGCCACTCGTGATTGGGCATCGCGTCGAGCTCGTGGGTAAGCAGGGCGCCGAGCCCGAGATAAAACGCGGTCTGCTTCATGACCCCGCTGCGGCTGTGTGCGCGCCTGCGGCCGCCTCCCCGAAAAGACGGCGTAGGTTACGATGGCGCAGCCGAAACACCGCCTTGAAGATCGGCGCATATAGCGGCGCGAGCCAGGCAACCCGCGGCACGAAGTAGACCCGGTCGGTAAGCCGACACCCGTGCGGCAGCGGTTCGATCACCCGCTCGTGCTCCCATAGGCGCTGCGTGAGCATCGAGGAACGCTCGAGGAATCGCCGGCCGGTCTCAACCTCCGCGAAGGCGACATCATCGTATTCCAGCGGGAAAACGCCGCCGAGAAACAGCCAACTGCGAAAGACGCGTTTGCCGGGCCGCCAAGATGCGGTGAGGTCGCCGGTGTCGCGCGGAAAGCTCATGCGCATCAGCGGCTGGAATTCGCGGTTGACGCCCTCGGGGCTTACCGCGTGGTTCCAGAGCAGCTGTGGGGCTGCCGACAGCGTTGATGAGACAACGAACTCGGTTAGCTGCATCGACTTGCCGTGCGCCACATTATCATTCGGGCGCGAGCACAACCCAGAGCCCGACACAGACGAAGCCGAGGCCGGCGACCCAACGGAGCACCTTTGGATTCACGTGCTCGGCCACTACCGAACCGGCGAGAACGCCCAGGGCCGAGGCCAAAACGAGGGCGGTCGCGGATGCGGCAAACACGGTTAGTTTGGGGTGGGCGGCGTCGGAGGCATACAAAAGGGTCGCGAGCTGGGTCTTATCGCCGAGTTCAGCAACGAAGATGGTGAAAAAAACGGTCGCGAAAAGTTTCGGATCCATAGTTGTCTCCGCGCGTCTGCGCTGGGCTCGCACGGCTTCGGGCGAAAGATAACCAGTTTCCCCGAGCGATGCGAGGGCCGAGCCGGCAAGCGGCTCACGCGGGGTCAGACATATTTGAATCGGCACTTGCGAAGCACGAGCACGCAGAGAGCCGCCGCAGAGAAGACCAGCAAAGGGAAGACGCAGTGCCAAACGATGGGATTGAAATAGCCCGCGTGCGATCCGACAAAGCGAAGAAGCAATCCGTGTGAGACATAAATGCCGAGCGTAAGACCTCCGATCATCGGCAGCGGAGTATTCGCTGCGAATCGAGGTTCGGCTAAGGCAAGCAAGAACACCCCGACGCCGAAAGGTAGGGTAGCCAGGACACAGTCAAACACCGGACTTGCCCGATAGTAACTTGCCAGTAGGTAGATTTCAGCTTCCTGCAAGACGATGGCGCCGACGATCATCGTGGTTGCCGCCCACTTGCCGAGCGGGGGCGCGGTTTGTTTCGAGAACCGCCATCCCAACGCGACGAAGAGTGTCGCAATGAAGGGGCCGTTGCGCGGGTTCATCCTGACCGGGATAGACATGCCCAGGGGTGTTGCCACATAGGCTTTAGTCAACAAGCCGATAACGAACAACACCGACGCTAACGGAACGATGAGTTTTTCTTTTTTCAGGAAAACCAAGATGCTGACAATAATCAGAGCGAGCATCAGCGCGGGCAAAAACCATAACGGCCCCCATGTACCTTCAAGAAGGAAGTTCAGCGGCGCAGCTTGAAACTTGCGGATCGCCGCTTGCAGTGGAGCGTTCACCAAGCCGGCGAACTCGAAATCCCAACCGCGAGACCGAATTGCGTGAACCGGGATCCATCGTGGAACCACGGCGTACATCAACGACCACGTGATAAAGATCAATCCCAATTTTTTCAGGTCGGCGGTGAGTGTGGAGCCAAGGGGTGCGCCACGGTTGAGCTTCTTGCCGAAAAAGTAGCCGGCAGTGATGAAGAAGAACGGTACCGCGAAGCGCGCTAGATGATCGATTCTCAGCGCCAGAAATCGGTATATCTCGGCGTCGTTGCGCAGCGCGAAGAACGGTCTGGTATGGATGCAGATAACCGCGAGGATCGCGATCGCTCGGAACACTTCGATGCTTGCGATTCTGGTATCCCGCATACGGCGCACGGCTTGCTCCGGTGAGTATGGGCGGAGCTCCCCGATGTCTCAGGATCCTAATCTATGAGACCGACTCAAGACTCACCCGCCGGGGCGAGTCGGTCGGTGATGTGGCGAAACCGAGCGCGAGACCGTCGAGCAAGGCTGCGCGGCGGGTCATGGAGGTTATGCACATTCCGCGCGGAATGTGCAGCCGGGCTTGTCATTGACGGTGTCTTTCATCTTGCGAACGCCTGTAGAGCCACTCGCATCATGCCGGAGCCGGCGCCAAGGCCATCATCCGCCCGCCGCAGGTTAAACGCACTGCATACCAATGCCCATGCGCCGCTGACCTTGGAGACCTCCGCCTCGCTCATGCGGACGAGTCTACATCAGCGCCTCTGAAACTTTGAGCAGTCTTGGGTCAGTTTCCTGCCCAACTCGTGCGTCGATTGTGCTTGCTCTGTACCGCCGACGCCCGCCACGATTCGCGCCGACGCCGACGCCGACGCCGGAGTCCGACGAAGTGCTCTTTTTACCGGCCGCGTGCTAGGGCCGATGCGGCATGCCGAGCACGAGTATTGCGCTTGTTCGCGTGCAGTTCAGCGAGTGCGACCTACACCAATATCATTACGCGCAGGTTCCCTCCCTACGATCTCTGAACAAGCACAATACCGCTGTGACGCTGTGCGCAGCCGCCGCAGCCATACATCAATTGCATGACCCCCCTCATGCAATTGATGTATGACCAAGGTCTTGTGCATGCCTGGTCAATGTGCCCAGACTCCGTCGACACGTGGGCAAGTCGGCGTCGCGCATGGCGCCGTTTGTGTGCCCGCCGGGCGAGTGTTCCGACCGAACACGGGCGAACTTGGGGGATCCAGATGAGTGACTTCGCATATCCGAATGAGTTTGCGACTCGGCGACGGCTTTCGCTGATCGCTGTTCTTGTGACCGTCTTGATGGTGCCATTGGTTACTTGGTTGTTGCCGATTGCTGTCAGTCAGGCGGCTACGACAACGATCGAGGCTCTGCCCATCCAGGTGCCCGACGAAGAGGTGCCGCGCGGCAACGTAGGCGATGCACCGAGCGGCTTCGGCCCGGATTCCTGGCAGGGACCGTTCGTCGGTAAGTCGAACTGGCACGCTCGTTACCTCAGCGACGGCGACTATCTCTCGGCGCTCTTGCCGGCCGACGCGGCGACGATGACGGTTGGAGATCTTGCCTCGATTAGCTACTTCACCAATCGTCCGAGCGGCACACCCGCGGGTCGTGACTGGTGGATACAGATTTACACGCGCCCGACCGGCTCGGGAGACAAGGCTGGTTGGTACCACGACCGCTTCATCAATAACTACGCTACACATACCAGCCTCGACGCTTGGACGCAGTATTCCACCAGCGGTGCGATGACCTTCCAATCAAATGGCTGGGGCGGGCCGGTGATGGACCTACCCAACTTCATAGCCAATCACGGCAGCGAATTGATCGAGATGATCAGCGTGCAGACCGACAGCGGTTGGAACGGTTTTGACGGCTACATCGACGGTTTGGAGGTCGTACTCACCAACGGCGAGATCGGTCGGGTCGATTTCACGACCGACAGCACGACGATCCAAATTGCTGAGTGGGAAGTCCCCGACGAACAGCGACCGCGTGTCAACGTCGGCGATGCGCCGGTCGGTTTTGGTCCGGACTCCTGGCAGGGACCGTCCACCGGCAAGACCAACTGGCACGCCCGCTATCTGAACGGCTTCAATTTCCTATCCGATCTGCTGCCGGCGGAAGCGGCAACGTTGACGGTCGGCGATCTTGCCGCGGTCAGCTATTTCACCAAGCGCCCGAGCGGCACGCCCGCGGGGCGCGATTGGTGGGTGCAGGTCTACACCCGGCCGCTTGGGAGTTGTGTGGGGGCTCCGCCGTGTGACAAGGCGAGTTGGTACCACGATCGCTTCATCAACAACTACAGCTCGCATACCAGTCTCGACGCCTGGACGCAGTATTCGACCAGTGGCGCGATGACCTTCCAATCTAACGGTCACGGCGGTCCGGTGATGGACCTGCCCAACTTCATCGCCAATCACGGCAGCGAGTTGATCGAAATGATCAGCGTGCAGACCGACAGTGGATGGGGTGGTTTTGACGGCTACATCGACGGTCTCGAGGTCACCCTGACCAACGGCCACGTGGGCCGGGTCAACTTCGGGGGCGACTGTGACGTACCGAGTACTCTGACTTTCTATGTCGATCAGGCCACAGGTACCGACGGTATCGCGGGTTCCAACCCCTGCCTCAACCCGGTCGTGCCGTGTGCGACGATCCAACATCCTATCGACCTAGCGTGCTTGTCCGGAGGTACCGTTAACGTTGCCGCCGGGACGTACCAGGAGCAGGTACGCATCGACAAGAAGAGTCTGAACGTGGTCGGTGTTGGTGCCGTCAGCACGACCATCCTTGCGCCGCCGAAGGCGTCGCGGGCGGTCGAGGTTGCCGACCACGGGTTTGGTGTACGCAACTACGATTATCTGGTCGGCGTCTTCGGCACCGGTTCCGAGACGGTCGACATTTCGGGCTTCACGCTCGATGGCAACCTGGATGCAAAGAGCAGCGGACCCGGCACGTTCCGCTCGCAGCAACTGACGTTCTTCAATGCCGGTGGCACGGTTGAGGACAACGTTCTCACCGACTGGCAGGACCCGGCCGCCTTTGGCGCCCAGGGAGTGGCAACCGCCGTCGTCGGCAGCCAAACTCCGGTTACGGTAGTGGTTCGGAACAACACCGTGAGCGGGTACCAAAAGGCCGGTATTGTGGCCTACGGGTCCGCTGCCGTGGACGCGGTGATTGAGGACAATGTCGTAACCGGTGCCGGCCCGATCACCACCACGGCGCAAAACGGCATTCAGGTCAGCTTCGGTGCGATCGGGAGTGTCGTGGGCAACACGGTAAGCGGCAACAACTATACGCCGGCATCGTGGTGCTCCGCGGGCATCCTGCTTACCTTGTCGGACGGCATAGAGGTTCGCGGCAACACGCTTGATGCGAACCTGTGCGACTTGCTGGTTTCGGGCAGCAACGGCAACACGATCAGTGGCAACTCGATTGCCAACGCGACCCAGTGGCCGTTCTCGCTGGTGTCCAGCAGTACGAACACCGTCGACAAGAACTTCGTCAACGGGGCACCGGGCGAGGGGATGTACGTGGACGGTATCGATAACGTGTTGACGTGTAACCGAATCACTAACAACGATACCGGCATTTACTTTGATGCTTATTCGACAGACGGGACCCCGAATACCGCTAACAGTAACGTCATATCGGGCAACGCGAGTGCGGGCGCGGATGCAACCTCAGTGGTCGTGCTGCCACCGGTAGACGGCACTGGCAACTATTGGGGCTGTGCCGGCGGGGCCAACACCGCGGGTTGCGACACGGCGATAGGGAACATTGATGCCACCCCATCTGCCGCTGCAGAACCGCTTTGCACCACCTGCGCAGGTGCCGGAGGCGACACCGACGACGACGGCGTCTGCGATCCGGTCGATAACTGTCTGCTGGTCGCGAATGCCGGCCAAGGCAACGCCGACGCCGATTCCTTCGGTGATGCCTGCGACGTCTGTCCGTTTGATGCCGACGACGACATCGACGGCGACACGGTGTGCGGTGACGTCGATAATTGCCCGGACGACGCCAACCTCGGGCAGTCCGATATCGATACCGACGGTATAGGTGACGTTTGCGATCCCGAGGATGGCGCGGACTCGATGGTGTTGAGCCGGGTCAAGCTGAAGGCGTCGAGGGTAGGATCGAGCAAGGCCCGGGGCAAGGTCTCCATTACGGCGTTGGTGCAGGACGATCAGACCGGCAACTGGCTTCCTAATGACCTCACAGCCAACGGGGACGTACGCTTCGAAGTGGCAGCCGGGCTCTTCACGGCGACCCTCGACGTGGGTACCTGCGTCCAAAGGAGCGCACGCTTGATCACGTGTTCCAACGGCAACGTCAAGGCCAAGTTCAAGCTGTTGCCGCAGGGGGGCAACATATTCCCGAACACCTACAAGGCCACGGCGAAGCTGAGGAGACATGCGGGTACCGACTCTCCGACCGGGCCCGTAGAGATAACTCTGCGACAACCGACGACCAGCATTGATCGCGGCGACGATATCAGCGCGTGCGTGGCCAAGCCCGGCAGGTTGAGCTGCCGGGAGCGCTAAGCTCAAAAACGGGGGCGCGCTCGATTGGGGGGGGGGCAACCGCCAGCGAGTGTGAAGGGCGGGGCGTCGATGAGAATCGGCGCCCCGTTTTTATCGACATCCCCCTGCCCGAGCGCAGCCTCTCATGGATCAAGCGGCGTTGGGTTGGCGGCCGCTTTCCCCCATGCGGGGGCGTCTTTTCGAACACGAGAAAAGAGCGAGCCCGGGTTCCCACGAATGGGAAGTAGAGAGTGCCACTTCTTACATTTCCGCGGCAGTGGAATGGCTGGCTGCACGCCGGAAGACTCAGCTAAGTTGTTAAAATATAAAGAAGTAGCAGGTCTTATGCGGCAGTGCCCACAGCTAACAAAGCCCATGGCAAGGATTTTGCTGTATAAGCCGCGAGAGAATGAGAAGGATATAGCCGTCGTTTCCCATCATCGGGAAAGGACGGGGAGAACCAGGACCGCTGGCCGGGCAAGCCACCAAGCGGTTTTGTTCTCAAACGCAACAGGCGGCCCGGCCTAAGCGCGGTCTTTCGCGCATTAGGTAAGAGGCCGAGCGCACACAGGGGACGGTATGGCGACTTCGAAGTTTTCGCGGCGTCTTTTTCTGAAAACCTCGGCTCTGTCGGTTTTGGCCTTGGGCCTGGGCCGCCTACAACCGCTGGCCCCGGGGTCGGCCGAGGCCTCGGCGGCGACAGCGGTGGCCGCCGGGGAGACCATCGAATACACAGGTTTCCGCCAACTGCTCGCCGAGAAGTGGACCTGGGACCGTACGGCGAAGATCACTCACTGCGTTGATTGTTATCCGGGCCAGTGTTCTTGGACGGCCTACGTCAAAGACGACATGGTCATCCGCGAGGAACAGACCGGCCATTACCCCCAGCTCAACCCCGACCTGCCGGATATGAACCCGCGCGGGTGTCAGAAAGGCGCCTCTTTCGGCGACGTCATGTACGGCGCCGAGCGCATTCGTTATCCACTCATGCGGATCGGCGAACGGGGGTCGGGCAAGTGGCGCAGAGTGAGCTGGGACGAGGCCTTGACGGCTGTTGCCGGCGCGATGATCGATGCCCAGCAGACGGTGGGAGCCGAATCGTGTGTGTTGGAACAAGGGCCGGGCAACATCGGCATCTTCCAAGCCGAATCGGTGGGCAGTTTCGCCATGAACTGGGGGATGACGTCCCTGGATACCGACGGCTTGATCAACGATTTCAACATCGGCCAGTACATCACCTTCGGAAAGTTTCAGCAGGCCAGTTCGGTCGACGATTGGTTCAACGCAGAGGTTGTTCTGATCTGGCATAAGAACCCGATCTACACGCGCATCCCTTCCTATCATTATATTGCGGAAGCCCGCTATCGGGGTGCGACGGTGGTGACGATTGCACCGGATGCGAGCCCGTCGACGATGCACGCGGATCTGTACGTTCCCGTCGATTTCGGCGCCGACGCCGCGCTGGCTCTCGGTATGGCCCAGGTGATGATTTCGGAGGGCCTGGTCAAAGAAGAGTTTGTGAAAGAACAGACCGATCTGCCGCTTTTGGTCCGCAGCGATAGCGGCCGGTTCCTTCGTGCCACCGACATCGAAGGCTCCGATGCACGCGATGACCAGTTCTATTTCTTAGACGCCGCGAGCGGAAAGCCGTCACCGGCGTCGCGGGAAACGCTTGCGCTGGGCGGCGTCGATCCGGTCTTGGATGCTCGCGCCGAGGTCAGACTGGCCGACGGAAGCAAGACCGAAGTTCGTAGTGTCTTCTCGATTGTGCGCGAACAACTCGATCGCGACTACAAGCCGGAGCAAGCCGGGGCTTTGTGTGATACCGCCCCCGATCTGATCCGCAAGCTCGCGCGCATGATCGCGACCAAGCGTTCGATGATCATCCTCGGTTGGAACTCGGCCAAGTATTACCACGGCGACCTAATCGAGCGCGCTCAATCCTTGGTCTTGGCGCTGAGCGGAAACTGGGGCGTGTCGGGTACGGGAAGCGCCGGCTGGAACCAGTCGGGGGATGCCAAGAGCATTTCGATAGGGCGCGAAACGCTTGAAGATTCCGAATACGATCGCGTCGTGCGCCAACACAAAGACGTGATCAAACTGCTCAGAGACAAAGACCCGACGTTGACCGACGAAATGGCGGCGATCGAATACGAACGCACGGTCGGACCGCTTACCTCGATGGCACCGCCGGCGTTCTATTGGTACCACCACGCCGGCTACAGAGAGGTTTGGAACAACCCCGCCTGGGGCGATCCGACCATGAAACGTAGTTTCGACGATTACTACAACGAAGCGATGGAGAAGGGTTGGTGGGAAGGCGTCGTCCGCCCGGCTCCCGACAAAACTCCGCAGGTTCTCATCGGCGCGGCCGGAAGTACCCTAAGACGAACCCGCGGCGGCTTAAAGCAACTGCTCGAGCACACCTGGCCCAAGCTCAAGATGATCGTGAGCATCGATCCCCGCATGAGCACGACCTGTCTGTATTCCGACGTTATTCTTCCGCCCGCCTGGTTCTATGAGCGTGAGGACTTTCGCTTCCACTCACCTTCGGTGACTTACAACACCTACACCGACCGTGCGGTCGAGCCGCTGGGGGAAACCATTACCGAGTGGGAGATGATGGGACGACTGTCGGCCAAACTGAAAGAGCTTGCCGCCCAGCGTGGAATCGGAACCTTCAGACAGGAACGAAAACTCACCAAGGCGTTCGTGGGCTTACTGCCTACGGCCTTGCAAGCCGTGTACAGACTGCTCGGCACGGCCGTGTTTGAACGTGCCGTCGCGTGGGTACTCCCGGGCATGGCCAGCCGTCTCGGCTTGAAACGCTCCTACGCCGATGCCCACGAGCAATTCACCAAGAAAGAGCCGGTCAATCGCGAGGGCTATCTCAGATCGTTCAATACTTGGATTAACGATCAAGCCCGCCTCGGTCTTTTTCCCAAAGACGCGACGCTCGAGAGGTACAAGAAGGAAGGTTTCATTCGCATGACGGGTCTGGATCCTCTTGATCCGGTTTCCTTGAACACCTCGTGCGATATCGAACCCGATAAACCTATCGTCGCTCTACAGTGGCACGTCCGTGACAAGGTTCCGTACCCGACTCTGGTGCGCCGCGCGCAGTTCTATATCGATCACGACTGGTTCCTCGAGGCCGGTGAGCAATTGCCCGTCCATAAGCCGAATCCAAATATGGGTGGCGACCACCCCTTCAGGATGACCAGCGGGCACTTGCGCTGGAGCATCCATTCGATCTGGGTGGCCAACAAGCTGATTCAGCGCACCCATCGCGGGCGTCCGGGTATGTTCGTCAACCCGGGCGATGCTGAACGCAAAGGCTTGAAAGACGGCGAGCTGGTTGAGGTATTCAACGACTTTAGCTCTTTCCAGGTGCATATCATCACTTCGGCGTCGGTCAGACCGGGACAGGTAATCATCTACCACGCGTGGGAGCCCTACCAGTTCCCGAACTGGAAGAGTTACGACGCGGCGATTCCGGGCATGGTCAAGTACTTGCACCTGGCTGGAGGCTACGGTCACCTTCGCTACTGGCGATGGAACTGGCAGCCGGTGCAGTCGGACCGCGCGATTGCCGTCGACATGAGAAGGGCCGCATGAACGACGACGCGAGAAGGGCGCCGGAGGCTTCGCAAGACGAAGAGTTCGACCCCTTGATGTGCCCGGTCGGCGAGGAGGCAGGGGCGGACGAACCGCCCGGTGCCCGCTATCGTTGGGTACACGCGCTCTATGCCGTGATCATCTTGGTTCTGATCGCGACGGCGATTCCCATCCAGTTCCCCGATCTACGTGCATGGTTGATCGGCGGTTACGGGCGCACGATCGCGACCGTGCACGAATGGGCCGGTGTAGCCATGCTTGCGCTGCCAGTCGTCGTTTTTGCGGCCAAGCCCCACGCGGCGCTGGAGACGATCTCGATCCGTTCTTACCGGCGCGAACACCTGCGGTTTCATGCGTTCAACCTCTGGTTCACGCTCGTCTCGGGTGTCGTGTTCATCGTGACCGGGTTTGTGATGTGGTTTCCCACCCGGCTTCCGCATCTCCTCACCGATACTTCGACCGACGTCCACGGCTGGCTCAGCTACGTGCTGTACGTGATGATCCCTCTTCATTTGATGGTCGCGAGCGGAAGAACTTGGGAGGTCTTTCGGGATTGGCTCACCGCTCGCGCCGCGGGCCCTTATCCGCACGAGATCGAGAGTAACGTTCACAACAAAACGGAGGATGTCGCATGTTAGTCGTAGCAAAACTGAGCGCCGATCATGGTGCTCTCATGGATCCGGCTGCTTCGGTGTGGCAACCGATTAAGTCCACCGCGTTGGCACTCGAAGCCACACCGACGGGTACCCAACCGACGCCTTATACGCGCACTTCATGGAAGGATCGCAAGATCGGAGCGGTTCCCGGCGTCGGCGTGCAAGCGGCTCACGACGGAGAGTCGATCTTTGTGCGCTTGGAGTGGGTTGATGCCAACGAGAACCGCAGTGTGGAAGACAACAACGTATTCCCCGACGGTGCGGCGATTGTTTTTCCCGTAAAAGAGACCGCACCGATCGACACGATGGGGAGCGAGACCGAACCTGTCAACGCCTGGCAGTGGCAGGCCAACTCCGAGCGCGGACGCTCGGTGGTCGCACACGGTGTCGGTAGCACCGAACCGAGCACCGAAGCTGTCGATGTGGCTGCGGTCCGTAGCGGCGATCACTGGCAGGTGATCATCTCACGCAAGCTCGCCGGTGCCGATGGATCGGTGAGCCTGAATCCGGGCGGCGCCAGCCGTTTCGGAGTCGCGGTATGGGAAGGTGGCAACGGCGAGCGTGCGGGCTTCAAGGGCTACACGGCGAAATGGACCGATATTCGGCTCGCGGACGCATAGATCGTCTGCTCTGGAGGGATTGATAAATGGCAAGGATACGCAAGGACGCCGAACAACAGCCGAAGCATCAGGTCTCGATGGTGTTCGATCTCAATAAGTGTTTGGGCTGCCAGACATGCACGATCGCTTGCAAGCGATTGTGGACCCGCGACGAGGGTATGGAGTACATGTGGTGGGCGACGGTCAACACCCAGCCCGGCCGTGGGACTCCGCGCGACTACGAAAAGATGGGCGGCGGTTTCGACTCCGAAGACGTTCCCAGGGCCGGACACCTTCCCACCCGGGGAGAGTTCGGGGATGCGTGGAAGTTCAACTACGACGAAGTCTTTTACGGCGGCAAAGGCTCAAAGGTTCATCTCAAGCCCGAGGGCGATACCACCTGGGGACCCAACTGGGACGAAGACCAGGGCGGAGGAGAGTACCCGAACAGTTACTTCTTCTACCTACCGCGGATCTGCAACCACTGTACGCACCCTGCGTGTTTGGATGCCTGTCCGCGCGCCGCGATCGAGAAACGCGAAGAAGACGGCATCGTTTTGATCAACGAAGACCGTTGCCGCGGCTACCGGTTTTGCATGGAAGCCTGCCCCTACAAGAAGATCTACTTCAACCAGGCGCGCAAGGTCGCACAGAAGTGCATTTTCTGCTTTCCGCGAGTCGACAAGGAAGTGGCACCGGCGTGCGCGCGTATGTGTCCGGGCCGGGTGCGTTTCGCCGGCTACCTAGATGATCCCGAGGGGCCGATTTACAAACTGGTCAAGGACTGGAAAGTGGCCATACCGCTGCATCCCGAGTACGGCACCGAGCCCAACGTGTACTACGTGCCGCCGATCGCGCCGCCGCGTTTGGACAAGGACGGCAACGTCGATGAGTCGAGCCCGCGGATCCCGACTGCCTATCTCGAGCACCTTTTCGGCCCCGCAGTGCACGGGTCGCTCGAGATTCTACAGCGCGAGATGGACAAGACCCGCGGCGGAGGCAAGTCCGAACTCATGGACCTGCTGATTTCACGCCGCTGGCTCGACATGTTCCACAATCTCGATCGTGACCCGGCCACGCTCGAGTGGACAGCGAAGACCTGACGCCCGGCTGGAGACAGACATGACGACGTTAACGCGGCGGCGATTCCTGGTTAACAGTGGCCTTGCGTGCGCCGGATTGGCTCTCTCCGGGTTAAGCCCCATCGGTCCGCCTTGCGCGGTTGCCGCGTCGGGCGGGCCGGGTCCGGGCATCGATCCCTACGGGGACTGGCGGGATGTGTACCGGCAGAAGTGGACGTGGGACAAAGTTGTCAAAAGCTCTCACTTCACCAACTGCTGGTATCAGTCTCACTGCGCGTGGAACGTCTATGTCAAAGACGGGGTGGTGTGGCGTGAAGAGCAGGTTGGGGCTTACCCGCAGTCGCGTCCCGACGTGCCGGATTTCAATCCGCGTGGTTGCCAAAAGGGCGCTTGCTTCAGCGAACGTATGTACGACCCGACGCGCGTCAAATATCCCATCAAGCGAATCGGCGAACGCGGTTCCGGCAAATGGAAGCGTGTGGGCTGGGATGAGGCGCTCACCGACCTGGCCGAGGAGTACATTCGTGTAACCATCGCAGAAGGCAGCGACCGTATCATTTGGGACAACGGCCCGCTGTTTACCTTCGGAGCGATGGCCGCAGCCGAATTCAGGTTCGTCGACCTGACCGGCAATATCGCCCTCGACATGAACACCGAGATCGGCGACGGTCACCGCGGTGCGGGCGAGACCTTTGGCAAGATCGTATTCGAACGTTCGGGTGACGATTACTTCAATTCCGACGTGATCCTGGTCTGGGGCTGCAATCCGATCTCGACGCAGATCCCCAATGCCCACTTTCTCACCGAAGCCCGTTACAAGGGTGCCAAGCTTGTCACCATCGCTCCCGACTACAGTCCCTCGTCGATCCACAGCGATATGTGGGTGCAGGTACTGCCGGGCACCGATGCTGCTCTCGCTCTTGCACTTTGTGCCGTCATCGTCGAGGAGAAGCTATACGACGAGGCCTTCATCAAAGAACAAACCGATCTCCCGCTTCTAGTCCGTGACGACAACGGGCGGATGTTGCGTGAGAGCGATCTCATTGCAGGCGGCGACGCAGAACGCTTCTATTGTTTTGATGCCAAGTCGGCGCAGATCGTCCAGATGGACTCCACTACTCTCGCGTTGGGATCGGTGGATCCGGCCCTGCATGGAGAGTTCGAGGCGCAAACCGTTTCCGGCCGGGTAACGGTTCGGCCGGTATTCGAGAAACTGAAGGCCCGGCTCAGCGCCTACGCGCCCGAGGAGGCGAGCCGGACTTGCGGAACCCAGCCCTCCGTGATCCGCAGCCTTGCGCACATGGTCGCCTCCGCCGAGGCCGCGACCAACGTAACCAGTTCGAACTTCTCCAAGTACTACCACGGCAATCTCGTCGAGCGCAGCCAAGCTCTGGTGTTCGCGCTGTGTGGACACATCGGAAAGAAAGGCGGCGGTTTTGTCGCCTTCCCTTTCCTGACCAACGACGGCTTCGACATGTTCTCGATCGGCCGCACCGGAATGATGGACACGGCCAAGCTGTACGCGAGCATCCTTCCCACGACCACCTGGCTTAAGTGGAAGGGGTACACCGAAGAAATGGTGGCCTACGAACTTTCGCGTCAGGCTCATGCCGCCGGCGCCGGGTTGAGTTGCGGGACGTTGTTCTGGGCCGTACACGGCGGGCTCCTCGAGTACAGCGGTCGTTCGGCCGAATGGGATCCGCACATGAAGCGTCCGCTCGCCGATTACTTGAAGGAATCGGTGGACAAAGGCTGGCAGCACGTGTGGCCGCGTCCCGGCAATGATCCACGCATGCTCTTCAGCTTTGGTTCCAACATCCTGCGCCGCGTGCGCGCCTACCCGTTGCTGCTCAAGAATCTCTGGCCGAAGCTCAGCAGAATCGCGGTTTTAGACTGGCGCATGACATCGACCGGCATGTTTGCCGACTACGTGTTGCCGGTGGCGGCGTGGTACGAGCGCGACGACCACAAGTGGGGAACGCCGCTGATGCCGTTCCTGCACGCGGGCCGCAAAGCCGTAGACAGTGGGGAAGCCCACCACGAATGGAGAATCTTCGCCAATTTCAGCCGCAAGATCAGCGAGCTCGCACGCGCCAACGGTGTCGATCGCTACACGGATCATCGCGGCCGCGAGTTGTCGTTGGCAGACTTGCACCGCGAGTTTACCTACGACGGTAAGTTCGGTGAGCACGGCGAAAGCGATGTCGCCGCCGAAATCCTCCATACCTCGACCAATCTCGGTGACGCCAAGTGGCAGGAGGTTCAAGACAAAGGGTTCACCCGGTTTACCGGGCCGGGCGGTAGCGCGGTCTCGATCGGTAACCAGACCACCTACGCGGAGAACGACACGAGCACTCCGCTCACCGAACACGTTCATGGGAAAGTTCCTTATCCGACCGACACGCGCCGTATCCAGTTCTATATCGATCATCCGTTCTATTTGGAACTCGACGAAGCGCTGCCGCGACACAAGGATTGTCCCACTGCCGGCGGCGATTACCCGTTGCAACTCACCGGAGGGCACACGCGTTGGAGCATCCATGCGCAATGGCGCGACGATGCCCTGATGCTGCAGCAACAGCGCGGCGAGCCGGTCATGTACATGAGCGAAAGCGATGCCGATGCGCGCGGCATCAAAGACGCCGACACGGCCATCGTTCGTAACGACCTCGACAGCTTCAAAATTCACGTGAAAGTAGCCGCCGCCGTTCAACCCGGGCAACTCATCATTTATCACGCCTGGGAAAACTATCAGTTCAAGGAAGGTAAGGGGTTTCAGAATCTGATCCCGAGTCCGATCAACCCGGTTGAACTGGCCGGCGGACAGTTTCACTTGCGGCCGATGGTCATCTGCATGCAGCCGGGTCAGTTCGACCGCGATACTCGGGTGGAAGTGGAAAGGGCCTGAGAGGAGAACCCATGGACAGCACACTCACCCGCCGTCAGTTCTTACGCGCATCCGGCTTGACCGCGGTGGTGTTGGCGACCAGTTCTCTCCAAGTACTTGTGGTCCCCAGCGACGCAAGCGGCGGGCAGGGCGTCGGAGAAGGGACCACGCTGGCGGCTCGCGGCGGAATTTACGGAGACTGGCGCGACGTCTATCGGGAAAAATGGACGTGGGATTCAATCGCACGTTGCTCGCACACCCGTGCTAACTGCATCTCGGCTTGCGCATGGAAGGTCTACGTCAAGGACGGCATCGCGTGGCGGGAGGAACAGGCGCAGGTCTACAACGAAGCGCGCGCCGGCGCGCCGGATTTCTTCCCGCGCGGCTGTCAAAAAGGCGCGGCCTATACCAGCCTCATGTACGCGCCCACCCGGCTTCGTTATCCGCTCAAGCGAGTCGGTGAACGTGGCGGGGGCCGTTGGAAGCGCATCTCATGGGACGAAGCCATCGATACGCTCGCCGACGCGATTATCGACGCGGCGGTTGAGCATGGCCCCGAAACCGTGGTGTACGATCAGGGAACGACCAATATAGATTTCGGCCCCGGCACGGCCGGCGAATTTCGTTTGGCCAATATTCTGCGTGCCTCACACATCGACGGCTGGGCAGGTGTCGGCGACATGCCGATGGGCTGTGTGCAGACCTGGGGGATGTTCAACTGCGAGGGCACCAGCGACGACTGGTTCAACTCCGACTGTATCGTGGTTTGGAGCGGCAACCCCGTCTATACGCGTATCCCCGAAGTGCACTTCATGACCGAAGCCCGCTACCGGGGAGCAAAACTGATCGTCATCGCCCCCGACATGAACGCGACCGCGATCCACGCCGATCTTTGGGTCAACCCGCGGGTCGAGTCCGACCCGGCTCTTGCGCTCTCGCTAGCCCAGGTCTTGATCGCCGAGAACCTGATCGACTCTGACTACGTTCGCGAGCAGACCGACCTGCCTTTCTTGGTACGTACCGATACCGGGCGGTTTCTGCGTGAGAGCGACGTCAGCAGCAAAGGCCGCGATGACGCTTTCTATCTTTGGGATGAAACCTCGGGCCGGCCGGTCCTGGCTCCCGGTAGCCAGGGACGCAGTAAGCCGACGCTGGTGCTCGGGGCGATCCGTCCGGCTCTGGAAGGGACCTTCGAGGTCAAGCTTGCCGGTGGTGGCAGAGTCGAGGTCGAGCCGGTTTTTGAATCTCTGCGGCGCAACCTGAATGCGAACTATCGCCCCGAGGCCGCTGCCGAGATCACCGGAGTTGCTCCGGCGGTGATTCGAAAACTCACCCACGAGATTGCAGGCGCCGGCACCGCGATGATTTTTGCGTCTTGGGGTGCGTGTAAGCACTACCACAGCGACCTCATGCACCGGGGGATGGCTCTGCTGATGGCCCTCACCGGCAATCAGGGCAAGTCCGGCGGAGGTCTTCGCATCGCTTCGTGGTGGACGGTGAGCGGGTTCGAGCGGTTCAGTGCGCAGTACGATATCAAGTGGTGGCAGAGCCTGCTTATGAAGTTCATGTCGCGCCTGCCGGTGCGCGATATGGAACGCTTGATTACCGAACAGAGCGCCAAACAGCTCTATACACCGTTGATGCCCTGGCTCTACGTGCACGCCGGCTACGAGCAGACCATGGGCAACCCCGACTACAACGACGCCGCCGGGGGTCTGAGTGTCAACGATGCCGTGAAGACCTCGTTAGAGCGCGAGTGGGTGCCGGTTTATCCTCCTCCGGGCAAGGATCCGAAAGTGCTGTTCTTCAGTGCACCGAATCCGCTTCGCCGCTGGCCGACTCCGCAGGTTGCATTGAAGAACCTGTGGCCGAAGCTCGACCTCATCGTCAACGTGAACTTCCGCATGTCGACAACCGGGCTGCACAGCGACCTGTTGCTGCCCGCGGCGGGCTATTACGAAAAAGACAGTATCAAGTACACCCAATCCTACCTTCCCTACATTGTCCTTGCCGGTAAGGCGGTCGAACCGATCGGAGAGTCCCGTGAGGAGTGGTGGATCTTCGGTCAGTTGGCCCGCCGCATTCAAGAGCGTGCCAAACGCAGAGGTGTCGGCAAGCTCAAAGACGTATTCGGCAACGACTTCGCCTTAACGGAGGTCTTTGACCAGTGGAGTGAGAACGGCAAATTCGTTCCCGAGGATTCTCAACCCCTTCTCGATCAAATATTTGAGCAATCCGAAGTCTGCGACTCGATGACCTGGAAACAGGCGCTCGAAAGAGGGGTGATCCCGATCAAGCGCAACGGTCACTATTCGTCGATCAGTGCCATCTGTACGGACCAGGACATCAACAAGCCTCTGTATCCGCACGCCTGGCAAGTCGAGGGCAAGGAATCGTGGCCTACGTTGACGGGCCGCCAGCAGTTTTACATCGATCACGAATGGTTCCTTGGAGCGGGAGAACAACTTCCGGTGCACAAGGATCCTCCGGCCGCGGGCGGCGACTACCCGTTGCGTATGACCGGCGGGCATACCCGTTGGAGCATTCACGCGATCTGGCGCGACCACGATTTGATGTTGCGGCTGCAGCGGGGCGAACCGGTGTTGTACATGAACGACGACGACGCGCGCGTACGTCGAGTGGCCGACAACGATCGTGTACGCGTCTTCAATGATGTAGGCACCTTCGAGACGCTGGTGAAGACCAGTGGGGCGGTTCAGCGCGGGCAAGTGATGATTTATCACGCCTGGGAGCCCTACCAGTTCCCGGGTCATGCCGGCCAGCAAGAGCCTGTGGCCTCGCCGTGGAAGGCGTTGCACATGGCAGGCGGCTACGGTCAGCTTCATTATCGCATCAACTACGGTGCCCCGAGCCACGGCCCGCGCGGCGCAACGGTGGAAGTCGAACGGGTATGAACGCCGTCAGCAGGCGCCGGTTTTTGCAGCTTTCTTCAGCCGGCGCGCTGACCTTGATGATGGCCCGTCTGGGCTTTGCCCCGCCCGGCGCGAGCGCAGCGCTCGATCCCGCAGCCGGCGGCGGACGCGGCGGCACGGGCGTCGGCGCAAACGAGTACGGGGATTGGCGAGACCTCTATCGTGAGGCATGGAGCTGGGATCGGATCGCCAAAGGTACGCATACAAACGCCAACTGCGTATCGGCGTGCGCTTGGAACCTATACGTACGCGACGACGTGGTTTGGCGCGAGGAGCAGGCCGGCAGTTACGATGAAGGTTGCGGCGAATGCCCGGATTTCAACCCACGGGGTTGTCAAAAAGGTGCCTGCGCGAGCCATCTATCGATCGGGCCCACCCGGTTACGATATCCATTAAAGCGTGTTGGGCCGCGCGGCAGCCGCCGCTGGAAAAGAATTTCGTGGCACCAAGCCCTCGACGAAATCGCCGACGGCTTGGTCGATGCGGTGGAGCGTGCGGGTGGGGCCGGAGTGATTGCCGAGCTGGGTCCCGAAATCGACTACGGACCCAATTCGGCGGCGGCACTACGGTTTTTCAAGATGCTCGGCGGACCGATCACCGACAATATGGCGATGATCGGCGATGTCGCTTTCGGCGGCACGATCACGCTCGGCACCCCGCATACCGACGGCAGTTCGGATGACTGGTTTCGTTCGCGGCACATTGTCTTGTGGGCGTTCAACCCCGTGTACACGCGTATTCCCGACGCTCATTTTCTCAACGAAGCGCGTTACAACGGCACGCGCATCACCAGTATCGCTCCCGACTACAACGCCTCAACGGTTCATGCCGATACCTGGATCAGCCCGCGGCCCGGTACCGATGCCGCTTTGGCTATGTCGGCCGTACAGGTTGTGCTCGACGAGGGGCTGCACGACCAAGCCTATCTGATCGAGCAAACCGATCTTCCCTTTCTCGTTCGCAAGGACAACGGCCGTTTCTTGCGTGAATCCGATCTCGGCAAACGGGGTAGCGAGCAAGTCTTCTACGTTTTGGATTCTGTGGGGCGAGGTTTGGTCAAGGCACCGGGGACCGGCAAGAACTCGCAGGAGACGCTCGATTGGGGAGAGACCAAACCCACGCTTTCGGGGTCCAGCAAGGTCAGTCTGCCGGGTGGTGTCGTAGTCGAGGTGGAGACGGTGTTCGATCGGCTCAAGCGTCTGCTCGATGCCGAGTATCGTCCGGAGGCGGCGTCGAAGGTGACCGGGATCTCGGCCGCTACGATTCGCCGTTTCGCGCGTGATTTTGCTTCGGCGCCGAGCGCGTTGATCCTTTCACAGTACGGCTCGTGTAAGTTTTATCACTCCGACCTGTTGCAGCGCGCGCAGATTCTTCTCGCTTCGGTCACCGGCAATCTCGGGCGCGCGGGCGGCGGCTGGCGATCGGGGGCGTTCGTGGGCATGGAGGGATGGCCGGTGCTCTCGATGCAGCGCGACCTCGGTTTGATCGATCTGATCATCCTCGCCACGCGCAGCTACTTCCGCGATCCTGAGGATAATCTTGCCGACTTCTCCAAGTATTTTGTGCCCTCGGGGCTGTGGCACTACGTTCACGGCGGGTTGAGCAAGGTCAGCGCGGTACCCGCCTACGGAGATCCGATGCTCGCCGACGGTCCGGCGCAATACGTCGACGAGGCTCTCAATAAGAAGTTTTATCCGATCAACACCGAGGTAACCCCGACCTTCATGCTGTCGATTTTCGGCAACGTCGTGCGTCATTCCAGAAGCGGCCATCTGCTCGTAGAACACTTGTGGCCCAAGCTCGACACGGTGGTTCACGTTGATTTCCGCATGAACGAAACCGCCTTAGTCAGCGATATCGTTCTGCCCGCGGCGGGCTGGTACGAAAAAGTCGGGTTTAAGTATATTCCCTCACTGATACCCTACGTGACGCTCGGCGACCGCGCCGTCAGCCCGGCCGGTGAGTCAAAACCGGAATGGGAGATCTTCCACCACTTGGCCCACGCCGTCGCGCGCCGTGCGCGCGAGCGCGGAGTGGGCGCATATAGCGATTACCTCGGTGTCGACCGCAACCTCACCGAGTTGGGCGACGGTTTCAGCGACGACGGCCGTTTCGGTGCGCACGACGAAGAAAAACTCGCCGATTTCATCCTGACGGTATCGGCTGCATCAAAAGGGATGGACCTCGAAGGGTTGCGCAAGTCGGGCACCGAACGCATCAAATCCCTCGGCCAGCAAGGCGCGACCACGGGCATCTATTCCGATTACTCGGAGAGAGAACCGGTAGTACCCTTGCGCTGGTTTGTCGAACAGAAAAAACCGTATCCGACTCTGACCGGCCGCCAACAGTTCTACATCGACCATCGCTGGTTTCTGAAGCTCGGCGAAGAGTTGCCGCGTTTCAAAGAGCCTCCCGCGGCCGGCGGAGACTTTCCTCTTACGCTGTCGGGTGGACACGCACGCTGGAGTATCCACTCGATCTGGCGCGATAACGAACTGATGTTGCGCTTACAAAGAGGAGAGCCTGTGGTTTTGCTTGGCATCGTCGATGCGGCCGAACGCGGCATCGACGATTACGACCGTGTACAGGTTTACAACGATGTCAGTAACTTTATTGCACGTGCGAAGATTGTGCCGAGTTCCCGTCCGGGCGTGGCTACGGTGTATCACTCTTGGGAACCGTTTCAGTTCGAAGAAGGGCGCAGCCATCAACACGTCGCGCCTGCGCCGTTAAAGGTAACCCAATTGGCGGCCGATTACGGGCATTTGGCCTGGTCGTTCGCACACTACGAGCCAGGGCAAGCCGGTCGCGACACGCGGGTGGATGTCGTACGACTCCCGTGAATCCAGTTCGATGAGCAAACGCCGAGGAGAATCCACAATGCAAAATGCCACGCAGAACGCCACAACTATTGAAGCCATAGCACCGGGCGCAGAACGCTACGCAGCGGCTCGCAGTACTCTCTATAGTCATCTGTCGTCCTGGCTGCGTTTCCCGTGGGAGGACTTCCACGAACTCGCATTGAGCGGACAACTGGCGCCGGCGGCCGGGGAATGCCTGGCCGCGTTGCCCTATAGTGTGGGCAATGCCGAGGAGTTACTGGCCGGACTGGGCGCGGTGGAACCCGAGTACGATGAATTCCAATCTGTCTATGTGAGCCTGTTCGACGTCGGTGCCGGAGGTCCTCCCTGCCCACTTTACGGAGGCCATTGGATCGGTGATCGACAGAAAGTGATGGAGGAAGCGCTGCGATTTTATCGCTTCTTCGGGCTGACGACGTCAAAGGAAGAGAAAGATCTCCCCGACCATTTGAGTACCGAGCTCGAGTTTCTGCATTTCCTCACCTTCAAAGAATTGGAGGCACTGCGTGTCGGCACCGATGCCGGTTCGCCGCGGCGTGCGGCGCGCGATTTTTTGGTGCGGCACCCAGCGCGCTGGTTGCCGCTCGCCTTGAAGAAGCTCGATAAGGTCGAGGTGCAACCGTTCTGGCGCGCCCTCGTAGGCTTGACCGCCGCCTATTGTAAAGCCGACGCAGTGTATCTGATTGGCTCGGAAGGGCCTGTGCAAGAGTGAGTCGGTCATGAAAACGTACTTGAGTGTTTTATCTCCGCAATGTGTCACCAGAGCGTATCTGGTCGCGGCGGTTCTGGTGGTCACGGTGAATTGGCTGACGGCAAGCCCGGCTAGGGCCGCCGACGCGGGCAACGGCAAAACGATTTTTGATCGTCAGTGCGCGGTGTGTCACGGCGATACCGGTCACGGCGACGGTCCGGCCGCCGCGCTCATGAGCCCGCGCCCGCGCAATTTCCAGAAGGGTCTTTTCAAGCTGCGCAGTACCGAGAGCGGTGAGTTGCCGACCACCGAGGATCTCGTCAAGACAGTGACCAACGGTATGCCGGGCACCGGGATGCCGTCTTTTCGCGACCTGGACGAGCAGGATATCGCTGACGCCGTCGTGTTTCTCAAGACGCTCGGTGGACCCGAGAGTGAAGAGGGAAGCTGGTTTTCGCTTTACGAGACTCCTCCGCCGGCCGTAGTTCCAGCGATGCCGGTGCCGGATGATCGACAACTCGCGTTGGGCAAAGAGCTGTACACGAAGATGGGTTGCATCGGATGCCACGGCGAGACCGGTAAGGGCGACGCCAAGCCCGTCGAAGAGACGAAAGATGACTGGGGAGAGCCGCTGCACCCACGCAACTATAGTATCGGTGTGTACAAGGGCGGTTCCCGACCCGAGGACCTGTATCTTCGCGTGCTGACGGGTTTGGACGGGACGCCGATGACGGGGTTCTGGAAGGATGCCATGAACACCGAGGAGAGGTGGGCGGTGGTGCGCTATATTACCTCGTTCGGCAAGCCCCTGGACGTGCAGCAGTCTTCTCGCAGCGCGCTTTCGGTGTCGCGTGGTACGCCGCCTTTGAGTTTGAAAGATCCGGCTTGGGACTCGGTCACCGGCGGCAAGGTTGCCCGTATGGCGTTGAGCGGCGGCTATATCCGCTATTTCGAACCCATCGATGTCGGTGTTGTCGCCGACGACGGTAACATGGCGATACGTGCGTCTTGGGATGACGGCCCGAACTCGTGTGCGTCGTTGCGCATCGGCTTTGCACCGGTAGATCCTCCGGCCAGTTTTGTAGTCGGTTCCGAGGGGAAACCGATGACGGTGTGGCAATGGAAGCACGACTCCGGTGCCTCGGTTCTGTTGTCTTCCGGCCCCGGTCGCGACCTGCCGACGACGGCTGAACTCGGCGTCGAGCAGAGCAAACAAAGAGACCGTTTCACGGTCGTGCTGAAAGGTGCGTTGCCCAGGCCGGCCGGACAGATGCTGGTCTCGGTTGCGGGCTGCACGCCGCAGGGTACCTACCTTACTTCGTCCACTGCGAATATTTTGAAATAAGAGAAAGACCGAAAGACATGCGTGAAGCGTTGGCAACCTTTCTGGCATCGAAGATGCCGCAGGCAGACGACATTTCTGTCGGCGCGGTGACCAGACATACTGAGGGGTTTTCTCTGCAGACGTTTTCCTTCGACGTATCCTGGCGCGAAGGTTCATCGGCGCACCAGCGTCGGCTGGTAGTTCGCCGTGAACCTCCTGCGGGGCTTCTCGAACCGTACGATCTCGAGCCGCAGTTTCTTGCGCTGCAGGCGATTGCCGACTCGCCGGTGCGTTTCCCTCGCGTTCTTTGGTACGAGGCGGATCCGGCGGTACTGTCGGCTCCGTTCTATGTCATGGAATGGGTGGCCGGCGAGGTGCCCATACCGGCGCTTGACGCACACGGGCGTCCGCCGTTTCCCGACGAGCAGCAAAGGCTCTCGGTCGGTCGCGATTTCTGCCGTATCCTGGCCGACATTCATAACGTGGATGCACGGGCGGCGGATCTCGAGTTTCTCGATATGCCGCGAGACGCCCGCCAAGCCGCCCAGCGCGCCGTCGATGTCTGGGAGGGCTACACCGAGCGGGCACGTCTCGGTCCTATGCCGATGATGACCGAAGCTCTGTGTTGGTTGCGAAACAATCTACCGCCCGAGGGCGACGTGTGCTTGGTGCACGGAGACTATCGGACCGGCAACTTCATCGTACGCGACGATCGTATCGCTGCGTTTCTCGATTGGGAAATGGTTCATCTCGGCGATCCGATGGAAGACCTTGCCTGGGCAATGTCGAAGATCTGGCGCGGCGAATCACCGCGTGCGGGCTATCTACTTGACCCCAACGATTTCACGGCCTGGTACCAAGAGGCCGGTGGCGCGAAGGTCGATCAGGACCGGCTGCATTTTTACGAGGTGCTATCAGGGGTCAAGATGGCGTCCATCATGCTCACCGGTGTTAAGGCGTGGCACGACGGTCGTACGCGGGATATGCGCATGGCGATTTTCGATCAGCAGGTTCCGGGGATGTACGCGGCGATCGCCGGGTCTCTCGGGCTGATACAGCTTTGAATCAAGGAGAACGGTGGTGTTGAACCTTGACGAACTTTTACAGGGAGTGCTGGAAAGTCTCGAGACCGACGTTGCCCCCAACGTCTCTGACCGCAAAGCCAAAGCGCAGCTCTACGCGTGCCTCGATCTGCTCGGCAATCTTGCCGTTAAGGTGGACTGGAAGGCGCAGATTCTTCGTGACGAGTGCGATGGTATCCGCAGCGCGCTGACACGCGCCGCACAGCTGATAGCGGCAGCGAGCCCGAAGCGGCGGGTCTTGTCCGAGGTGTCGGCGGCGATTGCGGCGCTTCCGTCATCTGATGCGCGACAGGGAAGCGATGAGACGGTTGACTGGTTCGCGCGTCGCCGGCGTTACGCGCAGGTGTTCGAGGATCTCGTTCGCGCGGTCGGTGACAACAGCCCCGGGTCCGAGGGCGCAGAGCCGCACGGCGTTTACGACGAGCTTCGTGAGTGCGTTCACGAGCATCTGGTCAATCAAACGATACGAGACGCGTTTTATCTAAAGCCTATGCGTCTGAGTGAAATGTCCAAGGGGTGAGCGGAGAGCTCGAGGAATAGGCCATGTTGAGCAGCGTCGATACAATTTCGCCCGACGATGAGCGCCGGCACTACCCCGGCCCCGGGTCATTGCCCTTGTGGAGCGAGAGCTACTGGTTCCCGATCTACGATCCGGAGACCGGTATCGGCGTGGTCACCCGCATCGGGATTCTTCCCAACCAAAGTCTCGCTAACCTCTGGCTTTTCATATCTCAGGACGGAAAGATCGTTCACAACGCCAGCAATCTCGTGTGTGCGGTTCCCGACGGCGACATCGACAACCTGCGGCTGAAGAAGGTGACCTACCGTTGCGTGGAACCACTGCGCAAATGGCGTCTCACTTACGACGCGGGCGGCTACGGGATGGATTTGTTGTGGCAGGCGTTCTGTCCTGTCTACCAGTACCCGGTATCACCCGATTCGACCGCCGATCAAGCGGCCCGCCATATTGAACAGTCCGGCAGAGTGCACGGCACGGTAAGGATTGACGGCAAGACTTACAAACTGAACTGTCTCGCCCATCGTGATCATTCCTGGGGCGGGGAGAGGGACTGGGCGAAGTTCGGTACCTGGACGTACGTATCATGTGAATTCGGCGAGGATCTCAGCTTCAACGCAGTCAAGATCTCTTTCGACGCGCAGACTCACTTGAAGCTCGGGTTTTTTTGGGACGGTGAACACGTCATGGGTTTACAGGACCACGACGTCGCTTTGAGAACCAACCCGGCGGCGACGGTGCAGACCGGCGCGTCAATCTGGTTGGTAAACGAAAAGGGGGTGCGTCATGAGATCGAGGCCGAGGTCTTGGACGTGTGCCCAGTCACAATCGGTGCGACCCAAGTCAACGATGCGATTTGCCGTTTCCGCAGCGATGATCGGGTGGGTTACGGAATCATCGAGTACGGGTACCAACTTTCCGGTGTAAGCAAATGAGCGGGGCGCTTACACGTAGGGAGTTTCTACGCCGCTCAGGTCGCACCGCGCTGGTTCTGAGTCTGACCTCCTTGCGGATAGGAACCGGGTGCGGGCAAAGCGGGGAGCCTACGCGCGAGCCGGCCGGGGCGGGGTCGCAACACGGCGAGGGGGCCGCGGCCGAACCCGCGCCGTACGGCGATTGGCGCGACGTCTACGCGGAGAAATGGACTTGGGATCGAGTCGCCCGCTGCAGCCATACCCGCGCGAATTGTTTGTCGGCATGTGCGTGGGATGTCTACGTCAAGGACGACATGGTGTGGCGAGAGGAACAGGCGCAGACCTACGACCATGGCGGACGTGGCGGCGCCCCCGATTTCTTCCCGCGCGGATGTCAGAAGGGCGCTTGTTACAGCGAGCTGATGTCGTCGGCGCAGCGCTTGCGCTACCCGCTCGAACGCGTCGGTGAGCGCGGCTCTGGAAAGTGGAAACGGATCTCCTGGGACCAGGCCTTCGACAAGATCGCCGACGGCGTTATCGAGGCCGCGAGCGAGCACGGGCCCGAGACCGTCGTGCACGTACCGGGACCCAACTTCGATCAGGGTCCCGGCTCGTGCGCCGAGTTCCGGTTTGCGCGTTCGATCGGGGCAACGGTCCTCGACACTTTCGCTGGGATCGGCGACATGCCGATCGGTTGTGTTCAAACCTACGGAATGTTCCTGACCGGCGGGACCAGCGACGATTGGTTCAACTCCGATTACATCGTCCTGTGGAGCGCGAACCCAGCCTACACTCGGATCCCCGACATGCACTTCCTGACCGGCGCGCGTTACCGCGGCGCCCAAATAGTGATCATCGGACCCGACTACAACGCATCGGCGATGCATACCGACTTGTGGCTCAACCCGAAGGTTCAGTCCGATCCCGCACTCGCTCTGGCGATGGCGCAGGTGATGATCTCTGAAGGGTTGGTCGACGAGGACTACGTACGCGAACAAACCGACCTGCCGTTCTTGGTCCGCAGCGACAATCGTCGTTTCCTGCGCGAGAGCGATGTCAAGGGCGGTGGCCGCGACGACGTCTTTTATGTATGGAATGAGAAACAAGCCCGCTTAGCGACTGCGCCGGGAAGTCAGGGAATGAAGACTCCCACCCTGCGGCTCGAAGGCATTAAACCGGCACTCACCGGAGCCCGGACGGTGCGTCTTGCCGATGGAAGCTCGGTTAGCGTCGAGCCGGTACACGACGTGTTGCGGCGTGATCTCGACGCTCGTTATACCCCCGAGCTGGCCGCAGCGGAGACCGGTGTCGCTGCGAGTCTGATCCGGCGCGTGGCCCGGGACATGGCCGGTGCGGGATCGGCGATGATCTATGCCTCGGTGGGGGCGTGTAAGCATTACCACAGCGACCTGATGCACCGTAGCATGGCTTTGCTGATGGCGCTGACCGGCAACCAAGGACGACCGGGCGGCGGCTTGAGAGTCGGGTCTTGGTGGGGGCTGACCGGATTCGACGAGTTTTCGCAGATGGAGGAGATGCCTTGGTGGCAAAAATTGATGCTCCAGGTCACGGGCAGGCCCGCGGTACGTAAGGTCGAGAAGTATCTGACCGAGTTCAGTAAGACCTCGACGTTCACGCCCTCGATGCCGTGGCTTCATGTGCACGGCGGCTACGAAGACATCATGGGTGCGCCCGAATACAACGATAAGGAAAATCCGCTCTCGGTCGGCAAGGCCATGAAGACGGCGATCGAGAAAGAGTGGATCCCGATCTATCCAAAGCCCGGCAAGGATCCCAAGGTGTTCATGGTGACGGCTTGCAACCCGCTTCGCCGCTGGCCGGCACCGCAGATCGCCCTCGAGCACCTCTGGCCGAAGTTCGATCTAGTGGTCAACATCAACACGCAGATGTCGACGACCGGGATGCAGAGCGACATTCTGCTGCCGGCCGCCGGCTTTTACGAGAAGGAAGGCATCAAATACGCGTGGGGCTTCACCCCTTATCTGGTGCTGGCCGACAAAGCCGTCGAACCTCTCGGCGAATCGCGCAACGAGTGGTGGATTTTCGGCAACCTGGCCCGTCGCATCCAAGAACGCGCGCGCAAACGCGGTATCCCGCGCGGGAAAGACGTTTTCGGCAAGGATTTCTGTCTCGGAGACGTTTTCGATGTATGGGGCGAAAAAGGAACTTACGATCCTGCCGATCAAGGTCCGGCGATGGATTATATCTTCGCGCATTCCGAGATTTGTGAAGACACCACTTGGAGCGAGGCGATCAAACGCGGGATCATTCCCATAAAACGTAACGGCATGTACAGCACCACCAACAACATGTGCAGCGATGTCGATTTCGAAAAACCTTTGTACCCGCACGTATGGCAGGTCGAAGAAAAGGAATCGTGGCCGACGATTACCGGCCGCCAGCAGTTCTATCTGGATCAGGAGTGGTATCTTGACGCCGACGAAGCCTTACCGGTCCACAAACGCCCGCCGCCCGCCGGCGGTGACTATCCTCTGCGTTTGACCGGAGGACATACACGCTGGAGCATCCACGCAATTTGGCGCGGTTCTGAGTTGCTCCAGCGTCTGCAGCGTGGCGAGCCGGTGCTCTATATGAACGAGGATGACGCGCGGGCGCGGAACATTGCCGACAACGGACGGGTTCGGGTGTTCAACGACGTAGGCGGGTTTGAGTGTCTTGCCAAGCCCGCACCTACCGTGCAGCCGGGGCAGGCCATCATCTATCACGCGTGGGAATCGTTCCAGTTCGCGGGTGGTAAAGGCATGCAGGAGCCGGTGCCGTCGCCGTGGAAGGCTCTGCATCTGGCCGGAGACTACGGTCAATTGCACTACCGGGGGTTGTACGGTGCGCCGAACTTCGGTCCTCGTGGTGCGACGGTGGAGGTCGAAGCCGTCTGAACGGCGGCCTCGGGCAAAGCGAACTCGGCGCGCACGGCGAGTGCGGCCGGAAGAAGGACGAGTGCTGCGATACACGTAAGTCCCATATTTATGGCGACCTCCAAACCGAAGGTCGCGTTGCTCGGCGTGCTTGAAAGCGCCAGAACAGTGAAGCCGGCTACCACTACGAATCCGTTGAACAAGATCGCCCGGCCGGTCGTGCGCATGGCTTCGACTGTGGCTTCGGTAATTCCCATTTTTTGCTCGGTCAGTTCGCGCATACGCGACATGAGATGGATCGAGTAATCGATACCGATACCAAGGGCGATCGCGCTCACCATGGCTTCGGCAGGCCCCAACGGAATACCGAGCAATGCCATGCCGCCGAAGTTGGCGATACCGGCGAACAACGAAGGCAGCATGCAGATCAGCGCGTCGAGGATCGAGCGAAACAGAACTACCATGAACAAAGCGACCAGCAGGACCGCCGTAGTCAATGAATAGACTTGGCTGGTGAGAATCAGATCGAAGACGGTATTCTGGATCATCGCCGAGCCGGTAATCACCGCGTCGGCGCCGAGCGAGCGAACGTGCTTGTCGAGCGAGGCTTCGGTGAGAAGGATAACCTCGTCCATCTTGCTGAGTAGGTCGGTGCGTAACAACACACCCATCTGTGCGCGCCGGTAATCGTAGTCGACCATATCGTCGAGTTCGCCCGGGTCGCCCGACATCGAATACAGCAGTAGGTATTGCGCGATCAACTCACGGCTGTCCGGGATTCGCAGTGTTCCGGCGCGATTCGCGTGCATCGCCTCGTTCATACGCTTGATGTACTCGGCGATTGAGCGGGTATCACCGACCGATGGATTGGCACTCAGGTCGCTGAGTACGGCGTCGATTCCGCGCAGGAGATCCGGGTCTTTGATGCCGTCGGTTCGCTGGGAATCGACGACGATGTTCATCGGCATGGTTCCGCCGTGGCGGGTGCGCAGCAGGCGGTCGGCTTGTAACACGCGGCTTCCCGGCGTGAGGCTCTCCACCCATGAGTAATCCACCTTGAGCTTGGCGGCACCGGCCAGGAGTAGAAGCGTCAGAGTGAGACCGACCGCGAGCGTCGGTTTGCGCCGGCGCTGGATCCTCGCTCCGAGCCGTCCGAGTAGGACGGGAACCATCGACGCATGCACCCCACGAGCCACGGGCGGTGGCAACGGCATGACCGCAAGCATGGCCGGCAACAGCACCAGCGACATCAGCATGGCTACCAGTATTCCGAAAGCCGCGGTGAAGCCGAAGACCTGATATACCGTCATGCGGCCGAGCATTAGCGCGCCGAAGCCGATTGCGGTGGTGACCGACGTGAAAACCACCGGACGCCACAGGGCGCCCAGGCTCGCCACGATCGCCTCTGCCCGGTTCCTACGCGAGGCCGCCTCCTCTAGGTAGCGCTCGATGATATGGATGCCGTCGGCGCAGCCGATCGCAAGGAGAATCGGTGGTACCAGAGTGCCGGAAATATAGATCGGCATGTCGAGCATGGCTTGTGCACCCCAGGTCCACACCAGCGACACGACCACCACCGTGCACGGCAACAACACCCCCCTGACCGTGAGCATCGCCAGCGTCGCTGCGGTCATCGCCAGGTAAGGGGAGGGCGTTGCCGCCGAATGCCACCAGCCCCACGCCGACAAGACCAGGAAAACGCCGGCGGTGCGTGCGATGAATCGCCACCAAGAAGTCGAGCGAAAACACAGGAACAACGTGACCACCACGACCATGAGCGCGGTAGGGATGAGGTTTTTCAGGTCGGCCGCCATCTGCCGGCCGAAGGCCGCTTCTACTGCGGTGTTGCCGGCCACCACCATCGTGGTTCCCGGAATTTGCTGGTGGCCGACGTACTCGACAACCTGGCGGTAGGTTTCGACCGGGTGAGCGTAGGGCGATTTATCGTCGTAGGCGTCGTGGGCTTGTACGATTATCGCCGCGATGGATCCGTCGCGTGAGATGAGTCGATCGAGATAGACGTCGTTGCGAAAAACCTTCTCACGGATCTCGGCCGCCTGTTCGGGCGTAGACGGCGGCTCTTGGTAGAAAGGCTCGATGTCGAGACCGGATTCGGTGCCGACGATGGCATCGGAGTTGGAAAGGCTGCGTACATCGTCGGCCACGACGGCATCGAGCTGCTTGATCCCCTCGGTCAGTTCGGCGATACCTGAGAGAATCTCCGGCGTGAAGACTCCGCGCGGGCCGTCTGCGACAATGCCTACGAAAATATCCTTACCGACGGCGAAATCTTCTTTGGCCTGTTTCCAGAAAACCCGAATCGGATGCCCCTTGGGGATATACGCCTCGGTGTCGGGGTCGAGGCGCAGATTCGGCAACTGCCAAGCAAAGGCCGCAGTAAGAATGGCTACGAGCGCGATGACAGCGAAACGGAATCGAACCACGAGTCCGAACATACTACCGGTCGGCGGTGTCACGCTGCGAGAAGGCGTCGCGGCTAGCCGGTCGGCGAATCGCCCCTTGGTGTTGTCGTCTGTCATCGAAGAGGTGTCTTGCTTGCGGGCTCAGTCGTTTGCAGTCGTGCAACACATCGGCGCGAGGTTTCTGCAGCGCTCGGTAATCGCTTCCATCTGGGCGATAATGTGCGCGCCGTCGAGTTCGAAGAACACGTGGCGTCCCTGCTTGTCGCGACGGACGACACCGGCTTCGTGGAGCACGGCCAAATGTCGAGAGATCACCGAAGCGTCCTGTGAAAAGTTCGCGGCGACGGTGCCGACGTCGGATCGACCTTCGGCGGTCAAGAACTTGACGATATCGACACGAACGGGCTCACAAAGTGCCTTGAAGAGTTTGGAATCGAGAATCTCGGCCAGATCTCGGGCGGCCCGGCGACGGATTGCCCGCGCCCGGGCGGTTTGATTGGTCGCGGCGGCGGCTTTCTCTGGGCGATGAACGCCGGACATGGCCACTATGGAGATACCTGTGTAAATGCACACATATGCAAATGATGGTGGCGCGGGGCCGGTGAGTCAAGGGCGGTATGAATCGGTGTTTGGGCAAGCGCCCAGCCGAATTTGTCGGCCGTGGCTTGGCACCGCATAGGTGCTATGAGAGCGCGTTCGGCAGGGAGGTCGAGATGTCAGCACCTGAGTATCCAACCAAGCAGGGCCTGTGGTCGAGGGGAAGCCGTAGCGAGCCGGGCTACCGAGGCGTCAGCCTTGGGTTGCCATACCGGCACGCGGTCGAGAATTTTCGAGCGGCTACGCAGCAGCGCGACGACTTCGACCCGGCCGTCCTGCTGGTCTGGGGGACCATGCAGGCCACGGCGGTGCTCAACGTATTGAAGGAGGCAGAGAAGACCTTCGGTGAAGACGGTCAGAAGATGGTTCGACGGGCGATCCGCAGTGCCGGTCGCGAGGCCATGGTCGAGTTTCTCGACAACTCGGAGATTCCCGAAGAACTCGACGAAGCGGAGAAGATCTCTTACCTGGTGACCGGCGTCAACACCGTTTTGTACGCCTCGCTGGAAAAACCCCGGATTGTCTCCAAGGATCGCTGTGAGTTCGACATCTTGTGGTGCCCGCACCAGGATCGCTACACAGCCTTCGACTGCAGAGTCCAACGGTACTTTGTGGAAGGCATTTTCGAAGCGATGGAAGAACGAGGATTCGGCGGTTTTACCGCCTGGGTCGAGAAACTGATCCCCCACGGGGGAGACTGCTGTCACTTTGCGGTCGAACGGGTGTCCGATCCCGGCGACCGTAATCCGTGGCATTCGTATTCGGACAAAATAGGCGATCGTGCTTTTGCCAAACTCGCCGATACAAAATCGCGTGGTGAACACTGAAACCGGTGCAGATCCGGCCTCGCTGCGAGCACCTGCGGTTCGCTGATGTCCATATATTCAACTTAGGAAAAACCTAATAAGGAGGATCACTGTAGTGGGTAAGAAAATTCCGAAGACATATAAGAAATTCATCGAGAGGTTTCCCGACTTGGGCCAAGCGTGGGAATCGATGCGCAAGGCAGAGGCGGCCGGCCCCTTTGCCGAACGTGAGCTTCGGCTAATCAAGCTCGGCATCGCTTTCGGCAGCATGCGCGAGGGGCCGGTGCATTCGGGGGTGCGTAAAGCTCTGGCCGCAGGCGTCACCCGCGAAGAGATCGAGCAGGTCGTGGCCCTTTCCGCCAGCACCATCGGACTCCCCTCGGCTGTTGCGGTATTCTCATGGGTGCTCGACGAACTCGAGAAAGACTGAAAGGCTCGGGTAACACCCGCTTTTCTTGCCTGTGCCGGTCGTTCACGATCGTGCCCGGAGTCTGACATGGACCGCAGCACAGCTTCGCTCAGAACTCTCTTCGCTACCTGTGCGGTTGCGCTCGGGCTGGTCGGGAGGCTGGGCTCCTGATGGCGCGTAGCGACAAGGAGAGAGGTCCCGTCGTGTTGCTCGAGGCGACCGGCGAACCTGCCTTCGCGTCCGACGATGACCACAACATTGTTGCCTGGAACACCGCTCTCGAGAGGCTGCTGGGCCGCCCTGCCGCGAGTGTGATCGGTAGCAAGTGTTGGCAAGCTTTCGGCGGACGGGATGTTTTCGGCAATCCCTACTGTCACCAGTTCTGTGGTGCGCGTCAGGCTATTTTGCGTAACGAGCCCGTTCGCAGGTTCGACCTGGATGTCTGCAAGGAATCTGGAGAAGTTGTACGGGTGTCTTGCAGTACCTTACTGGTAAGTAGCAACACTAAGGCGCGACCCACCGTCGTTCATCTTCTCCAACCGGTGACAGCCTGCGGCGCTGCCGAGGATGACGGCGAGTGCTGCTCGGCCGCTTGCGATGATGCCGGGGCGGTACCCGAAGCGTTGCCCGGGCAAAGCGCGGTGGTTACGCGCAGACAGCTCGAGATTCTTCGTTACCTGGCCGAAGGGTGGACGAATCAAGCCGTCGCAGAGGTGCTCGGCATCAGCGTGTCTACGGTCCGCACTCACGCCAACAACATCCTGCGCAAGTTCGCTGTCCACAGCATCCGCCAAGCCGTCGCGAGAGCCAGGCACAGCGGCTTGCTCTGAGCCGGGCAACCGCTCCCAACAATACCGTGCGTGTTCCGGTTAAGCTGGTGCGAATCGGCCGAACCGCCGCGTGGAGACCGATCCACGGCCGCCGCCGAGTCAGGTTACGACGGGTAGGGGCGCACCGGGTGGCTAATGCAGCTGTCCGTGTTCGGGGTGTTTGCAGGCTTCTCGGCAGCCGATGCGATCGTGTGCCAGGGTGAATTTGAAAGCGGTTCCCTTGCCGAGTTCGCTTTCCACCCAGATCCGCCCTCCGTAGTGCTGGACGATCTCCACGCAGATGCAGAGCCCGAGCCCGGTGCCCTTGTAGCGGCTGTCGACAGCGGAGACCGCGCTCGACTGGTAGAACTTGGCGAATACCTTCTCGCACTCCTCCGCGGGAATCCCGACACCGGTGTCGCGCACGGTGAAAAGTATCGAGTCGGGCGAATCCTCGGCGGTCACGGTTATGGTGCCGCCTGGTGGCGTGTGCTTGATCGCGTTGCTCAACAGGTTGGTGATCACCTGCGTGAGGCGGTCGAAGTCAGCTTGGAACTCCGAGCCGTGTTCGACGTTGCAGCTGACTTTTATACCGCCGTCGATCGCGAGAGATTCGATTCCCGAGACCGCTTGGGACAGCAACTCATCGCAGGTGATCGGCGTATCTTTCCAAGAGGCGCAGCCGGATTCGATTTTGGCGAGATCGAGGAAGTCGTTGAGCATACGCGTCAAACGGTTTCCTTCGTGGAGGATAGTTTCAGCGAAGTGAACCACCGACTCCGGTTTGGTCTGCTGGTACTTTTTGATGATCTTGGCCGACGACACGATCGACGTGAGCGGGGTACGCAGTTCGTGCGAGACCTCGGACAGAAATTTCGTCTTGAGTTCGTTCAGTTCATTGAGCTTTTTGTTGGCCGCTTCGAGTTCGCGCGCGCGTGACTCGATCACCGATTTACTCTGCTCGAGTTCCTTATTGATTTCGGCGAGGACGCATGCTTGCTCGTGCATCGTCCGCTCGGCTTCGCGCTGACGGGCCTTGACGCGCGCGTGTTCGACCGAGCGGCGCAGAACCGAAGTGGTGATATCGCTCTTTACGATATAGTCGTCGGCCCCGGCACGAGTCAGATTCGCGGCTACATACTCATCGCCTTGGCCGGTGACGACGATGACGGGTCCGAGGTGCCCCGCGGTTCTTATGTCGTTGAGGACCTCGAGCCCGCTTTGCGCGCCGAGCTGGTAGTCAAGGAAAGTAACGTCCACCTGATGTACCGCAAACATTCCGGCAGCCTCGTTCGGATCGCCGACGTGCAGGAACGTGACGTCCCATTCCTCGATATCTTCCAAGTGGAAGCCGAGGATCTCCGCGTCTTCGACGTCGTCGTCGATTGCGAGGATTGTTAGAGGTTCGCGTTCCATCGTGTTCCGGTGTGCAGCCTGTGGCTCTAGGCGTGCGCGTCCTCGACGGACGGCAATGACACCACCTGGAACCAGTAAATCGCCATCGTTTTCATGACGTCGACAAACGCCTCGAACCGCACCGGCTTGGGAATGTACCCGCTCACGCCGAGATCGTAGGTTTTCAAGATGTCCGCGTCCGCGCGCGAGGTCGTCAGCACGACGACCGGGATACGGCGAAACACTGGGTCCGCCTTGATCTCGCGAAGCGCCTCGCGGCCGTCTTTCTTCGGCATGTTCAGGTCGAGAAGGATCAGACCGGGCAGCGGTGCGTCGGCGGGGTTCGAGTACTTTCCGCGCCGGTGAAGGTAGTCGAGCAACTCTTCACCGTCTTCGACGAACCGGACATCGTTGGCGAGGCGGCTCTCGCTGAGAGCGTCGCCGGTCATCAGCCGGTCGTCCGGATCATCGTCGGCTACTAGAATCGTGATTGTCTTTTGATCGTTCATGCTTGGTTCTCCTCCACAATTCGCTCCGCCCCAAGGGCGTTGTCGTTGTCCATCTTTCCACCATCCGTGGCGGTGACTTCCGAGTGTTCTTGTTTGGCGAGGATCGTCACAATGAACGTCGCTCCTTCGCCGGGGGTGCTTCGCGCCGTGATCGTCCCCCCGTGGCGCTCGGCGATGCGGCGGCACAGCGCGAGGCCCACTCCGGTTCCCTCGTATTCGGCGCGGCCGTGAAGACGTTGAAAAACGCCGAAGATCTTCGTGAGATACTTCTCGTCAAAACCGATGCCGTTGTCTTTGACGTAGAGCCTATAGGAGACCACGCGGTCGTCATCGGTCCGCGCATCCTCGATGACATTCTCGTCGTTATCCAGCGCCTCGCTCCAGACGTGGATCTCGGGCGCAACGCCTTTGCGGTGGAACTTGAGGGCATTCGCAATGAGGTTTTGAAGCAGTTGCTTCATCTGCGTCGGGTCCGCGTCCGGCGCGGGTAACGGATCGACGGTGACTGTCGCTGAGAGCTCGTCGATACGGACTTCGAGGTCCTGCAGTACGTGCTTGCACGCGCTATCAAGGTTGACGACGGCGAAAGGTTTTGGCTGGTTCGTCAGCCGCGAGAACGACAGTAGGTCGGCGATGAGCGCCTGCATACGGGCGGCGGCGCTCTGCATCCTGTCGAGGTAGTCGCGTCCGGTGTCGCTGAGTTCGGTCTCGCACTTGAGCTTGAGACGATCGCCGAAAGCTTGAACCTTGCGCAACGGTTCCTGAAGATCGTGTGATGCTACGTAGGCAAACTCCGCCAGTTCCTTGTTGCTGACCTCGAGCCGTTTTGTGTAGCGGAAGAGTTCGGTTTCGGCGTCTTTGCGCACCTGAATCTCCCTGCGCAGGCTCTTGCGCTCGGTCTGCAGTTCATGGTGCGCGCCTTCCAGGCTTTCGATCAGGTTGTTGTACCGTGAAGCGATCTGGCCGACGTCGCTATCCGTATGCACAACGGCACGGGTGCTGAGGTCCCCGCTTGTAGCTTGGCTTTCCATGACCGCAAACAGTTCGGCGAGTTCCTTGTGTCTGCGTGAAACTTTCTTTTTAAGAGAGGCTTTGTGCGCTTCGAGTTCGGCATCGCGGGTCTGAACGCGCTCGAGCATCTCGTTGAAGCCGTCTACGAGTACGCCAACTTCGTCACCCGACTTGTGTTCGGCGCGTACAGAGTAGTCGCTGGTCTCGCTGATCGTACGCGCGGTCGAGGTTAGGGCGATGATCGGCGCCGCAATCACCCGCTGCAGACGGATTGCGAGGTTGACGGCGAACAGCAGCGCGGTGGCGAGAACTCCGGCCACAATGACCAAAAAACGCTTGAAGCGAGCGTGCAGGATATCGAGTCCCGCCTCGAAATAGATGAACCCGAGCTGTTCGCCGTCGCTGGCAATCTTGCGCATGACGACGAGCCGGTCTTTCATGAATTGTGTACCGGGTTGCTCGGGGAGAATTCGACCGGGGCGCCCCGACTTACCGCTGCGTTGGTAGGACGCGAAGACGCGCTTGTCCGCTGTGAGTACCATGGCCAGTTCGACCAACGGCGTCGCTTGCAAAGCCGCGAGTGTCGATGCCGCCGATTCGGCGTCCTTGAACCGCAGCGACGCGTCGAGGTTGGCACCGAAGACGTCGGCGAGAACCGCTGTTTCCTCGGCCATGATCCGCTTTTGCGACGAGTAGTCGTAGAGGCCCAAGGATACCACGGTAACCGCGAGCGTCAGCGTGCAGGCGAGCACGATTGCCGCGCCCAATTTTTGCCCGATTGATAGCTTGCTCAGCACCGATATGTCCCCGCATCCGCCACGGCATAGCCATGTGCCCCCGCGCGGTCCAACAATCAGCGTAGCAGGGTGCGTGCCAGTTGCGTTGTCTGATGTCGCGCGTAGCGCGCGCCGCGGATAATCCCCGCAGAAACGCCGCCGGGGTTGTTGAAAGCGGCTTTCCGGAGTGTTCGGCCGTCAATCTTTTGACACCCCGAGCGGCGACAAAGTGGTTTTTTACCAACACGGCAACTGCGCTTGCCAATAGCAGACTACAAAGCAAGCGTTGTGGAGGTGGAGGGGAAGGTCTTCAGAGAATTCCGGGGTCCGTCCCAGGCCGGCGCGGCATCAGTAGTTCGCCGCGATTTCCTCTTTGACCAATGCTTTCAGTTGCTCGTAGCCAAAGCTTGGGAGCGGCCTTCCGTTGACGAAAAACTCCGGCGTCTTTCTTACGTTGAGCGTTCTGGCATCCGCGATATCTTGCCGGATAAGCTCAGCAATCGCAGGGGCATTCATGTCCCGCCGAAGCTGTGCCGGATCCATCCCCGCGCGCGGAAGGAACTCCCAGATCGCCTCGGGATTAGGCCGCTGATGGTTTGCCCAGTAGGGTTGTGAATCAAACATGATCTGCAGGGTTTCCGAATACTTGCCTTGCTTTCTCGAGGCTTCGAGAATCTTCACCATGGTGTCTGCGCCATGATGGAAAGGCGCATAACGATAAACCAGCTTGATCTTGCCGGGATAGGCCGCCATCAAACCTTTCACATGGCGCGCGAAAACCCGGCAGGTCTCACACCCCGGGTCGAAAAACTCCACCAGATAAACCTTCGCGTCATCCGCGCCCAGCGTTTTGGAATGGCCCGGGACAAATAGCGAAGCGTGTTCCTTGGCCATGAAGCCGAGTCTTTTTGATTGCTGGCTCTTGTAGAAATACCCACCGGCAACGAACACCAGCGCCATCACGACCGCTGCCAATAAAACAATCTGTTGCTTCTTCATCTGGAGAGTCCCCTCTTCAACACCAACAGTAATGTCACCAAAACGGAAAACGCGATCAACGAGAGCATGGGAATCGACAAGAACCCAAAGATCTCAATGTAGACCTCAGAACATGAAACGCCTTCGCCGCAGGGCTGGATGTTTTTCGGAATCATGCCTGCGTAGATAAGCGTGTGATAAAACGCCACGAGCCATCCGCCGATCGCGAGCGGCAGGGCGTATTTCACAACCTCCTTATCAAATGGAAAAAGCCCTCGAAGTAGAATGATCACCAAAGGATATATGAAGATCCGTTGGTACCAACAAAGCGAGCAGGGTGCGAAATTCATGACTTCGCTGAAAAACAAACTACCCAGAGTCGCAGCGGTGACCAGAAGCCAGCACAGGAATAGAACCGCCCAGTCGGCATCAGGCCTTTGATCAGCATCGGTCATCAGCGTCGGAGTATGGAGGTTACGTCGACTCGAATCGAATTGCTGCGCGCCGTCTGCGGTTTGGCCGAAACGCCCGGCGTTGGGAAGAATCGCCGACAACACGTAATGTTGTCGGACGATGCCCACGCCGTCCGAGCCAAAGCGGTCCTTGCTGCAGCGCGCCTGGAAGGCGCAGCGTGTGCAGCGCCTGCGTCGCCGGCTGGCCGAAGCCGCGCTGTTTCCTCTGCTCGGCGTGGTCTTCCGCGCGTGGTTCTGGAGCGTGCGCCGCCGCGTCGTCTACGACCGACGTGGGCCCTTGTTCGAGTTCATCGCGAGCGGGCGGCCCTGCATCATCGCGCTGTGGCATCAAGACGTTTTCCCGTTGATGTTCGAGTTGTTTCGTTACACGCCAGAACGCTATCCCGCCTACTTCATGGTCAGCCACGGCCGGATCGGTACGGGCGGGACCCATCTGCTCAACATCTGGGGAATCCAGTGCATCGCGGGCTCGGGCTCCCAGGCCGGTATCGCGGCCGTCAACGAACTCGCCGAACGCGTGCGCGCGCGCCCGCGCGCCGTCTTGTTGATGGCCGACGGCTCGCGGGGGCCGGCGTGCGAGGCGCGCTGGGGGGCCGTCCACCTAGCCGGCCGGAGCGGATTGCCGATTCTTGCGGTGCGGGCCTGGGGCGACCACTTGACCATCATGAAGCGGACCTGGATGCGTCTGGCATTGCCACGGCCCGCGGGGCGCATGGTGTTTCTCAGCGCGCAGCCGCTCTACGTCGCCGCGGATGCGGACAAGCCGGAGTTGGAACGCTGCCGACGCGAACTCGAGGCGCGGCTCAACGCGATGGTTGGCGCCGCCGAGCGTTACTTCACGGACGGACCGCAGGCCGTCGAGGCATGGGGACCCCGCATTGAAGAGATCGACGAGCATTGATAACGGGCCTCCGCGTATTCAGCCGACCGGGGGCTTGCGCCGCACTTTGACGCCGGCGATCCCGTCGAGCAGGGCTGCACGGCGGGTCATGGAGGTTATGCACATTCCGCGCGGAATGTGCAGCCGGGCCTGTCATTGACGGTGTCTCTCATCTTGCGAACGCCTGTAGAGCCACTCGCATCATGCTGGAACTTTGAGCAGTCTTGGGTCAGTCGCCTAGACGCCGAAGATTACGTGCTCTTCGGTCAGGAACACGCGCGAGCGCCCGAGATCGATGAAGCGCGCCTCATCTTCGAGAAGTTTTAGCCCCGCCTCGCGCCCGGCCTGTGAGTTGAGCGCGTAGTTGAAATCCTCGAGGCTGTTCCACCATACTTCGGTCACGCCGTCGTAGGCGGCTGCGCAACCGCGCGAGTTTGCGAGCACCTCGTTCAGGGCCGGCTGCACGGTATGGCTTTGCACGTACTTAGTCGCACCCAACTCGGCGGCAACGCTTCTGACCAGCGGGCCGTGCTCTTCGAGCCAGTAGCGCTGAAACTCCTCGACACTCATGGCGGGCGACTTTCTGACGCAGTAGATGAGTTTTACCATCGTACCCTCCTTCTCGGCGGCGCGAACGTGGCTACGTCGCCCGCGCTTTGCGAGCCGACGATTCCCGTCGGGCTACACCTGGCGAAGAAACTCCGACAGCCCGTAGCCGACGCGCTCGCCGAGTCGCCACTCGGTCATGCCTTCGCCGATGTGGGTGGTCATGCCGTCGCGGCGGTTTCGCAGTGGAACGAATCCTCGGACTTTTCCGCGGATCTGGTGAGTCTCGCCGCTTTTCGTCTGAACGGTTGCAACGAGGGCGCGGTGATACAGGCCGTTGTCTTCGTACTCGGCTTCGATCACCGCGTGGTTGATGGGGTCTACCGTGCCATCCTTAACGATCACGCCGCCGTAGCGGGGCTGCTCTCCCTTGACGCGCACGATGCTCACCATCGCGCCGATCTCGGCACCGAAGTTCATGGTGAGCCACTCGTAGCTCTCGATGGCCTGCCAGTAGCGCGGTCCCCACGAGTGGTCGCGCAGACCGTAGCCGGCGATCTCGATTTTCTCGCTGCCGAGGTCGATGGTTCCCGATACCTGCATGTGTTGCTCGTAGTGGGCTTTGGCGAACTGTTGCTCGGCCGAGCGGACCGACTCTTGGTTGTCGTGAGACTCTCCGTACATGGGGCCGCAGGCCTGGTGGATGAGATCAAGTGAGATCGTCCGCTTTGGGCTTTCGCGAAACGCGCGGGCCGGGTCGCCGAGGCTCTTCGGGTCGTCCAACTCGATCGCCTCGCCGCAGTATACGGTACGCAGCTTCTCGCCCGGCTCGAGCACCTCGAAGCGAAGCCCGCCGGCATCGAATGCGTTGTTGTCGGAGATCTTCGCGCGCTTGAAGGAGAAGAGGACACGGCCGTCGGCCAGGTAAAGGCATACGGTCATCTCCGCGCGGCCTTCGTTGGCGCGGTTGCCGAGCCGCACGAAACCGCCGAGCGAGCGTTCGCGGTCGAAGAAGTTGAAGTACATGCTCTCGTTAAAATTAGGCTCGGGGCCGAGCCGGTGCATGTAGTCGTCTTGCGGGGTCAGGTTGCCGACGATTGTTGCCATTGCCGTCTCCAGTGCTTCGTTCAAAACCACGCGGACGATAAAGCCGCACTCATTTCAGCGTGCGGCCAATTTCGGCGCGCGCCGGTGCAGCGATGGGACGCGAGCGCAACAGCTATCACGACCCACCATCAGGGTCGGAGTATGGTCGCTATCTTGACTTGAATCGAGGCCGCGCTCTTTCTCGGACCTAATAGGCCTCACCACTTACTTGTCGGTTCGCCGGCTTGACGGACTAGGCCGGCTTTCGTATACGTCTAGGCGTATATGAAAGCGGCGACCGTACACGACATCACCATCACCGTGGCCGAGGCTCCGGAACTCTTCCGTGCCTTCGCCGACCAAACCAGGCTTCGGCTTCTGAACCTTCTTCGCGAAGGCGAGATTTGTGTGTGCGACCTCTGCGCAGTCCTCGAAGAAAGTCAGCCCAAGGTCTCGCGACACCTCGCCTACCTACGCCGGGTCGGTCTGGTATCGGTGCGGCAACAGGGAAAGTGGAAGCACTACAGCATCGAGCGGAAACTGGGCGTGCTGCAAAAACGTCTCAACGCCTGCGTGGGTTCTTGCCTCGGCGAGTTTGCCCCACTGGCTGAGGACAGACAACGGCTGAAAGAGCTGCAGAGTCGTGGCGGCGATTGCGGCCGAGGTGCGCTGTGAGCCGAACGCAACCGAGTTGCCGAAGAGAACTCTCTTTCCTCGACCGCTACCTGACGTTGTGGATCTTTCTCGCGATGGCTGTCGGCGTGGTTAGCGGATACGCACTGCCCGGGGTGGAAGCGTTTATTAACCGCTTCCAAATAGGCACGACGAATATCCCGATTGCGCTCGGTCTCATCGTCATGATGTATCCACCGCTTGCCAAGGTGAAGTACGAAGAGCTCGGGGATGTATTCAGCGACTGGCGTATTCTCAGCGTGTCTTTGATCCAGAACTGGATCGTCGGCCCGCTACTCATGTTCGTGCTGGCCATCGTGTTCCTGCACGGCTACCCCGACTACATGGTTGGACTCATCATGATCGGGCTGGCGCGTTGTATCGCCATGGTCATCGTCTGGAACGAGCTGGCCGAGGGCGACACCGAGTACGCGGCCGGACTTGTCGCCTTCAACAGTGTCTTCCAAGTGCTGTTCTACAGCGTCTACGCCTACGTATTCATCACGGTGCTGCCTCCGCTTCTCGGGCTGGAGGGCAGCCTTGTGGACGTGAGCATGGGCCAGATTGCAAAAAGCGTGATGGTCTACCTCGGTATCCCTTTCGCTGCCGGTATCATCACCCGGTTCTCGCTCATCTCGGCGAAGGGAAAAGCCTGGTATGAGTCCGAATTCATCCCGCGAATAAGTCCGCTGACGCTGGGTGCGCTGCTTTTTACGATATTTGTGATGTTCAGCCTCAAGGGCGAGATGATTGTCTCGATTCCCGCCGACGTTCTGCGTATTGCGGTCCCGCTTCTCATCTATTTTGTGGCGATGTTCTTCATCTCGTTTTGGATGGCCAGGAGAGTGGGCGCCGACTATCCGAAATCGGCGACGCTGTCTTTCACGGCTGCAAGTAACAATTTTGAGTTGGCGATCGCGGTAGCGATCGCGGTTTTCGGCATCGACTCGGGAGCGGCGTTTGCAGCGGTGATCGGTCCGCTGGTCGAGGTGCCGGTACTGATCAGCCTTGTTAACGCGTCGCTGTGGATTCGAGGCCGGTACTTTGGCGACTCAGAAGCGCTAACGGCCGCGCCGTAAAAGTCCACTCGGGACTGCCGAACCCCCTTCAGAGCGAGAGGATCTTGCGAAGCCCTGCGTCTAGTGCGCCGAGTTCCCGGCTACTCAAGCGTCCGATCTTGCTTTCGAGGAAGCGCTTGTCCAGTGTGAGCAGTTGCGACACGTTGACTACGCTCGGCTTAGCCAATCGTCGCTTGCCTGCGGCCAGGACGAAGTTTCCCGGCGCGTCGGCGAGGCCTAAGTTCGAACTTACCGCTGCCACGACAACCGTATTGATATGGCTACTGCTGAACGGGTCGGCTTGCGCTACCACAACCGGCCGCCGGTATCCGGGTGCAGAACCCGTCGGTCGCGCAAGCGCCGCCCACCACAGTTCACCACGTCGAATCACCACTCTTCGTTGTCGACCGTTGCGGCCTGCAAGGCAGCCAGCACCGGATCGACCGCCGGTTCGGTGTTTTGTTTCGGGTACACAGTGTTCAACTGCTCGCGGATCGACTGATCAGAACGGTCGGCTAGAAACTCGCGTAGCGCGTTGGCGTAGAGTTCGCTGCGCGATAAACCCTCCGCTTCTCGGTAACGCTCGGCGCTCTCGAACAAGTCGCCGGGCAAGGATACTGCTGTTTTCACGGCCCCGAGTATAACCCGGGTTATACCTAAGTCGCAAGTCGTTTCCATGAGATCATGAAGCCGTGCTCGTGTCGGCCCGGTCAATGACCGCGGTGGTATAGGCACTCCAGGGTAGCGTGCGGTTCGTTGGAAAGCGCCGCTGGAAAACAGGCGCTCAAACCGGCAACACTCCTGGGGTCGAGCAAGGAGGTAACCTCATGTCCGTCAACGCCGAGGCTTTTCTCGCCACCTGGAACGAGATCGTCAAGAACCATGACACGGAACGCGTGGCGGCAGTGCTCGCCGACGATATATCGATGGGCGCTCCGCCCTACTGGAACCGCATTGAGGGCAAAGCGGTAGTTGCCCACCTACTCGGTATCATCATCGAGACGATCGACGACTTCACCTACCACCGCCAATGGGTTGCCGGCGGCGAGCTTGCGCTCGAGTTCCGTGGACACGTCGGCGACTGTGAGCTTCAGGGAATCGATCTGATCACTCTCAGTGACAACGGACTGATAAAGCGTCTCGATGTAATGATCCGACCCGAGAGCGCGCTGGTCATACTTCGTGAACGGGTGGCACCGAGGATGGCGGAATTCTTCGCGGCCGGCGGCTGCTGAGTGACGCTCTGAGCGCGCGGCTTGGCGCGCAAACGCAACCCCGCCAAGCCCGAAACGGCTCAGCGCCCTTCGGCGATCACGCTCGAAATCGTGTAGTACTCGGGCAGGTTCAACGAACGCTCGCCCGACTCGAACATCCAGTCGTAAACCAGGGGGTTCGCGGGCCCCGGCGGCGTAATCCGCGACGAGTGACTGAGTTGAAAGTCGATCATCGCAATGGCCGGCGTGAACAGCCGTTGGTCGGGGTACTCTCGTCCGTCGCGCACCGAATGGGCGCACCAGAATACGTTCTGCCAAACTTTCCAGAGCTCGCCGCTCTTGTCGAAGATCTCCGAGGTGGTCACGTTGTAGACCTCTTGGTCGACCCATAGGTGGCGTTTGCTGAAAGCATAAACGGGTAGGCGTTCGGGGCGGCCGTCGATCAACCAAACCTTGCGCTTTTCCCACTTCACGCACGGTACCCAACTGGCCTTGTCTTTGTCCGAGCACCAGAGATCGGCGGTCGCGTACTTGCCGGCATGCATCGGCACCAGAATCTCTTTGGAGCCGAGCAGACGAAACTCCCACCACTCGGGTTTGGAGTTAAAGCCCCAAATGCTGTCCTGGTCGATATCGCTGCCGAACAGCGTCCCGCTACGGTCCGATGTCGAGTAGCGGCGCACGCGGCGCAACTGCGGAAAGTAGAGCCAGGAGTCGTCGGAACGCTGAGGGGCGGAATAGCGGTACAACAAGAACGACGTGCCCTTGAGATCGAAGGGAGTGTTGATCGGACCCCACTGCTCGGTGTAACGCAGCGGCGGACTATTCGGAATTATAGGCTTGGGATCCAAATTGAGGCGCCCGTCCCATTTGAGACGTCGCCACACGTCCGACGAGATCATCTTTTCGACGAAGCCGGTGGCGTCTTGGTTGTCGACGACCCACTCGGTACGCACGTCGTCTGAGTACGCCGGCTTGTACTCCTGGTTCCACATGATCTTGCGGGCGGCGTCAGGATCATTGGCGTCGACCGTCGGGAACGGCATCCCCGAGACATAATTTTTTAACGAAAGCTTGTCCTCGGTTAATTCTACCTGTGCCGAGTACTGTTCGGTGGCCTTCTTGTAGGCCTCGGGCCACGGACACGACTTGTTCGCGACGACCTCGATTTTCATGCCGTAGTCGAGCATGGTCATCACCGCCGGCGGCAGGAAAGTGTCGTGCTCGCGGGCGTTCTTGAAAGTGATCACGTCGCCGGGAGCGGGATCGGCCGCAGCGCTACTGCTGCACATCACGCACGCCGCGACAACGAGGAAAGCGGTTCCGATTCGGGTGTCAAGCATTCCTGCCTCCACAGCGATAGTCTGCCCGGCGGCCTGGGTTCGGCCGGGTGATCGCCACCGCGCGCGCTAGCGCTATCGTGATTCGGCCCAGGCTTGGAGCTCCTTGATCAAGGTGTAGCCGCCCGAGCCCTCGACGATGCCTTCTTTACGGGCGTCGTGAATACAGTCGACCGGGCATAGCGGCACACAAAAACCGCAGTCGATGCATTCTTCGATGACGATAGCGAAGCGCCCGAGGAAATCGTCCTTCACGCTGAAGACGGCGTCGACCTTACCCGGGCAGGCGTGGTCGCAAGCGCCACAGCCGATGCAGGTATCGTCGATGTAGAAGTGTCCGTTTCGCTGCGTCGCCACCTTCACGCTCTCTCGAACACCGTCACTATCTGACAGGAAGCGTTGACGAAAGTCTGTAGGCTCTGGTTAAAGCGAAAGTAGCAGTCGCGTTCCAAAGGGTCGTCGGCGACCAGAGCGATCGGGGTTCCGATATGACTCATCGCGTTGAGGGTATGCTCGAGATCGGGGCGGCCGTCGCCCGCGGCGATGTTCTCGATCATCTCACGCCATGTGGCCAAGCCGGCCTCGAGCGCAAAGCTCGCGCCGGCCGAGTCACCGTCCGTAACCTCGCGAACATCCGTCGCTGCTATTTCCTCGAACGTCACCTGGTAGGCGACGCGGCCCCCGTCGGGGCCGCCGTCGAGAACCGTGAATTGTGCGACACAGTCAATAAAGCCGAGATGCTCATGGGTATCACGGTCGGTATTCATGAGATCGGCCAGGGCTTGGAACCAGGCCGTACTCGGAAACGACACCGGCGCGGGCGTGTCTTGGGTTCTGGTGTTGGTTTCTATGTTTTCCATCGTGCCGGCCTCCATCACCACGGAGCGTGGATCGGTATCTTGCAGCGTTCGCGGCGATTGAAACCGGCGCGGTCGCAGCGCTGTAGGTACTCCTCGATGAACATCGCCCAGACTTTGAGCATGCCTTCGAGGCCCTGTTCGATCTTGTCGAGTCCGCCGCCGAGTAGAATCGATACCGGCTCGATAACCGTGGATTCGGTGAAGGCCGTAAGGATGATCTGTTCGCCGACGTCGGCAAAGCGGTGCATCTCTTCGACGGCTTTTTCACGGTCGGGGTGGGTGTCGAGATAGTTCTTGAGTTCGAGAACGCCGTAGGAAACGTGCCGGGCCTCGTCTTGTAAGGTGCGGCGAAAGATTTCCTTGTCCACGTGCGTCTTCGCGATCATCTCCCCGGAGCGGAAGATCGACAGCACCAGGCCTTCTCCGAGCAGGTTGAGCAAGAACGTCCCCATCGTGTGCGTCGGTGCATCGAGGATGGCTTTGAGTGCCCATTCAAACCCCGGCGAAGCGTGCAGAAGGCCGCCGCCGGCCAGAGCGCGCTTGCGGAAGACTTCTTGGTGGCGAGCCTCGTCCATGAGTTGCGTCGCCAGGAAGCTCTTCACTTCGAGAAAATCCTGAGGGATTCGGTAGAGCCACTTAGCGGGGAAGTCGCCGGCGACGAATTCAACCTCGGTAAGAAAGGTAAACAGCTGACACGAGGCCTTCTCGAGATCCTCGGGGAGTGGCTCGAGTTCACCCCAAGGGATGTCGCGGGTCGCGCTCCATTGACGGGCCACGGCCTCTTCGTAAAGCGTCACGACGTTGTCGGCCCAGAGCTCGTCACGACTCGCCACTGTGTAGTCTTCGATCACGGGCATCACGTCGAAGTAGGGCTCGCGAATGGATCCACGCGGTGCGAAGTTCATCCACCTCGTCTCCGCCTCCATCTTGCCGCTGGTGGCCAGCTTGTTGACGTCGGTATAGGTCAGTCCGCGCGAAGAAGGTTTGGCGCGCTTGCCCCAACTGCTGCCCTCCGTGTTCATCCAGTGCAGAGAGAGGTCGCCCTTGGTCATGCGCTCGACGTTTTTCTGCAGGATCTCCGTCCACTGGTTGTAGTCGCGGTTGTACTTCTTTTCGTAAAAGGCGAGGCCCTCTTCGTTGAGCGGAAGGGCGACCGGCAGCGGCTTAATATCGTTCGGCGTGTAGTTCGGCTGACCCATGGACTGACTCCTGTGGAAGTGCGGTTAGTGCTTATTGATAAAACGCGTAATAAGAGATTGTGCTACTTTATGTCAGTGTTTGGACTTGTGTCAATCGAATTATTGTGAAAAGTATCAATAGTTCTAAGGTATTGATTTCTATTGACTCATAGCCGACAAATCGAGAGTGCGGCCCTCCCGGCCGCGGGTCCGCAACGGGGGCGCCGGCTAGCGCCCGAGCTTCGCCGCGTGCAATTGCTCGAGTGCGCGCTGGCGGTGTTCGCGCGCAGGGGCCTTTCGGGCGCGCATCATGCCGAGATTGCCGAGCAGGCCGGGGTGTCGGTCTCGACGGTTTTTGTTTACTTCCCCACCAGGGAGAAACTCGTTGTGGCCGTACTCGACGAAGTCGAACGGTTCCTCATCGACATGGCCGAGCGCGCCCACGACTCGGCCGAGCCGGCCGCCGAGGTCTTTCGCACTCACCTGGCCGCCTTTGCCGCCTCTGTGAATACCCATCGCAACCACGCACGCGTTTGGCTCGATTGGAGCACGGCCATTCGCGAGGAGGTGTGGCCGCGCTATATGAAGTTTCAGGAGCGCATTGTCCGCACCCTCACCGCAACGATCGAGCGCGGACAACGCGAGGGAGACGTCGCGCCTACCGTCGACCCCGAAGGCGATGCGCGGCTGATCGTCGCTTCGGCCCAAATGATCGCGCAGATGACGTTTACCGAGCAGTCCGAGGCCAAGATCGATCATTTCATGGAGACGGTGCTTGCAGCCGCCCTCGGGTTCCGCTGTGCCACCGCGGCCGTGATCGGCTGTCGTCACAAGGTGACGAGCGAATAGGGGTATGATCCGGCCGG
>JAJCZL010000017.1 GCA_029262415.1 Deltaproteobacteria bacterium | reverse complement strand
GTTGCGTCAAGCTCGTAGGTCGCGAGTACCATTTCATCGCCATGCGCTTCGGCGGCCGCCGCGAGGCAGGCCTTGGCAACGGCGGGGTCGGGGTCGCCGCAAGGGATAATGCCGGTGGTATCGCCGATGCACGCCTTGTCGAACGAGGCTTCGGCCTTGGGTTTGGCCTTTGCGATCTTGCCCTGCTCATCGGCAGCCAGGCAGCCGACGCACGTGTCGCCGGGGGTCGGGCAATCCAGATCGGTCGCACACGAGCGGCCACTAACGGCGCAGTGCAGGCCGACATCGTTGCCGTGGTGGCTGGTCTCGATCTTGTCCGCACCAGCCTGACACTTGGTGCGGTCTTTAATGGTGGTATCGACGAGTTTGCCGTAGCCCTTGGCAACGGCCTGTGAGCACTTGGCGTCAGCGCCCGCAGGTGCAGGGTTGAATGCGCCCAACAGTGCGGCGTTGCGAAGCTCGGTGCTGTCGCCGGTGAGGCAGACTAAGCAGGAGGCAAACTCGCCATAGCTTGTCATCGGGTTGCTGACTACGCCTGCGCAGGGGTCTACCGGGCAAGAGATGTAGTTGCCGAGAACGTCGTCGTCCAAAGCCGCGCACCCCTTATCGACGAGTCCGGCGACTTTACCGGCGATCTTGCCGACTTTGGCCTTGGGGTCGACTTCGGTAGCGGCGAGATCGTTACAATCGACGCCGTCGGCAATCTTGTCGCTCTGTTGGTTCTTATGGCAGGTGGCGATAGCCTTGTTGACGGTTTTCACCATCAGGCTGGTGCCCTTGGCGATGAGTTTACGGCATTTCTGCTCGCCCTTATCGAACTCCGCCGATGCATTGGTGGTGCAAATCGCCACAGCTAGTGCAGCCAAAACTGTTACGGTAATCCCGCGGTACCTTTTCATGAGTTCTCCTGGAATGCTTCGCGACTGCGAGCCCTGCAGCGTCCGGGCCTAGATCAACCTGTCGCTCCCAACGTCGGATGCTAGTTGGCTAGAGGGAATGGTGTCAAGAGCAATTTACTTGGTTATAAGCGGACTTAACGCCGTGCCTCCCGAATAGGGGGTTCCGCCGCTGTTTGCCGCGTATCTCGAATAGAGACGATTGACGCACGTCCATCCACCGACAACAATGAACGCGCCCCGAAATCTCCCACGCGTGGCGCATTTGGGTGATTGATGCGGTCAACTCAGGTGGGGTAACCAGCGATGCGCCTGACGTGCCTGTCTCTCGTTCGCGGAACGGGGTCCCCTGATACTACAGCGCCACGTTGAGAAGGGATGACCACATAGGCGCCCTGTCTGCCGGCCGCGTCGTTACCTTCTCGCCGATCGGACGCGCCATCGGCCGTGAAGCGGTCAATCTTCCCTTTGGTCCTACTCAGCACATTGTGTAACGCAGAAGCGTCGGCCACCTCGATATCGAGGCCAACCAATTCGACAAGCGGTTGCAGAAGCCCTTCGGTTTGTCGCCTCGCAAGACCCAAGAGCAAGCGCAGGTGAAGAGCAGTCTGCACCGTAAATTTCGATTCATGCACAAATACCGCGTTCGCTTGGAATCGGCCGATAGCGTTGTCACTAGTAGGCTGTGTCCGGCGACAATTGCAGCTCGCAAGGGGTTGATATAGCTCCTGTCTTTGGTCAGGGTTTTGCCACCAAACGCGGTGGTCAGCCTCCGCGGGGGAAAGGTCATGAGCAGTGAACAGCGAAACGAAACCTCTCAGCTGAACGATCTCATCGTCGTTGTCGACGATGAGCCGAACGTCCTTGAGACGCTGACCTTTGTCATCGAGGCAGAAGGTTTTGAAGTGGTCCCTGCAACTGATGGCGTTTCGGGACTCGCAGCGGTGCGCGCTCGCCGACCGAAGTTTGTACTCCTTGACATCATGTTGCCCGGCATGGCGGGCGACTACGTTTGCCGGAAGATTCGCTCTGACCGCGAGCTAGACCGCGTCTTTGTCGCGACGATGAGCGCGATGTCACCGTCGAGTGCTCGCGCAAAGCTGAGCGGCTCGGGTAACGACACACACTTCGCGAAGCCCTTTGACCACGACGTCCTTTTGCAGCTAATTGCGGACGTTTTTGCCGGTCGCGTTGTCACTTGATCGACATCGACTATTCCTGCCGGACGTAATTATCGGAACAGATTCCGAGCAAATTCCGGCGTTTTCTGTACGAGTACTCGACAGCTATGCAGACGATCCCCGCTCCAGCCGGTCAGAAACCGGCCGATTTGACCAGATCTCACGGCCATCCCGCCCACGGGCGACTCGCTCACTAACCTAGTGACGAGTAGTCGTACAGAAGTTGCCCGTTTCCGCTGAGAATTTGCTCGGCGGTAAATCACTGAGCCGGTTCAGGCGAGATAAGCTGAGGTGAGCCGGATGTCGCGCGGCGAGGATAACCTCGACGATGTCCGGCTTCGTCACCCATAACCACGCCGCTCAAAGAGACCGCCGTCGAACATTCCGCGCGGAATGTAGACCCGCGCCGTGACGCTTGCTCAACATGAACTAATGTAGACCCGCGCCTTTAGGTCGTCAGCTGAATTGACGCCTAAGCCGCCTTACGCGCGCGGCCGATGCGCGGTCGTCGCTTTTTTGCTGTGCGAGACAAGTCGTACGCAATCTGCATCTTGAGCCACACCTCGGGGCTCGTGTTCAGCCACTCCGATAGCCGGATTGCCATCTCCGTGCTGATGCTCGCGTTGCCGTTCACAACGCGAGACAGCGCTACGCGCGTGACGCGGAGCTGCCGCGCCGCAACATCCGAGTAGCGACGCTGCCCTCCGCACCAACCGTTTTGCTCGGGCGCCTAGGCCGCGATCGCCTCAGGCGAGAACCATACGGTCAGGCTCCCCCGCCCTACCAGGCTTTGATCGTAGGTCGGCCAGTTGGTGACGTGGTAGCGGCCCTTGTAATTCGGGTGGACCTTCGAGCGCTTAGCCCACGTCCCCCGGTCTCGCGATCAAAGAGGCTGACCCGCCGCTGCTACGATAATCCTTCGGGCTGATCCCGTGCGTGCGCTTGAAGGCGGTGCTGAAGGCGTAGGGGCTGGCATAGCCGACCTGATGGGCGACGGCGCCAATTGTATTTTTGCGATCGCGGAGCAGATCGGCGGCGAGCGCGAGGCGCCATCCTGTCAGAAACTTCATCGGCGATTCGCCAACCAGTTCGGTGAATCGACGGGCGAGACCGGCACGCGAGGCGCCCGCACGTTTGGCGAGTTCGGCTACCGTCCAAGGATGGGCGGGATCATCGTAAATCATTCGCAGTACAGGACCCACGACCGCATCGCCATGAGCAAGGTACCAACCCGGCGCTTCCGCCTCGGGCCGGGCCAACCAGGTTCGAAGCGTGGTGATCAACAGTAGATCGAGAAGTCGATCCAAAATGGATTCTTGGCCCGGCTCGTCTTTCACCATCTCGCTGGCGAACAATTCAACAATGGGCGAGGTCCGCGCCCCTGCCGGAACAATGAGCAGTTGCGGAAGCGCCGCGAGCAAACGCTGGCTTACCTCGCTATCGAGCAGGTAGACGCCGCTCAATACCATGGTGGAACCGTCGGGATCATTGCCCCAGGTTCGAACACCGAGGTCCATCGTTTGACCTACCTCTTCGCCGGCAACGGTCGTGCTCCGCTGATCGGGGTGGATGATCCACTGGGGCAGGGTCGTCGGATCGTCGGCCACGGTGTATGGCTCGGGTCCCCGCACGATCACGACGTCTCCTGGGCCGGCGGCCCTCGGCTCCGCGCCGTCGTGGATGATGCATCCCCTACCGCGCAGCATTGCGATCAGCGTGAGCGGCGCCTGGTCGGCGATGCGAATTGACCAGGGTGGTGCGAGGATGGATCGAGTGAGATAGGCGCCGCGGGCCCGAGGGCCGTCCAACAAACTGGTCAGCGCGTCCATGCCGCGAAGCCCTAGACGCTGACGTATGAATTCGAGCTTCTCAGCCATGGAACCTATCAAAGGCCGGCGGTATCTTGCCCAACATGTCTACCAAACGCCATCATCAATCTCCCACGAAAGCCCCGAGCATCCTGGCCTCCCAGGTTCACCGCCCCGATGCGGCGCAAGTGCAAAAGGCGCTGGCCAAGCGCTCCTTCGCCACCCTCGCCACCACATCACCGTCCGGCAGACCTCACGCGGCGGCGGTGCTCTTCGAACTCATCGATCGAGCGCTCTACGTCAACACGCTGCGAAGCAGTCGCAAGGCACGCAACGTGGCAGCCAACCCCTACGTGGCCGTATCCGTCCCGATCCGCCGCCTTCCGGTGGGACCGCCCTCCACTATCCAGTTCCAGGGACGAGCCGAGGTGCTCGCTCTCGACGGTCCCGAGATTGCTACGTTGATCGCGCAGGGACACCTCAAATCGATCACCAGTCACGGAGAGCTTGAAGAGCCCGGGGGCTGCTTCTTGCGCATCGCCTTCGGCCCGAGGCTCATCACGTACGGCCTGGGTATGTCCATCGCCAAGCTCATCGGTGATCCGCTACACGCCGGCGGCGTTGTAGAGCTGAACGAGTCCGCGTAGCCGGCGCGCCGCATGGAAACGAAGCGATCATTCCTTTTCATAACTTGGGAAGGCGGCGGCAACGTCCCCCCGGTGCTCGGGTTGGCTTCTCGTTTGATAAAACGAGGGCACCGCGTGCGCGTTCTGTCCGAGCCCTGCATGAATAAGGCTGTCAGCGCGATTGGTGCTGAGTTCATAGGGTTCGAAAAGCACTTCACCCGCACGGATCGTTCGATCGATCTCATCCAGGACTCGAAAGCCAAACCGCTGACAATGCCCGTAGTGGACAATGTTTTGATCGGCCCGGCGATGGATGTAGCGGAAGAAACTCTGGCAGCGCTTAGAGAAGAAGTGGCGGATGTCGTCGTAGCCGACTTCATGATGATCGGAAGTTTGCTCGCCGCTGAGGCAATGGCGATCAAGCGAGTGGCGCTGGTTCATCAGACAGAATATTTGCCCGGCCCGGGACGCCCCCCCAGCGGCATGGGTCTGCTGCCTGCAACCTCCGGCATCGGGCGTCTGCGAGACAGAGCATTGACGACGCTGTTCAATCGAATGCTCGATCGATACCTACCCCGGCTGAACAACGTGCGCGTAGTTCTCTCGCTACCTCCGCTGAAATCAGTGGCCGAGGTTTACCACCAAGCTGACCTGCGGCTCATCCAAACGAGCAGGGCGTTCGATTCTCCGATCACGCCCGCGCCGGCGAACGTCCGCTACGTGGGACCCATTCTGGATGACCCGACTTGGCCGGAGTTTGCGCAAGATCCTTGGACCAACGGTGATCCTCGCCCCTTCGTGGTTGTCGGTTTGTCCACCACCTTTCAAAATCAACGTTCGGTACTGGAGAACATCGTTACCGCGGTTTCCGAGCTGAAAATACGCTGCCTAGTTACTTTGGGCCCCGCGATGGCCAAGGAGAGTTTTCACATGCCCGCGAACGTCATCGCCGTACCGGGCGTCCCCCACAGCCAAGTATTCCCCCACGCCGACGCGGTCGTAACACACGCCGGCCATGGCGTCGTAATGCGCGCCTTGGCTCATGGGCTTCCGCTCGTGTGCTTACCAATGGGTCGCGACCAAGTGGACAATGCGGCGCTCGTTGCCTTCCACGGCGCCGGCCTGAAACTGAGCCCGAAGGCCAAATCCAAGCAGATTCGAAATGGGATTAAGAGAGTCCTTGATGAACCGGCTTTCACAATGAATGCCAGGTCGCTTCAGAAAAGTATTCTGGCGGACGCGAAAACCGATTCGGCAGTAAGCCAACTGGAGCAACTGACGACCCGCTAGGCGTTGGTCCATGAAACAAAATCAGCTCGAACGCTCCCTGAGTAGCGGATCGTCATGTAGTGAGCTTCTGCGAGCTGGGCATTCCGAGTTCGGACATCCAATTCCGCAAGTTGCACGCGGCCAACTCGAGCGATGCGCCTGATGTGGCGGTCTCTCGTTCGAAGAAGTGGACCTTCGAGCGTTTAGCCATCCCTCAGCCATGATTCGGACGCGCCGGAGCGGTAAACGCGCCGCAAATTTCGATTCATGAACCAACGCCGGATAACGATAGATCTGTGTGAGCGCCCCTAGTTTCACGGTTTTTCCTTTGGATCGTCGGCGTCTATCGACGGCGACGTAAGGCGTTTCAGTTGTTGTTCGGCCGCGGTTCGAACGGTCTCGTCGGAGTCGGCGGCGGCGAGTTTCGCGAGCAGCTTCTCATTAGTCACTCGTGCGATCGCGATTTCACGAACGCGAGCGTCGGCGTCCCACTGCGCACGGTTGGCTAGCAACGCCTGATCTGTGAGACGCTCGACAGCGGCGGCGCGCACGCCCCACTCGTCGTCGCTCTTTGCGCGATTGGCCAGGACCGTTTGGTCGTCGAGCCTAGCCGTAGCGGTCCTGCGTACCTCCCAGGCGCTGTCCCACTTGGCACGGCTGACGAGTGTCGTGCGGTCATTCACCCGAGCAATGGCGGCTTCGCGGACCTGCCACTCTTCATCGTTCTTGGCGTGCATGCACAGCTCGTCTTGGTCTTCGATACGTTCGACCGCCGCCTTACGCACATGCCAGTCCGAATCGATACGCGCGATCGCACAAATCAGCGGCTGCTCCTGGAGCTTGCGTACCGCCGCCGCGCGCACGCGCGGATCTTCGTCGTCGCGCGCGATGCCGCCCATGTGGGAAGTGTCCCTCAGTTTGCGCACCGCGATGGCGCGGACATCGGCGTGTCGGCCGTTCTCGGCGATGTCGGTCAGGTGGGCACGGCTGCGAACGCGATGGACCGCGGCACGGCGTACGCCGGCGTCTTCATCGGCCTTCGCAATCTCCGTGAGAACAGCGCGATCGCGGGTCCGCCGCACAGCGGCAACCCGCACGTCGGCATATGCTGCGTTGGTCGCAACGTGAAGGAAAGCGGCAGGCTCGGTAAGCATGCCGACGGCCTGCATGCGCAGATCGGCATCTTCGTCCCTAGAGGCGATCGTCGAGAGCACGGTCGCGTCGTCGATCCGGCGCAGTGCAGAAGCTCGGATCTCTATGTTGGGGTCTTTCAGCGCGATGCGCGCCAACGCTGCCGGGTCGTTTAGTTTTCGTATCGCACGGCGACGCACCTCGATAGGACCTTCGTGCGCCGCTACATCGGCCAACGATCCCTCATCGCTCAGGCGTTTTACGGCCGCTCGGCAGACCAGCGGATCGGCCGCCGACTCGGCGATCTTCGTCAGCACGCCCTGATCCGAGATACGTTTGACGGCGGCCTTACCGATGATCGCGTCGCCGGCATCCATGGCGATGTGCTCCAGCAACGCTTCGTCGGTAATGCGTGCGAGCGCTAGCTGCGCGATTGTACGCGGAGCCCCGGCCGCGATGTCAGCCAGCAATTCGAGATCTGAGATTCGTTTTATCGCGGCTTTCGCCACCGCGATATCGGTCTCGCCCGTGGCCAAATCTACAAGCACACCGTCGCTGCGGATGCGCTTGAGCGCGCGCATGCGCAGCGACGCGTCGGGGTCATCGGTGGCGACCTCGGCGAGCACCGCGTCATCGCTGGTGCGGTCAATTGCCTGACGCCTCGCTTCGACCGTCGATCCGGCCTTGGCGACGTGGGCGTTCGAGGCCAGGCCGTCGTTGCGTGCCTTACCAGCGTCCTTGTCCAGCCCCTCAGGCTCGGGAATGACTGCCGCATCGCGTTGGGAGACCACGTCGACCGGCTTAACCCGCTTAACCTGCTCGACCGGTTTCGGGCCGGGCCGGCGATCCGGGGTCGGTTTGCTGCGCTTGAGAAAATCGAAGAAACCCACGGCCTGTATTCTACGCACGCGCAACCCGGTCACCAATCGCGCGAATGGTCCCCAACCGGGCGCCACCAGCTCGTCGGGATCATGAAACGCATCAACACACGGTTCGTCACAACCCCATCCGCGGCCAAACACTTGACCTACCGCGGAACTGCGTGAAACCTCACCGGCTCGGCCCCTAGGCTTTCCCTACCTGCGTACAGCGAGTAGCTGAATGTTCGACCTTACCCAAGGAGGGAGCGTGAGGAAATCACTGTTCACCGAAAAGCCGATCGTCGGGATCCTGAAAGAGGCCGCCGTGCCTACCGTTGGTTCAACAAATATCGAAACTGGAGGTGCGAAATGCCCCAAGGTGTAGTCAAGTACTCCCAGCAAGGCGCGATCGCCACTATCACACTGAACCGGCCGGAGAAGTACAACACGCTCCGCCTCGATATGCTCCAAGGCTTGAACGACGCGTTGAAGACCGCCAACGAAAACAACGAAGTGCGCGTGATCGTCCTTGAAGGCGCCGGTGACAGTTTCTGTGGAGGCTTCGATTTCTCAGGAGGACTCGAACACTACGAGTCGCTCAGGGAAGAAAACTACGACCCCGGGCTGGATGTAGCCTGGGTCACCAACCACTACACCAGCTACATCACGACCTTCATGGGACTTTGGCAAGGATCGAAGCCCACGATCGCGAAGGTGCATGGCTACTGTGTCGGGGGCGGATCGGAGCTGGCTCTATGCGCCGACCTGGTTATCGCGTCTGACGACGCGCGCTTCGGAACACCGTACTCCAGAGTATGGGGTTGCCACCTAACGGGCCTGTGGGTCTATCGCCTCGGTCTTGCAAAGGCCAAGTACTATGCTCTGACCGGCGAATCGGTGAGCGGCAAAGAAGCGGCCGACATTGAACTCATCAACTTCTCCTACCCGCTCGAAGAACTCGATCAGAGAGTTCAGGAACTAGCCGAGAAGCTCGCCAAGATACCGCTCACTCAGTTGGTCTCCATGAAGCTCATCGTCAACCAAGCCTATGACAACATGGGGCTGCGGAGCACCCAGACGCTCGGTCCGATTCTCGACAGCGTGATGCGAAACACTCCAGAGGGTCGAGACTTCGTTCGTGTGGCCCAAGCCGAAGGCGTCAAAGGTGCCGTCGTGAGGCGTGACGGTCCGTTCGGCGACTACAGCCAGGGCCCATCCGAGGATCAGCCTCGCAAACGGAGCGAACTCGGATAGTTCGAACGGGCCTCGACACGGGGTACGAGCACTACAGTTGACCTTGTGTACCCTACTGCCTTCCCTCAAGCCTCCTGTCACAAAGGATCCGATGATGGAGACTCGACGCAATATTCCCGGCATGTTCTCTAAGCGAGCGACTGCGTTTTGGCTCTTCGCAGCGGCGCTGCTGCAGCTATACGGCTGCAAGGAGAAGGCCGAGGAGCTGCCGTCGGTGCAGCCTCGCGAGGTCGTACGCAAGCTTGCCGACAACGGTCACGAACTGCCGAACATCATCATCATCGTGGCCGACGACCTGGGATACGGGGATCTGGGGTCTTACGGCGGCCGGTCGATCCAAACGCCGCACATCGACAGCCTCGCAAAGGACGGCATTCGGTTCACGGATTTTCATGCCAGCGACTCGGTGTGTACTCCATCACGCGCCGGCCTGTTGACCGGACGGTACGCGAAGCGCATGGGGCTGGACTTCCCGTTGCAGCCCCAGGTCATTTCGTTCTGGCAAGGGGCGGTGATTCAGCTCGGCTACCTCGCCGGCAAGCTTGGCTTGACGGATCTGGCCACCGAGGGCGGCGCGAAGGGACTGTACGGTCACGAGATCACGCTGGCCGAAGGGCTCAAGGTCGCTGGTTATGCGACGGGCATGGTGGGCAAGTGGCACCTCGGCGATTTCGCGACCGATCCTCAATTCAACCCGCGTCAACACGGGTTCGACTCGTACTTCGGCGTGCCTCACAGCAACGACATGCAGCCGTTTCCGCTCTACCGAAACGAAGAACAGGTGCTTGCGAACGTCGAAGACCAAACCCAGTTGACGCGCCTGTACACCGAAGAGGCGATACGCTTCATTGAATCGTCGCGCGACGGGCCGTTCTTACTCTACTTCGCGCACACCTTTCCGCATCGGCCATTGTACGCATCGGATGCGTTTGGTGGCCATTCCGAAGGCGGCACCTTTGGCGACACTGTCGAAGAGATCGACTGGAGCGTCGGCGAGCTGATGACAACGCTGGAGCGCTACGGGCTGCGTGAGAACACGCTGGTCATGTTCACCAGTGACAACGGACCCTGGTATCAGGGAAGTCCGGGAGGGCTGCGCGGTCGCAAAGGGCAGAGCTACGAAGGAGGACACCGTGTACCTTTCATCGCCAGCTGGCCGCAGCGAATTCCCGCCGGGACCCTCTCGACAGAGCCGGCTATGAACATCGATCTGTTGCCCACGTGTCTTGCCTTGGCCGGTCTGTCAGCGCCCGAGGAAAGGATCATCGACGGCAAGAACATCGTCGACCTACTGACGATACCGGGCAGTCGATCTCCGCACGACGCCCTGTTCTTCTACCACCACGGTAAGCTCGAGGGCGCGCGCGCGGGCAAGTGGAAGTACTTCCAGTCGATCAACCACTACGTCTGGCCGATGCCCGTCAACGAAAAGATGGGTAGCATGTCCCGGTACTCGAGCGGACCGTTGCCTTTGCTGTTCAACCTGGAGATCGACCCAGGCGAGTCTTACAACCTGGCCGGCAAGTATCCCGACGTGGCCGGGCGTTTTGCCGACCGCATTACCCGCTGGGACAAGGAGATGGAGGCCAACCGCCAGGGATGGAAGGCGGGCCATGAAACGAACCTACGGTGAAATCTCCCTACTCGCGTTGGTTACGGCGACGCTGGTGCCGGCCACTCAGGCTTTCGCCATCGACACGGAAGTGACCGCCCCTGGGCGTGAAGGGCCCTCTGCCTCGACGCAAGCGGCCGATGCAGAATACGTCGGACGCCTCGCGTGCGTAGACTGCCATCCGCGAGAGATCGAACGCTGGCGCGGGTCTTATCACGACCTCGCAATGCAAGTTGCAGACTCGCAGACTGTCCTCGGAAATTTCGACGACACGACCTTCGAAGCCGCGGGTGTCACCTCGAGATTCTTTCGACGCGATGACAAGTTCATGGTCCGTACCGAAAACTCGCAAGGAGATCTCGAGGATTACGAGGTCGCGTACACATTCGGTGCTTCGCCCTTGCAGCAGTATCTGGTTGGCTTTGCGGGCGGGCGCTACCAGCCCCTGGCAGTCGCGTGGGACTCTCGACCAGCGGCCATCGGTGGCGGGCGTTGGTTTCACCTCTATCCCAACGAGCGGATCAAGCACGACGACCGGCTTCACTGGACCGGCCGATACCAGAACTGGAACTTCATGTGCGCAGAGTGCCACTCTACCGGACTGCGCAAGGGCTACGTGCCGAGCGAGGATCGTTACCAGACGACATGGGAAGAGCTCGACGTGTCTTGCGAGGCCTGCCATGGGCCGGCGTCGCGGCACGTAGCCTGGGCTAAGCAGGCAGCTGCCTCGCGGCCGGCTCAAGCCGACGCCGACAAGGGACTCTTGGTAAGCCTTTCGCGTAGCCCTAGTGTGATCTGGGCCATCGACTCGAACACCGGCAATGCCGAACGGGCGCCGTCAGCGAACTCACGCGCGCTGGTGGACGCATGCGCACGCTGCCATTCCCGTCGAGTCGTTGCGCGCGAGCCTTACGAGTTCGGCAAGCCGCTTCTCGATACCCACACGCCGGCGCTGCTGGATGAGGGCTTGTACTTCGCCGACGGTCAGATCGAGGACGAGGTCTACGTGTACGGCTCCTTCGTACAGAGCCGTATGTACAATGCCGGTGTCAGCTGCAGCAATTGCCACGATCCGCATTCGCTCGCGCTTCACGCCGAGGGCAACGGGCTTTGCGCGTCGTGTCACCTGTCGACAAAGTTCGATACCCGAGAGCATCACCACCACGAGCCCGGTTCCGAAGGTGCCGCGTGTGTCGCGTGCCACATGCCCGCGCGCAACTACATGGTGGTCGACCCACGTCGCGACCATGCCTTTCGGGTTCCGCGTCCGGATCTGTCGCTCGACATAGGGACACCAAATGCGTGCAACGGCTGTCACGTCGATCGCCCCGTGAGCTGGGCTGCCGAAAGTGTTGTGAGTTGGTACGGCACCGAGCGCTCAGCCAGTTCGCATTACGGTCGCGTAATCAACGCCGGTCGCGAGGGAGGCCCAGGTGCGGAGGCTGCGCTGGTCGACCTAATCGCACGCGGCAGCGAGCCGGCGATCGTCAGGGCGACCGCACTGAACCTACTCGGCTCGCTTGGCCGTTCGCGACGGTCCGTCGCGACGGTTGCCGGTGCGGCCCGCGATTCAGATCCTCTGGTCCGTTACGGGGCAGCGCGCGCGCTTACGCTGATGGATCCACGCTATAGTCGCACACTTGCTCTGGCGCTCTTGACGGACCCGATTCTGTCCGTGCGCATCGAAGCCGCGCGAGCATCGGCGCCGATACCTGCGGCCGCGCTCACCTCTGCGCAGTACACCGCTCGCGAGAGTGCGATCGGGGAGTTTCGCGCGGCCAAGCTTGCAAGCGGCGAGCTGCCGGGGTCGCAGGTAGCGCTCGGTGCTCTCTATCAAGAGATGGGACGCTACGCGGACGCAGAGAAAGCGTACCGCGCAGCGCTGGCGCTCGATCGCGCTTATGGGCCGGCGCATGTCAACCTTGCGGACCTGTCGAGAGTTCGAGGACGCGACGAGGACGCGGAGAATATGCTACGACAAGCACTCGCACTCACGTCGGATGATGCCGACTTGCATCACGCGCTAGGCTTGCTGCTAGCGCGCACAGAGCGAATCGACCAAGCACTCGCCGAGCTCGGTCGCGCCGTTTCGCTTGCTCCCGACGATGCCCGCAATGCGTATGTGCTCGGGATCGCGTTGAACTCGGCAGGCAAGACCGACAGTGCGCTGGAGGTCTTGCAGCGCTCGCACGAGCAACATCCCTACGACCGCCCGATACTCCTTGGCCTAGCGACCATGAGCCGAGATAGCGGCGCAACCGATTCCGCGCGTGACTACACCAGCAAGCTACTGATGCTCGATCCCGCCGACGTAGCGGCGCGATCACTCGCTGTGCAACTCGAACATAGCAAGCCGGCGCCGTAGCGACCCAGCCGAGGAACCCGGCGGACCTGGAGCACATCTCCTGTTGAATAAGTCCCGGGTTGATGACGATGAGCATGAAACAGCGCAGGCCCCAGTGGGCGGCAGTGTTGCTGCCGCGGAAGTCCTTCGGAACCGGTCGCCGGGCTATGGGTTGCGCGACGGGAGGCTCAGCGGGTGGCGGTGGCCAGTAAGCTTGCCGTCTTGCTTCACCGGCTGCGGCTGACGGGCGAGGCTTATGAGCCGCTTCGCCAGGCACAGATCGAGTTGCGTCGGGCAAGCTGACAGCCGCGTAGGCGAACAGCGGGAATCTCAGGGGGCTACGTCAGTAGGGTTTTCAAGGGAGTACATCGGTTGATACCCCTCAGTGCACAAAGCGCAAGTCAGTCTACGCACCATCGCGTGTAAACAAACATAAGCGGTTCCCGTTTGAGCCGCGCTATTTGTCACCGCCTTGACACCCTTCCAGCCCGTACCGATGTGGTGGTCTAAACAAATACAAACACTTGGCTCCTGCTCAGCGGTGGCAGACGACTTGCATTGAGAGGACTGCGCAAGCATGTCATTCCGCATTAACTTCGAGCCGACATGCCCGCCAGTAGAATGCGAGAGACTCGCTGAGGAGAAACAGATCCATGAATAAAGAAGGATCAAAAGTCATTCTTGCTGCCGCGTTGGTGTTGATAATGACAGTCAACGCCACGCCGGCGCAGGCGGGTTGCGGAGACTTCAACGAAGACGGCTCCGTATCGGCCACCGATGCGTTGGGCATCTTGGTCTCGGGTGTCGGCGCCAACACCTGCCCGAAGGCGCGCTGTGACACTGACGACAACGGATCAGTTGCCGCCACCGACGCTCTGCGCGTTCTGCAAAAGGCCACCGGTCAATTCATTGTCATGGCTTGCCCAGGAGTAGCGGTGACATCCATCGATCAGTTGCCGCGCGCAACCTCCGCGGTTTTGCCTGACGGCGTAGGCGCCTCGGCTCTGGTGGTCTCCAACTCGGCGGTTGTCGGCACTCCGTACGGACTCAAACTCTCCGAGTTGAGCACCACTTTCGATTCGACTAGCAGTATTGCCGCTTGCCAGATCGCCGACATGACGCGGACCGCGGTTGAAGCCGCTGCTTCCGCCGACCAAATTCTCTGTTACATCCAAAACGCTTTCCAGGGCATCGTGGTCGCCGGTGGCGGCGTCGTCGATATCTACGACGGCCAGTATCACCTCTTCGCGTTGGATTTCGGTAGTGTTCCGCAGGGATCGGGCGGCCCCGAAGGCGGACCCAGCTTGATCAAGATGAAGCTCGAGAAAACCGGCGACACACTGACCGGATTCGAGCTTTTCGCCTGCGAGGACGGCGCCAACGGTCCCGTTCAACAAGAGTATATCCGACAGACGATTTTGAGCACCGATTTCTCCATGGTCGCCAAGGGCAACGCCCACGGTCCTTGGGGCAACGACTCCCATCAGGTTGTCGTCGACGGTGACCTCAACGATGACGGTAACTTCATCGGCACCAAGACCATCACCACGAGTCACTCAAGTACCATGAGTGACGGCAGTACCAGTGGCGGACAGATGGTGGTGGCGCAAGGTGCTAGTGCGCTGGACCTGGAAGGTTTCGATGGTGGCAACTTCACTGTCGGCACCGAAGAGATGATTTTTGCCAACCGCGTAACTTCGAACGCCGAACTGGTTGACTTCAACACGCCGGGGACGACTTATCAGATAGGCCAACTCGCGCTCGGCCACGGTGCGGCCAAGATGTCGATGCGAAACGGCACGCGTTTACAGTGGAGCGACTTCACCCAGGTTGAAGGCTGGAACGCCGAGACCACCCAGGTCGATCTCGCCACCGCGAGCACTTTCATTGACACGGTTCTCGATGCGACCTTGCCGGAAATTTCCGACATCGTCATTACGTTCGATCCATCACAGCAATTCGATTGTACGGGCACGCCGGAAGCCTCGATTCCGATCGACCAGCTACAGCTCGACCAGGCTTGCAGCGCTCTCGACCTCGGCCACGAATGGCTCGATTGTTGGAGCCTGATCAACGGTGGCGGCGGACCCGGCGGCGGTAACCAGCCGCCCGTCTGTGACGGTCCCGACTGTAGCTGTCAGGCTGCCGACACCTGCGGCGGACAGACCCCCGGGGGCTGTTTCTGTGATCCGGACTGCGTAAACGCTGGCGATTGCTGCCCCGATGCTTGCGATGTCTGCGGCCAATGCGGCCCGCCCAACGGCGGCTGCGACCCGGCGGTTGATCCTAACTGCCCGAGCGGGTTCTGCGGCGACGGTCTTTGCGACAACAGCATGGGCGAGGATGGGTGGAACTGCCCGAACGACTGCGGGCCGCCGTGTGACCCAGCCACCGATCCGAATTGTTTCGGCCCCTGCGACCCTGCCACCGACCCCAACTGCTTCCCACCCTGCAACCCGGCCACCGATCCGAGTTGCGCACCGTCAGGCCCGTGTGACGGTCCCGACTGTACCTGCACGCTTGAGCCGACCTGCGGCGAGCAGGCTCCCGGCGGCTGTTTCTGTGACCCGGGCTGTGTGGCCGCGGGCGACTGCTGCGTCGACGCCTGCAACGTATGCGGATCCTGTCCCTAAGCCGCTGCTCCACTCGCCCCGCAACTCCGTCCCGGTGGCCTTGATGGCAACCGGGACGGGTCCGCCGCCGGGTAAAGTCTTCAGGCCGGCGTGTTGCGCTCCCCCACGCGGTCCACGGTTCTGAGAACCGCGCGTAATACCTTGGCGGTAACGAAAGGAAAGATAGCGCCGGGCAGGCGGATGGCTTTGCGACCAACGATCCAGAAATCCGTCAGCTCGGTCTTCTCACCGTTCAGCAGATCTGCAATCAAGCGTCCGTTGAGGTGACTCAGCGACACGCCGTGTCCGAGGCAGCCGGTTGCACAGATGATTCGCTCGTTGCCGATGAATCCGATTTCCGGCGTCATATCTAGGTTGACGGAAACCGCACCGGACCAGCGATAGGCCACCTTGACGTCGCGCAGAGCCGGGAACATTCGTTTGAGATGCCTCTCCAGTCCCCGCCAGACCGAGGGGCTGAAGTCGTAGTCCATGCTGCGGTGGGAGCCCCACGGTGCGCGCACATCCTGCCCGCCGATCAGGATCCGACCGTCAGCGGTAGGCCTGAAGTAGTGGATCAGCTGGCGGCAGTCTTCCATCGCCTGCCTGTTTGACCAGCCGATCGACGCCCATTGTTCGTCGGTGAGCCGCTCGGTGACGATAACCGAAGTCCACGCGGGGAGCTGGCGCGAGCGGGTATGCTTCAAACCCTTGAGCAGATGGGTGTAAGCGTTGGTTGCCAGCACGACCTTCTCGGCCCGCACGGTGGCGCCGGGTACGCTGAGCACCACCTCGTTCCCTCGACGCGCGATCAACTCGACCGGCGTCTGCTCGTACACATCGACGCCGGCATCCATGGCCAGGCGCTTCAGCTCTCGCACGTGCTTACACGGATTCAGCAAACCGGTGTGGGACTCGAACAACCCGGCGGTGAAGTCGGGGCCGTTGAACTCGCTGCGGAGTTCCTCCTTCTCGACCCAGCGCATGCCCATCTCACTTGCCACGCCCAAGTCCTGGTAAACCTTGAAGGCTCCTTCCAGCGTGCGGGTCTGCGGCTTGGTGTACGCAACTCGGAGAAAGCCGGGGTGGGAGTAGTCGCTGTCGAGTTTATGATTCTCGATGAGGCTCTTGGTCGAATCCACCGCCTTTACCATGTAGCGGAAGGCTTGCGCTGCTCGCTCCCTGCCCCAGCGTAACTTGGTTACCTGAGGCTCGAGGCCGAACAGCGTCATGCTGAAACCGGCGTTGCGGCCGCTGGCGCCATAGCCGACCACCGCGCCTTCCAGCACCGCAACGCGGGCGCCGGGATTGTCGGTCTTGAACTCACGGGCCGTGTTCAATCCGAGAAAGCCACCGCCGACGATAGCGACGTCTACTTTGATCGACTCCTGCAGCGGTCGGTTCGGGCTATAGGGCCCATAGTCACGGGCCCAGAAAGACGTGTCCTCATTCATGGTCAATGCATCGACGGTCATGGCGTATCCTCGCGTGCCCTGTTCCTCGTCACAACCTCATCCACCGCCGAACTCTTGACCTACCGCAGAACTGAGTAAAGCCTCGGTGTCTGCCGTAGTTCGTTGAGGCGGTACTCATCGAAGTACCATGTCAGTTCGCTCGTTCGGGTGACAGTACCGTTCGAGCACCTGTATACTCAAGAGGTATGCCCGAGCTCATCGTGTCGATGCCCGCCCGCAACACGAGTAGGTACATCCGAGACGCCATCACAAGCGTCTTGCAACAACGAGAGGTCGACTTCGAGTTGGTGGTGGTCGACGACGGGTCCACCGACGGGACGGCCGAGATAGTCGAGTCGTTCTCCGATCCCAGGGTACGGCTCTTGGTGAACCAGCGAACCACGGGGATCAGCCAATGCCACAACCAGGTGAACCGAACCACCGATTCACCTTTCGTCGCGCATGTCGACTCGGACGATGTGCTGCTGCCAGGTGCTCTCGCAAAGATGGTGCGGTGCCTGCAAGACAACCCGGGAACGCACTACGCGCATTGCAACTACGAGTTCATCGGTGAAAGCGGCGAGCTGCTCGCTCACCCCAGTCTGCGTGAAAGACGACGCTACCTGCAGACACGGCGGCCGGAGATCGACTACAAAAGGGAGTTGATCCTACGCGGCGGTGAGGCTGCAAATCACCTTCGAACGTACAGACGATGCGTGTTCGATGCCGTGGGCGGATTTGACGAGAGCGTGCGCTCAGGCGGCGAAGATTACGACATGGCTCTGCGGATCATCGAGCATTTCAAGATCCAGCTCGTGCCCGAGTTCTTGTACCGCTACAGGGTTCACGACCTCAGCATGACCGGAGGCCGGCCCCTGCCGAGCGTCTCGTTCCTGCTGGATCGATGGCAGATCTGCCGTAAGCTGATCGCGAACCAGGCGATCACGTTCACCAACCAACCCGAGTACAAACTGCGACGCCTCCTGCTGCAAGGTTTCCTCGAGCAGACATTGGGATTCTCGCGGCGGAGCCCGAGGTAATGCGTTTTCCGCTGCGCATCGGCCTGGTCGGATGTGGACGCGTCGCGGAGCGATACTACCTGCCCGCACTTTCTCGTATCGAAAGCGCCACGCTCGTCGCCGTCGCCGAACCCGCCGCAGGACGACATGCGATCGTCGCCGGCCGCGATCCGAAGTGTTCGATCTACAGATCGTCAGACGAACTCGTACAAGACGAGGCGGTCGATGCGGTGATCATCACTTCGTCTCCTGCCACGCACCCGGGTATCGTCGCATGCGCGGTTCAGGCGAATAAGCCGGTGTTGGTAGAAAAGCCGTTGGCGGTAAAGATGGAGGAGCAGGTTCGCGAGTTGGCGCAGCAAGTGACCAATACGCGGGCCTGTGTTCAGATGGGATTCAACCGGCGCTTCTGGCAACCGATCCAACACCTACGAGACTGCGTGGCGAAGCTGCATGGTGCGCATCCAGCCGAGGCACAGCTGTCGATGAGCAGCGACGTCAACGCGTGGGATCCGGTCAGTCCATCGCCGGATGCCTTGATCGACCTGGGCTCTCACCAGCTGGATCTACTGCGCTTCGTGTTTCGCAGCGAACTCCTTTCGGTTCGCGCGACCTGGAACGAATCTGGAGTGATGAGAATGCAAGTACGGCTGGCCAACGGCACGACCGCCGACTGCCGCGTGGCCCACGGTGAGCCCTCTCATGAGTGGATCGCCGTCCAGTGCGATGGCCGTCGCTACCGGGCTCACGCAAGTTCGGATCTTCTGCGACCGGACCGGGGCGCGCGACGCTTCGCTCTCGACGCTGCCGGCGGCGTAGTGCGCAGAGTGCGCGGCCGACCGATTTCCCTCATTGCCTCGTTCGAGCGGCAGCTCGTCGATTTCGTCGATTGTGTTCAGGCGAGCCGTGCGCCCTCACCCAACATCCACGACGGCGTCAGCGTGGTCGAAGCACTGGACGCCGTTCGCACCTCTGCAGAACAGGGCGGAGAGGAGATCGTGTTGGCGGCATGAGAAGCGATCGCCACATCCTTCTGATCGCATGGGACGCTGCCGAACCGCGCTTGATCGAGCGGTGGACAGCCGACGGAACACTGCCCAACCTCGCGCGACTGCTCGACCGAGGCAGCTACGGTCGGCTACACTCCACGGCCGATTGGCTCGTCGGCTCGCCATGGCCCACGTTCTTTTCCGGAGTTCTGCCGAACGAGCACGGGATCCACCACTTTCTCCAGTGGTCTCCCACGCGCATGTCCAGCGTTCGACCTTCCGACGAAGGTCGGCCGCGGCCCTTCTGGCACGCGCTCGGAGAGAAGGGACGACGCACGGTCGCGCTCGATCTCCCGATGACCTTCGCGCCACGCCCCTTCAATGGCGTCGAACTCTCTGGATGGGCAACCCATGATCGCTTTGCGAAACCGGCCTCCTACCCTGCCGGATTGATGCGACAACTGCGACGCGAGTTCGGCCCGGGGTCGCTCGCCGAGGAGCACTTCGGCCCTGACAGCCCCGAGGAACTGCTGCTGCTTCGCGACGAGATCCTCGAGTCGACTAACGCGGTCACGAACATCGCTGAAGCGCTCATGCGGCGAGAGACCTGGAACCTCTTTATGCTCGGTCTCGGTGCGACGCACCGTGGCGGCCACAAGCTGTGGGATCCCTCTCCGCTTCTCCCGGGCACCCGCCCCGAGGATCGCCGCAAGCTCGAGACGGGATTGCGTGATGTGTACGTAGCCTGCGATCAGGCCGTCGGCCGGCTCCTCGCCGCCGCACCGGAAGACTGCACCGTGATGGTCTGCTCACTGCACGGCATGGGACCGAACACCAGTCGAGCCGATGTGCTCCCCGAGATGCTCGACCGTATCCTCTCGGGATCTACGAGTGACCGCACGCCGTCTTCCCCGTCGTCTTCTCCCGGTCTCCTGCGGCAGCTGAGCGATCGGATTCCCGAGCCGTGGCGGCTCGCTGTCAAGCATCGCCTGCCGATGTATTTTCAGGATCGGCTCACGTCCCGATTCTTCATGGGCAAGATCGATTGGTCGAAAGCAAAGGCGTTCTCACTGATCTCAGACCTGCAAGGCAAGGTGCAGATCAACCTGCGCGGTCGCGAGAGGGCTGGAATCGTCGAACCCGGCGCCGAGTTCGATCGAGTGTGCGAGAGCCTCATCGAGGGTCTCACGAGTTTCGTCGATGCCGACACGCAGCAACCCGTCGTCAGCGACGTCCAACGCTCGGACCGACTGTTCGCAGGTGGAGTTCGACTCCACGAGCTACCCGACCTTGTGGTGCAGTGGACGCGTACAGCAGGCTCAGAGCATCGCGAGATCGTCTCACCGAGGTTCGGTGCGATCCAATGGCCCGATCCGGGCGGCAATCCCGATGGCCGAAGCGGCAACCACCGGCCCGAAGGTTTCTTACTCGCCGCGGGGGAAGGCATCGCCGCGAACTCCCAGATCGACGGCGGACACATCCGTGATCTCGCCGCGACGATCTTCTCGCGTCTCGAAGTAGAGCAACCTCGAGATCTCGGCGGCACTCCCATCACCGGGATCGGCCGAGCGCGAGTCGTATGACCGAGCAGACGTCCTCACGCGTGACCGCCGTAGTCTCGACGCGCGACCGCGGCGGCCGTGTCGTGCGAACCGTTCGGGATCTACTTGCAAGCAAAGGCGTCGCCTTCGACGTGACCATCGTCGACCAAAGCAAGGACGATCGCACGCGAGACGCGTTGCAGCCGCTGCTCCACGACCCGAGACTCCGCTACCTGCGCAGCGCGTGCGTCGGTGTTGCGAACGGGCGCAATCTCGGCATCGAATCGGCCAAGACCGAGTTGATCGCCGTAACCGACGACGACTGCGAGATCCCACCGGATTGGTTGCAAAAGCTCGTCGCAGTTTTCAGGGACGATCCGGACATCGGCGTCGTCTTCGGCAACGTCGTGCCGGGACCGCACGACGAGCGAGCCGGGTTTGTAACTGGGTACGTCCGTGACGGACACTTCCTGGCGCGCGACGTGCTCGACAAGCTCGAGGTGGAGGGGATCGCAGCATGCCTGGGCTTCAGGAAACGCGTTTGGCAGGCTCTCTTCGGGTTCGATGCGATGCTCGGCCTCGGCGCTCGGCTGAGGTCAGCCGAGGAGACCGACTTTGCCCTCCGCGCACTGCGGGCTGGGTACTACGTGTTCGAGACCTCCGAGTTGGCGGTGATCCATCATGGATTTCGGCCCCGCCAGAGCACACGCGACTTGACCCAACGCAACTGGTACGGAACTGGAGCCGTCTTCGGCAAACATCTCAAACAGCATCCCGTGTCTACCGCACTTCTCCTTTCCCGCCTCGCAAGGCGCTTCGTGTTCCGCTTATCACCGGTCGCACTAAGCATCGGTGGTCCATCGCACCGAATGCGCAAGCTGGTCGCGTTCTTGCGGGGGCTCGTCTGCGGCTTGGTGATCAGCGTGGACCGAAAAACCGGCCACTTCGTACGGTCGAAAACGCCTCGCACGTAGTCGGGAAACTGCTCGATCGCTACCCATACACGGGCGGACGCTTGTCGGCCCACGGCAGCGCCTGCTCGAGCTGCGCCGCCAAGCGGATCAGAACATCCTCGCGGCCGTACGCTCCCGCGAATTGTACGCCGATAGGTAGGCCGGCGGTGTTCCAGTGCAGGGGCAGCGACATCGCCGGCTGACCCGTGAGGTTGAACGGCACCGTAAACGGCAGCAGCCCCATGACGCGCTCGGTGATGTCGGCCGCGTTGTCGTCCGTCGCCTTGAGGTAGCCGATTTCGGGCGGCGGCCCCCCAAGGGTCGGCGTGACGAGCACGTCGAATCCGGCGCCATCGTCCGCGCTCCACCACGAGGCCATCTCGCGCGTATAGCGTCCGATCCACTTGGCGCTGGCAATGTAGTCGGTGGCACTCACGCCGCGTCCTATCTCGGCCAGCAGCAACGTACCCGGCTCCAAATCGCCTTCAGCGGGCGTCGCACCGATAATTCCCGTCCATTCCTCTACGGCCGCCGCGGTCCACGACGCAACGATCACCTGGAAAGCCGCCATCGTTTCGGCCAGGGCATTCATCGCGCCCGGGTGCGCGATCTCAACACGATGGCCGCAATCCTCCAACGCCCGCCCCGCGGCATCAACAGCGGCAACGCAGTCGGCAGCCAACGCGGTGCCGCGTCCCGGTACCGTGCGGACCAATCCGATTCGCAAAGCCCCCGGATCCTGTCGGACTTGCTCGCTGTAAGTCCCCTCGGTCAGCGGTGCCGAGTACGGATCCCCCGTCATCACACCCGATACACAGTCGAGCATCGCCGCAGTATCGCGCACCGTCCGCGTCACAACGTGGGAGATGACAAGGCCCTGCCAGTACTCGTCATAGTCCGGGCCGAGCGAGACACGCCCACGCGAAGGCTTCAGCCCCACCAAGCCGCACTCGCTCGCGGGGATTCGAATCGATCCACCGCCGTCGCTCGCGTGAGCCGCCGGCACTAACCCAGCGGCTACCGCAGCGCCCGACCCGCCGCTCGAGCCGCCCGTCGAGTGCAAGAGATTCCAGGGATTGCGGCTCGAGCCATAGGCGTCCGGCTCCGTGGTGATCGACAAGCCGAACTCCGGCGTATTGGTCTTACCGAGCGTGATGAACCCAGCGGCTCTCACTTGAGCGTAGAAATGACTGTCGTGATCGGAGATGTAGTTCCGATCCTTGAGAAACTGCATACCGCAGTGGAACGGATCGTCTTTCGTACACGCGTCGAGATCCTTCATAAGGAAAGGTACACCTCGAAACGGTCCTTGCGGTAGATCGGCCGCCGCAGCTTCCTGGCACGCTTTGTCGAAACGCTCGGTGATCACTGCATTCAGGTCGTCGTTGTGCCGGCCGATTCGATCGATCGCGGCATTCACCAACTCCAGCGGCGACACGTCGCCGGCGCGGACGAGTTCGGCTTGGGCTGTAGCATCGAGATAGGCTAGTTCGTCGGGCATGGAGATCTCCTCGCTATACAGCAGAGTGAGATGAAAGTATGGGTGTTGCAACTCAGTCGCCGGCGAGGCGAGTTTCTCGGTAGTGTGCCGGTACCCGGCCCACCGTCATACCGCCCTTAAAGATAGCCTCTCCCGTTCGTGGCTATTCACGCCGGCGGCCGGATATATCAAAATCGGCTCGGGTGCGTAGTCGTGGATACTCAGCTCGGGTGACTGCACCATCGCTACGACAGAAGCGTGGCTTAGTTGTCAGTGGATGAGGGTTTGAGGAAGGACACCTTCAGGCCTTAAGCTTCTCTGCAACGAAATCGGACATCGTCTGCCCAGCCCTCTTGGCCTGACGCCGCAACCTTTCAATCAGCTTCGGCGGCAGTCTCAGTGTCACGGGTTTGTTTCCTGAGACCGGACGACCGGCACCGGCACGCGCACCTCCGTGTCCCGGCAAAATATCGGCGCCAACTCGGCGGCCACTTCTGACCGGCTCATCGGTGTATTTGGTTCGTTTTTTCATTGAACGCCTTTCCCTTTCGCCAGTAGCCGGCACCGAAGATTCGTACCCGTTCACCGCGAATGGTGAACCGAACTGTCACAATCCCGTCTCCCACATCGCCGAATGCAAAGTATCGGTGTTCAGCCACGACATGTCGCCGTTGCTTGCGAGCCGGACCGCAAAATGTTGTAGGGCGAAAGAGCGCACTGAGCTTAAGTTAACAATGCCGTATTACCTGATCGTGCTGCGAATCTGCTCCGCCAAAACCCCGACGATAATCCCGCTTGACGTTATTAACGCTTGGCGTTACTACAGACGCGGTGATTTTGACATTCCGTTGCACCGACACCGAAGCCCTCGCCAACGGCAAGCGAGTTAGGCGGTTCCGGAGCATCGAGTCGGTCGCGCGACGGAAGCTGCGTCAGCTTCAGATCGTCGGTCGTCTCGGCGATCTTCGCGTCCCACCGGGCAATCCCCTCAAGACACTCAAAGGCCGCCGGAAAGGCCAGTACAGCATCCGTGTGAACGAACAGTATCGCATCTGCTTTCGTTGGACGGTTGCCGGTGTGAAGGACGTCGAGATTGTCGATTATCATTGAGGAGGCAAACCATGGCTCGACTTAAACCTGTAACTCCCGGCGAACTGCTGCTCGAAGAGTTTCTCAAACCGATGGAGATCTCTCAGTATCGCCTCGCCAAAGAGATCCGCGTCCCTGCGCAGCGCATCGGCGAGATCGTGGCTGGTAGGCGCGCCGTAACAGCCGACACGGATCTACGACTCTGTCGCTTCTTCGAACTTTCCAACGGCTATTGGCTACGTGCTCAGGCGGCCTACGACACTGAGGTCGCCGAGGAAGAACTTGCGGAAACTCTTGAGGAGATTCGCCCCTGGAAGGATTCGCTCGCGAACCCGTAGTGT
>JAJCZL010000016.1 GCA_029262415.1 Deltaproteobacteria bacterium | reverse complement strand
GAACTGCAAATTGACGAAACTCTGTTTCGGCTGACGTTCTTGGGTGATTCAAAAATCAAGAAGAGATTGGTCGAAGATCAACTGTTGTTTCGTGCCGCCGGGATCGCGGTAGATCACGGATATGATTATTTCGTTGTCGTTAAACAGAAAATGGAGACAACAAATTCGGACCGTTTAGAAGCGCCGTTGGTCTATGCATTTTATCCGTGCAGGTCTCAACAATTCGCCTATTACGCTTATGGATTTCCTTGGGCCTATGATAAGATGAGTGGCGAAACTTTACGTTATGAAGCGGTTGCGTTCATTGCCCTGCACAAAGGCATGAGGCCGGAAGACAATCCAAGCGCTTTTGATCCAAATAAAGTGATCAAGCAAGTTACATCATCAAATAGACCTCTCCAAAATCACATTCCACCCTTCGACAATTGAGGATAGCGCCTAAACCACGTAATCTGTGCACGCCATACATTGAACATCCACATAAGCGCCATTAGCATAGATATCCCTATCAGCAAGAAAATTGATGCCGATCAAACGCTGCTACGGAACATCCCTTTACCTTTCTTCGAAATATCATTCGGACAGCCGGGCCATCTCTAAAGCAAGTGTCCGTGTGTGTCCGCATACCGGCGCCGCCGGAAGGGCCGGAATGCTGATGAAAGAGTGCGCTATGGGACACGTCGAGAATACGTTGGCGCCGGAAGAGGAATATCTTTATCGTGCGAAGTTCAATTGGACGTGTGATGTTGCCGGTTGGGGCTGGTTATTTCTTGGCTCCACGCCCGCTGTATTCTGGTCATATCAGTTTTTGAAAAATTACCTCCAGTTAGACATTCTCGACAACACTTTTACATATTTCGCTGGGATTTCCTTTGTTCTTGGAGCAATCATCTTGTTAAAACGATACATACACAAATGGACGACTGTTATCGCACTGACTGCTGGTCGTTTGGTCTTAAAAACTAGGCTGATTGCGCGGGATGCCCACGAAGTGAGTCTTGATAAGATCGAAGAAGTACTCGTTCACCATTCCTTTCTCGGTCGCGTTCTTGGATACGGTGTCTTGACTGCGCGCGGCACGGGCATGGCGCTTATCGAGTATCCCGTATTGGCGCGGCCAATGGAGATAAGGCGTGAGATTCAAACTGCGATGGTGCAGTCGCGTGGCGCGCGTAAGTCTAGCGCTCACAATCAAAGTCAATTGCGCAAGGGAGAATATGAGCCGCTTGCCGCAGTAGTTTCGGCGTCATCGTGAGCATTTTCGGAGAGGCGTGTTTCGGGCCTCCGGTTGCCGTTGAATGACGCTCTTACCGAAAAAAATGCCTACCCACTTGGCTGAGACAACATGGCGCGGACCGCCGCTGGATCTTTCGCGGACGCCGCGCACCCTTATGGGGGCGCTAAAGAAGGCGGGACGGGATCGTGGGGGATCGACTATCATTCTTCAAGACCACGATGGCGTTGCAATGAGCTATGACGCACTCATTCAAGCCGCGTATGTGCTCGGCGGTGTCATCGCTAAAATCACCGCACCGCGTGACACTGTTGGCGTGCTTCTCCCGACTTGCGCCCCGGCAGTTGTTATCTTTTTTGCGACGCATGCTTCAGGTCGACTACCAGCCGTGCTTAATCATCTTACGGGGTCAGCTCACCTTGGCGCGGCGTGCGCCCTTGCAGGCGTGACAAATATTTTGACGTCCCGTCGGTTTGTTAATGCGGCAAAATTAGAAAACGTAATTTCGACGCTCGAATCTTCAATTTCATTTATATATATTGAAGACCTAAGTCGCTCACTAAATGCACTGGGCAAGGCCGCCGCTTTACTGCGTTGTCTTGTATCGACCTTTGTTCGTAAACAATCGAAGCCCAATGACCCAGCGGTTATTCTGTTCACATCAGGCACAACAGGCGAGCCGAAAGGGGTGGTGTTAAGCCACGCGAGTATTCTCGCCAATATCGCGCAATGCCGCGCACGTGTTCCCTTCGATATGGATTGGATTTTTTTCAACGTCTTGCCGATGTTCCACGCATTCGGGCTGACAGGCGGCACACTGCTTCCGATACTCGGCGGTATGAAGACAGTGCTCTACCCGTCGCCGCTCGATCGCAGTCAAATCCCAGAAATGATACAAGCGACAGGCGCCAACGTATTGATCGCCACCGATACGTTCGCGCAATTGTACGCCCGCGCGGCACATGAAAAGACGTTGGCCGGCCTTCATTACGTAGTGCTCGGCGGAGAACGAGTAGCTGAAACGACGGTCCAGCTATTTTCCGAAAAATCACCAGCGATCATCTTACAAGGCTACGGCGCTACAGAATGCAGCCCTGTGATCGCAGTCAACCATCCAGAAACTAACCGTCCTGGGACGGTAGGAAAACTACTTCCCGGCATGGAGGCGCGCCTGAAACCTGTCCCTGGAGTTACAGCGGGAGAACGCCTGTTTGTGCGTGGGCCCAATGTAATGGCCGGTTATCTCAATCCGGATGGCGGCGGTTTTGTGAGACGCCAATCCGACGAATGGTTTGATACCGGTGATCTAGCGAAAGTTGATATGGATGGTTTCATCATCGTGACCGGCCGCGTTTCCAGATTTGCGCGCATCGGCGCAGAAATGACGTCACTTGCAGCAGTGGAAGATCACGCAGGATTGCTGTGGCCAATGGCGAAACACGCTGCGGTTGCCATCGCGTCAGATGGCGGCAGGGAAATGATCGTTCTTGTTACGGATCAGCATAACGCCGAACGCGCTGATTTTTCTGCGTGGGCTCGCGCACGCGGCGTTGCTCGTGTTGAGATTCCACAGCGCATTGTAGTGGTCCGCGAGCTACCTCTGCTCCCGACTGGTAAACCGGATTATCCTGAAATTCGGCGTTGCGTCGGGGAGCATATTGGCGAAAAAAACCGCGCTTTCTATCACTAGAACATAGCATTCGGCGATAACGGTAATATATGCGCGACATAGATCTTTGGTCGCACAGCAAATGATATTGTAAGGGAGGTTTTCATGCAGGACGAGAAAACCGAACAGGCTCGCAAGCTGATGCATGAATTCGCAGAGCAAACCGGCTTGTCATCCTCCGCGCATCCTTCGCGTCGTTATCTATGGACGGATGCTTATGCCGCGTGCAATTTACTTGAGCTACATCGTCAGACCAATGATATACTTTACTTTGACCTAGCCTTGCATTTAATCGAGCAAGTTCATTGGGAGCTTGGTCGCTTCCGTGCAGACAACCCTCGCAAAGGCTGGATCAGCGGTCTTGATGATGTGGAGGGTTCAAAACACCCGACCACAGGTGGATTGCGGATCGGGAAAAAACTGGAGGAAAGGAAACGAGGTGAAATACCGGACGCCAGAATGGAGTGGGATCAGGACGGGCAGTATTTTCACTATTTGACGAAGTGGATTCACGCGCTCTTGCGAGCGGGCGAAACCACTAAGGATGCGACTTATGTCCGGTGGACGATGGAGCTTGCCGATGCCGCACATACCGCATTTGTCTACTCCGTTGGCGATGGCGGGCCGAAACAGATGTACTGGAAGATGAGCACTGATCTTTCGTATGTTCTCGTTGCGTCGATGGGACATCATGATCCGTTGGATGGGCTTGTCACAACACGCACGCTTCAAGCCTTGGCGCGAAAGATGATTGGCGAACAGGAGTTTTCCAGTCTCGACCGACATGTATCGGATTATGCCGCCATATGCGCTGGTCGGAACTGGTATACTGACGATACGCTCGGCCTGGGCGGTCTTTTGTTTGATGCAGCTCGAATAGTGCGTTTACGCGATTCAACAGGTGATTTCGATTTATCGATCCTGCGCGAGATCATGGCTTCTGCATATCGGGGAATAGCGTCACTTTTGTCGACAAACGCGCTGAATTATCCCGCAGGCCATCGGCTCGCCTTTCGCGAACTGGGCCTTGCGATCGGCGTGCGTTGCCTCTCCATTGAGGGTGACTTAAAGGGATCGCACGCACGGCCTGGGAGTAAAGCACGTGAACTCGAACGGTTATTTAACGACCTGGTCTCGTTTTTACCTCTGACGGAAATGATTGAGGAATTTTGGTTGAACGATCAGCACCAGAAAGCCGCGACTTGGCGCGATCATTGCCACATTAATATGGTGATGCTGGCGTCAAAAGTCTCTTGCCTGGCGCCATGCTGGGTGCTCACACGCCGAATGGATAGGTGTCTGGAAGGCCCGCTAATTCCTTCACCTCAAGCGGCGTCACCGCTTTCGTGGCGTCGAACCAGATGAACTCATCGAATTGCCGGGATAGACTGGCCTCGAAATAATGGCTGAAGCGTTCGGATTCCGGGCGATATACAACGCCAATCGCCCGTTCCAGTCGCGGCTTTGAGAGTGTCGTTCGCACGTTCGGGGCGCCGCCGCGTGTCAGTGGAAGCAGGAAAGCCGGTTTGTTCGTTAAATGAAAAATCCGCTCGAAGCTTTGCGGGTGCGACGGCTGCACCGCTTTCACTTCCATCGGTCCGTCCCAATCGCTTGCGGCCGCCACGGTTCCATGATCCGTCCCAAAACCAATATTATAAGCGTGTTCGCCAAACTCCCGGCGAACCAACTGGCCGATATTCAACTCGCCGCGCGACGACATCTCCGTCGCGGAGGCGTCGCCAATATGCGAGTTGTGCGCCCATACAATCGCTTTTGACTCAGGCCCGTAATGGCCCAACAGCGATTTCAAGGTCTCGAACATGTGGCTGTCGCGTAGATTCCATGACGCCCGCGAACCATAATACATGATCCGGTAATAGCGTTCAGCATTGGCGACGAGCTTGGCATTCTGGACGGCGTTGAAGAAACGGCTTCCATTAGCGTGAATCAGATCCTCCTGTTTTTTAAGAAGGTCAACCAGAACATCGAGGACCGGTTTTTCGCATTCGCGATAACGACCGGCCAACGCCGCATGTCCGTAAGCAGCAGGATCCGTTTCCCAGGGGCTTAAACAGGCGTAACGCCGCCGTGCAACGTCTGTAAGTTCTGGCGCCGAAGCATCCAGATAATCGAGCACAGCGCGAATAGAGTTATAAAGACTATATAAATCGAGTCCGTGAAAACCGGCCTGATCTTCGGCGCTCTTTTCCATATTATATGCATGAAGCCAGTCGACAAAGCCGCGGACCTCTGTATTGCGCCACATCCAGGTCGGGAAGCGAGCGAAAGCAGTCCATTCTGACGGCGGCGCATCTTTGTGGCGCACATAGCGATCGATCTGCGCGGCGTCGGGCCAGTCCGCCTCTGCGGCGATAAAATTGAATCCTTTTTCTTCTATCAGGGCCTTCGTTATCCGCTGGCGCATCTGATAGAATTCCGACGTGCCGTGGCTCGCCTCGCCAAGAAGAACGATCCGCGCGTCGCCAATCCGCGCCAGAAGGGGCTGAAGGTCGACACGATCCAGATCGTCAAAATCTTCCGACGCGCCGGAAACAAGGCCGGGCAAACCGTCGTCGATTTTCGGTCGCGTCTGCACCACCCGCGGCCTTCCTTGCGTGAACTGATCGGCGAGTTCGGGCTGGTCGAGCTCCCATCCTTCCTTGCCGATCAACGGAACAAAACGCACATCCGCGATATCTTCGCGAATAAATTCGTCATCGGATATACGGGTGATACGAATTAATTCTTGCGCGCGCGTATCGCGACCAACGGGAATAACCACGCGGCCGCCGACGGCTAGCTGCTCTTTCAACGCGTTGGGGACGGAGGGGGCGCCGGCCGAGACAAGAATTGCGTCAAACGGCGCTTCGTCCGGCCACCCTTCAGTGCCGTCCGCGCAGCGAAGGTGAACGTTTTTGACGCCAATCTCTTTTAACGTCTCGGCGCTGCGAACCGAGAGTCTTTCGATTCGCTCAATCGCGTAAACATCCTTGCAGATTTGCGCAAGGACGGCAGTGGCGTAGCCAGACCCGGATCCAATTTCCAGCGCCTTTTCGTCGCCCTTTAAAGCGAGCGCCTCAATCATATAGGCGACGATATAGGGTTGGGAAATCGTTTGATCTTCGCCGATCGGCAAGGGTGTGTCTGCATATGCCTGATCGCGATACGCCTCCAATACGAATGCTTCGCGCGGCGTCCGCGACATGGCGTTCAGAACGGCGGTGTCGCGGACACCGCGTGCGTGCACGTGCTCATCGACCATCTGACGACGCTGATTGGCAAAATCCATAACACCTCCTGCAGAAGTCTTTCCCGACACTTTTTTGATAATTCACCCGGGCGAGCGGCTATGCCCTTCAAGCCATTTTAGCCGTTTGGAGGGCGTCAAAAACTGATTTCAATCAACGCTGCGCACCCGAATTGATCCATCTCAAAGAGAGTGCGTCTCATTTGAGCGACAGTTACTAAACGCAATCGCTTGGAGTTCGTTGTGGAACAAAATACTACCCGCAAGATAATTCCGCAATCTGGCGATCATAATTTGTTGAATTACGAAAAAACCTATTCCGCATTTTCGTGGATTGCCGCGCGGAATGAGTTGCTTGGCGATAAACAGGAAACATTGAACATCGCTGACATTGCGCTTGATGCAACTATCCGGGCTGGCCGCGGCGACAAAGCTGCATTGCGTTGGATCGCAAAAGATGGCGCGCGGCGCAACATCTCCTACAAAGAGTTGTCGGAGCAATCCGCGTGTTTTGCATCCGCACTTGAAACACTTGGCGTTGCTCGCGGCGATGTCGTGTTCAGCCTCCTTGGCCGCATTCCAGCACTTTATGCGGCGGCGCTCGGCGTCTGGAAGCGCGGCGCCGTATTTTGTCCGCTATTTTCCGCTTTTGGCCCAGAGCCGGCAAGGGCGCGCATGGAAATCGCCGGCGCCAAGGCGCTGGTGACCACCGAGCGGCTTTACAAACGAAAGATTGCGCCGATTAGGGATCAATTGCCGTCGCTTAAGCATATTATCCTGGTCGGAGGCGGTGAAGACGGTCTCGATTTTGATCGCCTAGTTGATGAAGGTGATCCAAGCTACAAGATGGCGCCGACAAAACCGGATGATCTTGCCATCTTGCATTTCACATCGGGAACGACTGGGAAACCCAAAGGTTGCATGCATGTGCATGAAGCGGTCATTACACATCATGTCACGGCTAAGTATGCACTTGATTTGTGTGAAGACGATATCTTCTGGTGCACAGCCGACCCCGGATGGGTGACCGGCACCTCTTATGGCGTGATTGCACCGCTGACTATCGGTTGCACGATGCTGTCCGATGAGGAGGAGTTTGACGCCGAACGTTGGTATCAGACGCTGGCGAATGAAAGAGTCGCTGTGTGGTACACGGCGCCGACGGCGATCCGAATGCTGATGAAAGCGGGCGACGAGCTCCCGAGGAAATATGATTTGTCCAACCTGCGCTATATCGCCAGCGTCGGCGAACCGTTGAATCCGGAAGCCGTGATTTGGGGTCGGGAGGTTCTTGGCCTGCCAATTCATGATAATTGGTGGCAATCGGAAACCGGCGGCATCATGATTTCCAACTACGCTGCGACGCCGATCAAGCCTGGCTCAATGGGGCTGCCGGTTCCGGGCGTGAAGGCGGGGATTATTAGACAAACAGAAGAAACGTTTGGCGTGCTCACCGAGCCGAATGTTGTCGGCGAGCTCGCGTTGAAAGCCGGGTGGCCGTCAATGTTTCGCGGCTATCTTCATGAAGAGGCGCGTTACAAAAAATGTTTTTATGATGATTGGTACCTCACCGGCGATCTCGCCCGGCGGGACGAAGACGGATATTACTGGTTTGTCGGTCGCGATGATGACGTCATTAAAAGCGCCGGTCATCTGATCGGGCCATTTGAAGTCGAAAGCGCGTTACTTGAGCATCCTGCGGTCGCTGAAGCCGCCGTCATCGGCAAGCCGGACCCGGTGGCGATGGAGGTGGTCAAGGCGTTCGTTGCGCTTCATCAAGGGTACGAACCAAATGAATCAATGCGCAAAGAGCTCATGGCCCATGCGCGCAAACGTTTGGGACCCGCGGTTGCGCCGCGTGAGATCGATTTCACGGATGATTTGCCAAAGACCCGGTCAGGTAAAATCATGCGCCGTCTTCTCAAGGCGCGTGAGCTTGGTTTACCTGAGGGCGACCTATCTACTTTGGAAGGACCGACTCAATGAGAGATCAATATGAAGGCGTTGAAATTTCGGCGGAGCATTTGCGAGAACTCGCCCGTCAGATGATTCTAATCCGGCGTTTTGAAGAGAAGTGTGCGGAGCTGTACAGCACCGAAAAGATCCGCGGATTCCTGCATCTCTATATCGGCGAGGAGGCGAACGCCGTCGGCGTAATGCAGGCTTTGCTGCCGGATGACCGCGTCGTGGCGACCTACCGCGAACATGGCCATGCGTTGGCGCGGGGCCTTCCGGCTACGGAAGTGATGGCTGAGATGTATGGCAAGGCCACAGGGTCAAGCCGTGGCCGTGGCGGTTCAATGCATATCTGCAGTGCGGACCATCGCTTCTATGGCGGCTTTGCGATTGTCGGCGGCGGTCTGCCGCTAGCCGTCGGTCTTGGTCTCGCCGACAGGATGCGCGGCAAGACCCATGTGACCTGTTGCTTTTTTGGGGAGGGCGCGGCCGCTGAGGGCGAATTCCATGAAGCGCTGAACCTCGCCGCGCTCTGGAGGCTGCCGGTGCTCTTCATCTGTGAAAATAACGGCTACGCCATGGGGACGGCGTTAGAGCGGTCAGAATCTGAAACCGATATTCATCGGCACGCAGAGAGTTACAATATCTCCGCTGAAATCGTCGATGGAATGGACGTATGCGCTGTCGAAGAGGCGGCGCGAAGAGCCGTTTCGAAAATTCGTGCAGGCGAGGGGCCATATTTCCTTGAAAACAAGACCTACCGGTTCCGTGCGCACTCCATGTTTGATGCCGAACTTTATCGCGCCAAGGAAGAAGTGGAGGAATGGAAAGAGCGCGGGCCGCTTGTGCAATTCAAGCCATGTATAATTGAACATTCTCTTCTGGCAGAGAGCGATTTTGAGGAAATTGAAAGCGACGTCGCGAATGTTGTTGAAGAGGCAGTCGCCTTCGCTGAAGCTGCTCCATGGGAACCGGTTGAAGACCTTCTTAAAGACGTTGTGACGCCGCGGGAGAATATGGCGTGAGCGAAACGCGGCGCATAACCTATCGCGATGCGATACGTGAAGCGTTGAGTGAAGCGCTTACAAAAGACGAGCGCGTGTTCTTGATGGGGGAAGATGTCGGGCGCTATGGTGGCGCCTATGCATGCTCGAAGGGATTACTCGAAGAATTCGGCGAAGAGCGTATTCGCGATACGCCATTATCTGAGTCCGGATTCACGGGCGCCGGGATCGGCGCAGCGCTCGCCGGTATGCGGCCGATCATTGAGGTGATGACGGTGAATTTCAGCCTCTTGTGCCTCGACCAGATCGTTAATAATGCGGCGACGCTTCGCCATATGTCTGGCGGTCAATTTTCCGTACCCGTCGTGATTCGAATGGCGACCGGCGCCGGTCGGCAACTCGCCGCGCAGCATTCGCACAGCCTCGAGAATTGGTACGCGCATGTGCCGGGACTACGGGTTTTGGCGCCGGCGACGGTTGTGGATGCGCGCGGCATGTTGTGGAGTGCACTTGAATGCCCTGATCCTGTGATCATTTTCGAACACGCGATGCTTTACAATGAAGAAGGCGATATCGCGTCAGAAGGGCCGTGGACGGCGGATATAGATCACGCAGCCGTTCGACGGGATGGCGACGATGCAACACTCATCACCTATGGGGGTAGTTTGCCAAAGACGCTTGCTGCGGCAAATTCCCTGGCTGAAGACGGAATTTCCTGCGATGTAATAGATCTTCGATCCCTTCGACCGCTGGATAGGGAACGAATTGTTGCATCGGTTGTCAAAACGCATCGCGCTGTGATTGTCGATGAAGGCTGGAAGACGGGCAGTCTCGCCGGTGAGGTCAGCGCCCAAATTACGGAGAGCGCCTTTTTCGATCTTGATGCGCCGGTTGAACGCGTCTGTACGGCCGAGGCGCCAATTCCTTACGCTCAACATCTTGAGCTCGCCGCGCTTCCAAGCGAGGAAAAGATTGTGGCGGCCGTGAGAAAGGCGCTCAGAATATGACGGCCTTCCGCATGCCGTCGCTGGGCGCCGATATGGACAAGGCGACACTTGTCGAGTGGCTGAAGCAGCCGGGCGAGGCCATAAAACGCGGCGACATCATCGCCGTCGTTGAAACCGTCAAAGGCGCCATTGAAATTGAGGCGTTTGAGGAAGGCGTGCTTGACAGACATGCAGTCACGCCCGGTGAAAGCGTTCTGGTCGGCACGACGCTCGCGTTTATTCGAAACGAAAACGATGAAGGCACAAGCACAAAGGCCGTCGTTCCGCCTGAGGATATAACGCCTGCAATCAATCGCAAGCCGGAAACGGAAAAGAGTGGGGCCATCGAGATGATTTCGTCAAACGCAAGCCGAACGGCGCATGTCGTTGGCGAGCGCAAGGTGTCGCCGGTCGCCCGAAAGCGCGCCGCAGAAGCGGGCGTTGATATCGCGCGTATTTCTTCCGGCGAAGACGGCATTATCGGTCTGGCGCAAGTAAACGCATTTATTGAAACGGGCGAGGCTGAACAGAAAGAAAGGACACTCACCCAAGACGCTCCGCCGAAAACAGAAAAACCCAGTCTGAATCTTGACGTCATGCGCAAAGCCATCGGCGACGCCATGACGAAGTCAAAACGCGAAGTTCCGCATTATTACGTCGCAAGCACGATCAACTGCACCGCGCTGAAATCATGGCTTGAGGTGCAAAACGCAAAACGAACTGTCACTGAGCGTCTTCTCTATGTGGCCCCGCTGATCAAGGCGGTTGCCCGCGCATTGAAAGAAACGCCAAATCTAAATGGGTTCTTCACCGAAGGCGCCTTTCATCCCTCCACGCGCATTCATGTGGGCGTTGCCGCATCTTTGCGCGGCGAGGGACTGATTGCGCCGGCGATTCACGATACTGACGAGCTGGGCGTCGATGACTGCATGAAGGGTCTTCGTGATCTTGTGACTCGCGTCCGCACCGGCCGGATCCGTGGGTCGGAGTTGAGCAATCCGACCGTGACCATTTCTATCCTCGGAGAAGACACAGCTGATTCTGTGACACCTGTTATCTATCCGCCACAAGTCGCGATAATCGGCTGCGGCGCGATAGTTCAGCGTCCGTGGGTTGTTGCTGAGGGCGCGGTTGAGCCGCGACAGGTGATGACTGTAACTGTCGCCGCCGATCACCGAGCCAGCGATGGCCGAACGGCGGCGCGTTTTTTGAGAACGCTCGATAAATTACTTCAGGCTCCGGAGGCGTTATGACAGATGAGGAATTAAAGAATTTGGTGGTAAAGGCCTTATTTGAAGTTGCGCCAGATTTGGAAGGCGAGGATGTTGATCCAGATGAATCTTTTCGCGATCAATTCGAAATCGATTCCATGGATTTGTTGAATTTCATCATCAAGATTCACGAGGCGACAGGCGTTGATATTCCGGAAAAGGATTATCCGAAGCTGACGACCCTGGTGGGTTGTGTTGCCTATCTGAAACACCATAGGCAAGGGGCGCGGTAATTTGAGGCAATGGAAGTCTACCGAGAGCGGTTGTTGAGAAGTCGCACCAATTCGGCGCCGCCGACGTTATTCAGGATCTATTTGAGAATGTCTTTGAAGTACCGTTCGGTGTCGGCGCGACGGCAGAGTTCCGTTCCAGGAGTTGTCATTGCGGACGCGGCGGCCGCTACGCCATAGCTGCTCGCTACCTTGACCGTATCGCCCTTCGCCATGCCAAGAACAAAGGCTCCCATGAAGCTGTCCCCGGCGCCGACTGCGCTGACAGCCTTCACTTTCGGCGCCGCAATCTGAAATATGTCCTCGCCCGATGCGACAATTGCGCCGTCGGCGCCGCGGGTGACGATGATATTAGCTGAAAGGCCTCTATTGATAAGTTCCCGGGCAAACTGAACAGCCTCTTCCGAGTTTGCAAAAGTGCAACCTGCCGCCGCTTGCGCTTCAGCCCAGTTGAAGCGAACGCAAAAGAGGTTGGGCGAGGTCGCCTTGAGGACAGCTTCAAGTGCGGAATCTGATGTATCAATGACGATACGCGCGCCGCCATTTGCAAGTGCAGCGATGAGGTCGACGTAGTAATGATTGCTAACGCCGGGAGGTAGGCTGCCGCTTATGACAATATATTGCTTGTGCTCTGCTGCTTCAGAGGCCGCTTTCAAGGCGGCGGCGCCTAAACGCTCGTCCCATTCCGGACCTGGCAGAATGAAACGATATTGTTTCTTCGTGCTGGTTTCGCGAACGGCAAAACTTTGACGGGTAATGCCGTCAATGCGGAAATGAACCGGCTCAAGGCCTTCCTCGGCAAGCAGACTTATCAGCAACTCCCCTGTCGGCCCGCCGGCAGCGACAAAGGGCGTCGTTTCGCCGCCTAAAATCTTGATCGCGCGTGACACATTAACTCCGCCGCCGCCAGGGTCCATGTGCGGTTCGCGACATCGCAGTTTTCGACTAGGCTCCAGTTCGTCAATCACGGCAGCGACATCAAGCGCAGGGTTTAGCGTAATCGTGAGTATCTTGCTCATGCGCTTTTAAGTGTCGCCGTCATCTTCTTTTCCGTGTCCGCGACCGCGGTCTTAACCTTCAGAAAACTGTCGGGGCTGGCCGAAATTGAATCGATGCCGCCATCAACGAGGAATTGCGCAAATTCAGGATAGTTGCTAGGCGCCTCACCACAAATGCCTACCGGTGCGCCGGTTCGCACCGATTTTTCAAGCAAATCTCGAATAATGGCTTTAACCGCATCATTGCGTTCGTCAAACAGCGGTTGCAAAAAGTCACTGTCGCGATCAATGCCCAGGGTTAACTGTGTTAAATCGTTTGAGCCAATTGAAAATCCGTAGAAGCGCTCAGCGAATTGTTCGGCAAGCAAAATATTGGACGGGATTTCCGCCATGACATAGATATGGAGCCCATCCTCGTCTTTTCGCAGCCCATTAACGCTCAATTCGCCAAGGACTTTATCCGCCTCCTCAATGGTGCGGCAAAACGGGATCATGAGTTGGACATTTTTTAGACCCATTTCTTCGCGCACACGCCGCATCGCTTTGCATTCGAGCGCAAACCCCGCACGGTAGCGCTCATCATAATAGCGGCTCGCGCCGCGCCAACCGAGCATCGGATTATCCTCGTGCGGCTCAAATTGTGCGCCGCCGATCAATCCTGCGTATTCGTTGGTCTTGAAATCACTCATGCGCACAATCACCGGATTTGGATGAACGCCCGCCGCGATACGCGCAACGCCCTCGGCGAGCTTGTCTACAAAATACTCTCCTTTGACTTCATAACCCGTCGTCAGTGTTTCGATCTGATCGCGCGTCTGTTGATCGGCTACAGTGTGAAAGTCAACAAGCGCCATGGGATGAATTTTGATTAAATTGCTGATGATGAATTCGGTGCGCGCCAGGCCGATGCCGTCGCTTGGCAACTTCCACCAGCGAAAAGCCGCCGAAGGATTGGCGAGATTGAGCATAACCTTGGTTTTTGTTTCTGGAATATTATCAAGATCGATGTCGCTTACATCGATATCGAGAATGCCCTCATAAACGGCGCCCGTTTCACCTTCTGCGCAGGAGACGGTGACTTCCTGCTCATGGTTCAGAATCTTTGTGGCGTCGCCCGTGCAGATGACAGCCGGCAGACCCAATTCGCGACTGACAATCGCTGCGTGGCTTGTGCGGCCGCCATGATCAGTGACAATGGCGGCTGCCTTTTTCATGATCGGCACCCAGTCCGGATCTGTCATCGACGCCACCAGCACGGCGCCGTCTTTGAAGTCGGCGATGTTGTGAGCGCTCTCGATGACGCATACTTTACCGCTGGCGACCGCGTCGCCGACCGCAACGCCTTTCAGGAGTTGCGCACCTTTTTCTTTCAGACGATAGCTACGCAGCTGGCCGACCATGCGCCTCGATTGTACGGTTTCAGGTCGCGCCTGAACAATGAATAGAGCGCCTGTCTCGCCGTCTTTCGCCCATTCCATGTCCATCGCCTGGCCGTAATGGTTTTCGATCTTCACTGCCCAGCCGGCGAGCGTCTTCAACTCCTCATCGCTAAGAATAAATGCGGCGCGTTCGTCTGGCGAAGCGTCAACGAGGGTGGTCGCCTTGTTCTGCGCTTGCGCATTCTTATCGGCATAGACCAGTTTTTGCGCCTTGGCGCCGCGGCGCTTATGAATAACTGATCGCGCAGCGCCGGCGGCAAGGGATGGTTTGAAGATCTCAAACTCATCAGGATCAACACTGCCCTGCACGACAGTTTCGCCAAGGCCCCATGCGCCGTTGACCAAGACAATGCCCGGAAAGCCGGTGTCAGCGTCGATCGAAAACATCACGCCAGAGCACGCCAAATCAGAACGAACCATGCGTTGAACGCCGACGGATATGGCGATATCGGATTGATCAAATCCATGGGTTTTTCGATAGCTGATCACGCGGTCGGTATAGAGAGAAGCGAAACAATTCTTGCATGCCGAAAGCAATTCATCATCGCCGCTGACATTGAGGAATGTCTCCAACTGACCGGCAAAACTTGCTTCAGGCAAATCTTCAGCAGTAGCGCTTGACCTGACGGCGACTGAATGAGTCTGATTTTGTCCATCGCCCAACTTTTGATAGGCGGATAAAATTTCGTTATTCAATTTATCGGAGAATGTTGCTTTATTGATCAAGGTGCGGATTTTATCGCCAATATGGTTCAGCTTGTCTGGGGCCGCATCAAATCGGTCAAGTTCACGGCGAATTGGCGCTTCGAGATTGTTGCCCTTGATGAAATCACGATACGCTGCCGCAGTCACAGCGAACCCTTCCGGCACGCTGATGCCGGCGACGGCGAGATTGCTGATCATTTCCCCTAATGAAGCGTTCTTGCCGCCGACAATCGCCCCGTCATGTCGTGTGACGCTGGAAAATGCCACGACATAGGCGCCGTCGTCATCATTTGTTTGGCTGGCTTTTATGCCTACGCCTGCGACGCTTAATTTGTTCACTATTATTCTCACTGTTTCGTCAATTCATAATGAACGCGGCAGCGAAGAGGCGGCTTGATGCAAATCAACGATAGACCGATAGGGTGGGCTGTGTTGAATCTCTAGCTTGTGACTGCCAGAGAATTGGCCAGTTGGCGAGTTATGCCGGCCTTACCGTTGCCCGAGAACGCTGCCGTCCGGATCGTCAAGATTGCTAGCGGAGTTGATTGTCATCAATTTCACGCCGTTGCTTCTCGCCTACTCTTCAAGATTACGGAGAAGAACGAACATGCAGCAAATTCGGTTCTGGCTGGCGGTTGGTCTCGGCGCCTTTCTGGCGCTTTTTTCCTTTCAAAATATGGCCCTCGTTGAAGTTAAGGTTCTCTTCTGGACGTTTGAAACAAGCCGATTTTTTGTGATCGCCGCGAGTTTTCTTATTGGCGTCGCGATTGGGTGGATTGTAAAATCGCTACAATGCGCCCGCCGCCGCGACAGCGATGCAAGGCCGCCGAAAACCGAAACACTAATTTAGCTATCAGCGATCAAAACCGGCATGGCGTCGGCGAACAAGTGGACGAAGCACGATTGTCCCATGTTCTTGCAAAATTCTGCGTAACTCTCCTCACGGCTTTTTTGGAACGAAGTTGATCCTGGTCAACATATTGCCCGTGCTAATGTGATAAGCAGAATATGCCGTGTCTGTGTCATCATGGCTAAGAAAACAAAATAATATTCATGACTGCGCCAAAGGTTGCTGCCCGATCGGTTAGCGCCTCTAAAATTGGCAATTAACAATGGAGTGATAAGATGAAAGTCAAACAAGCCATGCATGGCCAGGTGAAGTGGTGCGAACCTTCCATGCCCGTCGCGAAAATCGCAAAACTAATGAAAGCAAATGATATAGGTGCGATTCCAGTTGGTGAAAATGACCGATTGATCGGCATGGTGACCGATCGGGATATTGCATTGCGCGCCGTCGCTAACGGCCGTGATCTCTCTAAAACCACCGCGCGTAATGTCATGTCCAAGGGCGTTTCCTATTGCAATGAAAATGACCGACTTTCAGAAGCAGTTCACCTTATGGAGGAAAAGCAAATTCGTCGCCTTCCGGTGATTAATGATGAAAAAAGGATGGTTGGCATGCTAAGCCTCGGAGATGTAACGCACGCCGCCGGCAAATCGACTTCTGGCGGGTTTGCGAGAGCCGTGTCGGGGCATCACTGATCAGCGTCAACGGAATGTTGAGCAGGAGATGGGCGCAATGCACGAAAATCGAGTCCCCCTTTACGATCAGACCGATAACCCAACGGGTTGCTGCCCTCGGTTCAACCCTGAGGAATGGGATGCGCAACATCTTCACTTCAAAGACAAGCTGTTCGTGAAAGCAAAAACACGCAGCATCATGCATATTCCGGTCAATATGGGAAAAGTTTTTGGCGACACTTTTAAGGCGATTGAAGGCGCAGAGGCGACGGACCCCAGCCAGTTCATCGTTTTGAGCGCCGACAATTCGCCATGGGCCGGCGAGCATTTGTTTGCGGTGACAAAGGACGTTCCGGGCCAGGAAATGATCCGCGTGTCCGGAGATTTTAAAACTAAGGTCTTCGAGGGACCCTACAAAAATGCCCGCCAATGGCGCGATACACTCGTGGAAAGTGTCGATGGCGATCAGGAACCGCGAACATTTTTCTTTTATACGACGTGCCCGAAATGCGCGAAATACTACGACAAGAACTATGTTGTTGGATTCGTAGAGGACACAAAGGCGGATGTACAAGATGTAAGACGCGCTGTCGCCAATTGATCTTCAGAATTCAGTTGGCTGCTTGATCTTAATCAATGGCGAACGCTCATTTTGTGAGTAAGTGATCATCGTTGCAATGGTTCTTCTGAAAGGAGAAAAAAATGCGCAAGGATGAAGACATACGGGACGATATCCTCGCCGAAATCGATTGGGATCCTATGATTGAATCCACAGAGATTGGCGTGACCGTCAAAGACGGCGCTGTCGCTCTGCATGGCGTTGTTGAGAGCTATGCAGAACGGCTCGCCGCCGAACGCGCTGCAAAGCGTGTCAAAGGCGTTAGGACGATTGCTGAGGAAGTTAATGTGAAATATCCCTCAGACAGATCTATTTCCGACGAAGATATTTCCGAACGCATCGCGAAAGCGTTTGATTGGCATTATGCTTTTCGCGAATATGATCTCAAAGCTGAAGTGAGGAACGGTGTCGTGACGCTTACCGGACAGGTAGAATGGAATTATCAGCGGGACACAGCGCAAAATTATATTACTGAGATTCAAGGCGTCACCGGTGTCAGCAATCAGATCAAGTTGAAGCAGCGCGCATCAGCAGCGAATGTAAAGCAGAGTATCACTAAGGCTTTACACCGTAACGCCAATCTTGAGGCGTCGCACATAAAGGTCAATGTAGATGGCGGCAAAGTCACACTGAGCGGTGACGTAAGGGCCTGGCATGAACGCAAACTGGTTGAGGATGCTGTCTGGGCGGCGCCGGGCGTAACCTCTGTTCACGATGAGTTGCGCGTCTCTTGACTGCAAATGGCGACGGTTACCTGCAATACCGGAAAAATGAAGATCGGCTGACCTGATTGAGATATTCGGTCATAGGTATCTGCAATAATCACGCTGCCGCTTCTCGAGCGCCTTTGTCGCAAATCTTTTTCAACGCCGGATATCGCTTCTCGGCAGTTCCGTTTGTTACCGCTGAGCGATGTATTCTTCGTTTCTGTTGGCGCGCTATATCAGGTTACGCCCCGCGTCAGCATGAGGACTGCTTACAGCTATCCGGATTCCGCAACGGCGATGTCAGATCCAAGTGAGTTGACCGGTTTAGTATACTTTCGCGTCACAGATCGATGGCGAGCTGATACTTACGGTATCGTGGGGCTATCCAATGGTAGCCCCGATATTGGGGAGAGCTCAGACTACGCGTTATGTTATGCGCCATTTACAATTGCCTATGTTGACTAATTTTCTTTGAGGACGGGAATATATAGTAATAAGCCGTATGCTGCGGCGGTTATTTTTCCGCAACGTTCTGCAATTGCCTCGCCATAACCAATCGACGCCGATGCTCCTTGACTCAGATCAAGCTGGTTGATTGGTTGTCGCGTTAATATCTCCAGACAAATCGAATGCGCGCCTGACGGGCGCACACAACACCGCAACCGCCGTTGATGGAGTCAGCCATGGGATATGTAGAAAGCACCTTGGCGCCGGGAGAAAAATATCTCTACCGGGCAAAATTCAATTGGACCTACGATTTCATAAGCTGGTTTTGGTTTGTTGTCGGCTGCGCCCCCGGCGCGCTCTGGTTTTACCGGCTGTTTCGCGATTATCTAATCTTTGACGCGTCAAGTAGCGCTTTTACGGCGCTCAGCAGCGTAGCCTTCGCCTTTGGGCTGATCATTTTCTTCAAGCGCTACATACACAAATGGACGACTGTTATTGCAGTGACGACGGTGCGCGTGATCTTGAAAACTGGCCTCATTGCACGCAACTCTCATGAAGTCAGCCTCGACAAGATTGAGGAAATTCTCGTCCATCAATCTTTTATTGGTCGCATTCTCGGGTTTGGTCTTTTGACCATTCGCGGCACAGGCGTCGCTGTTATTGAGTTTCCGATTCTTGCGCGGCCGATGGAGGTTCGGCGGGAAATTGAAACAGCGGTCGTTCAGGCGCCGGGGATGAGACGGGTGGATACTGCGTCGCCACAACATCGGCGCGGAAACGTGAATTCTGAGGCGGCTGCAGCGGTATAAGAGTACAAAATATATCGAAAAAGTAGATGAATAACATAGAAAGTATCAATTTTACAAATAAATATAACGGCGGTATTCTTGCTTTTATTGACTGGAAAAATATAAATGCAGTCTTCTGACGATTATGCCCGGAACACACGCAGCGCGAAGCCGGCAATGAAATTGGGGTACGAAGCATAGGCGTTTTGAACACAAGCGGAGCGCCCAACCGGCGCGCAAGCGATTTCAGTCTTTGCGAACAGTAAAACCATGAAGAGGAATAATGGCATGAACCGAAGTCTGAAGTCATCACTACTTGCGGGCGTCGCCATAATGGCGTTTTCGCTTCTATCATCTTGCGGGAAAAGCGAACAAACGGGCGACAGCGCAGCCGTCGCGGAAAGCGCAGCTCCCGCTTCAACGGAACAGACCGCGCAATCGCAGATATCGGAGGATGGCGTTATGGCCGCGAACAAATTGGCTCATGGCGAGCCCAGGTCGAACGAATTCTGGTGGCCGGAAACATTAAACCTCTCCGCGCTTCGTCAGAATGAAGCTATGTCCGATCCGATGGGTGAGGATTTTGATTATGCTGCGGCTTTTGAAAGCCTCGAGCTTGACGCCGTCAAGAAAGATATCGAGGCGGTCATGACTACGTCTCAGGATTGGTGGCCGGCAGACTATGGCAGTTACGGACCGCTCTTTATCCGGATGGCGTGGCACAGCGCAGGCACTTATCGAACGCTCGACGGTCGCGGTGGCGCCGGCGGCGGCCAACAACGCTTCGAACCGCTTAATAGCTGGCCAGACAATGCAAATCTCGACAAGGCGCGACGCCTGCTTTGGCCGGTCAAACAAAAATACGGTCGCAATATTTCATGGGCCGACTTGATGGTGCTGACCGGCAATGTGGCGCTCGAGTCGATGGGCTTTGAGACGTTCGGTTTCGCCGGCGGGCGAGAGGACGATTGGCAAGCCGAACTGGTGAACTGGGGCCCGGAAGCGGAAATGCTCGCCGATGAGCGCTACAGTGGCGACAGAAAACTCGAAAAACCGCTGGCTGCAGTTCAGATGGGTCTCATCTACGTCAATCCGGAAGGCCCGAACGGCAACCCGGATCCGTTGGCGGCCGCGCACGATATTCGAGAAACATTCGGTCGTATGGCGATGAATGACGAAGAGACGGTGGCGCTCATCGCCGGCGGTCATACTTTCGGCAAAGCCCATGGCGCCAAGAGTCCGGCCGACTGCGTCGGTCCCGAACCCGCAGCCGAGGGTGTCGAAGAACAAGGAATCGGTTGGAACAATAAGTGCGGCGCTGGCAATGCCGGCGACACAATCACTAGCGGGCTCGAAGGCGCATGGACGTCCAGTCCCACTGAGTGGACGCATCAATTTTTGTCCAACCTCTTCAACTTTGAATGGAAACAGACAAGAAGTCCAGCCGGCGCCGTTCAATGGATTCCGACCGAAGAGGCCGCTACAAACCTTGTGCCGGACGCCCATGATCCGGACAAACGGCACGCACCAATCATGTTAACGACAGATTTGGCGCTAAAAGAAGACCCTGCCTATCGGGAAATTTCGCAGCGCTTTTTGGAAAACCCTGAAGAGTTTGAACGCGCCTTCGCCAAAGCATGGTTCAAGCTGACGCATCGCGACATGGGCCCGCGCGTGCGTTATCTCGGAACGAGCGTTCCTGCAGAGGAGTTGATCTGGCAGGATCCCGTACCTGAAGTCGATCATGCGTTGATCAAAGCCGCGGACATTGCGAGCCTCAAGACTACGATACTCGCATCGGGACTGTCCGTACCGGAATTAGTTCGTACAGCCTGGGCGTCAGCAGCGTCGTTTCGTGACACAGACATGCGCGGCGGCGCCAATGGCGCGCGCATCCGGCTGGTGCCGCAAAAAGATTGGGCGGTGAACAATCCGGCGGAACTGGCGAAAGTCCTGCAGGCCCTGGAAACTATCCAGCAGGATTTTAACAACGCGCATACGGGCGGTAAGCAAGTCTCGCTTGCTGATCTTATTGTTCTGGGTGGCGCGGCCGCCATTGAACAAGCAGCCAAAGAGGCCAGTCATGATGTCACGGTTCCTTACACGCCGGGACGCGCGGATGCGACAGCAAAACAGACTGATGTCGCCGCTTTTGAGGTGCTTGAACCGAAAGCAGACGGCTTCCGAAATTATCTTGGCAGCGTCGAGAGCAGGTCACCGGCTGAATTACTTGTCGATCGTGCGGACATGTTGAGTCTGACCGTTCCGGAAATGACGGTTTTGATTGGCGGCATGCGCTCCTTGGGCGCTAATGCTGACGGGACGGACCACGGCGTCCTTACTGACAAGCCGGGAACGTTGAGTAATGATTTCTTCGTGAATCTGCTCGACATATCGACGAAGTGGAGCCCGACTGACACTAACTATGTGTTTGAGGGGCGTGACCGCAACACGGGCGATCTCAAATGGACCGCAACCGAAGTCGATCTCGTCTTTGGTTCAAACGCGGAATTGCGCGCCGTCGTAGAAAATTATGCATACAGTGACGCGCAGGAGTGGACTTGTCGCGGTTTATTTCCGGGTCCGGTGCTCATTTAGGCGGCTTTTCGTTCAAAAGCCACTGGGCTTTTTCCTCCTAATGTTGAGTGGCGTCTGCGCGGGTTGTAAAAGCCGTTGATGTATTGGAAGAGCGCGACC
>JAJCZL010000015.1 GCA_029262415.1 Deltaproteobacteria bacterium | reverse complement strand
CTCGACGGTGACCGGCAATGCTCTGGACGGCATTGCCCAAATCAACACGTTCGTTTCCACTACTTGTCAGCTTACCCTTAGGGGCTCGACAGTGACCGGCAACGGCACCGATCCAAGCTGCGGTGTATCGCGGACTTGTGCTGATCTGACCAGTTGCGGTCTCCCCGAGGTCTCCGCGAGCACGTGTGATACGAGCTACGACGTAAACTCCGGCTTCCCGGGCACAAGCTGGGGCGTGTGCGCTCTGGACTTATGACCTATATGAGGGTGCAAGGATCAGAAACGAGAAGTTCCTTGTTGTACGAATACCGTCGGTTAAGCTCGGTGAGTTACCACCAGGGTAAACTTCGAGGTTCCCTTCGCAGTTGGTGCCGAACCTCGGCGATCATCGCGGGGATGATAATGCTCGGCTGGCCCGTTTCAGTGAACGCAGCCGCGTCGCCCGTCAACACCTGCGGCCAGGTGTTGACGGGCAACGGGTTTTTATCCGGTGATTTGGATTGCAGTGCCTCACCTCCGGGAAGCGCAGTACTAATACAAGGAGGGACTCTTGATCTGAGAGGCTTCACATTGACCGCCGCAGGGCAAGCGATCGGCTGCACAAAATCCTGCAAAGTAGTATCCGACCCACCCGGAGGTACGATCACCTCGGCCGGGTCGGGGACTATCTCTGCAGTGGGCGCTGGATCATCTCCTAGCGGGCCTCGGGTGCATATTCGAATCTCGAATGTGTTTATTAATGACGGGATCCTGGGCGCGAGTGACGGGAACATCAAGGTGATCGATTCGACGGTGACTGGGATTTCGAGCAATACGTTTGCGGCCGTAGACGCTCTAGGCGCCGCGCGTCTGCAGCGCTCGGTCGTGACCGGCAACGCCGGGAATGGGGTGGATAGTTCCAAGGCAAAGATAATCGACTCGGAAGTTAGTAACAGCGGTGCGTGGGGCGTTCGGGTGTCCCGTGGGGCGACTGTCAAGGGCTCGACGATTTCTGGGAACGCCTTTGACGGCGTTGCTACTCTCGACAAGGTGGTGCGAGTAACCGACTCATCCATTACCGGCAATGGCATCGCCGGTATCAACCTGCCGTTTTCTTCGAAGGCAAAGATCTTGCGAAGCGATATCAGCGGCAACGGCGCACAAGGAGTCGCAGGACCGTCCAAACGCGTGATTGTCCGCGACTCGACGATCAACAACAACGGTGCCGAGGGCATTCGCCAAGGCTTCGGCGTGGTCAAGCTGACCGACTCAATGGTGACCGGCAATGCCTTGGACGGTATCGCGCAGACCGCTCTCAGCCAGTGCACGCTCAGGCTTAGGGGCTCGACAGTGACCGGCAACGGCACCGATCCAAGCTGCGGTGTATCGCGGACTTGTGCGGATCTGACCAGTTGCGGTCTCCCTGAGGTTTCCGCGAGCACGTGTGATACGAGCTACGACGTAAACTCCGGCTTCCCGGGCACAAGCTGGGGCGTGTGCGCTCTGGACTGATGACCTATATGAGGGTGCAAGGATCAGAAACGAGAAGTTCCTTGCCGTCGTTCTAAGCTGCGTCTTGCTGTCGGCCTGGGCGGCGGTATCGGCGCTGCCTGCGCGTGCGGCGGCTGGTGGGCTCAGCATCGAGGTAGGCGCTGATCAGTGCGTGATGATTTCCGGACACTCTCCGTCTTTGGCGGCAACGCTGGAGGAACTGTCTTGGCGCGCGGGTTTTCAGTTGCGCGGCTTTGATGCCGAGGACCGGCCGCTAGCCGTGCAGATTCGCGACCGGTGGAGCTAATGCACCGTCGAGTCTCCGCAGGTGGGTCCGATGCTCGCCGAGACCGAGCCGCGTAAGCAGACTGAAACCGTCGGCCCATGCTGGTTTGCTCGCGGCTGGGCGTGAGATATGCCGGGTACTCTTCAAGAGGGAGAGCTTATAATGTCATCAGTAGCATGGATCATCGACGCCGTTCGCACACCTCGCGGGATCGGCAAGATCGGCAAGGGCAGCTTGGCGCATCTTCATCCGCAGCGTTTGGCCGCGACGGTGCTGAAGGCGCTCGAAGAGCGCAACGGCATCAATACCGAAGAAGTCGATGACGTCATCTGGGGCTGTAGCGCACAGGTAAACAAGCAGGGCGCGTGCATCGGCCGCATGTCGGCGCTGGATGCCGGCTGGAGCACGGCGGCCTCGGGCGTAACGCTCGACCGATTTTGCGGCTCGGGCATCACCGCGGTGAGTCTCGGCTCGGCGATGATCATGTCGGGTATGGAAAACTGCGTGGTTGCAGGCGGTGTGGAGATGATGTCGTTTACGTCGACGTTGCCTCCGTTGATGCTCGACTCCGGCAACATGCATCTTCGCGACCAGCACGCCCAACCTCACCAAGGTGTGTGCGCCGACGTGATCGCGACGCTTGAAGGAATTGGCCGCCAACAGCTCGACGAACTCGCCCTGGAGAGCCAGAAGCGTGCCGAGCGTGCGATCAAGGGGGGATACTTCGCCAAGAGCCTCATCGCGGTCCACAACGACGACGGTTCGGTGGCGCTGGATCATGACGAGTTTCCGCGCCCGGAGACGACCATCGAGCGTCTGTCGTCGTTGCCGACGGTGTTTGCCAACTTTATGGGCGTCCCCGTTGACGAGACCGGCGAGACCTTCGACCAGATCGTCCGTCGCACCTATCCCGACATCGACATCAACCACGTTCATCACGCCGGTAACTCCTCGGGGGTGGTTGACGGCTCGGCCGGGCTACTTCTTGCTGCGCCCGATTACGCCAAGGCGCAGGGATGGAAACCGCGCGCGCGGATCGTCGCTATGGCCAACCAGGGCGGCAGCCCCGAACTGATGCTCAACGAGCCGGTTCCGGCGGCGAGGAAAGTTTTGAAGAAAGCAGGCATGACGCTTGCGGACATCGACCTGATAGAGATCAACGAGGCGTTTGCGGTCGTTGCGTACAAGTTCATGCGTGATCTCAACGTGGATCCGGACAAGTGCAACGTCAACGGCGGCGCGATTGCGCTCGGGCATCCGATCGCGGCCACCGGATCGATCTTGATCGGTACTCTGCTCGACGAACTCGAGCGCCGCGATTTGACCACCGGGCTGGTTACTATGTGTGCCGCCGGCGGCATGGCGCCGGCGATTGTGATCGAGCGGGTCTGAGCCCGCCCAATCACATCCCTTACGACTACCTGCGGAACGTAAGCAGCGCGTTGTAAAGGCGCGTGTGCTTCTTGGTGTAGGGCGGGTAGTACATTCGTACGCCCGAGACCTTCGGGGCTTTGTGCACCGGGCGGAGCTTGCTGAACTCGATGAAGCCCTCGTGCCCATGGTAGTGTCCGATACCGCTGGCGCCCGCTCCTCCGAACGGCATATCGTGCTGGGCGATGTGCATCATGCAGTTGTTGATGGTGACGCCGCCCGAGATTGACCCGTATACGAGCTTCTCCTCGGCGGTAGCGTCGTTGGTAAAGATGTAGAAGCCGAGCGGCCGGTCGCGTGCGTTGATGTAGGCGAGCACCTCATCCAGCGACTTATACGGCTTGATCGGCAGCAGCGGACCGAAGATCTCTTCTTGCATGATCCTGGTGTCGTCGCCGGGATCGAGCACCAGATGCGGCGGCAGCTTACGAAGGCTGTCGTTGAAGTCGGTGCCGGCAATCAGCGGGATGATCTGTGCCCCTTTGCTGCGCGCGTCATCGAGAGTTTCGCGAAGTCGGCGGTAGGACTTCTCGTCGATCACCGAGGTGTAGTCGGCGCTGTTGGTATCGGGGTAGCGCGTCGGCATGACCTTCTTTGCCGCGTCGACGAAGGCATCGAGTTTGGCCTCGGGGACGAATACGTAGTCGGGCGCGAGACAGGTCTGTCCGGCGTTCACCCACTTGGTGTAGGTGATGCGGTCGACGGCGGTATCGAGATCGAAGTCGTCGCAGATGACGACCGGCGACTTGCCGCCCAGTTCGAGCGTTACCGGCGTAAGATTCTCCGCCGCAGCCTTCATGACCGTGCGCCCGGCGTCGGCCGAGCCGGTGAAAATGAGGTGATCGTAGGGCAGTGTGCTGAAATCGGTTGCGCGCACGCCGGGAAGGATCGCGATGGTGTCCTCGTTAAACTCGGCGCTGATCAGTTTGTGCAAAAGCTTCGCGAGGTTCTGCGAATTTGAAGCCATCTTGATCATCGCGCGGTTTCCGGCCGCGAGCACGCTGGTGAGCGGACTGAAGCAGAGAAACACCGGGTAGTTCCACGGCGTGACGATTCCGACCACGCCTTTGGGTTGGGCGATCACGCGGTTCCTCGCGCCCGCGAACAGCATGCTCACCGAGCGGCGCTGCGGCTTCATCCATTTTTTGATCTTCTTGCGGGTGGCACGAATGCCGTCGATGATACTGAAGATCTCGAGCAGCTTGGTCTCGTTGGGGCTGCGGCTGCCGAAGTCTTTACTCACCGCCTCGGCGATCGCTTCGGCGTTGTCGACCAAGATCTTGTCGATCTTGGCGAGGTTCTCCATGCGCTCCTCGGCCGATGGGTAGGGGTGGCGCGCGTAGGCTTCGCGTTGAAGATTGAAGATGCGCTGCGCTTCATTCTCAGCGGTTTCGATCAGTCGTAGTTGCGCTGTTTGTGCCATTGCGGGTCTCTCCTTACCGTTGAAATCTAAGAGGCGGACAACCTGCGAACCTAGCCCATGCCCCGACCCTTATCGCCTTGCATATCAGCCGTCCACTCGTGAATAAAGTGTTTAGCGAAAAAACCGTCTTTGCCGAGGCGGCTTGATCGTGGCTAGCGTTCGGGGCGAGGTTGAAGTGCTCAACCCGGCTTTGCTAGGATTTGACCACGGCGCTGGGCAGAGGTTCTGGGCGTGCCAAAGAACAAGGTCGCGGCGGTCTACCCAGTGCGTTGCCTGCGACTCAAGAGGAGATTCCCATGAAAATGTACGGATTCGCGTTTGCTCCCAACCCACGCAAGCTACTGACCTACATGCGCGAGAAGAACCTCGACTTTGAGTACGTTGAAGTAGACCTGCCGGGAGGGGAGCACCGGCAAGACTGGTTTCGCCAAAAGAACCCGATGGCAAGCCTGCCGGTTCTCGAGCTCGACGATGGAACCTGCATGGCCGAATCGCTTGCGATTATTGAGTACTTGGAAGAGACCAACCCCGACCCGCCGATGATCGGCACCAACCCTCTCGAGCGTTATCACGCACGCGAGATGGAGCGGCTTTGCGAGTCGAGCATCCTCGCGCGCGTCGGTCGAGTTTTTCGAAACACCAATCCGATCTTTGCCGGTCCCAACCAGATCCCGAAACTAGCAGAGGTCGCACGCGAAGAACTACCGGGTGTGCTCCGAATAGTTGACGCGATGATCGGTTCTAACGAATTTGCCGCCGGACCGCGGCCAACCATCGCCGATTGCACGTTGTTTGCATCACTCAAACTGGCGCAAATCGGCGGCGTGGAGATCGATTCAGGCGCTGAGAACATCGCGCGTTGGTGGCAGTCGTTCCAATCACGCCCGTCGGCGGCCGATCCAGCCTAAGGGATCCGGAGTTCCGTCGTTCAACGAAGGGCAGGACTTCAGTCAGCCCCCATGAATGATGTAGTCTTAGGGTATGGAGACGCGCACCACTAGTTCTGAGGAAACTTCCCTTCTCAAGGCTGCGATTCCCTTGCGGATCCGGGCGCTGAGAGCAGCGAACCCATGGGTCATCCGACTGCTCGGTTCGAGGCTTCACTTTCTCGCCAGCGGCGATCTGCTGGTTGCGTGCTTCGCCGGTCGCAAGACCGGGAAACGCTACACTCTCCCGCTGTCCTATACCGAACTCGGCGATGCGCTTTACCTGTGCACGCGTCCTGAGGGCTCGGGGTGGTGGAAGAACATGCGCGATGACGCGCCCGTCGAGATCGTTCTGCGCGGGACAACGGTCAAAGTGCGCGCCAACGTAATCGATAATCAGTCGAGCGAAGCGCTCGAGGCCCTGGGCGCCTTCCTGACGCGAAACCCTGGCACCGCGAGTCTACTCTACAACGTCCAAGTCGAAAGGGGCCGTGGCCCGAGTGCCGATGATCTCGCCCGCGAGGTACGCAACTCGGTAGTTGTAAGGCTGGATCCCATTTAGAGGCAGGCTTCCGTTTCGGATCGCAGCGTACTTCTCCAGCTGGATCGTTTTGCTGTCGATGTGGGCGTACCTGGTAGTTCAGATAGTGCAGTCGGCCGGCACCTAGCGATGCAGCCTCGCTCGGCGGCAAGCAGTGCGCAGCGGAACGTCTAACGGCAGATGTTACTCACGACCACGCCGCGGACTTATTCGGGGGCGAGGAGGTCGGCGACTGCGAGCCGGCTGTTGATATCGGCGCCGAGCCGCAAGTCGATGGAATCGCCTGGGTGCACGACACGGCGTTCGCGGTAGCGACTCCGCTCGCAGTCGTGGTCGCAAAGGATCTCGACCACACGTTCTCGAAGATTGACGATCCAGAACTCCGGCACACCTGCTGCCGCGTAGATCCGCGACTTCGTAAATCGGTCTTGGATGAGCGAAGAGTCCGCTATTTCCACGCAAAGTAGTGCGCTGCTCGGGTGGGCTTCTTCGTACAGGGCAGCCGGTCCTACTACCACGGCGACATCCGGCTCGGGGACGTTGGTCTCGCCGAGCAACAAAGGCAGCTGGGCGCGGACGACGGCATCGCTACCCACCGCGCGCGTGAGCACGTTCGTCGCTCGCCACACTGCGTTCGCGTGCCGCGGAGACTGCGGCGCCATCGCAACGACCCAGCCCGCGAGTAACTCACAGCGCTCGTCCGGCGAGATCAGACCCGCATCGACGAGACCGAAATACTCTTCAGCCCGGTAGCCGGTGCAGGTCTGCGGTGTCTGGGTCATGCGGATATAGAACGACCTCGTAGCGGCGTTGTCAATGATGGAGGCGGCATAAACGCCGTTGGGCCCGGCGGGAAAGAGCCGGCGGGACGGCCGCGGAGGCTGCGCCCCGGAGGTTGAGCCGCGGAGGCTGGGCAGGGCGCGCGCTAAGGAAGCTCTGCCCAAGTGACTGAGCGGACCCATCATCGTGCCGCCGGTGTACTTTGCGCCGAGTTATGCACATTCCGCGCGGAATGTAGCGCGGTTTCAGCTCGCGGAAGGTAGCCGGCCGGCGCTACCCGGCCTTTGCAGTCCGTCCCCACGTGCAGCTTCATGCCGAAATACCAGGCTTTGCCCTTCATCGCTCACCCATCGCCCAACCTCCTCACGAGTCGCTCGACCACGTACTTACTCTCATTTTGAAAGACTCGGGCAGAGCTTCCCTAACCGGCGTCTTACGCCACCAACTTAGAAATCAACTCTTCGGCCTGCTCCTGATTCATGTAGCGCGGCACCGGGTAGTTGGCCCACGCCTCGGACAGCGCGCGCTTGGCGATCGAGGGGATATCTTCGCGCTTCAGGTCGGGAAGGGTGGGCGGAATGCCGACGCTTTCTTTCAAGTTACGCACGGCATCGATGAAGCGCCGGGCCTTCTCGGCGTCGGTTGCGCCGGCGATGCCCGCGACGTTGGCTAACTGCGCGAGTCGCCGGCGCGCGGGTTCAGCCGAGAACTCCAAGACGTGCGGCAGCACCAGTGCGTTCGCCCACCCGTGTGGGGTACCGTATGTAGCGCCGAGGTTATGCGCGATGGCATGCACGTAACCGATGCTGGTGCGTGAGAACGCCATGCCTGCGTAAAAGCTCGCCAGCGCCATCGCGCTGCGCGCCGCCAGGTCTTCGCCGTTCTTGTGCGCCTTCGGCAGGTTTTCGAAGATCAACCGCACGGCCATGGTTGCGTAGCGTTCGGTTTGCGCGGTCGAGGTCGGTGCGAGGTAGGATTCGAGTGCGTGGGTGAGCGCGTCCATGCCGGTAGCCGCGGTGATGTGCGGCGGCAGTCCAGTCATCAACGATGCATCGAGCGCGGCCATCACCGGTATGAGCTTGGGATCGACGATGAAGTTCTTCACGTGCGTGATCGGGTCGGAGACCACGGCTACGATCGTTACTTCGGAGCCCGTGCCTGCGGTGGTGGGAATCGCGTACAGCGCCATGGGAGGCTTGCGCACGCGGAACCAACCGATGAGCTTGCGCAGCGGCTTGTCGTTGGTGGCCATGGTCGCGATGATCTTGGCCGCGTCCATCGGCGAGCCGCCGCCGACGGCGACCACTGCCTGCGCGCCCGCTTCGCGCAGCTTGACCAGTCCCTCTTCGACATGGGTGAAGGTCGGGTCGGGCTCGACGCCGCTGTAGACGGTGGCCGCGACACCGGCCGCCTCCAGGTAGTCGGTGATGCGATCGATCAATCCGAACTCGACCAATCCGCGGTCGGTAACCACCAAGCATTTTGTGACGCCCGACTGCGCGATCGACGCACACAGTTGCTTGGCCGACCCGGGCCCCACCAAGGTCACTGGCGAGCGGTCGGGCATCAGAGGCGAGAACAGGCGTGTCAGCGCGATGGTGAAGTTGTGGACGAGCTTCTTGATCAGGGCCATGCCGGGTTTGTAGCGAGTTCTTACGGACGGGTTAAGGGGGGCAGGCGGCATCGGGGCGAAAAACAGGTGATGGAACACCGGTCCTTGACAAGGCATTAGCACGCCGTTACAACTTAGAACAATGTTACAAGAGAACCCGGAACCCGCAGAATCCCCGTCGCTGCGCGAGCTCAACTGCGACGCTCGTCGTCGGCGCATCCTCGAAGCCGCCCGCAAGCTGATCGCCGGAGGGGGAATGCAGGCACTGACGATGCGCAAGCTCGCCGCAGGGGCCGAACTGAGCGTGATGACGCTCTACAATCTGTACGGAGCACGTGACGAGATTCTGCACGCTTTGATCGAAGACGCAGTCGATCGGATGGATGCGCTACTCGAAGCGGAAGCGCCACTCAAGGATCCGATCGAGCGGTGTCGCGCCGTGATTACCGTCAGCATCGGTCACCTGACCGAGAACGAGGCGATCTACCGCCCGATGACGATCGCGCTCTACGAAGGACTCTCGCACGGCGTGGCCGTCAACGACGGTATCGCCAAGCGCGCAGCCGGAATGCAGCGCGAAGGAATACAAGAGGCGATCGCCCAGGGATTGCTGCGCGACACGCTCGACCCGCAACGCCTCGGCGAACAGATCTACCACGGTTACGAACTCGCGTGCGTGCAGTGGGGGTTCGGCCAACTCGATGCCGCTGGTTTCCAGGCACGCGCGCTTTACGGCACCTACGTCGCGTTGCTCGCGGTCGCGACCGACGCGGTCCGGCCGCGGCTGGAAGTCGAGTTGCGAAAGCTCGAGCGTAAGCTCGCGTCAACGAAGAGGAGAGCGTCATGAACCCACTTGCGCTATTGCGAAGAGCCTATGAATGGGGACCGGTGCTGTTCGGCATCGGCTTCGTTGCACCTTTGATCACCCAATCGCTTGATGCCGCGTCGGCGTCCGCGCCGATGGGCCTCAGCAACATCCAGTTTGGTCTGGCCATCGGGTTGATGACGGGCCTGATTGCGAAGGCGAGGGGGAGCTGGGTATGAACGCGGCCGTAGAACTCCAGACTAAAGTCCGCGCACCCCGCGAAACCGAGCTCTTGCGCGAGGAAAAGGCCATCGCACGCAAGTATCATAGTCGCGTACCCTGGGAGATGGTTGCGTGGGGTCTCGGCAACTTCTGCCTATGGTTGGCGGTCTGGCCGCTTACGCTGAGCGGCGTTCTTCCGCTGTGGGCGGGCTTTCTGCTCTCGACGTTCTGCGTAGCGGTCTGCTACTTGCCGTCGCACGAGGCGCAGCATTCGATTATCGGTGTGAAGGGGAGCCGGCTCAGGTGGCTGAACGAGTTGGTCGGGCATGTCTCGACTATCCCGTTGGTATTGCCGTACCGCGTCGCGTGGATCACGCATCGCCAACACCACGGGCACGCGAACGATCCGGACCTCGATCCCGACTATGGCAACAAGGGCGACACATGGTGGCGTTCGCTATGGAACGGTATCAAGGCCAGGCAGCCGGGCGCCAACAGCGCTTATCGTACAATCGCGAAACAAAGCGACGACCCTAAGATTCAGCGTGCGCTCGTTGAGGCCGCCGTCCTCACTACGACCTACTACGTTATACTGACAACGTTGGCTTGGTCGGGGCATGCGTTGGAAGCGGCGTTGCTCTGGTGGCTGCCGCGCCACATCGGTACGGCTTACATCACGCTGTTCCTCAGCTGGGCGCCGCATCACCCGATGGTAGAACAAGGCCGTTACCGCGACACGCGAGCGTGGCGGTCGCCGGTGGGTACGATTTTATCGATGGGGATGGAGTACCACCTCGTTCACCATCTTTACCAAAAGATTCCGTTGTTCCAGACCGGCCCGGCGTTTCGCGAACTGCGCCACGTGCTCGAGCAACGTGGCTACCGCAACGACGGGCTTTAGCTCGCGAACTCGCATTCAAGCGTTCATCGCGCTAACCTCCATGCGGATCGAATAGGACAGCAGATGGCCAGAACCACCTACACATTCGCGAAGCGTCAAAGAGACCTCGCTAAGCAACAAAAGAGAGAAGAGAAGCGGCTGCGCAAAGCTGAAGCCCAGGCTGCTCCGGCCGAGGGGCAGGGTGAAACGCCCTCAGAAGACCCGTCTGCGCCGCCCGAGGACGACGAGAAGTCAGACATCTGATTCTCTCACCCAAGAGGGCACCGCTGCGACGACACGCGGCACTCATGCGAACTCGCGCAATAATTCCCCCTCGAATGCGCTTTTACTAGCGGCTACGGGCGTGCGCTCACAGTAGCCAGAGTCGGCGATTCGCGCTCCCGCCTGGCGCCGAGCCACGAGAGAGCGGCGGGCAATACCGTCAAAGCGGCAGCGAAGCAGGCAGCCATGTTGCCGGCGATCAGAATCCCGAAGCTTTGGATGGCCGGCGAACGTGAGAACGCCAAAAGCGTGAACCCAGACACCACGACGATACAGTTAAACAGCACGCCGCGCCCGGTCGTCTTTATCGCGACCGTAACCGCGTCATCCAGACCCACTCCGAGTCTGCGTTCTTCGCGGATTCGGCTGACCAGGTGGATCGAGTAGTCGATGCCGACGCCGAGGGCTATGGCGCTGATGACCGCTTGGCTGGGTCCGAGCGCAATACCGGCGACGCCCATGAATCCGAAGGTCAGCGCACCGGCGAAAGCCGGTGGCAGCATGCAGACCGCGGCGTACCAGATCGATCGATACAAAAGACACAAGATCAGGAATACCAGTGTCGTCGCGGTGACGAGCGAGTTCACCTGCCCCTGGTAAATCAGGCCCAAGACCACGTGTTGCATCATGCCGGATCCGGTCAGGTTGACGCTGACCCCTAGGGGCCGCAGGTATTGGTCCATTGCTGCATCTGCGCCCTCGACGACCCGTGCCATCTCGCTCATGCGATCGCTCTTCAGTGCGATCGCCATGTTGGCCGTCGATTCAGAGTAGTCGATCATGTCTTCGAGTTCTGCGGGGTCGCCCGACATCGAGTAGAGCAACAGGTACTGGGCGATGAGTTCGCGGTCGTCGGGGATTCGGTATTCTTCGGCGCGGTCGGCGTGCATAGCTTGGTGCATCCGCTTCACATATTCGGCGATCGAACGTGTGTCTCCGACGTAGGGGTCTTTGGCTATTGCGGCCAGAGCGCGGTCCATGCCCTGCATTACTGCGGGGTTCTTGATCCCTCCTGGTTCAGGCGTTTCGACGATTGCATTTATGTAGACGGTTCCACCGTGGCGCTCGCGTAGTACGCGATCGGCCACCAGTACCGGCGTGCCCTCCATAAGCGATTCTACCCAAGAGTAGTCGACTTTGAGCCTTGTCGTAGCGCCGAGCGCAGCCGCGAACACCAGTGCTCCGGCGGCGAGAACGGCACCACGGTTGCCGATGATAAACCCGGCGAGCCGGGCGAGTAGGCGGGCCGAGAGGTCCTCGTCGTCGTGTTCCTCCTTTATCTCCAAACGCTCGGGTCCAAAACTCAGGATCGTCGGCACCAGTGTCAGCGACAGGACCATCGCAGCAAGAATGCCGAACGCCGTAAACGCACCGAACGATTTGTACGCCGTCATGTCGGCGGTCATGAGTGCGGCAAAGCCGGCCGCTGTGGTGAGCGACGTCAGTGTGACCGGTCTCCACATCGCCTCCATCGTTACCAACACTGCTTCGCGTCGTGCTGGATGCACCTGTTGGGCATCGCGAAAGCGCTCAAACAAATGGATACCGTCGGCGCAGCCGATCGCCAGCAGGATCGGAGGCATGATGATGCTCGAGATATACAAAGGCACGTCAAGCCACCCTTGCAGGCCGAGCGTCCACACCAGCGCGAAAGCCACTACCAGCGACGGGATAAGTGCACCCGGGACGGTCAGCAGCGCCAGCGCGACGCCGATCGCCGGAGTTACGATCGAGACCGACCCGCCCGTCGTCAACGAGAAAGCCGCGACCAGTGTCGTCGCGATTGCGGTTCGCACTGCAACGGCCCCCAGTCCGATCGCGCGGTTGCAGATGAACAGCACCACGATCACCGCCAGCAGCGTCAGCGGGATCAGGCGCGCCAAATCGTCGGCCATTTGCCTCCCGTAGACCGCCTCGACGATAGGTTTTCCCGTCATCAGGATCCTGGCTCCGGGAATCGGCGTAGCATCAAACAAGGCCGAGAGTGCAGCGTGAGCGTCGGTCGGTGAACTCACCGAGCGCATGATCCGAAATGTGATCGCTGTGAGCGTCGCATCCGGAGAAACCAGGCGGTTGATATAAACGGGATTGCTGAACACGCGTTCGCGAATCGCGTCTGCGTCTTGCATGGTCCCGGGCGGTTCCTCAAAGAACGGAATGAGATCGAGCGAGTCTTCGGCACCGACGATATCGTCGGCGTTGGAGAGGCTACGGACGGTGGTCTCATCGACAAAATCCAAGGATTCGATCGCTGTGGTGAGGGTCGCAACCCCGCTGAGGATCTGCGGGCTAAACACTCCGTCATCGGCGACGACTGCGACCAGAACCTGGTCGTGGAGCGCGAAGTCGCGTTCAGCCTGGATCCAGTACTGACGAAACGGATGCTTGATGGGGACGTAAGCCTCGACGTCCGGATTCATCCAAACCTTACCGAGGCCTGCCGCAAATACCCCGGTGATCCCCACCAGCACACACAGCACCGGAATTCTGTAACGTAACATCCACGCGAATAGGCTGACGTTCATCGGGATGTTTTCTCGCTACCCGTCATTGGCCTGTCCGCTCGCTGTCGGCAGTTTGGCTGTCTTCTCGCTGTGGCTCATGGGCGGAAGACCGGGTCGTCGGCTGCTTCGGGAGATGCGTTCGCGTTGGACATGCCCGGATAGGCGGCAGCGAGCGCCGCGATCAATAGTTCGTAAGGGAACTCTGCGAAGTGCCCATGGTCGCGCACGTACTCCATGTGTTTACGTCCAGCGCTGTCGAAGGGGTGAAACAGGGCATCGGCGGTTCCGTCGAACTCGAGCGCAAGCACACCGAACTTCTCACAGAGTTCCCGATTGAAGGTTGGTGTCGCCTTGATCCATTTCCCCTGTAGGTACAGTTCGGTGTAGCCGTGGAAGACGAACAGGTCGGTGCCCATGAGTTCGAGCAGCCGGGGGCTCGCTAGGTGATTGCGAACATCGGCAAATCCTACTCGTGCCGGGATGTGCATGGCGCGCGCCGATGCACACAATAGGTTCGACTTCTGTACGCAAAACGCCGAATCGAGCGACGCAATGCGGCCGGCCCGGTAGAGCTCACGGTCGGGCCCGAACGAGTATGGGTTGTAGCGGATGCCGTCGCGGACCGCGTAGTACAACGCAGTGGCACGCTCACACGCGGTCACGGCACCGCGGCATGCATGGCGTGCGTAAGCGATGACCTCCGCTGAGTCGCAATCGAGAAACTCAGTGGGCTCTAGATAGACACCGATCGCCTCCTCCTCAGTCATTCTCGTTTTCCTTGTCTGGTTTCCGCGTGCGCTTCTTCGTCGAGACTGCGCGTAGACGTGGCGCCGCGGCCTTTCCCGCGTCGAATTGGCCGGCCAACTCCGGCCATTCCTCAGGATTGATCGCGCCGTACAACAGCAGCCGCGTAAACTCGCGGATGTACCGGTCGCTTATACGCTTTCGTTGTTTCTCATCGGCGGCTTGCCGGTGGATCATCAACGAGGCACCGAGCACCGAGGTTTGTAACAGCCGTGCAAGCATTTCGACATCGATTCCGGCAGGTGCGTGCGGGCTTGAGGCGAGCGTTCGCATGTACTGGTGGTAGCGTTGCCAACCTTCTTCTTCGTGCCACTCGACGTCGGAGAGCAGCAGGTACGTCCACAGCCGGGCGATTTCTTGGTGCTCGATCAGGTAGCGCAGCATGAAGTCGATCAGGTCTTTGCGGCCGTGGTTTTCGGTGAGCATGTTGGTGACTTCGTAGCCGAACTCACCCATGACTGCGGCGACCAGATCGTCGCGTGTTCTGAAGTGCTGGTAGGCAGTGGTTCGGTTCACCCCGGCGGCATGCGCGACGTCGGAAACACGTAAGGATTCCGGACCTCGCTCGGCAGCTAATGTTCTGGCGGCGTCAAGAATACGACGCCGGGTTTTGTCGGGGTTACGGCGCTGCCGTTGGGTTTTTTCACCGGCTCCGGCCATTGCGGAATTGTAACTCAGCGCAAGAAATAAGACAACAACAGTGTTGCCTAGTTAACGCCGGGCTGTATATAGTGAGCGGCGGACAGTTCCGCTCCCTTGCCGGTAACGGTACAATCTGCTGGTCATGGCGGCTCGCATTCTTCTCTCCGACACCAAACTTGCCGAGCTCATCCGCAGTGTCCTCGCCTCTGCCGGGATCGACGGTCTGGAGGCTCTTTATGTTTTTGGCTCTGTTGCTGAGGATCGCGCCCACGAAGGTAGTGATATCGATCTCGCTTTTCTGACCGCTCAGGTTCAAGACACCGTTACGGTATTCGATGCGGCACAAACACTTACGGGCCGACTCGGTCGAAACGTCGATCTAATCGATTTGCGAAGGGCCACCACGGTCATGAAGCTACAGGTACTGTCTAGGGGCCGCAGGATACTTACCGGCGATGTCGTCGCAGCTGATACTTTTGAGATGTACGCCTACAGCGATTACGCAAGATTGCAGGAAGAGCGTGCGCCGACGATCCGGGCGTTTGAGTCTGCCTACGATGACTGACGATGTCGTGCACAACAAGGCGCTTTCGATCGAGCGGTGCCTCGGGCGTGTTCGAGATGAGTTTCGTTCGGATCGCGACCGGTTCGCGGCTCGCATTGAAGCACTCATCGCGGTAGGGTCAGCTCGGATCGAATAGGACACCAGATGGCCAAAACGAGCTACACATTCGCGAAGCGTCAAAGAGACCTCGCCAAGCAACAGAAGAAGGAAGAGAAGCGGCTGCGCAAAGCTGAAGCTCAGGTTCAGGCCGAGGCTCCAGCCGAAGGGCCGGAGCAGACGGCTTCAGAAGACCAGCCGACACCACCCGCCGATGAGCCTTCGGACGTCCAGTCTTAAAGTCCTTATCCCGCTCCCTAACAACGATTTCGATCCCACTGAAGCATCGGTGAGTTGGAAGATCGTGCGCGACGCAGGCCACGAAGTCGTTTTTGCAACCGAGGACGGCAAACGGCCGTTCGCCGATCCGATGATGATCACCGGCGAAGGACTCGATCCGTGGGGCTTCATTCCCGTCATAAAGAAACTGAAGCTTCTCGGCCTCATCTTCCGTGCCCGACGCAGCGCGCGCGCGGCTTACCGGGAGATGGAGCAAGACCCGAACTTTCTTGCGCCGATTCGCTACGCCGACCTAAAGGTCGCTGACTTCGACGGGCTCATTCTTCCCGGCGGTCATGCACCCGCGATGCGCCAGTATCTCGAGAGCACGGTACTGCTAAAATTCGTTGCCGAGTTCCTCGAGAATCCATCGGTCGGCGGCGCGCATAAGCCGGTCGGCGCTGTCTGTCACGGCGTCGTCCTTGCCGCGCGCGCGGTTTCGCCGCGCACGGGGCGCTCGGTACTCCACGGCAGGAAGACCACCGCACTGACATGGACTCAGGAACAATCCGCATGGCGCGTGACCAAGTACTTTGCGCGTTTTTGGGACCCCCGTTACTACCGAACCTACTCAGAAGACCATGGCGAGCCCGAAGGCTACTGGAGCGTTGAGGCTGAGGTGAAGCGAGCACTGGCCGACGACGCCGACTTCATAACGGTGCCCAGCGGTGTCGCGCATGCCAAGCTAAAGACCGACAACTTGCACCGCGATAGCATCGAGGACTCTCGACCGGCCTGGGTGGTGCGTGATGGCAACTACCTTTCGGCCCGTTGGCCGGGCGACGTCCATACTTTCGCACGTGAGTTCGTCGGGCTCCTTACCGAGCAGCGCTGACGGCGGCGGGCAGCAAGATCCGGGCGCATACCTCCAAGCACAAGGCGATGAGCTACGGTCGGATGCGTCAAGAGGAGGAGCGTCTCGAAGGTCAGCGGCGAATGGGCATTGGTATGCAGTGCGTTTAACCTGCGGCGGATGATGGCCTTGGCGCCGGCTCCAGCATGATGCGAGTGGCTCTACAGGCGTTCGCAAGATGAGAGACACCGTCAATGACAGGCCCGGCCCACATTCCGCGCGGAATGTGCATAACCTCGATGACCCGCCGTGCAGCCTTGCTCGACGCTCTCTCGCTCGATTTCGCCACACCACTGACCAACTCGCCCGGGCGGGTGAGTCTTGAGTCGGTCTGCTAGGCTACAACCGATGTCTCGCGCTTCGGGCGCGGATTGACTTCGATCGTGGCGTGCTCGAGGCGGAGCGCTTGCGCGGCCAGCCTTTTGTAGTGCTCGGCCGACCGGGGCGTGTCGGTTACGATCGAGATTGCTGCGGCGAGGCTGCGTGGGCCGATCCGCCAGACATGGAGGTCGGCTACCAGATCACCGCTGTCGGCCTCGAGAGCCGCGCGGACTTGCTCGATGGATTCTTCATCGACGTCACCATCAAGGAGGATTCTGGAGGTATCGCGCAACAGTCCGTACGACCAGCGTCCGATCACGAGCGAGCCTACGATACCCATAAGAGGGTCCATCCATAGCCAGCCGAACAAGCTGCCGGTCAGTAGTGCGACGATGGCGGTGACCGATGTCAGCGCATCGGCGAGAACGTGCAGGTAAGCAGAACGGAGATTGTGGTCATGATGATGATCGGCTGTGTGCGTATGGCCGTCCCCCTTCTCGTGCAGCATGTAAGCAGAGATGAGGTTGACGATTAGGCCCAGCGTCGCGACGATGGTCGCTTCGGTGAACCTGATCGCGAGCGGTTCGAAAAAGCGCCAGATCGATTCCCAGGCGATCAGCAGGGCTATAACTGCGAGAACCACCGCGCTTGTGTAGCCGCCGAGTACCTCGACTTTCCAGATTCCAAACGAATATCGCGGGTGCTCTGCGTGGCGGCCCGCGTACCAGTAGGCAAAAGCGGTGATGCTGAGCGCGGAGGCGTGGCTGGCCATGTGCCAGCCGTCGGCAAGCAGCGCCATCGAGTTAAAGACGTTGCCGGCGATGATCTCTGCGACCATCATCGCCGCTGTAAGTCCGATCACTCGGCGCGTCTGGCGCTCCGCGTTCTTACGGCTCGTCGGAAGGTAATTGTGGCTGTGACGCCACTTTGCCGGGTCGTTTTCGTGCATGCGCGTGTCTCTCGTGGCTCGAGGTTATAGCCGTCGACTATACTGGGGTAGTGTTACGAGTTACAAGTTTCTACACCATGAAGTTTGAGTCAGGTTCCTTATACCCTACGCCCACACCGACACGCGCAGTAGCGGCGATCCTCGCACTTGCGTTTTGCTTACCGACGCACTCGAGCGCCGACGATGCTTGCGCGCGTCCCGGCGGACCCGTGGTTAGCGACGCGGCAAAGGTCTGCCCCGTGCTGGTCGGCAGCGCGCTTCCCGCCGCGCAGGTGAAAACGGCCGAGGGGAAGCCGGTGGAGTTGCGTGAGGCGCTCGGTGGTAAGCCGGCCGTGTTGCTCTTCTATCGAGGCGGCTGGTGTCCGTACTGCAACACGCATCTGGGCGAGATCGCCGCCATCGAAGACCAGCTGCGAGCGCTCGGCGTCGCAGTCTTTGCACTCAGCGCCGACCGTCCCGGCAAGCTCGCCGAAACGCGTGCGGACAAGAAACTCGGCTACACCCTGTTGAGCGACGCCGAGATGAACGCCGCGCACGCGCTCGGCATTGCTTTCCGCGTAGACGACGCCACGGTGTCGAAGTACAAGAACAGCTACGGCATCGACCTTGAAGCCGACTCCGGTCAGACCCACCACCAGCTACCGGTGCCGTCGGCGTTTGTTGTCGACGGTGCCGGAACCATCGCGTTTGCCTACGTCAATCCTGACTACAAGGTGCGCGTCAAAGGCGAGGTGCTGTTGGCGGCGGCGAAGGCCGTAGGGCGAGGCGGCTGAACGGTCCGATATAAAGCGATGGGGTCGCAGAGCAGCGAGAGAGGTGTAACGTGAATCCGACCATAGTCTTGTATCCGGCAATCGCGATGTTCTTTCTGACGTTTGGTGTGATGTTGCGGATGGGCCTGGCGCGATACTTGGCGATTCACGACGGCAGTGTCAGCATCAAGTACTACCGCACCTTCAACGACGGCGAACAGACAGAGCGGCTCCACCTGCTGTCGCGGCACCTGCAAAACCATTTCGAAATCCCACCGTTGTTCTATATCGGTATTCTTTTCACTTACGTCAGCGGCGCAGTGACGGTGTACTCTGTTGGGTTTGCATGGCTGTTTTTCCTGGCACGCTGCGTTCACTCGTTTATCCACCTGGGTTCGAACAACGTTTCCGCACGGTTCTTTACCTTCGGTGTCAGCCTGGCGGCGCTTGCCGGGCTGTGGATCACGCTGCTGGTCTCGTTGCTCGGCGCATCCGGTGTTCCCCAGACTTAAAGTAACTCGGTCAACTCGCGAATCAGCCCGAGTTGTCGATCTGCATGACGCGCCTCGAAACTCACGAGCAGCGTGAAGTCGATGTCGAGAGCCTTCCAGTGATCGAGTTGGTCGCGCATGTGCTCTTTCGGTCCGAGTAGTGTGAGTTGGTCTATGAGGTCGTCGGGTATGGCAGCCGCAGCTTCTTGTTTCTTGCCCGCCAGGTACAGGTCTTGGATCTTCTCAGTCGCGTCTTCGTAGCCGTAACGGTCGATAGCGTTCTTGTGGAAGTTTTCTCCCTTGGCGCCCATGCCGCCGATGTACAGGGAAAGATAGGGACGGACTTCATCGCGACAGGCGTCGAGATCTTTGCCGGGAACGATCGGTTGGCCGACGCAGATGGCGAAGTCTTTAAACGATTTGCCGTCTCCTGCCGCCGCGAAACCCGCTTCGAGCTTGGGGCGGTAGACGCGGTCGAAATGCAAGGGTGAAAGCAGCATCGCCAGCCAGCCTTCTGCGATCTCGGCGGTTTGTTCGATGTTTTTTGGTCCCTCGGCACCAACCACGATCGGGATGTCGGCGCGTCCGTGAAGGATGCTCTTCAGCGGTTTGCCGAGGCCGGTCGCGCCCTCACCGGTATAGGGGATCTGGTATTGCTCGCCGACGTGCGACATCGGCGCCTCGCGCTTGAAAATCTCATGCATGATGCCGATGTACTCGCGCATGCGCCCGAGCGGCTTTTTGTAAGGCATCCCGTACCAGCCCTCGACGACCTGGGGGCCCGACACCCCAAGCCCGAGAATCATTCGCCCGCCGCTCAACTGATCGAGCGTGATCGCCGCCATGGCGGTAGCCGCGGGAGTACGGGCCGAAAGCTGCATGATACCGGTGGCCAGCTTGATCTTACTGGTGTGGGCGCCCACCCAGGCCAGCGGGGTAAGTGCGTCGGACCCATAGGCCTCGGCCGTCCATACCGAGTCGCAGCCCATGGCTTCGGCTTCTTTAATCTGTTCGAGAGGTATCTGGATCCTCCGTCCCGAGTATCCGATGTTGATTCCGAGCTTCATGGCCCCTCCTTTATATGCGTCGGCCCGGTCTGGCCATCGCGGCGACTTGCCCCCAATGCCGCAAGCTGTTATCAAAGCGGACTGTCGAGGAATCCTGGCGCTGGTTTTGGGGTCGTAGTTCAGTTGGTTAGAACGCCGGCCTGTCACGCCGGAGGTCGCGAGTTCGAGTCTCGTCGGCCCCGCCACCGCAGGAACGGTCGCCCAACCCTACTTTAAGGGAAGGACGGTTTCCCGACTCGGCAAGTAGCGTGACACAACGGATTGACAGGGTCCGCAAGCGCGCGAAAGAAGGCACATTACGGTGGAAAGAGTTACGAAAAGCCTAACGACCGAACAAGCTCTGGCCGACCGGCGCTGGTTCGTTGCTGATGCAGAGGGCCAGGTTCTCGGCCGTCTTGCGACCCGCATTGCCGCGGCGCTGCGCGGTAAGAATAACCCGGCGTTTACCCCGCACGTTGATTGCGGTGACTTTGTGATCGTCGTCAACGCGGCTGCGGTAAAGCTGACCGGTAAGAAGCACAGCGACAAGCTATACCATCGGCATTCCGGCTATCCGGGCGGCATCACCACCCAGAGCGCCGGCGAGATTCTCAAGGACACCCCCGAGGAACTGATCCGCAAGGCTGTTGTCGGGATGCTCCCGAGAAACAGGCTAGGACGACAGCAGGCTACCAAGCTTAAGATTTACGCGGGTCCTGAGCACCCGCACACGGCACAAGTGCCGCAACCGTTGCAGGCGTAGAGCACATAGATGGCAAACATCCCGAACGTTAAGAGCATTGTAGGTCGTCGCAAGACGGCGGTCGCCACCGTGCGTCTCAAACCCGGAAGCGGCAAGATCACTATCAACAAGCGTGACATTGAGGTCTATTTCCGGCGTCCGGTCTCGCGCATGATCCTTCGCCAGCCTCTCGAGTTGACCAAGAGCGCCGATCGCTACGACATCGATGCGAGCGTCAAGGGCGGTGGGTTGTCCGCACAGGCCGGCGCAGTGAGGCACGGCCTGAGCCGTGCGCTGGTTGCGACCAGCGAAGAACTCAGAGGCGTCTTGAAGAAAGCCGGTTTCTTGACCCGCGATGCGCGCGAGGTCGAGCGCAAAAAGTACGGTCACCACAAAGCCCGTAAACGGCCCCAATACTCCAAGAGGTAGCCCGGTGAGCCTAGCTTCCAAGGCCCGGGTGGCTGTCGTCGGTGCGACGGGCTATGCGGGCGCGGAACTCGTTCGCCTCCTCGCCCGCCACCCCTCAGTCCAGATCACTGCTGCGACCTCCGAGCGTGAGGCCGGCCGCGGACTCGGTGAGGTGCATCCGCATCTCGACTTTGCCGGGCTTACTCTCACCAACGCCAAAGATGCGTCTGCCGCCAGATCCGCCGATATCGCCTTCGTAGCGTTGCCGCACGGCAGTTCGGCTGCGCTCGTTGCAGAGTTGCTGGACGCCGGTGTGCGCGTTGTCGATCTCGGCGCCGACTTCCGCTTTGCCGACCGCAAGCTTTACGAATCTTGGTACGGACCTCATCCGCAAGCTGGCCTGCTCGCCGAGGCCGTTTATGGGCTGACCGAGCACGCGCGCGAACAGGTAAGCGCTGCGCGGCTGGTCGCGAACCCAGGTTGTTATCCGACCGGCGCGCTCATGGCGTTGTTGCCTTTAGCCTCGGAGATTCGCGGCAACGTGGTTGTCGATTCCAAATCCGGTACCAGCGGAGCAGGGCGGGGCGCGACGACTTCGCAGTTGTACGCCGAAGTCGCTGAGAACGTCAGGCCTTACAAAGTCGGAGTGCACCGCCACCAGCCGGAAATCGCCAGCCGTCTCGAAGCGGGTTTGCGTGCGTCGGGAGGCGAGACCAAGCCTTGCCCGGTGCTGTTCGTCCCTCAGCTTGTTCCGATGGCACGCGGTATCTTGACGTGTTGCTACGTTGAGGCCGGAGGTGCCGACGTAGGCGAGGCTTTGCGCGGAACGTACAGCAACGATCCCTTCGTGCGTCTCCTCGATGAAGGGGCCGTACCCGAGCCGCGCAACGTCCGCGGGACCAACCTGGTCGAGATCGCCTGGCGGCGCGATGAGTCCAGCGGACTTACCGTACTGCTCACGGCGATCGACAATCTGGGCAAGGGCGCCGCCGGCCAAGCCGTCCAGAACATGAACCTGATGCTCGGCTTTGACGAGACCGCCGGCCTCGAACTGACGGCGGCGCTGCCCTGATCGAGAGCCGACCCGCGCGATCGACTGGTTACGGGGTGCGCGCTACCCGTGTAACGTAGAAAGTTGCCGCGAAAGTTGCGAACAGACCGTTGGCCGCCCAGGCCGAAATGATCGGCAGCAGACCCCCGCTACGGCCAGCCGATATCGCCACCGCGTCGATCGACCAGTACAGGAACCCGACGCCGAGGCCGAGACCGATCCCGTAGGCGACGCTTGAACTGCGCCCGCCGCGGATTGCGATCGGCAGACCGAGCAGAACCATCAACAAACCGGCAAACGGTCTGGCAATTTTTGCGTGCAGGTCGACCTCGAACGCGGCGGTAGTCAGCCCGCGTGAGCGTAGCAACTCGATGCGTTTGAGTAGCTCAGCGAAGCTGAATTCACTGGCGTCGTGGGGGCGGCTTACCAGTTCGGTCGGCTTGACCGTGAATTTAAACTCCCCGGGTTCGAGTTCACGGGCGATGACGCCGCCGTCGGGTCCGAATGCCTTGACCTTGCCCTCGTTGATTTGCCAGCGGTCGTCACGCCACCTCGCCGCTTGCACCTCGACTACCCGGTTGAGTTGGAATTTAGGGCCGGTCTCATAGAGCGTGAGCCCGTAGGCCGCTTTATTGTTGGCATCGTAGTAATCGATGTTGAAGAACCCTTCTTGGCCTTGCAACCACACAGAGCTTGCGTTGAAGCGGCCGCTAAACGGCTTTTTCTTGATTACGACGTCGCGGATGAATCTCGACTGGCTGCTGGTAGCCGGTACCACCAGCTCATTCATTAACATTACACCGATGCAGGCGAGCCCTGTAAGCATGACCAGTGGCCGGGCGATCTGCCAGGTGGTTATGCCGCATGCCGACATCGCCAGCGTCTCCCGGTGGCGGGTGAGCATCCCGAGGCTCACGAGTACCGCGAACAGGCACACTAACGGGAAGAGTTCAGCCATAAGGCCGGGGATCTTCAGCACAAACATCGCGATGAGGTCGGCTGTACGAGGGTTGTAGTCGAGGAAGTTCCCGATCCGGCTAAAAAAGTCGATGAAGACGAACAGTCCGAGAATGCCTGCTGTGCAGCCGGCAAAGACGCGTAGAAATCGGTTTATAATGTAGCGCGAGATGATCGACAAGGCTCAGTTCTCTTTGTGCTGCCTGATGCGCCGGAACCCCTGGTTGAACATAGGAGGGTAGAGCCATTTTTCTTGAGCTGTGCGTGAGAGCATCCACAAGCCGCCGAGGGCCAATACGATGTTGGGCATCCAGACGTCGAGTTCCGCGCTACCGATTCCCTTGCGAGCAAGCGTGACTGCAATGCTTGTCATCAGGTAATACACGAGGATTACGCCGAGCGTGACGGCGAACCCGTACGAGTGAACCGCCCGCGATCTCTGCATGCCCAGCGGCACCCCGACGATGGCCATCAGGAAGGCGGCTGTGGCCAGCACAAACTTGCCGTGCAGTTCAATACGCTCCTCGATGGCCGGGCGGCCCTTAGCCATAAGAGCGCTGCGCGCGGCCAGGAGGTCGGACATGCTCATCTCACGCGGTTCCGCCGACAGTGGGTGAGGAGATGAAAGTGTCTGCTCCAGGTCGAGATTGACCTCGAGCGTATGGAAACTCGTGGTGTCGTAGCTTTCTTGGTCGGCGTGGAAGGTCATGCTCGTCCCGTCGACGAGTAGCAGGTAGACGCTTTTGTTTTTCTCGTCTGCGACCAGGCGACCGGTTTCGGCGAATGAGGTCGTGCGCCGGTAACTATCGCGTTCATCGGCGAGCATCACGCCGCTTAGCAGCCCCTGGTCGTTGTCAACTCGGTTGACGTAAATGATAATCCCGCCGAAGTCCGAGTTAAAGACCTTTGGGGTCAGGGCGGCGGTCGCGCGGCCCTTGGCTATTTCGTAGAAGGTCTGCTCGGCCTGCCGTTGTGCCCAAGGCCGCACTTCGGCCGCCAGCACCAAGGTTGAGACCGCGACGAACGCGCCAAACAGTAAAACAGGCGCGAGCATCTGGTAAAGACTGATTCCCGCCGCGCGCAGCGCCAGGAGCTCGCCGTCATTTGACATGCGGCCGAAGGCGACAACGATGGACAAAAGAAATGCCATCGGCACGGTGATCTCTAAGAACCCAGGCAGCGTTAACCCAAAAAGCTTTCCCACCTGGGTGGCCGGGACGCCCCGTGAGAGCATGAGATCGATTATCTCGAGCATCCGCTGAACCACGAGAATGAACGTGAAGACGCCGAGGCCGACGATGAAAGATTTTGCTACCTCAATGATGAGGTAGCTACGGAGGGTTTTACCCATTCAACTGAGGATAGTAGACAACGCATGGATTACTGTAAATCCGAGTAAATCGTGTCGCGAAAAACTACCCACCCCAAGCGAGCCTTAGCAGGGCGAAAACGAAGGCCGGCCGTCTCCCAATCCGAGGAGGCGTTGATCGCGGCTGGGCCCAACGCGGTCGCCGAGGCCTTTGCGGCCGAGGCGCAGATACTGCGATTGTTTGTGGAGCCCGAATGCGAACGCCGCTGCCAGCCCCTACTTCGCGCCGCGGCTTCGCGCGGCATCCCGGTCTCCAAGGTCGGCAAAGACGAGTGCGACAGGATTGCCGGCATCCGGTGCCAGGGCATCGCGGCCGAGATTGTTCTCGCCTACGCCGATTTGGGCGAGGTGCTGGAGGCGATTGACAACGGGATCGTTTCCCGTGGGCGCGAACAGGGGCAGGGGGCTTTGCTGGTGTTTCTGGATGGGGTGCAGGATCCCCACAATCTCGGCGCGGTGATTCGCACCGCCGAAGCGGCGGGTGCCGCCGCGGTGGTCGTGCCGAATCGACGTGCGGCTCCGGTTTCTCCCACTGTAATGCGGATTTCGGCGGGTGCCGCGGCCCACTTGCCGGTCTGCAGGGTCGTTAACCTGGGCAGAGCGCTGGCGGCCGCGCGGGATCGGGGTTTTTGGGCGATCGGGCTCGACCACGAGGCCGATCGAATGCTCGATTGCCCCAAGAACCCGGCAGCCAAGGTGGCCTTGGTGCTGGGGGGGGAGGCCGAAGGGCTGCACCGCTTGGTCCGAGAAGGCTGCGATGAGATCGCGCGATTGCCGATGGCCGGGCGGGTTGAGTCGCTTAATGCCTCGGTTGCGGCGAGTATCGCCATCTATAAGGTCTCAGAACGGCGGTTGTCTGTTGACAGGGTCGGGAGCCGTTGATAATCAAAGCTGTTTACACCGGTAGAAATGTCGGTGAAGTACCGGGTTAGGGTCGGAAAAAACGTCACGTCACGTCGCTTATCGAGTCGGAAATCGTATCGCGAAAGGGCTGTTGGGCCTTGCGATGACGGTAGCTCCGACGCAGGCGTTTGTGTGCGAACGCCGTTATGCGGTGCCGATGTAGCTCAGTTGGTAGAGCAACTGATTTGTAATCAGTAGGTCGCCAGTTCGATTCTGGCCATCGGCTCCACTTCGCGCCAGCTGGGTAGACCGTAACGAAGTCCGAGCTTAGGGACGTGGGCAATGAGGAGAGGTACCCGAGTGGCCAAAGGGAGCAGACTGTAAATCTGCCGGCGTTAGCCTACGGAGGTTCGAATCCTCCCCTCTCCACCGCTTGGGTTACGGAACGACGAGACGTTTTGAAACGACTAGCAGAAATGAATTACGCGGGAGTAGCTCAGTTGGTTAGAGCATCAGCCTTGCAAGCTGAGGGTCGCGAGTTCGAATCTCGTCTCCCGCTTTCTTCCGAAGGTGCCGGGACAAGAGCCGGCACGGGTCTATGCCCACGTAGCTCAGTCGGTAGAGCACTTCCTTGGTAAGGAAGAGGTCACCGGTTCAAATCCGGTCGTGGGCTGTGAGCGCAGCGAGCTAGCGAGCGGCGCGAAACCAAGGCGGCCGTAGGCCGCCGCGGAGGCTATCCGCCCAAGCGGCGAGGTTCAGGCGGTCTTAGCGCCGCAGGTAGGAAACGAAAAGGGTGCGACGCGGAGCAAGGCGTCGGCCGTAACCCGGGGCAGTTACGCAAAGCGTAGCCCGGCATAGGCGAAAGAAAGAAGATGGCAAAGGAAAAGTTCGATCGCAGCAAGCCGCACGTAAACGTAGGTACGATCGGTCACG
>JAJCZL010000014.1 GCA_029262415.1 Deltaproteobacteria bacterium | reverse complement strand
GCACCCACTGAGTCATGCTGTGATGCCTAACTTTTAAGTACGCGGTTTCCGTCTATCCGGCGGGTTCCGCGGTCGTGCGGGATATCTCCGAGTCGGTGATCGCCGAATGCGTTGGTCCGGCAATGCGCCGCGGGCCCGGAGACTACGCGTCGGGTGATATGTGGTTTAGGCATAGATTGTGACCCTTTTCTACAAAGCGTCGATGGGGCTTCGGACGCCGCTACCGCCTCGGTTGGTCAGGTGTGTGTAGACCATCGTTGTTCGTACATCCTTGTGGCCGAGGAGTTCTTGAATCGTACGGATATCGTATCCCGCCTCAAGTAAATGCGACGCAAAGGAATGACGCAAGGTGTGGCAGGTCGCTCTCTTCGTCATGCGCGATTCGGTACGGCCGGGCCAAAAGCCTTCTGAAGGATTGATGGGTCGAGATGATGGCGAAGAGTACGGTATCGGCCGAACCGTTTCTAGTCCACCCGGATAAACGCGTAATCATGTCCAAACCCGTCTTGAAGGGACAATGTTCACCAGTCCGCCATCACGTTTGTCACCGCCAGCGATGAGCCCGTCTGTCCACTTGAGGACCGTTACCGCCTGGATGGAAACGAGGTTAGGCCGTTGTCAAAGTATCCGAAACTTAGAGGCCTGCCTAACTCGAACCCCGAGGACCGCCTTTCCACTTTCCTTAGACCTAACAAGCGCGGTTCCCGTTCAGTTTAAGCAGCTTCACAAGCCATCGGTTACACGGAATCAGAAGCTGCCTCCAACCGGCTTGTGCTCAAACTGGGCCAACCCTGGACCGAACTAGAGTCTTCCTCCCGATAGTCGAACGGTCCCAGACCTCCAGGAGCTCGTAAGTTCTACCGGCGGAATCAAGATCGATAACGACGGCAGAACGACGGCAAATCCCGCCACCTTCCGGCACGCACTGTAAGTACCTGAAAAGACGAAGCTGACGCGCGGATTTGAACCGCGGACCTGCTGATTACGAATCAGCTGCTCTACCAACTGAGCTACGCCAGCAACCGAGAGACACGTACCGCCAAGACGCGGCAGCGAGCCCCGCGACAAGCGGGGCAACAAAAAGTTAGTAGCCGGGAACGCCCCGGATGTCGAGTCAGTCCCGGGGCGAGAGCACCGGCGCTGTGGTTAAGAGTCGGGCGGCCCTGCGGTTGCCACGCGTGCCAGACTTTCCAACCATTTCTGGTGTGTCCACGCCAGCGCTCTATTAAGGATAGGCGCTGCCAACCGCGGCACGAGTCCGGCCTGTACCTCCTCGGTTACAACCAACGAAGCCTCGCCGGCGGGCTGGATCAGCCAACCGTGGTAACCGCTCGCACCCGCGCCGCCGCCGCGCCAGGCAAGGCGCCGGTTCGCTTGGAACTCGGTGACAGTGCAATCAACGGGCACACCGAACGTCCACCAAGTGAAACGCACATCCGGTCGAAGTTCACCGTGCTCGGGCCGGCCACCGACGAACTTCAGGCCGCGGCAGTTGAAGTAGTACTCACTCCAGCGTTGCGCACGCACCAGCCACGCCCAGACCACCTCGGGGCGGGCATCGATGCGGAGTTCGTTGTGGGCAAACACCGGCGTGTTTGCCGGCAACAAGTCGGCGGGCCACTCGATATCGGTGCTACCTCGAGTGATCATCGCGCGCTGAGTTTAGTACCGACGACTGACCCGGTCGAAGCGACCCCCACCGACTTCCCGGGCGCCCGCCCCCTCAGCCGCGCCGCGCTTGGCAACCGCCCAGCCTTGATGGTGCAGGTCCTTTTGCACGGATTATCGGCCTAAAGCGGCTGTTTATAGGCGCGTCACCTAACCGTAACTAATCTAGTTGCGGTTCTAGGCCGACAGCGGCGGAGTGCTCCGATACCGCGACGGGTCGTATTGACGCCGTAGCAAGGCCGCGCCACCCTCGGGGCGTGATTACTTCCTATGCCCGCAGCCGCCGAGCGGTGGTCTTGCTCCTCATCGCGTCGTTCATCGCCGTCGTGGCGTTCCATCGTCCGCTCGCACATGCAGCCCACCAAGTACGTCCGCTGCGCGCGATGCTCGGCGACGCATCGGCCGTTGTATTGGCGAAGGTCTCGGCCGTCGAGGAAAAAGACGGCGCCAAACTTCGCACTTACCGGCTCGACGTGCAGCGCGTGTTGCGCGGCGACTTGAAGCCCAAGAAGGTCGCGCTCGTGCAGATCCTCGGTGACGCGCAGCCGTCCGCCGACGCCCAAGCCTATGTCGAAGCCGGCAAACGAATCATCGTACTGCTCGCCGCGCCGCCGAGCGACGGCAATTTAAAGAAGCAGTTAGCCGACGGTGCTTATTTCGACGTCGTGGACGGGCGCGACGGCGTGATCGTCATGAGCGACAACGGCGATATCGCGGCCGTCGAGCGCGTGATCAAGATTGCAGCAACGATCGGCCCGGCGACAGGGCCGCGCAGCGACGGCCAGCGTGTCGACCTCGCACTGCTCGAGCTTGCGAGCGGGCATCCACGCCTTGCCGCTGATGCGCTTGCGGAAATGCAAAGAGCCGGTTCCTTGCGCTGGCTTTCGAGGGTCGAGGCCAAAGCCGTGGGCAAGGCGCTCGCCAACCAGCGCATCGACCCATCGATACGTGCGAGTTTGGTCGACACACTCGGCGCAAAACGCGCGCGAAACCTACACCCGGTCTTAGTGGCGCTCAAACCCAACCAGCCTCAAGTACTGGCCGCCGCACTGCGCGCACGTGCCGTGCTCGGCCAGGCCGCCGATGACGACGAAGTCGGCCGCTACCTTGCGAGCAACGACCCCGCCATACGCGCAGCCGCCGTCGAAGGCCTCGCGCTGCTTAAGCTTGCCGACACCACCGAGCGGTTGGGGGGCTTGGCGACCAAGGACAAGTCCGAACTCGTGCGCATCGCCGCGATCGAGTCGCTCGGCGAGAGTAAAGACCCCGAGGCTCTGAAATGGCTCAGCAGATGCTTCGACAGCGACGCGCGCGCGGTCAGGCAGGCGAGCGGGCGCGCCGTGATTGCAATAGGCGGTGCGGAGGCCGACAAGGCCTTGGTAGCGTTGGCGTTAAAGGGTAAGTCACCGACAAGCCGCACCTACGCGGCCACGCTGCTGATGACCAAGTATCCACGCGAGCATCCGGTGATCGCCGAACTCGAAGCCGGCAAGCCCGGCGCCGATGTGCGAGAACTCATCGAGCACGGCTTTAAACCCGCCGGCACCGATCGGCGCTGAGATGTTTCGCCCGGGCAGACAAGCGCCTGGGCAGACGCGCCTCTGCGCAGATCAGCGAACCGGAGGTGAGTTAAAGCCCGCACGCGCGTGCAGTTGCCCGCGGATGACGCCGGACTCATCCATATAATAGAAAGGCTGGTGCGTGTCGGCGCGCACCGGCTCTGCGATACACTCGTAGTGCGGCCCGTCGTCATCGACCCACGAGCGCACCAAGAAACGGTATCCGAATTTCTCGCCGCCGGCCAAGTCGGCCTGCACCAAGCGGTGGCGGGCGAGATCGGAGAGCCGATCGGCGTATTGATCGATCCCGTCTGAGTTCAGATCGTTGATCGCAAACATGTCCTGCGCCGTCTGAATCTGTCGAAGCGACGCTTGTGCAAGCGCGCTGTAGGCCATCCACACGAGCCGCCACGGATTGACGCGGTCTAACAGTTCTTCTTCGGGAAGCTCGGCAAGATTCACCGGATGCGCAAGCGTGCGGCCGGTGGCCAACGCTTCGGTGAGAGAACCATCGCCGCCCTGCCGAGCTGTAGTGCGGCCGGGCTTACGGCCGCTGCCGGTCCCCATTGAAAGTACGACTTCGTGCCCACTGGCCGGATCACGCAAGGTAACGTGGCCGCTGGCGATCTCCGTCAACTCAAATCCGTAGAGCGTGCTTCCGAGCCGCAGGCGGCGACCGTTCACGATCGCCACCGATTTGCCCGGATCGGTCGGATGCAACATTACACCGGCAAGACCCGGCTGCCCGGCACTAGCCGCGCTGTTCGCGAGCAACATCGCTGCGAAAAGCAGCGCGAAACTGAGAGCAATGCGTGCACGAACGGAGCGAGGAGACATCGTGGGCGCTATTATAACCCCGAGCTTTGCCCGGGTTCCGGTCTTCTTATCTACGCTACCGGATCAGCATCGGCGGCCGTGCGCAGCGCACAGTCGATAGCACAGCAGCCTGTATCACCAGGGCCGACAACGCATCATTCACAACGCAGCGTCGCCCCCGCAACGCTGCAGTCGAGCTCAACACTGACCGCACACTCGCCGGCCGCACCGGCACCGGCGTCGGCACCAAACACCAGGGTAGCGCGAAGGGGACCAAGTGGAGCCGCAATGGTGGAACGCTTGGTCTTGATCCTGAACTCAAGGTCGGCGGAACTTCTGACCTTATACGAGACTTTCGACAAGCCGTTAGCCGATCCGGTGCTGCAGGTGGGCGCATCGACGGCACCCGACTTGTTCTTGTAGGTAGCCTTGGTGCCCGAGCGCGAAAGTTTCCAGCGATCGCGCGGATCGCAGACCGGGCCGCCGTCGGGACCCACCGCCGTTGCACTAGCCTCGGTCAGATCGAAGATCGCCGCGTCACCGGAACCGGTATCCTCGACGCGAATCTGTAAACCTTCGACCAGTGAGGCCGGATGTCCGGCGGCGAAGAAGGCCGAACCGCGAAGGTCGAGCTTTTGCCTACCCGGATCGCCTCCGGCTTTCTTTAAACGAACCTGCGCCGCAAAGATCGTCGCCGGATTCGTGCACAAAGCATTGCCGGTCGGCGTGCAAGTCGGCGCACCGACTGACTGCGGTGCCAACCAGTTGCCCGACATCACCACCATCGACAGCAGTTTGAGCGTGTTCTCGTAGTAGCCTTCGGCTGATATGGGTGTCGCCACGACGAGGTCCCAGACATCGTTGAGCCAGGCCTGATTGCCCGCATCGACCATCGCAGCGACACCCAGCGGTGCAACGAAAGCCATCGAAAGGAAGTCCGAATCGACGGCAGGCCCGCCCGCCAACGTATAACCGGCGCGAATCGCCGAGGGATCTTCTGCGCTCTCGCTACGCACCCATGCGGTCATCGCCTGCACCGCAGTCTTGGCGCGCGGCTCGGCGCTGACTAGAAAGTCTGTAGCAATGCGCCACGGCGTACGACAGGCGTTGAAGTAATAGGCGCCGTCGTTTGGGCCTTCGAGAAACCCCGGCGAAGCCGGCGCGGGAGTTCCCGGCACATCGACGACAAAATCGGGAAGCAAACCGGTGGCCGCTGACACGCCGGTCTGCAGTGTATAGATCAACGAATAGGTTGCATCGACAAGCCCGGTCCAATCGGCGTCCAATGTGGCGTCGAGAAAGCTGCGGTAGTGGCCGAGCAGGAAGTCAGACGATCGCGTCGCCGTGTCGTAGGGCGGCGAGCCCGGTGAGACCCAATCGCCGAGCAGAACATAGGACGCGCCCGGATCGAGATCGCCAAGTTTGATATCGGCGATAACCGCGTGGGCTTCGGCAAGATAATCAATCGCCCCACAACTCCCCCACTGCTTGTCAGCCAAGAGCAGCGCGTAGGCGATATCGAGGTCGCCGTCGGAGGCGCTGTCGTCGCCTTGCGCGTTGTTGCACGACTTGTTCTGGTAAAACGACATCAAGTGCTCGTTAAAAGAACTGGGATGATCGCGAAAGTAGGCAAACATCCCATCGAACACGGTTTGCGCATCCGCGTCGTGGCCGGCCATCAACGCGGAGATGATCATCCCGTAGCCATGCGCCTCAGATACCGTCAGGTTTGCGGGATCGGTCGAGGCGCGCACGTAGTAGCGGCCGTTGCCGCAATCCTGCTCTACATAAGTAGCTTTCCAGGCGTCGTAGAAATCTCTCACCGCCTGGTCGAGAAGCGCAGGGCTGACATGACTGGGCAGCACACTCCCGGCCGCGTACGAAAGCGGATGCGACCCGAAGGGGTGATTGATATCGGCCGACACCGGCGAGGTGACGGAAAGCAGCAGCACGGCAACTGCCGGCACAGGCCTTAAACGTCGTTTCGCAAAGCTGCACGCGCGGTTCACGGTCGTTTGCATGGAGCCCTGGGTAAACCTATGACGCAGCACAGGCAAGCGTTGACACTCACGAGCGGGGAGGGTCAAACTGGGCTACTAATGCGCAAATCCTTGTCAGTCACACTGCTAGGCTTGGCACTTTCCGGTTTTGCAGGGATCTCAGCGGATAGCGCGCGCGCAGCCGAACCCGAAGATCATTTTCTGGGCGGCTACGTGGCCGCGGTGCTCGAACGTGAGTTCGAGCTGCACGGCGTAGCCGTATCGGTAGCCGACGGACACGTCAGAATTGAGAACTCGGGGCTGTCAGGCGCCGAACTCGACCGTGTACGCTCAGCTCTGCAAACCATAAGAGGTGTACGCCGGGTTGAATTTGCCGGCCACCCGGCACCCGCACAAACGGCGGGCGAGGCAGCCGCGGTCTCCGACCTGCGTGAACCCGCCGTGGTCGTCACCAACCACGAGGGCCGCGTCTTTCTGCCTGAAGGTCTATTGTTCAAACCGCTGCTGGCCGACCCGCGCCGCCCCTTCATCGGTGCATCTTTGCGGTCCTACATCGACGATCCCGAACTCGACGCGGTGGGTGCCATCGCTGTCGGCGGCACGTTGCCGTTGGTCCGCGACGACGGCCCGTTCTCCGGCCAGTGGCAGCTCGATTTTTTTGGCGCCGTGTTCGGAATCTTCGACCTCGACGCGCCCTCATCCGACCTGATCAACACCGACTACTGGGTGGGATTCCCCTTGAGCTATCGCAAAGGCGGCTTCTCGGGTGACTTCCGTATATTCCACGTCAGTACCCACCTCGGCGACGAGTTCCTGCTGCGCAACCGCGTCGACCGCGTCAACGTGAGCTACGAAGGCGCGCACTTGCTGCTGTCACAAGAGTTCCTGGGAAGCCTGCGCGTATACGGCGGCGGGGGTTACTTGTTCAGCCGTGAACCAACCAGCTTGGGTCCGGGCTCCGCGCAGTTCGGGGTCGAGCTGGAAAGCCCGCGACCGTTTTTCTCCGACCTAGTGCGACCCATTTTAGGGATCGACTTGCAGGGTAGCGAGGACAACCAATGGACCCCTGACGTGTCGGTAAAAGTCGGCCTCGCACTCGAAGGCTCGCGCAACATGCGTCGTGCCATCGAACTCGTTCTCGAATATTTCGACGGCCGCAACCCCAACGGGCAGTTCTTCGAGCGCGACCTCGAGTACCTTGGGGTCGGTTTCCAAAGCCGGTTCTAAGCAAAGATTCATCGAGGCTCGGCCACCGGCAGGCTCGCACGGGTAAAGCGTCTGTGACAAATCCGGTCGGGATGTTAGAGGTCCGCAACCTGCGCAGGCTGATGCTCGATGGTGTCGGGTTTTCGGTCGCCGACGGCGAGATTGTCGCTATCGTCGGCAACTCAGGCAGTGGCAAAACACTACTGCTTCGTGCTTTGGCCGATTTGGACCCCAACCACGGTGAGGTTCGCTGCGGCGACGTCGTGCGCGACGCCACCGCGGCACCCGCTTGGCGCCGACTCGTCGCCTACGTCGCATCAGAACCTGCTTGGTGGTGCGAGCGCATCGACCAGCACTTCGCCGATGCGGTCGCAGCAGCGGCGACCGCAGCCCGACTCGGCATCGGCAAGCAAGCGTTCGCCCGCAGCGTTGCGCTCACCTCTACCGGTGAGCGTCAGCGCTTGGCACTGGTACGGGCGTTAGAACTCAAACCGCGCGTGCTGCTACTCGACGAGCCGACGTCGGCACTCGATCCCGCAAGCAAAGGCAAGATCGAAGAGATGCTGGCTCACATCGCGGCCTCCGGCGTTGCGATCGTCATCGTCACCCACGACGCCGACCAGGCCGCGCGCGTTGCCGACCGTGTGCTCAGACTCATCGACGGTCGCCTGATAGAACAACGCGAGCCCGTGCAGCCATGAAGGTCATACCGCTTACCGAAACCGACCTTGCGATCGCAGCACTGCTGGTGATTGGAAATGCCGCGCTGTCGTGGCGTTTGCAGCTGGCAACCGAGCGGCAACTGCTGATCGCGGCCTTGCGAACCGTCGTGCAACTCACGCTGATCGGTTTCGTGCTGCGCGCGCTGTTCGACGTCGTCTCGCCGTGGTGGACGGGACTTGCCGCGGTTACGATGATCGCCTTTGCCGGCCGCGAGGTGCGTGCGCGTCAGAACACACGGTTGACCGGCTGGTGGGCATACGGACTCGGTGGCACCGCGATGCTGTTCGCGGCCGGACTGGTCACGATCTTGGCACTCACGGTGATCGTACGGCCCGACCCTTGGTATCATCCTCGCTACGCGTTGCCGCTTCTCGGCATGATACTGGGCAACACAATGACCGGGCTCGGTCTTGCGCTCGGCAGGCTCAACTCATCGGTGGTTCAATCGCGCGCTGCGATCGAAGCGCAGCTCGCGCTTGGCCGGACCGCCTACGCCTCCATGCAGCCGCAGCTTCGCGAGGCGCTGCGCACCGGGCTGGTGCCGATCATCAATGCGATGTCGGCCGCCGGCGTGGTCTCGCTGCCGGGGATGATGACCGGGCAAATTCTTTCCGGGACGGATCCGGCCGAGGCCGTGAAGTACCAAATCCTGATAATGTTCCTGATCACCGGCGCGACCGGCCTCGGCGTACTTCTGGCCGTGGTCGTCGGCGCGTGGCGGCTTTCCGATCAGCGCCATCGCCTGCGGCTTGACCGTCTGAGCGCTCCAGCCGCGCCCTAATCAGAGGTTGCAGGCGTCGGTCTGCGGCTCGGCACCCACCGCGATCAACAACGCGCGAAACGCGTCGGTCGCCACGGTTGCACCGCTGCCGTCGACGTCCGCTTCGGCGGCGTCCGCGAGAGTTCCTACCGCAATCTGCAAAATAATCAGCGCGTCGGTCGCGGTGATCGCACAGTCGCCGGTGAGTTCGCCGCAGAAAAGCTTGGTCTCGAACCCGCTACACGTGAGGTGCTTGAGATCGTCGGCAACCTGCGTGGCCGTCAACCCGACCCAGCCGGCAATGTCGAGCCGCGCCCGTTCGCGGTCGAGTGTGTCACGCAAGGGCTGAGGAGCGACCGCGTACACCACATCGAGGAAACCCTCGAGTTTGTCGATTCTTATCTGCGTAGACACCGGCTCGATGCCCTGGTTCGCCCACATGTCGAGCCTAGTCGCCACGCTCAGCAGTTCGTCGTGAAAAGACGTAGCCAAGAGCGGCATCGCCGCCACCGCCGTCTCGAGGTCGTCGGCGTGGGCATTGAGCAATTCTCCGAGACGCTCGACCCCGCGGTGGCCGTCGAACTCGCGGTCGCGCAGGCGAAGGAGGTTCGCGCCGGGCGAGCTCGGCGGGCGTCCGCCCTGTGGACAGCTCGCGGCACCGCGCGGCGCGCCTGTCCCCTGGCCGGTGCCGCCGGGCAAGAACGCGCAGATGTCGTCTTCGGGAATCGCATTACAGAAAAAGCCGAGCAACCCGAAACAGCCCGGACCGGGGACGGTCAGACAGGCCGCCTGCATAATGTCGGACCGCACGAAGTCTTCAACCGGTGAGGTACACGCGGTCTCGCTTCCGCCACCGCCGGGAAGGTCTCGCACCACCGACGCAGCGTTGAACAGCACCTGGGTAAACGGGGTTCCCTGACCAACCGTGACGACGAAATCGAGCGTTACAATCTCGTCTTGCGCCATATCGCCGATGTCGAACGTGCACGTGTCACCGGCCGAGGTTCCGCCGCATACCCAGCCCGGCGTGCTCTGCGCCGGTTGGAAGGCGGTGTCGTTCGGCACCACCTCGCCAACCACCACGCCGGTTGACGGCTCACCAAAACTCGAAACCTCGATCTTGAACGTCACGGGTCCGCCCAGCGAAAACCCGTCGCCGGTATGGAATTTCTCCACAACGAAGGCTGCGCCTGAGCTGCCGCTAAGGCCCATGAGACGCGCAGCGACGCCCTCTGGGCCGATTCCAAAACCGTTATCGACCGCGACCGCGCCATCCCAAACAACGACGAAATCGCCGCTACCGTCGCTATCGACACCGGCTACGCTCTGGGATTCGGTGGTGTAAGCATTGACCATTAACTCCCCGCCGATCGGCGCACCGGTCGGCGTGAAGCAGCGCCCGAACACACCTTTACCCGATCCGTCGCGGTTATCGGTGAAGTAATAGTTGCTCTGACTGTCCCACACGACGACGAAGCTGCCGTCGTCGTCCATCGCAATCTTCGGACTGCTTTGATCGCCCGTAATGTAAGAGTTCAGGTGAATCTCGTCGCCGCGCGGGACGGCGGCCGCATCAAACAGCCGCATGGTCACCGAAGCGTCGCCGAGGCCGCCGCCGGGGGCGTCATCTCCGTAGGGCGTACCCCAGACCACCACGAAACCGCCGTCGAGCGCCATCGCTACATCGGGAGAGTTCTCCGCGTAGGTTGTGAACGTATTGACGACGAACTCACTGGTTACCGCCGCTCCTGAGGCGTCGTACAAGCGAGCCGCGATCGCAGCGTAAGCACCGTCGGGGCTCGCGGAGGAATCAAACGGATCACCACTTTGCCAGACGACGACGAAGCGTCCGTCGGCTGCGGAAGCGACTCGGGGGTTGATTTGATACCCGCTGGTGAACTGGTTGACCTGGAACTCCGTCCCGATTTTCGTCGCGCTAGCGTCCAGGCGCTGACCGAAGACGTCCCTAGACGTTGAGTTGTAGCCGAACACAGTCGATTCCCATACCACGACGAAGCCTCCGCCGGGCAGAACCGCGACGTCGGTGCTGCGAATCTGATCGGCCGTGCCGGTGTTGGCCGTGAACTCGGTACCTACCAGCGCACCACCGGCGTCCACTCGCTGGCCGGCTGCGCGCACCGACGTCGAATCCGCCACCCCCCAAACGACGACAGAACTCTTGTCGGCGTGACCGGCCACGGCGAAGGCATACCGAGAGGTACCGAAGGGGCCGGGAGAAATAGTAAAAGCCGTTCCGAGCTTCGTTCCTTGTGCGTCGTAGCGCTGAGCGAGGATATCGGTGGGAGAACTCCCCTTGTTCCATACCACCACGAAGCTGCCGTCGCTGAAGCGGGCGACAGGCCGCGAGTACTGCGTTGTCCCGAAGTCTCCGGCATCATCGACGCGGAACTGATCGCCGAGCGGGGCCAGATCGGCTGTAGCCGATGAAGCGGACAGAACCGCGGACGCTACCACCACTGCAACAATCGCTACTATTCCCGATTTAAGCATTTCTCCCCCTCTCCGGCAGGCTCCTAACGCTTCGAGCCGGGCGAGAAAGGCGAACCCTGTCCCACTGGTTGGGTTGTCGCAAACCCGCGGCAAAAGCGCGGATCAGCCGTCCCTAACCTGCGCCCGCATGCGGCGTTTGTTCACGTGGGCGATCCGGCTAAGCTGGCGCGTTCGCAGGTAAAAAGGAGCCGGCAATCGATGATTGAATGGAGTGAGAACCAACAGATGATGGCGCAGGCGATGCGCCGATTTGTCGAAGCCGAGATCGCCCCCAATCTCGCAGAACTCGAACACGGCGATACGCCCCCCTACGCCATCCTGCGCAAGATGTTCAAGACCTTCGGCATCGACGAGATGGCACGTCAGCGTTTCGCCAAGCAAATCAAGAGCGAGCAAAACGGCGGCGCAGTCGCCGAATCCGTCGACGATCCCGGTGCAGAGACCGACGTCGATGCACGAATGGATCAAGTCGCGATGCAACTCATCCCGGTCATCGAGCTGTGCCGCTACTGCCCGGGCATGGTCACGGCGATGGGTGTCAGCGTCGGACTGACCGCGAGTGCGATCATGTCCAAGGGCACGATCGAACAAAAGCAGCGTTGGGCGCTCGACCTGCTCACTCTGGATAAGATCGGTGCGTGGGCGATCACCGAACCCGACTCCGGGTCCGATGCGTTCGGTGCGATGAAAGCGACCGCCCGGCGCGACGGCGACGACTACATTCTCAAAGGCAACAAGACTTTTATCACCAACGGCCCCTATGCCGATACCATCGTCTTCATCTGCAAGCTCGACGAAGATAACGACCCCAAAGATCGCAAAGTCGTCACTTTCGTCCTCGATAAAGGAATGCCGGGCCTCGAACAGACCAAGCCGATGCGCAAAATGGGGATCCACTCCTCGCCCACCGGAGAGTTGTTTCTCGAAGACGTACGCGCCGGAAAAGACCGACTGCTGGGCGGCAAAGAAGGCAGCGGTTCGCGTCAAGGCGCGAAAGCCACGTTCGGACAAGAGCGTGCGGGTGTCGCAGCGATGGCACTCGGCATGGTCGAGCAGTGCATCAAGCTGTGCGTCGAGTACGCAAAAACACGCGTCGCGTTCGGCAAACCGATCGGTGAGTACCAGCTCATCCAGCTCAAGCTCGCAAAGATGGAAGTCGCGCGGGTGAACCTGCAAAACATGGTGTACCGACAGATCGAGACACGTGCGCGCGGCAAGAATTTGAGTTTTGGCGAGGCGTCGGCCTACAAACTCTACGCGGCACAGACCTGCACCGAGGTTTGCATGGAAGCCGTGCAACTGTTCGGCGGCAACGGCTACATGGCCGAGTTTCAAGTCGAACAGCTCGCGCGCGACGCGAAGGTGCTGCAGATCTATGCAGGCACCGACGAAATTCAAGTAAGCGCCATCGCCCGCGCGATGCTCGCGTAAGGACGGAAGATGAATTTTGATTTGACCGAAACCCAGCAAATGATCCAAGACACCGCGCGCGCTTTCGCCCAAAAGGACGTGCAGCCGCTTGCCCGCAAAGTCGACCGCGAACACTACTTTCCCGTCGAATTGCTGCCCAAGATGGCCGAACTCGGCCTGATGGGCGTGTACGTTCCCGAGCAATGGGGCGGTACCGGTCTTGACGTCGTCAGCTATTCGATCGTGATGGAAGAAGTCTCGGCCGCGTGCGCGACGGCAGGCGTGATCATCAGCGCCAACAATTCGTTGGTCTGCGACCCGATCCTGCGCATGGGCACCGACGAACAGCGTGAGAAATGGCTGCGGCCGCTCGCCCGCGGAGAAAAGCTCGGGTGTTTTTGCCTGTCCGAACCCGGCACCGGCTCCGATGCCGCCAACCAGGCCACCCGCGCCGTGCGCAAAGGCGACGACTGGGTTTTGAACGGCACCAAGAACTGGATCACCAACGGCCCCTTTGCCCAGACCGCGTTGGTGTTTGCGATGAGCGACGCCGACAAGGGCGTCAAGGGCATCACTGCGTTCTTGATCGACAAGGATACCCCCGGCTACTCGATCGGCGCGATCGAAGACAAGCTCGGCATCTGCGGGTCGGGAACCTGCCAGATCATTCTCGAAGACTGCGTGGTGCCGAACGAGAACGTGCTCGCCGGCGAAAACAACGGCTTTAAAGTCGCCATGTCGACGCTCGACGGCGGCCGCATCGGCATCGCCTCGCAGGCGGTCGGTATCGGCCGTGCCGCGTTCGAAGCTGCACGCGATTACTCCAAAGAGCGCAAAGCATTCGGTGGCCCGATCTCGCAGTTCCAAGCCATTCAGTTCTACTTGGCCGACATGTCGACGCGCCTGGACGCTGCACGGCTGCTCACCCAGCGCGCGGCCCACGCAAAAGACACCGGCGGCAACTACGGCCCGCTGGCGGCCCGTGCGAAAGTCTTCGCATCCGAGGCCGCCAACTGGATCGCGACCAAAGCCATCCAAGTGCACGGCGGCAACGGCTTTTCACGCGAGTACGAAGTCGAACGCCATTTTCGCGACGCGAAGATCACCGAGATCTACGAAGGCACCAGCGAAATCCAGCGCGTCGTCATCGCCCGCGACGTGCTGCGCGGTTAAAAGCCCTGTTTCCGGCGCTTGCGCGCACCTACGAAAGTACGCACACCGACGCGTGAAGCTCCCGTGTGCTCTGCTAAGCTCAGCCGCGTCGCGCCATGGCATTTTCGGCACACGCAGCCGCTCGCCAAACGCCCGACCCAACCGAACCGATGTCCGTAAGAAGCGAACGACACGGAGCCGTCACCACGGTGATCATTGACCGTCCCGAGCGGCGCAACGCGGTCGACCGCGACCACGCCGCACAACTCGCCGATGCGTTTCGCGCTTTCGATGCGGATGGAGAGAGTTCGGTAGCGGTGTTGTACGGGGCGGGCGGCAACTTCTGCGCCGGCGCCGACTTAAAGGCCGTCGCCGGAGACAAGGGCAACCGCATGACGGCGCAGGGCGACGGCCCGATGGGACCAACACGTATGCTGTTGGGCAAGCCGGTGATCGCGGCAGTTTGCGGCTACGCGGTCGCCGGTGGTCTCGAGCTCGCGCTTTGGTGCGACATGCGCGTGGTTGACGCCGACGCGAAGTTCGGCGTGTTTTGCCGGCGCTGGGGCGTACCGCTGGTCGATGGCGGGACGGTGCGCTTGCCGAGAATCGTCGGTGCCGGTCGTGCGCTGGATATGATTTTGACCGGACGCGAGGTCGATGCACAGACCGCGCTGTCGTGGGGGCTCGCCGACCGCATCGTTGAGTCGGGCCATGCGCGGCACGCAGCAGAGTCTTTGGCGGCCGAGCTGGCGGCGTTCCCGCAGGCGTGCCTACGCGCAGATCGGCTGAGTGCCTACCAGCAGGAGTCGCAGAGCATCGAAGATGCGCTCGACAACGAGTTTCGCGGCGGAATGAAAGTAGTCGAAAGCGGCGAGACGCGCATAGGAGCGTCGCGATTCACCGCCGGCTCGGGCCGCCACGGCAACTTCGAAGACTGATAAAGGACCGAACCACGTGAAACCGAACAAGACCGAGAACCCCCTGCTGCATCCGAACCCTTATCCGCGGTTCGACGAGATCGAAGCAGCCCACGTCGAGCCTGCGGTAACAGAGCTTCTCGACCGGCTCGAAAGTGAACTCGACCAGGTCGAGGCTTGCGCGCAGCCGAGCTGGGAAGGCGTAGTCGAACCGATTGAACGCATAGGCGACGGCATCGAGCGGGTCTGGGGTGTGGTCGGTCATCTGATGGGCGTCAAGAACAGTGACGAACTACGCGAGGCGCACCAAAGCATGCAGCCCGCCGTGGTCGGCTTTGCAACGCGGCTCGGGCAGAGCCGCCCGATCTATGACGCCCTCAAGAAGCTCCAAAAAGGTCAGGACTGGGAAACCATCAACAGCGTGCAACAGCGCGTGGTCGAGAACCTGCTGCGTGATGCCGAACTCTCCGGTGTCGGACTGGACGGTGCGGCCAAAGAACGTTTCAACGCTATCGAGCTCGAACTGGCCGAACTCTATACCCGCTTCAGCAACAACGTCCTGGATGCGACCAAAGCATTCGCAATGGAACTAAAGACCAAGAAAGACGTGGCCGGACTGCCTCAGAGTCTTCTCGCCATGGCGGCTCACGCCGCGCGCGAGGCCGGCAACCAAGCCGCGACCGCTGAAAATGGACCGTGGCGAATTACGCTCGACGGCCCCAGCCTCGCGCCGTTCCTCGAACACAGCAAACGTCGCGACCTTCGCGAAAAGCTCTACCGAGCCCACATCACCCGCGCGAGCGACGGCGAGTACGACAACACCCCGCTGCTCGACAGCATCCTCTCGCTGCGCGCAGAGCAGGCCGCGCTGCTCGGCTTTACGAGTTTCGCAGAGATGAGCCTTGCGACAAAAATGGCTCCTTCGGTCAAAGAAGTCACCCGCCTTCTCGGCGAACTGCGCAAGGCCTCTTATAACGCCGCGGTCGCAGACCTCGAAGAACTGCGCGCGTTCGCCGCCGAAGAAGCACCCACAGAAGCCGCAGAGCTCATGCACTGGGACATCGGCTTTTGGGCCGAACGCCTGCGCGAGAAGCGCTACGCCTTCAACGACGAAGACCTGCGCCCTTACTTTCCTCTTCCTGAGGTGCTGGAAGGATTGTTCGCGTTGGCCGCCAAACTGTTCGGCGTCCGTATCGAAGCTGCCGACGGCACCGTTCCGGTTTGGCACGACGACGTCGGCTTCTTTCATGTGCTCGACGCTGACGGCGAACGCATAGCGGCCTTCTATTTCGATCCGTACAGCCGTCCCGCCGAAAAACGCGGCGGGGCATGGATGGATGAATGCATGGGCCGCACACGGGTCGCCGGCGACAAGACCAACGGAGCCGACAACGGCCTGCGTTTGCCGGTCGCCTACGTGGTCTGCAACCAATCGCCCCCGGTCGACGGCAAGCCCTCGCTGATGAATTTCACCGAGTTGCGCACCGTGTTTCACGAGTTCGGCCACGCACTCCAGCACATGCTCACACGCGTGGACTACGGATTGGTCTCGGGCATCCGCGGTGTGGAGTGGGATGCCGTTGAGCTACCCAGCCAGTTCATGGAGAATTGGTGCTACCACAAGGAAACCCTGCAGCGCCTGAGCAAACACGTCGAGACCGGCGAGCAGCTGCCCGACGAACTCTACGAGAAGATCGTCCGCGCCCGTAACTACCGGTCGGGGAGCCAGATGCTGCGCCAGGTCTATTTCGCGATGACCGACATGGCGCTGCACGACAAGTACAGACCCCGCTCCAAGAAAACTCCGTTCGACTTACAACGCGAAATCGCCAAGAAGACCACGGTGATGGAGCCGCTCCCCGAAGATCGTTTCTTGTGCGGCTTCGCCCACATTTTCGCAGGCGGCTACGCCGCAGGCTACTACAGCTACAAGTGGTCCGAGGTACTCAGCGCCGATGCCTTCTCGGCCTTTGAAGAAGCCGGACTCGACAACCAGACGGCGCTCGAAGAAACCGGTCGCCGTTACCGCGAGACCGTCCTCGCCCTGGGTGGCAGCCGAGCCCCGATCGAAGTATTCACCGCGTTTCGCGGCCGCGGGCCTTCAACCCACGCACTGCTACGGCACGCGGGATTACGCGGCGCCTGATTTGATTTAATTTGGAGGAACTCATGGCCACGCGCGTACGCATCGAATCCGACAGCATGGGACAGCTCGAAGTCCCCTCCAACCGCTATTACGGCGCGCAGACCGCGCGCAGCCTGATGAACTTCAAGATCGGTGGCGACCGCTTCCCGCGCGAACTGATCCGCGCCTTCGGGATCATCAAGAAAGCGGCGGCGATTACCAACCGCCGCCGCAAGGTGCTCGACAAGAAGACCACCGATCTGATCGTTGCGGCGGCCGAGGAGGTGATCGAGGGCGCACTCGACGAGCATTTCCCCCTGGTGGTTTGGCAAACCGGATCCGGCACCCAGACCAACATGAATGCCAACGAGGTGATTTCCAACCGCGCGATCGAAATGGCCGGCGGCAAGCTCGGCTCCAAAACCCCGGTTCACCCCAACGACGACGTCAACAAGAGCCAATCTTCCAACGATACCTTTCCAACTGCGATGCACATCGCCGCCTACGAGCGCATCGATGACCGCTTGCTTCCCGCCATGGCCGGTTTGCAGAAAGCGCTGGATGCGAAGGCCAAGAAGTTTGCCAAGATCGTCAAGATCGGCCGCACTCACCTGCAAGACGCAACCCCGCTTACGCTCGGCCAGGAGTTCTCAGGCTACGCAGCGCAGATGAAGGAAGGCATTCGCCGGGTCAATACGGCCTCCAAAGCACTGCTGCCGCTGGCACTGGGCGGCACCGCGGTCGGCACCGGACTCAACGCGCCCAAGGGCTACGCCAAGGACGTCGCAGCCGAGATTGCGCGCATCACCAAGAAGCCGTTCAAGACGGCGCCGAACAAGTTTGAGTCGCTCGCGGCACACGATGCGATAGTTGAGGCGAGCGGCGCACTCAAAACCGTCGCGTGCTCGCTGATGAAAATTGCCAACGACGTGCGACTGCTCGGTTCGGGCCCGCGTTGCGGAATCGGCGAGATTCATCTCCCCGAGAACGAGCCCGGCAGCTCGATCATGCCCGGCAAGGTCAATCCTACTCAGTGCGAGGCAATGACGATGGTGTGCGCGCAGGTGCTCGGTAACGATGTCACCATCAACATTGCGGGATCCACCGGCCACTTTGAACTCAACGTGTTCAAGCCGGTGATGATCTTCAACCTTCTAAACTCGATTCGGCTGCTCGCCGATGCTTGCGAGAGCTTCGAGCTTAACTGCGTGGTCGGTATTGAAGCCAACAAAGAACGTATCGAGCACAACCTCTACAACTCACTCATGCTCGTCACCGCACTCAACCCTGTGATCGGCTACGACAACGCCGCTAAGGTAGCAAAAAAAGCCTACAAAGACGGAAGCTCACTCAAGGAAGCGGCGCTCGCCTTGGAACTGTGCACCGAGGCACAATTCGACAAGGCCGTTAAGCCCGAAAAGATGGTCGCGCCAAAATGAGCGAGCCCGGCGCGACAGCGCCGGACCAAACCTCCACGCCGAGCGAAGGCGTCGCACCCGGCGGCGGCGGAACCGTGGCGCCGGTAACTGGCTCGGCAACCGACGGCCTCCATCAGGTCAGCGGCCGACGTGGTCTCGGACTCGCCCTGACACTGACCACCGTCGCGTTGTGGTCGATGCTGCCGATCGCGCTCAAGATCGTGCTCGCGGGCATGGACGCGCTCACGCTGACCTCCTACCGCTTCATTGCCGCCGCGCTGATCCTCGGAGCTATTCTCGCCTCGCGCGGAACCCTGCCACGACTCGGTTCGCTCGATGCGTCGCACTGGCGCCTTCTCGCCGTCGCCACGCTGTGCTTGGCAGCCAACTATATCTTCTACGTACTCGGGCTCCACTACACCAACGCCGGTACCGCACAGGTGCTGATCCAGATCGCACCTGTGCTACTCGGACTCGGCGGCATCTGGGTGTTCAAGGAACGATTTGGATTCCTACAATGGACCGGGCTGGTGATCATGGTCAGCGGCCTTGCGGTTTTTTCGAGCGATCAGATCGCACACATGATCGCAGGGCTTGATCGTTACTACACCGGTATCGGTTTCATGGTCGTCGCCGCAGTATCGTGGGCCGCGTACGGCCTTGCACAAAAACAGTTGCTCGGCCGGATGCGCTCGCCGACGATCATGCTGTGCATTTACACCGGCGGCTCGCTGGTCTTTGCGCCGATGGCCGACTTCGCGCGTATCGCCGATCTCGACGCCGCGCAGGCCGGTGCGTTGGCGTTCTGCGTTGTCAACATGCTGGTCGCCTACGGAAGCTTCTCCGAAGCGCTGGCGCACTTGGAAGCGAGCCGTGTCAGCGCGGTGCTTGCGACCGTCCCTTTGGTAACCCTGGGCGCACTACGGGCCGCCGAAGCCGCGATGCCGAACCTGGTGACCCCGGAACCAATCTCGCTAATCGGCATCGTCGGCGCATCGATGGTGGTCGCCGGTTCGCTGATGACCGCGCTCGGCAAAAACAGCTGAGGCCGTCGACCTGCTAGGCCAAGGGCACCACGTGAGATGCCAGCAAACGCCGATCGCGGGTAACCAACGGCACGCCGTGGGCGAGGCTGGTGGCGGCGATCAGTTCGTCGGCAGGATCCGAGCGAATATCCAAGTCGAGAAGAGATCTACAAACGTGGACATCGAGCGACCACGTGTGAATGCCGCGTAGGATTCGTCTCAGATCCGCATCGTCCATCCCGACGTTGATACGGCCGAGCTGGGCAAGCTTGGTGATCTCCCACAACACGATCGCCGAGATTCCCCACTCGTCACCGGCCAGGAGTTTACGCTCCTTCGCAGTGACCTCATTCGCCAGCGCGAAAAGCAGGATGTGGGTGTCAAGATTGAGCATCCCAGTCTATCCCGGTAGAGAACACGTCACCCTTGATGCTGAGTCGACCTTCCAACACGCCGAGCATTTCACTCGAGGCGTGCTCTACGGGCACCAGGCGCGCAACCGGCTTGCCGTGCTTTGTTATGATGATCCCATCCTTGTCGACCTCATCGAGAAGGGCCAGGCATTTCTCCTTAAACTGTGCGGCACCCACGGTCTTCATACTTGTGAGGGTACTACTGGACAGACTATCTGTCTAGTCCTAATTTATGACTACTCAGTATGACTAATCTGTGATAAAACCTCTCAGACCCCAGCAGTTGGAATCGGCATCTTGCCGGGCAACTGTTCCCACCTAAGGACGCTCTGCACAAGTGACTGAGCTGTCCGATTATCTGCCGCCGGTGTAGTTTGCGCCGAGTTATCCACATTCCGCGCGGAATGTAGCGCGGTCGGTATCATCTCGGGATCGTTCGTCGCGCGGACCCCGAACGGTCCGTTTCGGTCCACGAGGCCGCGTACAACCGTCACTTTGCTCGGCTTGAAATTTCCTAAGTCTTCGATTCCGCCGCCGAGATTTGCCGCAATCTCGGAGCGCATCACGTGCATCCCGGTTCTCGCCAAAGCTCCGCGATCGGCGTGGTCGGCGATCACCCTTCCCGAGATCACCAGCGGCGATTCGATGAAACACCGGTTGACTTCGACGCCGATTCCCTAACTCCCACGGACTTCCGAGTTCTTGAGCTTCAACGAGTTTACGGAAAAGATCCCGCACTCCCCTCCAAGAACCGTCGTGTTCTTTACGCGCATGCATCCGACCTTGCACTGGTAGTTGGCGATCGCGCACCCGCTGAAGGCCGTCCCTCCGCTTAGGCCGGCGTCGATGTGGCTGTCTTTGACTTTCACCTTCATGCCGAAAATCGAGTCGCGCAGATTCATGTCGGACACGGAAACGGTTCGCCCGAAGGAAAGCACCCCGCCGTACAGCGTGCCGCTTTGCACCTTGCAGCGCCCTCGAGTCTGAGATGCGTTCGCTTCCGGGGGTTCGAACCCTTCACATACAACCAAACCCGTACCCGCACCGCCGGTAGTCAAGTCAGTGACCACCGTGTGCCCACCGAAATCGACTTTGCTGGACAATCCTAGATTGATCCGGAACACATCGCCCGTGCAGTCGAGATCTTGCGTTACGACGGCGAAACGTTCGATGTCGTGTATGCCGCAACTGGCCGCGTGGAGTTTGCGCGATCTTCCAGACCAAATCGCGCGGGGCTCGTTCGCACCGCGGCTGCCGACGTTTGGCGTTGTCCCGGCTACGACCTCTCAAAGAGCGTGGTGTAGCCGGGGCAGGATGTCACCACGTCCCCTAGGTCACAACGAGGATAGGAACGCGTCCATATCGAGCAACTGCGGACCGCTCAGCAAGAGTCCCGACATCCCCCCACTGATGGTACCGAGATCGTTCACCAACTTGCCTCCCTTCCGGGCCAGGTCGCTGGCGAACTCGGCGTTCGGATCGTGAGCGCCGGCCGCGTGACAAAACGAGCATCGGCCGTCATAGTCGGCCTGCCCGGCGGCAATGCTACCGCCCAACGTGGTCGTCGTCGTTGACGTGGTCGTCGTGGTCGTAGGCGCAACCGTCGTTGTCGTCGTCGGCGCAACCGTCGTCGTGGTCGTCGGTGCAACCGTCGTCGTAGTGGTTGCCTGATCCATCGTTGTGCTCGTCGTAATGCTTACCGGTACGCAGACACAATCGGCGTCCGCGGGATCCATCGTGGTCGTGGTGACCGAACCCATCGTGGACGTGGTGACCGAAACCATCGTCGTCGTGGTAGTTCCCGGATCGCACAAATCATCGAGGAACAACGCGAGGTCGGCAACCTCCTGACCGGTGAGAACAATACCCGTCATCTGGCCGCTGAGCGTGCCGAGGTCGTTTGTCAGCAGCGAACCGGTTCCTGACACTTCTCCCCCCGGACCGGGCGTCGGGTCGTACACACCGGCTGAGTGGCAGAACTGACAGCGGGTGTTGTAGATCCCCTGACCCGCGACACCGCAATTACCACCCGTGGGCGGCATCGTGGTCGTGGTGAGAATAGGACCGCACGAATCGAGGAACGCAGCGAGGTCGGCGACCTCCTGATCGCTGATAATGATGCCCGCCATCTCCGATTCGAGGCGTCCGAGGTCGTTGGTCATATCCGAACCCTCACCTAACACTCCGCCCCCCTCACCGGGCGACGTGTCGTACTCGCCGGCTGAGTGACAGAACGAACAGCGAGCGTTGTAGATCGCAAAACCCATAGTCGGCGATCCACCACCATCGCAACTAGCGCCACCGCCTTCACTTCCACCGTCGCTGTCAGCGTCGCTGTCGCTGTCAGCGTCATCGTGGCGGGTAAACGGCAACAGATTCATGTTCAGGTCGTCGCAAGGACCGAGGACATCGCCGTGGTTCAGGTGGGCCGAAACTTGCGATACGCCGACTACCAGCGTGCGCGCATTGACCGGATTCTCCCACGAAGCGTGACAAATGGTGACTCGGTCATCGTGGTCTCCGCCGTTGTCGTCGACCGGCATACAAGCCTGGTCGGCTGGACAAGTACCATTGCACATAGGCGCATCCTCCGCGCCGCAAGGCACGGTCGTCGGACATTCGGGCTTACAACCGAGTTCGACACTGTCGTCGCCGACACTCGAACGCAGCGCGCCCAGGGCGTCGGATACACTGATACGACAGTCTGAGTTGATGTCGCAGTCCTCTAATCGACAATCGCGAACACCGACGGCGGATTGCAGAATGTAGAGTGAATCTACGACCCGAGGAGTCGGTCCCTTGCTGATCGGTCGCCCACACCACTCGGAGGCGAACACAGTGGAAGGAGCACAGGCTAGGACCGCCAGTAGGAGGAAATAGGAGATGCGCTTCATTATCAGAGACCTCGCTTTTTTGTTGACGTCGTCGGGCGCGTGGCGCCCAGACCTTACGTCTATGAGAATAGAGGCTAGTCCGAAAAATCTTCCGCAGGCAAGCCCACGGGTCTGCCGTCAAACGTGCGGCGCAAACCCGACCTTTATCACAGGCACGACAAGCAGAGCGCTCGCCACAGCGAGTGAGGCCCTCTCCGCTTTTCCTTAAGTCGTTTTCCGGGAAAACCGGACGAAGCACCCTTCCGGTTCCGGATCTTGAGAACCGGATTCTCAGCTTTAATAACTTTGGCGCAGCTTTTTTTCGGGGGCTACAAGCGCACACGGGGGTGGTGTATGTGTGTGTGTGGGGGGGGGTAGGCTCCCCAAACTGAACACACCGAATAGTTAGAGTTCCAGCCTCGCTATGGGCAACTCAGATTCGCAAGGCCGTCGTCGAAGAAATCACAATCTGTGAAGAGCGCGTCGGCCAAGTCGAACGCCCGACAACCATGGCAGCGCACGGTTTGGTTCAGGCAAGTGGCAACGGTCGCTGGATCGGCACCGCCGCAGTGACCTAAGACGGCTGTTAGATCCACGCCTTCGTCGAGACAGTAGCCGCTGAGATCGCGGCGGATTCTGCCGACGATCGGATCGCAAACCTTCGCGATCTTGCCAGAAGGGTCATCGCCGAGGCAGAGGGCAAGTTCCTCGATAGTGTCGACAACTTCCGTCCTAAGTGCCACCTTCTTGCAGCCCGTAAACGTCTTCAAGATGGTATCGAGGCAGCGCTTGAGGTCACCGGCGATCCGCAACCGGCAACGTGAGCCCTCGGGTTCCAGCGATCGAGACACAATCACACTTTCCAGAGTACTGCCCAAAGTGTCCTGATAAAAAGCCAGACCCAAGGACGAAACGGCTCGAGCCACTTGAGGGCCATCGGTGGTGCCGAAGAACGGCCGATTCGCGGTGCCCGACGAGTCGGTCCCGGCGCAGATTGCGGCATCGATTTTACCTAACTTCTCGAAGCTTCTCGCGACCTTTCCGCGACGATCAGCAACCACACACTCATCGACGGTCATCGGTGCCAGCGCATCGAAGGCTTTCTCTTGGAAGCAGCGGCTTGCTCAGATGCATCGGTCTTCACGCCCTTCGAAAACTCCTTGTTGAGCGCAGTGAGACATTTTTGTTGGTTGTGCGTCGGGAATGAAACCGTCGAATTGACAGCACCCTGCGTCGGTGAAGTCGATGCGGCCCAGCTTGCAGCAAGGTCGCCGACAGCATGAGCAGCGGTGCGTTCCAGCGAAGCCCCACCCCCATCGGCAGCTGTGGGCCAGGCACCAAAGTCAAAATAGTCGAAGCCTTCGACTCGCCAAGACCGCGGGCGGCTGGTAGTTTGCGCGCCGCACGCAACGGGCCGGCAGCCCGGCGAGGCGGTGGGAGGGAATTCCCTGTGACGAACGCACCCAAGCTCGAACTCCTGTGCGAATACTACGCGACGCTGAAGGATCCGGTGGTGGTCGGCAACGGACCGTTCGGGATGCGCCAGATCTTCGACGTGACGGGGGGCGAGGTCACCGGACCGCGGCTGCGCGGGCGTGTCCTGCCAAGCGGCGCCGACTGGATCCTGCTCGGCGCCGACGGGGTCGGTCGCCTCGACGTTCGGGCCACCATCGAGACCCACGACGGTGCCAGTCTCTATGTCTCCTACACCGGCGTCCTGCACATGACCGACAGCGTCGTGCAAGCGCTGGCCGGTGGACAGTTTACCGAATTCGGCGAGACCTATTTCTACGTGAACCCGCGCTTCGAAACCGGCGATCCTCGCTATGCCTGGCTGAACGGCCTCTTCGTCCTCAGCCAGGGACGCGTCGGTCCGAGCCGCGTCGAGTACCGGGTATTCGAAGTCAGGTAGGCGCGGGTTGTGGACACCGGGCGCACCGGGGCCCGGCACTGCAGAGTCGTCGACAAGTACTGCTCTGCCCACGGGCAGCGTGCATCAAGCCGCTAGGGAAGCTCTGCACGAGTCTTTCAAAATGAGATAAGTACGTAAGCCGAGCGACTCGTGAGGAGGTTGGGCGATGGGTGAGCAGCGTAGGTTCGCGTCGGTAGCGTGGAGTCAGAAAGGAAAGGTAACGCGCCGGGAGCGATTTCTCGCCGAGATGGACGCGGTGGTACCGTAGAAGCCGTTGCTGGACGCGATCCCGAGATGAAGCAGGCGATGAAAGGCAAAGCCTGGTATTTCGGCATGAAGCTGCCCGTGGGGACGGACTGCAAAGGCCGGGTAGCGCCGGCCG
>JAJCZL010000013.1 GCA_029262415.1 Deltaproteobacteria bacterium | reverse complement strand
GTGTTCACGGTTTGGATGAGGTCTGCGCCGCGGATCCCCTTGGGTACGGCGGCAATCGTATCGCGGGGAAAGTACGCCGCGAGGCGCGACTCGAAATCGAGTTCGAGCACCTCGCCCTGGGTTTCCATCGATCCTTGTTCGGCTTTGCGCTGCGCGTCACCCAGGGATTTCCGTAGATCGTTGATCTGTTTGTCCTTCTCGAGATCCTTTAGGCGGTGTTGCTCGGCGGCGCTCTCCCTTGCAGCATCGGTCGCGGCCTTACGTATCGCTTCACGCCCTTGCTCGAGTGTTCGTTGTGCGTTGAGCTCGGCGTTCTGCTTGGCGTCCTCGGCCGCAGCCGTTGCCTTCATGAGTTCGAGCTCGCGCTTGCGGGCGGCTTGCATCTCTTGGTCGCGCTGAGTGACCTGCTCTTGCAGAAGCGCCAGTTTTTGCGCCTGATCCTGCTCGGCCTTCTTTGCGGCAGCCGCAACGATCTCAGCCGTTTGGCTCTTCAGTTCTGCTTCGACGCGCGCGTCAAACGATTTTTCGCGCGCTTCGAGTTCTTGTGTACGCTTGCGGGCCTGCTCTTCGAGCTGTTTGGCACGCGCTTCAGCTTCGGCGACGCGCTTGTCAGCATGCTCCTTGGCTTCGCGCTGCTTGGCCTGGAACTCGGCTTCGATCCCCTCGCGCAGACCGTGCGAAACCGCATCCGAAAGCGCAAACCTGTGTCCACAACTCGGACACTCGACGTCGCTTGAAGTAGTTTTTCCCGCTGCATCGCTCATCTCGTCACCTGCTCATTCGCGGCTGGAATGTTCCTCTGCATGCGGGTAGATTCTCCCACATGAGCGGTAACTACAAGCTTTACACCATGTATACGAGTCCTTACTCCGACAAGGTTCGCGCGTTGATGCACTACAAGAGCATCCCGTTTGAAGACCACATCGAGAACGCCGAAACTCGCTTCACAGTGCTGCAGGCCCGCACCGGCCGCACCATGGTCCCGGTGGTCATCACCCCTGACGACCAAGCCATGAACGACTCGACACCGATCGCCGCCTACTTTGAGAGCCACCATCCGCAGCCGCCCACGCGTTGGGAAGACCCCGGCATCGACACGCTGGCGATGCTGCTCGAAGACTACGCCGATGAATGGATGGTGCGCATCATGCTGGCCTCGCGTTGGTACCACGAAGAAGACGCCAAACACTGCGGCATCATGATCGCCGGTAACATGGCCAATGACGTTTACGGCCTCGACCTACTGCAAGCCGCGAGCGACTTCCCCAACGGCGTCATCGCAACCGTCCCTTTAATGGGCGCTACCCGCCACAACGCTGAGCGCTGGTATGAGATGTTCAACCGCATCCTGACCGCACTCGACGAAGCGCTCAGCCACGACGACTTCATCACGGGCTCGGGGCCCCATCTCTGCGACTTCGCCTTCTTCGGCATGATCAACCAGATTCGCCGCGACCCGACCGGTCACGGCTGGCTGGTGAACGGCCCGCAGCCGGTTCGCGGCTGGCTTGATGCCATGGAGACCCGTATCAAGGCCGGCAAAGAAGGCGCCGCCAAGAACGCGGCTGCGAGCGCCGAGCGCGACTACGCGGAACAGGCCGAGCGGATGCGCGACGACATGGTACCTGGACGCGAGGACATCCCGTCGGGTTCACCCGCAGATGACCTCTCGCACCTGGAACTCCTAATCACCGAGGCCGCACAGACCTATTACCGCATGTCGGTTCACAACTGTGTCGCGGTAGAGGCTGGATCAAAAGACCCGGTACACGTCGAATTGCTCGATGAGTTTGCGTTCGAGGCACCGCCGGCGAAGTACAACCGCAAGGTACTCTCTGCCAATCTCGACCTACTGGAGAAGCTCTATGGCGGAGGCGGAGAACTCCCCGCCCCCGCCGAACAACTCATCCTCGATGAGTTGCGGCTCTTAAAGGAAAAGGGCTCGCCGCTGCTTGAAGAACGGCCGGCGCTTGCGAAGGCGCTCTGAGCCGCATCCCCCATTAACAGTCGCGCAAGCGCTTGCATTGTGCCGTCGGCATCCCTCCCCGCGGGCCTACCCGGCCTCGGCCAGTCGCCGTGCCTCTTCGAGCGCGCGCGGCCAACGTTCAGCCATACCGAACTGTTCGAGCCATCCTGTAACGTGACTCACGTCGACCTCGTGTCCGGCATCGATGATAGCTGCGACGGCTTCGTAATCGTGGCCGCGACCGGCGATGAGTTTGTAGACGATAAGATCCTCGGGCGTCACGATCGCGAGTTCGTTTCCGTCGATCGTCAGCTTGACTGCGCGATCGATTGCCGCCTCCTCGAACTCGGTTCCCGCTACGAGCAGATCGACGCGCGCGAGATCGTCGTGACTGAGTCGTAACGTCTCGGCCTTTGAGGTGCGCAGCTGCGTGGTCCAACCGGCCTGCTCGAAAGCATTTGCGATACGGGTCACATCGCCCGGTGATGCACGCACCGCGAGATCGACGTCTTGGGTCGCGCGCGTGTCGCGTCTGTACAAGTTGGCGGCAAGGCCGCCCAGCAATGCGTAGTCGATCTTGATCGAGTCCAAGATCTTGCCGGCTTGCAGAAGAGATGTTTCGAGACGATTAATCATCGCGGTTCGCGATCAACCGATCTTGGCGTGTTCGATCAACTCGGCTTGTTCACGCAGCGCAGCATCGACTTCGCGCAACCGTATCGTCGGATCGACGAGAAAGCGGACCGGGGTCGGCTTACGCCTGAGCAACGCCATCTTGCGAAGAGCGCTACGCGCCGGCTCAACACCGACAAAACGAATGAGCTCGTCGATCGAAGGGTCATCCGAGATTCTGCCCTCACCTACCCCGGGCTCGGACCTGAGTTTTTCCATCAACGCGAGATGGCGTCGCCGCGGGGATGCAACCCCGCGCTCCCATCGCGAAACCGTTACCGCATCGACGTCGAGAACCGCCGCAAGCTGGGCCTGGGTCAATCCAAGTGACATACGGAGCTTCTTTACGAGCGTAAACGACCGAACCATCAACGAAAGGATACCATAGATCCTAGGCTTTCGCCTAGGCGTAATTAGACGACCCAAAAACAGCCCCCACCGACGGCCTGGTCCAGCCCGAAAAGCTATTGATATTACGTAGCTTTCATCGCCTCCGCACTGGGAACTACACTTCCACCGTGAGGTTTGGACAACTCAAGCTGATCGCCACGACAGGAACCGTCGCGGCGCTCCTCCTAGCCTCGGCTCCGGCGGAAGTCGCAGCCCAGAGCTGTGCCGACCCGAGCGCCGACGGCCTCACTACCGCGACCGACGCGCTGATCTTTCTGCACATAGCGTTGGGGGTCGAAGGTGTTTCGCCCGTTTGCCTCATATCGGACTACTGCCTCACCGAAGGTATTAGACCAAGGACTGCGTGCGAAGTTGGGGTGGTTCCGAGAGCTGGTAATGTGGGCGCACGCAGAAGTCCACTCTGAGTACTTGCTCCTCTGCGCGGGAAGGCATTACACGACCCTCGGCTTCGGCAGGCCACATTCGCCAGTGACGTTACCTGCCGCTCACGGTACTTCGCGACGGGTGTTTGAAAACCCTAAGCGCTTTGCAAATACTCGATGGCTTCTTGCTGACTGCGGTTGATCCAGCCGGCTACGGCCGAGATCAGCAGTTGGAGCTGAGCGGAATGCATGGCCGTGAGTCAAGGCCGATCACGGTGCTAGAGTGATGAACCGATCCAACTCCCAACGTCGCCAGCGGCGCTCTCTTTTTTTCGTTCCCGGCGGAGAGCCGCGAAAACTGCAGAAGTGTCTGACGAGCGGCGCGGATACGCTGCTGCTCGACCTCGAAGATTCGGTCGCACTCGACGACAAAGATCGAGCGCGAAAGCTGGTGGCGGCCGCGCTGAGAGCGGGCGGCTTCGGCAGTTCGGAGCCCGGCGTTCGAGTGAATCCGCCCGGTACCGCTTACTTCGAGGCCGATTTAGAAGCCGTCATAATGGCCGGTGCTCGCGCCGTCATGTTACCCAAGGCGGAGACGGCCGAAGGGATCGTCGCTGTAGCCGAACGCATCGACGCGCTATCCAGGCGGCGAGACATCGGCGAGCCTGTCGCACTTCTCGTCTTAGTCGAGACAGCGGCCGGTATCGTCAATTTGCCCGAGCTGATCCGTGTCGCCCCGAACATCGACGCCTTTTGCTTCGGACATGCCGACTTCTCCCGCGACATGGGTTTGGCTGCCACGACGCCCGATGCGGGAAGCGTTCTACATGCGCGCACGACCCTGGCCATCGCGGCAAAGGCGGCACGGAGGACGACAATAGACACGGTCTTTCTCGACGTACGCGACAGCGAGGCGTTCCGCCGCGACGCCGAACGTGGCCGCGCCCTCGGCTTCGACGGAAAGCTATGCATTCATCCAAGCCAGGTGGATATTGCCAATGAAGTCTACACACCGACTGTTGCCGAGATCGACCACGCCCGTCGCGTTATCGATGCCTACCAGAGCGCTAAGCGCGACGGACGCGGGGTGTTCGCAGTCGACGGCAAGATGGTGGATGCACCGCTGATCGAGATTCAACGCGACGTACTCGCACGTGCGCGAAAGGCGGGCGTAGTGACGGACTCAGCTCCAGTCGATGGCGAGAAGGACGACGACGCTGGGCACGGGAGAAAGCGTGGCAACTGAATCGAGAATCGAAATATCCAGCCCTTACTTCGAAGACCTGAGTATCGGGCAGGTTTTCACGGATGCCCCGGCGGTGACCCTCACGGCCGGCCACGCAGCCATTCACACGGCGGTATTCGGAGAACGCCTTCGTCTGCCCCTAGATGCCGAACTGTCCCGGGCGGTCACGGGACGCGACAAAGCGCTGGTCAGCCCGAACCTGGTATGCAACGTCGCCATCGGCCAGACCACTTTCGCTTCGGGCCGAGTGCTCGGTAACCTTTTCTATAGAGGCCTAGTACTGGAAAAGCCGGTCTTCATCGGAGACACCCTGCGTACCACGACCACCATCGCGGCCTTGCGCCAGAACCGCCCCAAGCCCGGCCGGGCGGCAAGCGGGATGGCCGTTTTCAAGATGCACGTCGAGAATCAACGGGGCGAAACCGTTCTCGATTTCTGGCGCTGCCCCATGCTTCCCTGCCGAGACCCCAAGGCCGACACCGGTCATGGAGACGCGTTCGATGCCATCGCCGACGAACTCGACATGGCGCGTGTGATCGCTGCGGTACCATCCGAGTGGAAGCTGGACCTTGTGCGCGAGAGCTTGCCGGGCAAGCACTTTGCCGACATCGAAAGCGGAAGCGCCTATCGGGTCATGGGTCGCGACACCGTCACCTCGGCGCCGGAGATAACACGCATGACGCTGAACGTCGCCGCCACCCACACCGACGCGACCGCCAGTGCCTACGGTAAGCGGCTGGTTTACGGAGGCCATACTATCTCGATCGCCCTGGCACAGATCTCCCGCGCCTTCCCGAACCTGGTCACGGTGATCGCTTGGCGAAGCTGCGATCACACCAGTCCCGTATTTGAAGGTGACATTCTCGCCACCGAGTTCACCGTCGAGGCGACCCATGAACTACCCGGTGGTGGTGGACTGATCGACCTGCGTGCTCTGGTTTACGCTGACCGCGGTCCTTCGGCCCCAGAGCCCGGTGAGCACGTAGCGGTTTTGGACTGGCGCTTGCTCGCCTTGATGGCCTAGGGAGGCGAGGATGGACCCCGTGATGGAAGCTAAAGGAACGCTCGAGGGAATGCGCATCGTCGAAGGCTCGGCCTTCGTTGCCATGCCGCTTGGCGGAATGACACTGGCTCAACTCGGCGCTGACGTGATTCGTTTCGATCCTCTCGAAGGTGGACTCGACTACACACGCTGGCCGGTCACTTCGGCCGGCCGCAGTCTGTTCTGGGCGGGATTCAACAAGGGCAAACGTTCGATCGCCGTCGATCTGCGCTCGAAGGCCGGACAGCAGATCCTTACCGACGTCATCTGTGCACCCGGAGAGCAGGGCGGCTACTTCATGACCAATTTCCCCGCCCGCGGCTGGCTCAGTTACGACAAACTCAAATCACATCGCAAGGATCTCATCATGGTCAACATGATGGGCCGCCGAGACGGAAGATCGGAGGTCGACTACACGGTCAATCCCGCCGTCGGGTTTCCCGCCGTAACCGGTCCTCATGACGACCCCCGCCCGGTCAACCATCTACTACCGGCCTGGGATTCAATCGCCGGTCATCTCGCCGTGATTGGTTTGCTCGCGGCCGACCGTCACCGGATGCGTACCGGGCAGGGACAACTGGTCAAACTTGCACTGGCCGACGTCGCTTTCGCCATGCTCGGTAACCTAGGCAAGATCGCGGAGGTCACCATCAACGACGCCGATCGCCCCAAAGACGGCAACTTCCTCTATGGGGCCTTCGGGCGCGACTTCCAGACCCTCGACGGTAAGCACTTGATGGTGGTCGCGCTGACCGGCGGGCAATGGAAGAGCCTTCGCAAGGCCACGGGCCTCGGCCGCGCGATCGACAAACTCGGTCGCCGCCTCGGCCTCGACTTCGACCATGAAGGCGATCGCTTCCGTGCCCGCCGCGAGCTGGCCGCGATCTTCGAACCTTGGTTTCACACACGCATGCTCGCCGAGATCCGTCGCATCTTCGACGAAAACAAAGTCGCCTGGTCACCTTATCGGACCATTCGCGAGGCGATCGAGAAAGACCCCGACTGCTCGGAAAACAACCCGATGTTCGCCAAGGTCATGCAGCCGGAGATCGGCACCTATCTGATGCCCGGGACACCGCTGGACTTCACTGCTCTCGAGAGGGTTCCTGCGAAGTCGGCTCCGGTTCTAGGTCAGCACACCGATGAAATTCTGATGGAAGTACTCGGGCTGAGTTCGAGCCAGGTCGGCTCGCTGCACGACCAGAAAGTCGTGGGCGGACCTCGACGAAGCTAGCGGACTCGACTATCTTGGCGCGACCGGCCCAAAATGCCCTACGCAGTTGACCCGCTTCGGAAACCAACGCGCTAAGCGTCTGTTCACATGGCTGTTCAAGCTCAGGGGATCGCCCGAGGCCATCGGCCGAGGTGTTGCGATCGGACTGTTCGTGGCCGTCACGCCAACGCTCGGCTTTCAGATCGTCCTCGCCGCCGCGCTCGCCACCGTGCTCGGCGCGAATCGGCCGGCAGCGGTTGCGCTGGTGTGGATCACCAACCCAATGACGATCGCGCCCGTATACTTGTTCACCTATCGCGTTGGCAGGCTGTTCCTTCCGGGTCCACCCGCGCAACTGGTCTCACGTCGTCTCGAGCGTACTGCGGAAGCGATCGAGCGCGCAGGCCCACTGTCGATGCGCGAGCATTTGTCGGCTCTTCTCCATGCCGGGGAACAGACCGTCATTTCGTTGGTGGTCGGTGGCCTCCTCGTTGGTACCGCTCTTGCGCTGGTTGCCTATCCCCTGACGGTATCAGCGGTGCGACGCCTTCGCGCCCGCCGTCGCAGTCGCCGCCCGCGTCGAGGTCGCAAGCACCGTAGCCGCCCGCACTAAGGAAAGGTAACGCGCCGGGAGCGATTTCTCGCCGATATGGACGCGGTGATACCGTAGAAGCCGTTGCTGGAGTTGATCGAGCGCGCGATCCCGAGATGAAGCAGGCGATGAAGGGCAAAGCCTGGTATTTCGACATGAAGCTGCACGTGGAGGAAGGTGCGCCATCGAGGTCCGGCCAAGAACCCGGCCCGAGCCCACACCATGTTCGGACTGGCAAGTCTGTACAGCGTGCGCCGTCAGCTACTTCCGAAGGGGGTGCCGTGCCGGTTGTGAAGCCGCAAGACAGGCCGGGTAGCGCCGGCCGGCTACCTTCGGCGAGCTGAAACCGCGCTACATTCCGCGCGGAATGTGCTTAACTCGGCGCAAAGTACACCGGCGGCACGATGATCGGTCCGCTCAGTCACTTGTGCAGAGCTTCCCTAGGCACGCGTGAGCTGCGAGCCTCTGTTGGCTTGGCTCGGCGCGCGGACGGCTTTACCTGCCTTGCTGCTGCGCGCGGCGGCGTTTACGGTCAGGCTCGGCTTCGGGCTCCAGGAGATCTTCGCGAACTTCGTTGCGGGCATCATTTCGTTGGCCGGCGAGCCGCTATTCGTTGCACGCGATCGTCCACGACGGTCCGGGCCGGAATGGCCTGGTGCGGGACCTGCGGATGTCTGAGGCGCTAAACGGCTGAGGATAAAAAAGCCCGGTTCAAAGAACCCTGGATTCCCGCCCAGTTAGCGTTTCCCCGATCCGGTGGGCCCGGGTTTCTCTTGACAAACCCTCATCCAGGCCTCAGTTAGTAGCGCTGGTAACGAACCATGTTCTTACGCATTGACCATTCGTTCGCCGCGGCCCCCGCTGTCGGCATGATCCCCGTGACCCAAGCATTTACGGTTTGTGGTCCAGTGGTTTGCGCAGAAAACCATCTGTGCGACTTCGCAGTCCCAGCGACGGACTAAACACCCTCCCCGAAAACTCGCTTAGCGAACGAGCCCCCGGGTACCGGAGGCTGTTTGCGCGCATGCGCATGGCAATTTCCGGACCGGGAGCGGGGCATAACCAAAGGAGAAACAAATGAAGAAGAACCGAAAGCCTTTTTACGCGGGCCTCGTAATCTGCGTGGCGCTTGTCGGCGGTGCCGGCCTCGGGTGCGCCGCTAAAGTCTCTGTGCTCGACGATCCTTTGCTCGCCGACAGTCCCGCGCGGATTGCGCTAGGGCGCGACGCCGTCCTAGAAGGCGAGCGATTGACCGCGCAAGGTGACCGAAAGGTGTCGGACGGCGAAAACCTCAAAGACGAAGGTGCCGCCGCGATCCGTGAAGGCAAAGAGCTGCGAAAACTGGGCAAACTACGCATCGCCGAAGGCCGGCGTAAGCTTGAATCCGTAGAACTCCTGGAGACCGCAGAGCGGATGCGTCGCGAAGGTGAGTCGATGCGCTCTGGCGATGAAGAACTCTGATCGGTGTAGGCGCGCTGCCGGTTTAGGCAGGATGATGCGGCAGCGCAGGTCCGTCTGGTAGCGGATCTGCGCCGCCGAGTGGTTCCGTCAGCGCGTAAGACGCCTCAGCACGCGTTTCACACGGCGGAGATTTCGGTTTGTCCGCCCATATAGGGCTGCAAAACCTCGGGGATACCAATGCTGCCGTCGGCACGTTGAAAGTTCTCGATGACCGCAATCATCACGCGTGGCAGCGCAAGGCCGGAACCGTTGAGTGTGTGAAGAAACTGCGGCTTGTCCTTGCCTGCGCGAAAACGAATGTTCGCGCGGCGGGCTTGGAAGTCGCGAAAGTTCGAGCAAGAACTGACTTCCAGCCACTCTCGGCAACCGGCCGCCCACATCTCGACGTCGTACTTACGGCACGCCACGAAACTCAGATCGCCGGTGCACATCTCAACCACGCGGTGACGGATGCCGAGGCGGCGTGAGACGTCTTCTGCGTCGTCAAGCAAACGGTCGAGTTCGGCATCGGATTCGTCCGGCATGACAAAACGCACCATCTCGACTTTGTCGAACTGATGTCCGCGTTTTATACCGCGCACGTCGCGCCCCGCCGACATCTTTTCGCGGCGAAAGCACGGCGTGTATGCGACATGGCGAATCGGCAACGCGGCGGCGTCAAGAACCTCGTCGCGGTACATGTTGGTGACCGGAACCTCGGCTGTCGGAATCCAGTAGAAGTCTTCCTCGATGTCGCGATAGAGGTTTTCACCGAACTTTGGAAGATTGCCGGTGCCGTACAGGCACTGCTGGTGGACCATCGCAGGCGGATAGATCTCGACGTGTGCGTGTTCACGGGTGTGGAGGTCGAGCATCCACGCAATGAGCGCGCGCTGCAGACGCGCGCCGTCGCCTTTCAACAGGTAGAAACGCGTGCCGGAAATCTTAACGCCGCGTTCGAAGTCGATAATGTCGAGCGCTTCGGCGATCTCCCAGTGGGGCTTGGGTGCAAAGTCGAGGACCGGTTCGTTGCCGACCTCGCGGGTAACTCGATTCGCACTGTCGTCCGCCCCTTGGGGCACCGCCTCGTGCGGGATGTTCGGCAACGAGAGCATCGCGTGCTCGAGCCCGGCATCGACCTCGGCTAACTCTGCGTCGAACGCACCGATGCGGTCGCCGACCTTGCGCACTTCAGCCTTGGCGGCTTCCTGATCAGGTCCCGGCTTCATCGCACCGATGGATTTCGAAGCCGTCTTGCGTTCGGCTCGAGCACCCTCAACCTCGGCCAGTATCTCGCGGCGGCGTTTGTCGAGGTCGACGACTGCCTGCACCTCGGCCGCCTCGCAGCCAACCAGCGCAAGCTTCGCCTTAACCCCTTCGGGATCTTCTCGGATCAGTTTGATGTCGAGCACGTATTCTTCCTTTTCGGTCCTGGTCGGCACCGATCTCGTCGAACTCGGCCTCACGCGTCGGCTTCAACCCGCGCCTGCGACCTCGAAAGCATCGGCAAAGTGGCTACAAACCAAAGTCTCCCGATCGACCGCAACCACGTCGAACCGAGCCTCGCGGTCGAGCCAGCCGTGCTTTTGCAGGTACTCGACGGCGACACGCGCTACGCGCCTCTGCTTGCGAAAATCGACGGCTTCCAGCGCCGCGGTGCGCAAGCGCCGCAGCTTAACCTCGACGAAGACGACAGTCTCGCCATCCATGGCGACAATATCAAGTTCACCAGTTTTGCCGCGAAAGTTACGTTCCAGCAGTTGATAACCAAGGGCCTCGAGGTGGCACCAAGCCGCCTCTTCTCCCGCCTGTCCACGCTCGATATGGTTCATCGCTCGCTGCTCATCTCGACGTGAAGTTTGCGCGGCCCGCTCTACGGCGGTCAATCACAGGGCTGTTATCTGCAGCCGCGAAATCTCATCGCGGCGCCGCTCTGACCTTTCCCCCGCCCACGCCGCCAGCGACAAACCCCACAGTTTTGCGGGCTTGGAGGGTCCGTGGTACTCCGGCTGCAATGAAGCTCACCCACGACGACGTTCGCAAAGTGGCGCGCCTGGCCCGCCTCGAACTGGAAGACACGGAGATCGAAAGCCTTTCGGCGGATCTAAGCGCCATCCTCGGCTATATCGAGAAACTCGCCGAGCTCGGCACCGACAACGTCGAGCCGACCGCGTCAGTGGTCACCATGCAGGCGGCGTTACGCGCGGACGCCGTAACGAACACACGCAACCCCGAGAAGACCGTCGCAAATGCGCCCGCGACCCGCAACCACTACTTCGTCGTGCCGCGGATTATCGAATAACGTGAGCGGCCTTCACCTCCTTACAATCGAAGAAGCCGCGCGTCGTCTGGCCGCGCGTGAGACCAGCTCGCTGGAGCTGACCGAGGCCTGCCTTTCCGAGATCGAGCGCACCGACGGCGAGATCGGAAGCTTTCTCGAAGTCACCGCTGATCTGGCGCGCAAGCAAGCCAAGAAGGCCGACGCGCGGATCGCGGCCGGCAAAGACATCGCTCCGCTCACCGGCGTGCCGATCGCACTCAAAGACCTATTTATCACCGAGGGAGTACGCACAACCTGTGCCTCGAAGATCCTCCACAACTTCGTACCGACCTACCAGGGAACCGTAGCCGGCCGCTTGGCCGATGCCGGTGCAGTGCTGGTCGGCAAGGCGAATATGGACGAGTTCGCAATGGGTTCCTCGTGTGAAAACTCAGCGCTCGGACGGACGAGCAACCCGTGGAACACCGCCTACGTACCGGGCGGCTCCTCGGGCGGCTCAGCTTCTGCGGTCGCGGCACGCCAGGCACTCGGCAGCTACGGCACCGACACCGGCGGCTCGATCCGCTTGCCAGCTTCGTTTTGCGGAGTTGTCGGCCTCAAACCCACCTACGGTCGAGTCTCGCGTTACGGAGTGATCGCCTTCGCAAGTTCACTCGACCAGGTCGGGCCCTTCGCAACAAGCATTCGCGGCGCAGCGGCGTTGCTCGGCGCGGTCGCCGGCCACGACCCGCGCGACTCGACCTCCATCGATACACCGGTGCCCGACTACACCTCGGGACTCGGCAGCGACCTGAAAGGCGTACGTGTCGGCGTGCCAAAAGAGTACTTCATTGAAGGCCTAGAACCCGACGTCGAGGCACGGGTACGCGAAGCACTAGCCAAGCTCGAAGAACTCGGCGCCGAGCTTGTCCAAGTAAGTCTGCCGCACACCGAATACGCAGTGGCGACTTACTACATCGTCGCAACCGCCGAAGCTTCTTCAAACCTCGGCCGTTACGACGGCGTGCGTTTCGGGCTGCGCACGGGCGAAGAACAAGGGCTGGCCGCAATGTACGGCCGCACCCGCGACCAAGGCTTTGGCGACGAAGTAAAACGCCGCATCATGCTCGGCACCTACGCACTGTCGGCGGGGTACTACGATGCCTATTACCTCAAAGCAATGAAGGTTCGGACACTTATACGCCGTGACTTCATCCAAGCGTTCGAACGCTGTGACGTCATCGCCTCACCGACCGGCGCAACCACGGCGTTCAAATTCGGTGAGCGCAGCGGCGATCCGTTGGCCATGTATCTCACCGATGTCCTAACCATATCCACCAACTTAGCGGGCCTGCCGGGCATGTCACAACCGTGCGGTTTCGATTCAGAGGGCATGCCTGTCGGCCTCCAGCTGATCGGCAAACCGCTCGACGAACAAATGCTATTCAAGGTCGGTGCTGCTTTCGAAGACGCGACCGATTTTCATACCAAAATTCCCACCTCGGTAGCCGCATGAGCAAAGGCGAAACGCAAAGAACCGAACTCGACTACGTACTCGAAAAGTGGGAGCCGGTGATCGGGCTCGAAGTCCACGCTCAACTGCTCACCGAGTCGAAACTGTTTTGCGGCTGCTCGGCACGTTTCGGTGCGCCGGCAAACGCAAACACCTGCCCTGTATGCACTGGCATGCCCGGGGTATTGCCGGTGCTCAACAAGCGTGCGGTCGAGTACGCCATTCGCGGCGCACTGGCGACTGGCTGCAAGATCAACCCGGTCAGCCGTTGGGACCGCAAGAACTACTTCTACCCTGACCTTCCCAAGTCTTACCAGATCAGTCAGTTCGAGAAGCCCTATTGCGAGGGCGGCGAGGTCAGCGTGGATGTCGACGGCGAAACCCGTCACATCCGCCTAACGCGCATCCACATGGAGGAGGATGCCGGCAAGAGCATCCACGAAGGCAACAGCGAGTATAGCCTCGTCGACCTGAACCGATCGAGCGTACCGCTGCTCGAGATCGTCAGCGAACCCGACCTGCGCAGCGCCGTCGAAGCAGCAGCTTACATGCGCAAGATGCGCTCGATTCTCCGCTACATCGGCATCTGTGACGGCAATATGAACGAGGGCAGCATGCGCTGCGACGCGAACGTTTCATTGCGGCCACGAGGCAGCGAAACGCTCGGCACGCGTGCCGAGATCAAGAACATGAACAGCTTCCGCTCGATCGAACGAGCGGTGAACTACGAGATCTGCCGCCAAGCCGACATCCTCGACGCGGGCGGCAAGATCGTGCAGGAAACCCGTCTTTGGGATGCTGATCTGGGCGAGACCCGCTCAATGCGCAGCAAGGAAGAAGCGCACGATTATCGCTATTTCCCCGAGCCCGATCTGCTGCCGTTGGTGATTGACGATGACTTGATCGAGAAAGTCCGCGCGCGGATGCCCGAGCTACCCGACGCCCGCCGGGAGCGTTTTGTCTCGCAGTACGGCCTGTCTGAAGCCGACGCCGGCGTACTGACTTCGGCCAAGGAACTCGCCGACTTCTTTGAACAAGCCCTGGCCGAGCACCCCAACTCCAAAGCAATAGCCAACTGGGTGATGGGCGACATCATCCGTCTCGCCAACGATGCGGCAGTGGACTCGGAACCCGACTTCTCGAAGATCCCCTGCTCACCTGTGCAACTGGCCGGACTGATCAGGTTGATCGATGACGGGACCATCAGCGGCAAGATCGCTAAAGACGTGTTCGGCAAGATGTGCGGCACCACCGAGACAGCCGCGACGATCGTAGAACGCGAGGGCCTGGTTCAAGAAAGCGACGAGGGCAAGATAGGTGAGGTCATCGACACGCTGCTTGCCGCAAACCCCGATAAGGTTGCGGAGTACCGCGCCGGCAAAGAGAAGATGCTCGGCTTCTTTGTTGGGCAGGTGATGAAAGAAACGCAGGGGAAGGCGAATCCGGGGGTGGTTAATAAGTTATTGAAAGAGAAGTTGACAGACTGAGCGTCAGGCCCGCGTGCCGCGACAATCCACAGCGAGCCTTGCTGCTTCCCCTGGTTCGGCCTACCTGGCAGCATCCCGCCCACAGGAGTTCACGATGAAGCAAGTTTCATTGCCGCTCACGGGGCGGTGCCAATGCGGCAAGATCCGCTACAGTCTTTCCGAGCCTCCGTTCTTGATTTACGGCTGCCACTGCACCAACTGCCAAAAGCAAAGCGGCGGCGCGTTCATATTGTCGAGCGGCGTGCCGGAGCACGCCCTGTCGTTTACCGCCGGCGAGCCGTCGCGGTTCGAGTGGACATCGGATGCGGGGACGCAGCGTTACGGGCTTTTCTGCGCGGACTGCGGCAGCCGCATCGCCAACGGCCAAACGCCCTCAATCGGTGTGCTCAGCTTGCGCGCGGGTACCTTCGACGACACCTCGTGGGTGCGGCCGGCCGGACACATCTGGATGCGCAGCGCGCAGCCCTGGTTTCGCCCCGGCCCTGAGGACGTGCTCTGTGACCAGCAGCCGACCGACTACTCTGCGTTAGTGGAACGGTTCGCGACTTTCCAGACCTTTGCGGCCTGACAACCCACCGTTATGCTGCCGGCAGCCGGCTGAACCGCCACCGCCGAGCCCATATGCGGTGAAACCCACCCTCATTCACCGCATATTTTGCGGATAATAGATTGCCGGTCAGCGACCGTGGTGCTATAATTCCCGCAGAAATTGCGGTAAATGTCGAAATACATCTACAACATCCCTTCTTGGCCGGAGTTCACCTGGGACAAAGGCCTCATCGGCGATGCCCTGGTGCCGGTCCGCCACGACCAAGGCCGCCTGCTCGGGCGCATGGAGGCCATGGGCCTCCGGCTGCGCAGAGATGCCGTGTTGGCAACGCTCACCGAAGACGTGGTCAAGACCAGCGAGATCGAAGGCGAGAGCCTCGCTCGCGACGATGTCCGCTCGTCGCTGGCGCGCAGACTCGGGTTGGAAACGGCCGGTCTCAAACCCGCGGACCGCACCGTCGAGGGTATCGTCGAGATCATGCTCGATGCGACACGTGCCTACGACAAGCCGTTGACCGAAAGACGACTGCAGGACTGGCATGCGGCCTTGTTTCCGACCGGACGTAGCGGCGTGCGCAAAATTACCGTGGCCGACTGGCGCAAGGACGAGGTCGGCCCGATGCAGGTGGTATCGGGCGCGATCGGTAAAGAGCACGTTCACTACGAGGCGCCGCCGTCGGGTCGATTGCGCGAAGAGATGAAAGGCTTCGTCACGTGGTTTAACCAGCCACCGACCTGTGACCCCGTCTTACACGCGGCGCTCGCACATCTACGCTTTGTTACGATCCATCCCTTCGACGACGGAAACGGACGGATTGCGCGCGCGATCGGCGACATGGCACTCGCGCGCTGCGAACAAACCGAGCAACGCTTTTACTCGGTATCATCGCAGATCCGCCACGAGAGAAACGCGTACTACGAGATCTTAGAGCGTACCCAGCGCGGCAACCTAGAGGTAACCGACTGGCTTCTTTGGTTTCTGGACACCGTGGCCCGAGCACTCGCGAATGCAGACACCCTGCTCGCGGGCGTCTTACACAAAGCCGCAATCTGGGATCGACTGCAAGACGAAGCATTAAGTGAGCGACAAAGAAAAGTGATCAACCGCCTGCTCGACGGCTTTACAGGCAACCTGACGACGTCGAAGTGGGCTGCGTTGGCACAAACCTCGACCGACACCGCGCTACGCGACATCACCAACCTCCTCGATCGCGGCATCTTGGTGAAAGCGCCAGGTGGCGGACGCAGCACTAACTACGTCCTCGCCTTCTAGAGGGGGCCGGGAAATCCTTCGACGCCTTCGTCGAGCTGTACACCCAGCGTGTTGAGCGCCATCGACACGAGATTGTACTGACCCACCGTGAACACCAGATCCATCAACTGTTTGGTCTCGTAGCGCTCGGCAAGTGTCGCCCAGGTACTATCGCCTATGATCGTATCGGCGAGTAACTCGTCCACTGCGCGCAGCAAGGCAGACTCGAACGGGTCCCACCCAGGCGCATCGGGACCGGCCGTCACCCGCTTGATGTCCTCGTCGGAGATGCCGATGCCGCGGCTGATCTCGACGTGCTGACCCCATTCGTACTCGGCCCGGCACACCCAACCGGTGCGCAAGATAACCAATTCACGCTCACGCGGAGACATGGTGTTCTTGCTGAGCACGTGCGAGCCGAAGACCAGCCAACGCTTCAACAGCTTTGGATGATGGATCAGGGTCGCAAATATGTTGAGCACGCGCCCGCCCTCGCGCATCAAACCGGCCTTCAGATCGGCGGCGTCCGCGGTCCATTCGGATTCGGGCAGCGGTGCGATACGCGGTTTGCCGAGTCTCACTTCTTACTCAGGGCATCGCCCAAACGTATCGCCACTAGTTATTCCTTGCTCAGTCGTAGATGACGACGGAGCGGATCACGTCGCCTTCGAGCATCGCCGTGAATGCCTCGTTGATGTCGTGGATGCCGATCCTCTGCGAGACCATCCCCTTGAGATCGAGCTTACCTTGCTTCGCATAGTCGATGAACTTAGCAAAGTCGGTGCGCGGGTTGGCCGATCCGTAAATCGTGCCGATCACACGCTTGTTGTCCAACGTGATCATCGCCGCCGGTAGACTCGTCTCGTCCATCATTCCTGCGACACCGACCCAAACTACGCTTCCGCCTGGACGGGTGAGGTCGTATGCCTGGCGTTGCAGCGCCGAGGTTCCGACAACCTCGAAGACGTAGTCGGCACCACGGTTGTTGGTCAACGACTTGATCAGCGCATCGGCATCGCCCTTAGACGGATCGATAGCGTGCGTGGCACCGTGTTCTTGCGCCGCATTGCGTTTCGACGCATTCAGGTCGAGCGCAACGATGTTCTCCGCACCCGCAATCCGGCAACCCTGGACAACGGCTTGGCCGACACCACCGCAACCGATGACCACACAAGTAGAGCCGGGCTGTACGTCCGCCGCGAACAGTGCAGACCCGATGCCGGTGGTCACACCACAACCGATCAACGCGGCTTCTTCAAGCGCAGTATCGTTATTGATCTTGACGAGAGCGCCCTCGTGCACAACGCTTTCCTCGGCGAATGTACCGAGGCCTCCGATCGCGCCCATCAGCTTGGAACCATCGCCGCGATTCCAAGGCATGCGTCCCATGCCGAGCATCATCGATTGCTCGCAGATGTAGGATTGGCCGCTGTTGCAATAGAAGCAATCGCCGCAAAGAGGCTTAAAGTTGCCGACCACGTGGTCGCCGGTCTTGAAGCCGGCGACGGTCTCACCGGCGGCGACGACGACGCCCGCACCTTCGTGTCCGAGAATGCTTGGGGGTGGAAGCGGCAGCTTGCCGTTCCACACCGAAACGTCTGAATGGCAAACGCCGCTGGCCGCCCACTTGACGTGTACTTCGCTGGGGCCGGGATCATCCAAAGTGAGTTCCTCTACGACGAGAGGCGCGTTATTATCGACGAATACAGATGCTTTCATATCCGGCAAACTAGCGCCGGGGCGCAATTGAGCCAAGCCCGGAGATCGTCTGCTCGGCATTTCTTCTCCGCCGAGACGCAAACCGGTCCCCACCCTCGGCGATTGTCACGAGGTATAGGAGGAATTGAAGCGGACGTAGTGCTCGGTCAGATCGCTGGTGATGCGGTGGGCACGACCGGGACCGCTTCCGAGTGAGATCCTGACCGCGAACGCGTCGCCGCGCATCACCTTTCGCGCCATGCTGCGCACTTCAGCCGACGCCACCATGCCATCGCGAACCAACTGGACTTCGTCAAAGCTGACCTCAAATGCGTCCGGGTCGAAGTCTACACCCGCGTTACCTGCTGCTGCGAGCAATCGTCCCCAGTTCGGATCGGCACCGGCAAACGCGGTTTTGACCAATACCGAGCCGACGATCGAGTCGGCAACGACTCCTGCCCGCGCATCATCGTCCAGGCCCTCGACAAAGATGTCGACCAGTTTCGTCGCACCCTCTCCGTCACGCACGATCATACGTGCAAGGTCATCACAAATCGCGCACACGGCTGTGCAAACGGCGTCGTAATCCGCACCCCCGGCCGTTTCGATACAATGCCCTGCGGCTTCCGCCGAGGCGAGCAGCACAACCGCGTCGTTGGTACTGGTATCACCGTCGACACTTGCGATGTTAAAGCTCTGTGCCACCGCCGTATTCAATATCGCCTGTGCCGCGTCGCGTGAGAGATCCGCGTCAGTGACGATCACGCAAAGCATAGTGGCCATACCGGGATGAATCATGCCGGCACCCTTGGCCATCGCGGTAACGGCTACCGTCGCGCCGGCGATCTCTACCTGGCGAGAGGACCACTTGGGAAACTCATCCGAGGTCATGATCGCGCGCGCTGCGGCAGCAAAACCATTCTTACTGAGACCGTCGACACCGAGTGATACCGCGCGGGCGAACGGCGTGCGCTCGAGTACAACACCGATTACACCGGTCGAGCACGGCAAGATCAGACCGGGGTCAATCGAGAGCCTAGACGCGAGTTCCCGACAGCTCCACTCGGTGAACTTGCGGCCCCTCTCGCCGGTTCCCGCGTTGGCGTTGCCCGAGTTGATCATCACGGCCTGAATACGACCGTCGGCTACGTTGCGGCGCGCAACCACTACCGGTGCCGCCGCCGCTTTGTTCTGCGTGAACACTGCCGCACATACTGAGGGTCGGTCTGCGACCACGATCGCGAAATCACGACGACCGCGGGCTTTGAGGCCGCCGTGGACGCCCGAGAAGCGGAACCCCCTGGCGGGCTTCGGAATAGGTCCGATCTCGATTTTCATGCGCGCGTGTCCTCCCGGCTCAGGCGTTGCCGTGACACTTTTTGTACTTTTTGCCGCTACCGCAAGGGCAAGGGTCATTCCGACCTACTTTATCGCCGCTGCGCGTGATCTGTTTTTGCTGCTCGGCGGCCTGTGCCTGACTGTGCGCGGTAATCACTTGTTCGTTCTCGCGCCGCTGCTCTTCCTCCATCTTCTCGACATCGCGCTCTGCCGCGATGCGCACTGAAAACATCTTTTCGACGACGTCCTGCTCCAAACGTCCGAGCATCTCCTCGAACATGTCAAAGCCCTCTAGCTGATACTCTTGGAGCGGATTACGTTGGCCGTATCCTCGAAGGCCGATGCCTTCTTTGAGGTGGTCCATAGCAAACAGGTGGTCTTTCCAGTGACTGTCGAGCGACTGCATCGTAACGACACGCTCCAGGTGGCGCACGACGTCATCGCCAAACTCGGCCTCGCGCGCCTCGTAGACCTGCTTTAGGCGGTCGTAGCCTAGAGCCGTGAGGCTCTCAACCGTGGCAGCGGACTTCTCTTCGTCGCTCAACTCCAGGCGAAAACGGAACTGCCGGAGAAAGGCCTCGTCGATCGCCTTCCAGTCCCATTCGGCCGCTGCCGTGTCAGGCAGGGCGTAGGCCGAGACAATCCCGGTTGCCGCCGCGCTCGCCATATCGAGGATTTCGTCACGGAGGCCGGCTTCACCGTCTTCGCTTGCGACGATGCCCTCGAAGTGCGGCATCCCTTCGGCATCCATCTGCAAAAGCTCGTCCGCGGTGAGACCCGCAGCCAGGTACTGCATGCGACGGTTGTAGACCACCTCACGCTGCTTGTTCATGACGTCGTCGTACTCGAGCAGATGTTTGCGAATGTCGAAGTTGTGACCTTCCACGCGACGCTGCGCGCCCTCGACCCGGCGTGAGACCATTCCGGACTCGATCGGGACATCGTCTTCAAGACCAAGACGATCCATCAGGCTCTGGATGCGTTCGCCGCCGAAGATGCGCAGCAGGTCGTCTGCAAGCGACATGTAGAACCGCGAAGAACCGGGATCCCCCTGCCTACCGGAACGGCCGCGCAACTGGTTGTCGATGCGGCGGCTCTCGTGGCGCTCTGTGCCCAGGATGTGCAGCCCACCGGCCGTTAGCACTTCTTCGCGCTCGGCTACGCACTGCCGTTTGAAGTGTTCGACGGCGTCAGGCCAACGCGCATCTGCATCCTCGCTACCCTGCTCCAGGCCGAGTTCGGCGCGTGCGAGAAACTCAGGGTTACCACCGAGCACGATGTCGGTACCGCGACCAGCCATGTTGGTGGAGATGGTCACCGCACCTTTGCGCCCGGCCTGCGCGACAATCTCGGCCTCGCTGGCGTGGTGTTTCGCGTTCAAGACGTGGTGCCTGACGTTGTTCTTCTTGAGAAAACTGCTGAGTTTCTCAGAATTCTCAATGGAAATCGTGCCGACGAGTACGGGCTGGCCTCGCTCTTGGCAATCGCGGATTTCCTCGACAACCGCGCGAAACTTCTCGGGCTCTGTCTTGTAGACGAGATCGGGATTGTCGATGCGGATCATCGGCTGGTTGGTCGGAATTACCGCTACGTCGAGGTTGTAGATCTTCTTAAACTCGGGGGCCTCAGTATCCGCCGTACCTGTCATGCCCGCGAGCTTGGCGTACATGCGGAAGTAGTTCTGGAAGGTAACGGTCGCGAGCGTTTGGTTCTCGCGCTCTATCTTAACGCCTTCCTTCGCTTCAACCGCTTGATGTAAACCGTCGCTCCAGCGGCGACCCGCCATCAGGCGGCCGGTAAATTCATCGACGATGATGACCTCACCGTCTTTGACCATGTAGTCGACGTCTTTGCGGAACAGAGAGTGTGCGCGCAAGCCTTGGTTGACGTGGTGCAAAATCTCGATGTTATTCGGGTCGTAAAGGTTGTCGACGTTGAGAATTTCCTCAACGTGCGTAACACCCTCCTCGGTCAGCGTCGCGGTCTTCTGCTTCTCGTCGATGACGAAGTCTTCTTCGCGTACGAGCTGCGGGATGATCCGGTTGATCGTGTAGTACTTGTCGGTCGAAGCCTCAGCCGGACCGGAAATGATCAACGGCGTGCGCGCCTCGTCGATCAAAATCGAATCGACCTCGTCGACGATCGCGTAGTGCAAATGACGTTGCACCCGATCTACCAGCGAGAACTTCATGTTGTCGCGCAGATAATCGAAGCCGAACTCGTTGTTCTGACCGTAGGTGATATCGGACTTGTAGGCGGTCTGCCTTTCGTCTTCGCTGATGTCGGTCAGGACGGTACCGACGCTCATCCCGAGGAAACGGTAAATCTGCCCCATCCATTCGGCGTCACGACGCGCCAAGTAGTCGTTGACGGTCACCAGGTGCGCCCCGCGGCCCACCAGGGCGTTCGTATACAAGGGCAAGGTCGCCATCAGCGTCTTGCCCTCACCGGTTTTCATCTCGGCGATCCGCCCCTGGTGCAAGACGATGCCGCCAAGCAACTGGACGTCGAAGTGACGCATGCCGAGCGTGCGCCTGGACGCCTCGCGCACCGCAGCAAACGCTTCGGGCAAGAGATCATCGAGCGATTCACCGTTATCGAGCCGCTCGCGGAATTGGCCGGTACAGGCCTGCAGCGCTGAGTCCTCGAGAGCCTCAAAATGCGACTCAAATTCGTTGATACGTGTAACCATCGGGCGTTGCCGTTTGAGGAACCGCCCATTCGAGGTCCCAAACACTTTCGCCGCAACGTTACTTATGACGGCCATCTAGACCACCTCCACCTCGGGCACCGCGCCCAGCACCGGGGCCGACTCCACAGCGCATCCGGCGGCCGGAGGCTGTCGGTAACTTTCGAACAAGCGGCCCCACTCGGTGCGCTCAAAGCTCTTGATACGCGCGCGTCCGATCAGCGGATACCACAGATAGTCGTGGTAAAGATTGGACGCGGCCGGCGCCCATATCATCGCGGGCGAGTGCAGCGCAGCTTTCTCCATGAACCGTAACGGTCCCCTGCGCAGCATCTGGTCACCCCAGATCACAAAGCTGCGGCTGGTCTTGAATCCAAAGTCGACACCGGTGATGTCATCACCGGCGATCTTGATCTTCGACAGGTCGCCACAACCGAGTTCACGCTCGTGAGCCATGCGGATATAGTCGATCGAGAGCGGATCGAACCCCATCATCGTGGCGGCGACAGCGTCAATCGCCACGCTGTCGGAACTCGCGAGAATATAGTTTTTCACGCGCGGGATCATCGTGCGTGGCCCCGCACCGTCACCGCACACAGTGCCGTCCATGACGGCGAAAACACCGGGGTGCAGCTCGCGCTGCATATATAGGAGATCGACCAGTACCTCATGAATGTGCTTGTGGGCGTAGTGTCGAACCTCTTTCAACAGTCCGCCAAAAGCGTTCTTGATCGCCCCGGTGGTGGTCGAATGACCATGGGTCTTGACCGTAGGCAGGTGAACCACGTTGCGCCCCTTGAACATGCTGGGAACTTCTATCCCGTCGGGGAATATATCGTTCAGCTTCAGCAACGGACTCTGGAAACGGTAGGTCTCCCATTCAACACCGGGAAGTGCGATAAACTCGAGTCCGTAGTGTTCGAGCACCGGATCCCACCGGTTGTTGCGGCACCCCTCGATCGGATCGGTTACGACCGTCTTGTTCTCGATTGGAATCAGGCGCTCGCGGGAGTACCCGGCCTCGAGCATCCCACGTACCACCCCTTCAAGCTGCCAGGGCTGAGAAGAGCACGCGGGAAAGTATTTGGTCCAACTCAGGTTGAGCTTGAGCAGAGTGTCGACGTCTTTTGACAAGGCCTCGTCGAGGCCGGCCAGCCCCATCAGACGGCCGTAGTCGGAGATCACGGTCTTCGGGCGGGTTCTTAGAACTGCGACGATCGCTTCAGGCATCGGAATCCGCATTGCTAGCAGCCTCGATCCACTTCCACAATCCGTCGATCCCGGCGCGGGTCTTGGCCGAAGTTACCACACAGGGAGCGCCGGCCAACAAAGGCGCGAGTTCGTCGAGCCGCTTTTGCAGCTGCGCGCGCTTGATCTTGTCGGCCTTGGTAAGCACCCATAGGTAGGGAACCCCACACTCGGTGAGAAAACCTGCCAGATCGATCTCCTCATCCTCGGGCCCGCGCCTTACGTCAACTAGAATCAAAGCGCCGGCCAGTTGCTCGCGCTCACGCAGGTAACCCTCGATCAACTTACTCCAGCGCGCCCGTTCAGCCTTGGAGCGCTGGGCGTATCCGTAGCCCGGCAGATCCGTCAGCGTGGTCCGCTCGTTGATCCGGAAGAAGATAATCCCGCGCGTACACCCCGGGGTGTTGCTGGTTCGCGCCAGCGCCTTACGACGGGTCATCGCATTGATCAACGAAGATTTGCCTACATTCGAGCGCCCCGAGATCGCGATCTCGGGCAGATCGCCACGCGGTATTGCCACCGGCGACGTCGCTTCTGCTTGGAATTCTGCGCTGGTGATCTTCACGTGGTCTGGGTATCGGAGCGCAAGCGGATTCTCGGACACAGAAATGAAAAAGCCGCCGCTGTCGTCAGCGGCGGCTCTCTCGGTTTCAGCTGCGCGTCCGGCGCGTATCTAGCTCGAGAGTCCCATCTGCTTCTTCATCGCACGAACTTGATTGACGAAGGATTCTTTGATCGCACTGCGCTGCACGCCTTCGGAGATCGGCAAAGCAACCTTGTCGGTCTGCTTCGCCTTGTATGTGTACAAGGTCTGCGTACCGTCAGGCGAGGCTTCGAGCGAATAGGTCCCGCTGATATCGGCGAGCGTAGACTGCAGGGTCTCGATCTTCACCACATGCTTGGCCTCATCGAAGGTCAACCGCATTTTGAAGTTCTGCAGGTTGCCAAGCGCCATCACATTGATGTCGATCTCTTTAGCGTTGCCGTCCTCCTTGATGAGATCGCTCCTCTTGTACTGTTCACTGTTGTCGGCGAGCTTCTCAGGTTGCTTGAGCGCGGCCCAGACCTTGTCGATCGGTGCGACAATGCGCGAGCGCATCTCGATCGTAAAGACCTTGCCGTCCTTGCTGATCTCTTCGAAGGCAATCTCTTTGATCGGCCCATCCCACTTCCCGGCTTCCCTGTTGGCGGTGATCAGGGACATAATCTGCTCACAACCACTCGCTCCGATCAGAGCGAGAAAACAGACAGCCATCAGAATTGCTTGTGATTTGCGCATGATACGACGGTATTCCTCCCCGCGTTCTTTTCTACAAGCCGGGAATCTAGCGCAACGCACGTGGGTTGACAAGAAGAGTCAGACGGCTTGCCTACCATACCCAGACATCGGATAGTGACAAAAGTGTCTCGAAAGCCCCCCTTGTCGATCATTTCGGTACAAACCAGAACTCCGGTCACGGATCTACGCCAACCGGCATGGGCGTGCGCCGGCTATTTTGTGCTGGTGGCGGCGAAGACCCTCTTCCTCGCCTACAGCAGCGGCGTTGCCCGTCCTCGTGCATTCGCACCCGGCTGGCTGGCACGAACGGCGGTAGAGGCCGGAATTGGCTCGCGCGAGATCCGTGCTGCTGTTTTGGCGTTGAGCGAACCGCCAACCGACCTTAGCTGGCTGCCGGCCCTCGCCGGTATCGCGCCGACTATGACGGCAACGGGGCTTGCATTCGCGCTGGCTCTCGCTCTCGCTGCAGTACTTTTCCCGCGATTTGACGCTTCGCACATAGACGGCCCAGGCAGCACTGCCCTGCAACGATTCATAAGGATGGTAGTCCTCGGGGTCGGAGCAACCGCGGCACTGGAACTCTCGAGCACACTTTACTGGCTCTTGGTCGAAGGCAGGACGTTTACGACAGTGCAGCCCAAGGTGGCCGTCGCAGTGTCGCTCGGGCTCGGGGCGGTGGTATTCGCCATCGGCGCAGCTGCCGCGCGGGTGCGCGCGGCTAGGCCGGCTCGAGCCGGGGTCCGGTCCGGCGATTTCGCGGGCGATGTTTTCGTCGTTGCGGTCGCCTTAGTGTTCGCCGCGCTGATCGTAACCTCCGTCATCGGCACGCGCGTAGGCCGAGCGGCCGACCCGCAAACGGCTGGGGCGGCTTGGGACGCAGCCGGCGCACCTCTTGGGATAATGCTGATTTCTGTCGATACCCTGCGTGCCGACCACCTCGGGGCCTATGGCTACGGCCGCGCGACGAGTCCCAACATAGATACTCTCGCGCGCGAGGGAGCGTTATTCTCCAACGCCATGGCGGTCTCTTCGTGGACGCTGCCCACCCACACCACCATGCTCACCGGACTGCCGCCTGCTGCGCACGGCGTGGTTAGTAGTCACGGCCAGCGCCTTGCGGGCGGAGTACGCACACTGGCAGAGCGCTTGCGCGACCAAGGATTCGACACCGCAGCATTCGTTGTTCCCGGGTATATGGACGCCGAGTGGGGCCATCTGCAAGGCTTCCGACACTACGACGACCACAGCGCCGCCGCCTTTTGCAAAACGAACTACTCCAACTGCACCACCAGCCCCGACGTAGTCAGCGCCGTTACGGAGTTCTTCCGCGCACGAGTGCGCCGCAGCGCTCGCGAACCGTTCTTTGTATTCGTCCATTTGATGGACGTGCACAGCGAATACATGCCGCCACCACCCTACGATGCAATGTTTGACTCCGGTTACTCCGGCGGCGAAACAGCCGTGCAACTCGCGCGCTGGCTTGACAAGTGGGAGGGGCCGCCGGCGCAAGACCTAGAGCAAACCATCGCTCTGTACGACGGCGAAATCCGCTTCACCGATGCAAAGTTGGGAGAGCTTCGTTCGCAACTCGAAGAACTCGGCCTATTCGACCGTACCTTCCTGATCCTGACCGCCGATCACGGCGAGGAATTCTACGAACATGGGCTGCGGGATCACAGCTCCACTTTGTACCAAGAAGTCCTGCATGTTCCGCTCATTTTACGCTATCCCCCCGGCGTGCAGCCGGGTTCGGTCGTATCGACCCTCGCCGGACACATCGACATCTCGACAACGCTTGCCGCGGTGGCTGGGATCGACGCGATGCCGGCACCACCAGAGTTCGTCGGGCGCGACCTGAGGACTCTGATCATGCCCGAGGGACGCGCCCCGCAACTAGATGCCGAGGTCTCGGTAGCTACCGCCAGGTTCGCGGATCTGAAAGGTGAAGCCGCCGCCGTCAGGTGGGCGCACTTCAAGTTGATTCAACACCTACACGAGGGCGGTGCCGATGAGCTCTACGATCTTTCGGCCGACCCCGGCGAAATCCGCAACATCGCGAGCAACAAGCCCGAACTCGCAGCAACCGGACGCGCGTTGATCCAGTCGTGGCGTGAATTCTGGAACGCCCACGGAACCAAAGCCGAAACCATGCAGATGACGGCACAACAGCGCGAGCGTCTCCGTTCGCTCGGCTACATCGACTGAGGCGGCGCAGGCCCGATGCTCAGAACGCCGATTCAGCGATTCTGTGTGCGTTGGCCATCAGCGTGAACGTAACGTTCTTAGCTGGTAAAAACCCGAAAGACGCACCGTCTACCACCCAAAGGTTGGAAAACCCGCGTAGCTTACCGGATGGCTCGGTGGTCAGTGGCTCGTCGTGCGTACTGATCGGCAGCGTCCCGGTATAGTGGACGCTCGCGCCCATCGGCCGGACGTGGGCCATCCCGGGCGGAACCACGCAGCCCAAAGTCGTCAGTGCCGCCCTGATGACCCGCAGCGTCTTCGTAAGCCGTGCAGACTCGCCTGCCGCCGGGCTGTAATCGATGCACAGCGCTCCGCTGCCTTCGCTTTGCCCACCTTCGAGGCGAACGCGATTGGTCTCACGGCGATCGTCGCAAAAATTGACGTTGACCAAGCCGAGCGCGCCGTGCAACGCGGCTCCGATGCGCCACGAGGTCGCCAAATCGAACGGAAGCTTCTGCACGATCGGGTGCATGAGTGCGGTTCCCAATGTGGTGACCTGGCAGTGCACGTACTTGGTTGGGTCGGCATCCGCCAGGCCCATACCGAGTAGATGGTACTGATAGCTATCAGGTTCGTACGGCGCACCGATGCGGCGCAAGTTGACGAACGGCAACAACACCTGGCGATTGTCCATGAGTCCGCGCAACTCGGGGCGTGGCTGTCCATTGCGTGCGAGCGTTCGTAGAACAATCTCAGTGCTGGCAAGCGCACCGGCGGCAAGCGCGACCCGTTCGACGGGCTCGCTGTAGGCCGAACCGTCGCTCTCACGGCGCGCATGTACGCGAATCACTTTTCCGTCGTGATCGGTTTCCAGATAAAGCGCGCGCACCCCGGCAACGTAGCGAAAACGCGGATCGGTCATGCACGCATCGAGCGTCGCCGACGGCGTATACAACGCTCCGGTCGGACAACCCCACAAACAACGCCCCAACCTCGTACACGCCGGCCGACCACCGTGGGCGCGGCTTAGCGTCGCAACGCGGGTACGGCCGAGGAACACCCCGAGGCCGTCGTTCATCTTGCGTAATCGCGCGCGCTTACGGGCATACACAGACATTATTTGGGCTGAGTGCGCATCAAGCGGAAGCGGATCGAGCAAACCGTCGTGCTCAGGTAGAAAGCCCGTCAAGTCATCGCGCTCACCCGTTACACCGATACGCTCGGCTATGCGGCCGTACGCCCGATGCATCGCCTCAGCCGGCAGCCCGATCGCGGCAAGTTCGGCTTCGTCGTAGGGATAGCAACCGGCGGTCCACGCCTCAGCCATCCCACCGCGCGCATAGCCGAACAACGGCTCGAAACCGCTGGTGCGCACCTCGAATCCTTCGGGTTCATCGAAGATGTAGCGTTTGCCGGGAGGAAACCCGTATACTTCTCCGTCTTCGCTCGGGAATACGATTCCGGAACCATCGTTGCCGATAAAGTAGCGTCCGGGGTCCTCGAGCCGGTCTTTGAGTTCGAGCAGCGATGCGTCGGGAAGCAGCGGCTCGTCGGGCTCGCGGCCGATGTCGAGCATAGTCACCTCATGCCCACGCTCGAGCAGGGTCTTGGCAAAGTGAGCTCCGCTCGGACCCGAGCCGATCACGGTGATGCTAGCGGCCAAGACGCGACCTCGCCGCCGCAAACCCGAGCGTCAACCGTGCACCCACAACCACCACCGCACCGAGTGCCAGCAAACCGATCGCCGCGATGCCACGCCCGACCAGCATCACCAGGGTCGGCGCGACGCCCGCAGGCGCGCGTTCGAGCTCCCGATGTATCTGCGGCGCGGTCTCCAGCACCGCCAACAGCAGCACCAACTTGCAACGCAGCCGCGAGCGACGCCCCAACACCGAGGCGTACGCGTCGCAAACCCGCGTCGCGAACGGACTCCTGCGAGCGAACTGCAGAATCGCGTCGTCGAGCCGATCGCCGGTCGCTGCCAGCGCCTCGGCACGATGCCCAATCACATAGCGCCGGACGACGTACTCGCTCGGCGGCCGTCCGATAAGGAAGCGCGTAAACACCTCGCACTCACGTGCAAGAAGCGCCTCGTGCGACGAAGCAGTCAACGCGCGTGACCTCTCGAGCCATTGCGCAGGTTCAGCACGGACGAGGTCCGTATCGAGAGACGGATCATCTCGGGGATACTCGCGAAACCACCATTGAGCGCATCGGTCACGGGATGTGCTGCCGCCACGCTCGGGAATCTGAAAGCGCTGAGCTGCCCGGGACCGACAGGAGCCATGGCGCCGAGAATCCGCGACGAGGCACGGGCCGCGAAGACCATTGGCGCCAGCGGAACACGGATCACCGCGTCCCCTCCGCCGCGCACCTGCGCCCGGATCGCCCGCAACAGCCCGAACATCGACGAGCGCTCGGGTCCACCTACATCAATCGTTTCCCCTCGTCCCAACCCTTCCACGGCAACAGCCACCATAAGCCGCGCGAGGTCGTCAACGTGCACGGGTTGTGTCATCACCTCGCCTTTACCTGGAACCACCATGACCGGCGCGGCGGCGAGCGAACGCAGCTTGGCAAAGACCGCGGAGCCGGCACCCAACACGACGGTGGGCCGCAGGATAGTCCATGCAAGCGATGAGTCGCGCACGACATCTTCGGCGTCGCGCTTGGTACGAGCGTATGGGTAGCTCTCGAGTTCAGGATAAGCGGCCGCGATAGTTGAGACGTAAACGAAACGCGCAACACCTTCTGCCGCGCACGCCGATAGCAGAGCACGCGTGCCTTCGACGTTCGAGCGCTCGAATTCACGCTCGGACCCGCGCCCGGTCAGCGCCGCCAGATGGATCACGCAGCCGACTCCCCGCAGGCTCGCGCGATAACTTTCGGGGTTATACAAATCTCCCGAGACCACCGCCATAGACTCGGGAAGTTCTGGAACCAAGGGGCCTCTCAGGAGTCCGACAACCCGGTGGCCCTGCCGGCACGCCTCAGCAACAACGCGACGCCCGACAAAACCGGAGGCACCGGTAATGAACGTGTCGGCCTGGTCCGCAGCCCTTCGCCCTTGTTCCACGGTCAGTCGCGCACCGATTGCTGGGACGACGCCCTCGACTCGCTACTCGCGACTGTCGGCGTCGAAGAAGTCAAACCGGCGGGCGGCGCCGGCGCGGCACCGGGCGCTGAGGAATATGTCGAACCGTCTTCGGTCACGCTGTCGATGATATACATCGGCCGGGCTTTGATCTCAGTGAAAATTCTTCCGATGTACTCGCCTAAGATCCCAAGACAGATGAGTTGCACGGCACCCATCGCGAGCATCGCAACCATGATCGTCGCCCAGCCTTCGACCGTTATACCAACCAGCTTCTGGATGAACACCGACATCAGGTACAGAAACGCACCAAGCGCAGCCAGGTACCCCAACCAAGTCGCCAGGCGCAGCGGCACGGTCGAAAAGGAGGTAATACCGTCCAATGCAAAACGCACCATCTTGCTGTACGGATACTTGGTCACACCCGCGAAGCGCTTGTCGCGGTGATACTCGACTCCGGTCTGGCGAAACCCGAGCCACGAGACCAGCCCGCGCACAAAACGATCTTTCTCGCGTAAAGCGCGGAAATGATCTGCCGCACGGCGGCTCATGAGGCGAAAGTCCCCGACGTTGGCCGGGATTTCGACTTTAACGATTCGACTGAGAAGCCGATAGAAGGCCGCTGCGGTCAAGAGCTTCAGCGGCCCTTCTCCCTCGCGCTCGCCGCGTACCGCATAGACAACCTCGGAGCCGGCACGCCACTCCTCTACGAGTTGCGCAATCACTTCGGGCGGGTCCTGCAAGTCGGCATCGATCACAACGATGCAATCGCCGCGGGCGTGGTCGATCCCAGCGGTGATCGCGACCTGGTGGCCGAAGTTCCGCGAGAACTTCACCACGCGCACGGCGGAGTCGGCCGTGGCGAACCTCGAGAGAGTCTCAAACGACCCGTCCTTGCTGCCGTCGTCGACATAGATGATCTCGTAGCCGAGTCCTTGCAGGCCACGCAGCGCCGCGGTCGCGCGCCGGTGGAACTCACCGATCACCTCCAACTCGTTGAACACCGGCACGACCAGCGATATCAGTTTGTCCGTCACGAGACAGTATCCTCCCAACGCGCACTCGACCGCCACAATGCGTACAGCACCACCGCGCTCGTACCGATCACGGCGATCGGCACCAACGGGTTCCCTCCCAGGAAACTGTCGGCCGGTTGTGTCATGCGGATCACGGCAAGCCACGGTAGCTGTGGCCCATGCTCGACAAACATATGCCACGAAAACGTCACCGACTCACGAATGCTCGCGATCGCCCACGAGTTGAGCAACGCGCCCGCAGCGAGAACCACCAGCACGGCCTTGGGAAGCCGTAGCAAATGGTCGCTAAGCTGCAGAAAAATCAATGGGACCAACGGCATGAAGTAGCGAAACCCGGTATTGAACTGCATCCGCGAGTACTGGTTCGCTGCGCAGAACACCATGAACGCGAGAACATACGCGGCAACGAACCGGCGCTCGGTGCGCGGCAGAACCAGCCGATGTTCTGCGTACCACCAGGTCGGCACCAGCCCAAGCGCCAACAACGGCCCGAAGGCGTACATCCCATACTCCTCATCGAAAAGGTTCAAGAAGAACAAGTCGACGGTCGGAAAACTAAAGCCGCGCCAACCGCGGTCGGTGTAGCTGACCTCGGGCATCCAGTACTGGCCCGGAAAGAATGGGTTTCCGTACATCGACCACTGCGAATACCACAGGAACAACACCGGCGGCACGCTGCCCGCTACAAACCACAACGACTCGCGCACCGACCCTACCCAGCCCGCGCGCGGGACCTCGCGGCAGACGAGATAGCCGTACAGGCAGAGCAGCGGGATCACCCCACTGTAATCAGAGGCAAACGCCCAGCCCGCGAGAAACCCCGCAGCAAGACGCACACCAACCGACAGCGGCGCGAAGTTGTCACGCCGAGGCCACATACAAACGAACGAGCCGAATGTGGCGTACATGACAACCAAGTTATGGTTGAGAGCCGAGGTTCTAAACCAGATCGGCGTAGCGAATCCGAACAACAGCGCGAAAGCCGTCGCGCGCGAGGTATCGACACCGCGTGCGACCAGCATCAGGAACATAAGAGCGACACACAACGCCGACATCGGCGCCATGAAGAACCCGGTTGTCACGGCGGTCACCGCGCCGAAACGTACATCGAGTCCGCGGTCGTGGGCGAGTTTGAAGAAAGCACGTGCGTTGGGTCGGTGTTCGTAGATCTTGTACTCCGGTTCCGGCTTCCCTCTCTCCTTCTCGGCCTCAAGACGCCTTAGACTGTAGGCCTCGATGGCATCGAGGAAGGGGTCGAATACGAAGAGCGGACCAGCGGCAAAAAGCGACGTCGCTACGTTGTTGCCGACCACCGCATGACCATCGGTATGGAGGAATATGTCGTCGTGGAAGCCTAGGTACTCGTCGGTACGAAAAGTCGCATGGTCGACCAGAGTGAAGGCGGGGTAGTGCTCTCGCTCGATGTTGGTCGCGAAGTGGAGCGCGTATACCGCCCACGCAAGCAAGAAAATACGAAGAGCGCGCACACGGGTCGCCCCGCGCGGGATTGGTAATCCGACCATCTGATCATCTTACCCGACCGGCGCGGGTATGCAGACAAACCGCACACGCCATGCGGGCCGCTGTGGCCCGGGTTACAACTCCGGGTCGCCACGCCCACGGAACTGAAAGCTCCGGCGGCCCGAGATCATCTCCGAGGTCAGAATGTAGTCGCCGCCTAGTGAAGGCACCCAGATATCGTTGGCGGTTTGGCGACTGCCCAGGGTCAGAACGAATGCCAGCACACCTGTCGTAGCCCCCAGGCCTGCATAGATCAGCTTGGCAGGGATGTAGACAACGTTGGCGGCAATCGCTGTGACGCCGGCACCCAGGTCCTGCCCCGCACGCATCCCCTGGCCCGCGTACGCCTGGCTGACGGGAAACACACACAACGCGACAGCCACGAGCAGCACCGCCGCCTGGTATCGAACTCGCATCCTCCTCATCTCAACCTCCTCGCGCCGGCCGGCGGGTCTAGTGATCGCGCACGCGCCCGTTTCCGCCCGCCTCCCTATTCAGCGACCTACTTTCACGACCGCTCCCTCGGGCATACGCCCGACCAAGTCGTCGAGGGCGCGATCCACATAGCCCTCGTCTTTCGATTCGAGTGTGAGCCTGACCTTGTACTCCGGGTTGGACAGCTTTGGGTAGGACCCGAGCAACAATTCCGGGAACGCGGCCAAGGTCGCGTGCAAATATTCGGCAATCACCGTCTCGGGCTCCGAAACCAGGATCTGTCGCAAATGAAACGGATCCGCACGGAAGCGCTCGCGCAGGCCCGAAATCTTGGCTTCGAAAATCTCGGGGATACCCGGCAAGACGTATACATTGTGCATAACGACGACGGGAAAACTCGCACCTGAGACATCGTCGAGCTCGGCTCCGCTCGGCACCCGCGCCATCCTCAGCATCGACGGCGACGGACGCCCTTTGGCGTAGCCGTCGATCAGCCTGCGTAGGTCGGGGTTCTCGACTACATCGACACCAAAGGCCCGCGCGATGCCTTCGATCGTCAGATCGTCGTGGGTCGGACCTACACCGCCGGAGGTAAACACGAAGTCATATGCAGCCGAATACTCGGCAACGATCGAGCCGATCACGTCGATCTCGTCGGGAATCACGTTCACACGTTCGAGTTGAACGCCGAGTTCACGGAGCTCGCGGGCGAGAAAAGGCGAATTGCTGTCAGCGACCTTGCCCGAGAGAATCTCGTTGCCGATCACGACCATCGCCGCCGTGGTGGACGCGGCCATATCGGGTCAGATGCTAGCACGCGCCGACCTGCCGGGCCATGCCGACGCTTCGAGGCCGAGAGACACAGCGGCTACCGACCCACGACTCGCCCCATAGGCGCAGCGCGTCAGCCGGCTTCGCCAGGGTCAGTAGACGATGCTCTCGTCTTCTGCGAGATCGTGGACTTGCTCAACCAGGAACTCGCGCAGGCGTTTCTTTATCGCATCTTCGATCTGACGTACGCGTTCGCGGCTGACGCCGTAGCGCTCGCCGAGCTCCTGCAGGGTGAGCGGCTCTTCGGCGATCAGCCGTTCGCTGAAGATCTCGGCCTCACGCCCTTCCAAGCCTTTCCCGAACTCTTCGAGCTTCTCACGCATCAGCGAAATGAACTCGCTGCCGGCGAAGGTATCTTCAGTATCGGGACCGGATGCGGGCAGCATGTCGATGAGACTGGTGTCGGAATCCGGAGTCAGCTTCGAGTCGGCCGAGGCCTCGGACGGCCCCATGCGTTGCTCCATCTCGATCACTTCTTTTTCCTTGACACCAAGGTTCTTCGCGACCTCGGCAGCGGTCGGCACGAAGCCCTCGGCCTCAAGGCGCGCTTTCTCTTTCTTCAGGTTGAAGAACAAACGGCGCTGCGCTTGGGTTGTACCGAGCTTGACCAGCCGGAAGTTGTTCATCACATAGCGGATGATGTAGGCGCGAATCCACCACACCGCGTAAGACGGGAGCCGGACGCCGCGGTAGGGATCGAATTGCTTGACGGCTTCGAGCAGCCCGATGTTCCCTTCTTGGACAAGGTCGAGCAGATTGTGGAAGGCGCGCATGTACTCTCGCGCAACCATCACCACCAAGCGGAGATTCGACGTGATGAGCTTGTAGGCGGCGTCTTGATCGCCGTGCTCGTGATAGCGAACGGCAAGCTCGTGCTCTTCTTCACGCGTCAGTATCGGATAGCGCCTGATTTCCGACAGATAGGCGGACAGGGAGTCGCGCGGAACGAGTTGTCCGTGGTCGGCTGCTGCGGCTTTCGGCACCGCGAGGGCATCGCGAGCCGACACATCGATGACGTCTTCACGGTCTTCTAAACCGTCGGTGACACCGAGTACGTCGGCATCTAAGATCTCGGCGTCAATCATATGCTCGCCGTCAGCAGTTGAAGCCTCAGCTTCGGCGGCCTTGGGCGCAGAACTTTTCGCGGATTTCGCTGCGGATTTACCCGCAGCAGACTTCTTGCGGCCCCTGCCCATGGAAGGCAACGGCGAACTTACTCTTCCGGAATACCATCCTCGGGACGGTAAACCTTAACAAAGCCGCCGGCAATCTCGCGAAGCGAGGTGACAACTTCTTTGTTGGCCGAATCGACCAACGGTCGGGCTCCTGACAGCAGCATTTTCGCACGCTTTACGGCCCCCATCGTCAACTCAAAGCGGTTGGGGACATTCTCCAGACAGTCTTCTACGGTAATTCGAGCCATTAAATTCCTCTATCCAAACCGCGTTGTAGAGAGCCGCAGCCCGGAAGTCAAAGCCGATCCAAATGGAGAAATATCTCGCGGTTGCCGTCGGCCCCGGAAATCGGCGAATCAGTACGCGCCATCACGCGCAAACCCGCCTCCCCGGCGGCAACCTCAACCCCGGCCACAGCCTCCTCATGCGCCGCACGATCGGTGACCACGCCCCCACGAACCCGGCCGGCGGCCAGTTCGAACTGGGGCTTGACCAACACCACCAGCACGGCACCCGGCCCAGCCAAGCCACTAAGCACGGGGAGTATCGTCCGCAACGACCCGAAAGAGATGTCGGCCACAACCAGGTCCGGTGGTGGGTTGAGGTCGGTCGGGACAAGCGAGCGGACGTTGGTGCGCTCCATAACGGCGACCCGTGGATCGTTACGAACGCTCCATGCGAGTTGGCCGTAACCGACATCGACGGCGTAGACTTTGCGTGCACCGCGCCGCAGGACGCAATCGCTGAAACCACCGGTCGATGCACCTGCGTCAAGGACCACGGCGCCCTTTGGATCGAGACCGAACACGTCGAGCGCGTGCGCAAGCTTAACGCCGCCACGCGAGACGAACGCCGGCCGTCCTTTGACGCGGAGGCTCTCCCCTTCGCGCAACAGTTCGCCCGGCTTGTCAATCCTGCGTGTGTCGCTATGGACCAGCCCCGCCAAGATTAACGCCACTGCATCGCGCGCATCGGCAGCCTGACCGTCTTCAACAAGTGCTTCGTCTGCACGCTTACGCGTCACAGTTTCGCCCAGTCTCCGCACGCTTCGGGGTACAGGGCCGGCAAGACACTGTCGCTCGCGAGCAGTGCTAACGCTGCGCTCGGTGCCCCCAACGGGGCAAGCGCCCGCTGCGCCGCTGCAAGCTCAGCGCGACACAGCTCACGCGCGCCCTCGATTCCATGAACGCGCGGGAAGGTCATCTTCATTGCCGCAGCGTCACCACCAGCTGTTTTGCCGGTCTCCGAGGTCGGCAACACCTCATCCTTGATATCGTCGGCAATCTGAAACGCGAGGCCGAAGCGAGCACCGAAGACGTCCAGCGCAGCCAGCTCTTCGCTGTTGGCACCGGCGATACGAGCACCCGCGCGTGCCGAGCACGCGATCAAGCTACCGGTCTTGCGACCGTGGATAGACCGAACTGTAGCTTCGTCGGGGGTTACGCCTTCGGCCTGGATGTCAGCCGCCTGCCCGCCGACCATACCTAGGGGGCCTGCCGCTGCCGCTACCTCACGAACGACGTCGAGTTGCACGCTAAGGTCACAGACCGGTTTACACATCCGCTCGAAGGCTCCGGTCAACAAACCGTCGCCTGCCAAAATGGCCATCCCTTCACCGTAGACCTTGTGGCTGGTCGGGCGTCCACGTCGCAGGTCGTCGTCGTCCATCGCCGGAAGGTCATCGTGAATCAACGAGTAGGCGTGGATCATCTCGATCGCGGCGGCGAAATCGGCCGCAGCGCCTTCATCGGCGCCGCTGCGATTGCCGATGCACTCGACAGCGGCAAGGAACAGCAACGGCCGAATACGCTTACCGGGAGTGAGCAGGCTGTAGCGCATCGCTTCGATCAGCAGCGGTTCGCCAAAACTCTCACGACCTGGGACAACGGTGTCGGCGGAGTCGGCCACGCTGCTCGCGTCGCCGACCGGCGCGGGACACGCCCGCGCGATCGCCGCATCGACGCGCTCGGCGAGACGCTCGAGCAAAGCCTGCGCTTTCGCATCGGTGACCATCGCCTTTTCAGTCGCGCCTGAGTGGCTTGGAGACCGGCTCGCCGCGCTCGCCGCGCGTCAACTCTTCGATCTTCTCCTGCACTGTGTCCAAACGCCCCTGCAGGCTTTTTGCGAGGCTCACGCCCAGTTCGAAGGCAGACAGCGATTCCTCCAAAGGCACATCGCCCTCTTCGAGTTTATCGACGACGTCCTCGAGTTCGGCGAGAACTTCTTCGAACGGTTTTTGCTCTTGCGGTTTTGGTTTCGTGGTCTTCTTGGTTGCCATTTTCAATCCACTAAGGCTCGGTTGCGAACATCCGTTGTTCACCGTATCCGCGGTCTCGGTGTGCCGCCATCGGGGATGTCGCCGGTCCGGTTCACGTTCGCGAACTCGCGCGCTGCAGCTCCCTCGTAGCGGATCGCACCGCACCGTTCCAACACCACGTGCGGCGCGCGGATACCGCTACGATATGCCGCGCGGAACTCTCGCGCCATCCACGCAGGGTAAAACGCGACCAGTGGCTCCCAGCCACGCTTGGTCAGGCGCGCCACGGCGCGGTTACGGCGAATGCCGATTGCAGCCATGGCCCGCAGCGTCGAGGGGGCAATCACCGGGACGTCGCAGGCCAACACCAGCAACCCCGATCGGCAGCGCGAGAACGCCGCAAGGATGCCGCCGACCGGGCCGCAGCCTTTGGGGTCGTCGGCAAGCCAGACCACCGAGCCCGGACGTCGCAAGTCACCGTCGTCGGTACCGGCGGGCGCGAAACCACCCCCAAGTGTCGCGCACACCCCAAACACCGTGCCCGGGGTAACCTCGCGTAGCTTCGCAACTGCGCCGCTTAGAAGAGTCGTGCCCGAGACAACGACGCGACGCTTGTCACTGCCGAAACGGCGCGAACGACCGCCCGCAAGCACCACGCTGTGAAACGGTGCGCCAACGTCGAACAATGCCTCAATTCTACGGCCGGCCGCACGATCAGCGCGCAAGATTCAGTCCCGGCAATGTGGTGGGATCGACGCGGGTTCCGGCCAGCTTCACCCCCCAGTGAAGATGCGGGCCGGTTACGCGACCGGTTGCACCGACCAGGCCGACGACGTCGCCGCGCTCGACCATTGCGCCCTCCTCCGCATCGATACGCGAGAGGTGGGCATACAAGGTGTACAACCCGAGTCCGTGATCGATGACCACGGTGTTACCGGTGAAGAACAAGTTGCCCGCCAACACCGCACGTCCACGGTTGGAGGCCTTGATCGGCGTACCCGGCGGCGACTTGATATCGAGCCCGCTATGGGGATCGCGCGGCTCGCCGTTAAAGATGCGGCGCAGACCAAAGGGCGAACCGAGTGCACCGGAGGTCGGTTTAAGGAACGCCTCACGCCACAGCTTCTCGAGCGTGATGGTTGCCCAGAGCTTTTTCATCCGTACCGATTCAAGCTCGACGCGTTCGAGGGTTTCCTTCGCCAGGTCGGTATAGCTCGGCTTGACCGTTAACGACTCGCTGCCGAATTCTCTCGCGGTCGCGACGATATCGCGGCTACCGGTGAACTGGCCGATACGAAACGCGAGCTGGGTGGGTCCCGGCGTCGCGTCCATGTCCAAACCTACCACCGAGGTGTAGACACCCTGGTCGCGGATTATGGGAAAACGGCGACCGTCGAGCTCGACCTCGCCGGTATCGGCGCCGGCGCTGACCTCCCAGGTCAGCGTGAAGATGTCGCCGGGATGAACGGTCTGCGGCGCAACACGCATCTCGTAGGGCCGCGGCAGTGGTTTCCTACCAGAGCCGTGCGCCACGGTGTCGGCGGCATCCACACTCGGCGGGACTCCAGCGCCGGAGAATACCCCGCAACCAACCGCTGCCGCCGCAGCGACTGCCGCAATCCCTCTCACCCTTGGTTATCCTCTGATGTATCGACCACCGCGGCGTGTGCTCCACCCCGGTGGAAACGAAGCGTCAGTATATCACCCGAGGCGATCTCCGCGGAGGATCGAACGGGCTTACCCTCGGGCGTCATCGCCAAGCTGTAGCCCCGTTCGAGCACGGCGAGCGGACTGAGAGCGTTGAGGCGCGAACGAACCGAGGTAAGGCGACTCGAGGTCCGCCAAGCCCCATCGCCCAGCCCCTTTTGCAGTCTGCCCTGAAGATCACGTAAACGTACAGACAAACGCTCCGAGTGGGCGCGCGCGGCGCGCGCAAGCGCGCCGGCTGCGTCATTCTTAGACAGTACTGCCTGCCTGTAGCGGGTGCCGAGCGCACGCTCGAGACGCACGGCGAGTTCGTCGGCGCGCTGTCGAGCGCGCGCGAGTAACGATATGGGATCACGCAACCGGCCACGTACGGCACCCACGCGGTCGCGTGTAGCTCCGACCCGGCGTAACATCGTACGCCCGAGCCTGGTGTCTAGGTCGGCTACACCGGCGCGCACATCGCTCAACACCGGCACTACCGCCTCACCGGCAGCGGTGGGGGTCGCGGCGCGCAGGTCGGCGGCAAGATCGCAAAGCGAGGTATCCATCTCGTGGCCGACCGCGGACACAACCGGCACGCGATGGGCGACCACGGCACGCACGACGCGTTCGTCGTTGAACGCGGCCAGGTCTTCGGCCGCACCCCCACCGCGTCCAAAGATCACGACATCGGCACGCCCGTCAGCTTCAAGAAGCGCCAGAGCCCGCACTAGATCTGTCGGCGCCGCGTCACCTTGCACCGCGGCAGGCGACAACAACACGTGCACTCCGGGGAAACGTCGATGAAGCGTTGTCAGTATATCGTCGATCGCCGCACCAGAGCGCGAAGTGACGATACCGATGGTGCGCGGCATAAACGGCAACGGCCGCTTACGCGCAGGATCGAACAACCCTTCGGCTTCGAGCTTCTTGCGGAGCTGTTCGAGCGCTCTCTGCGCGGCACCCGCACCCAGCGGGCGCATCGACGTTACGTAGAGCTGCATGCGGCCCTGTTTCTCGTAAACGTCGATGTAGCCGCGACACAAAACCTCGTCGCCGGATTGTGGCTCAAACCCGAGACGCTGCGCGGCCCCCCGCCACATGACCGCGTCGATCGCCGAGGCATCGTCACCGAGGGTGAAGTAGCAGTGACCGCTGTAATCGTGACGCTTAAACGAGACCAGTTCGCCGGCGACCAACAGGTCGGAGAAATTCAGCTTGAGGGTTTCCTTGAGACAACCGACCAGTTCAGAAACACTGAGCGCCTCTTCACCACCGCAGTCGCCGGTGCTCCCACCGGCACGCTCGCTCTTAAAGGGAAGACCCAAAGTTTCACTCACCCGGGTCTTTTCATCACCGGCGGCAGTGCGAATCAGGGAGCGGCGGCCTGCTCTCCTGCGGCAACGCTCTCGGCCATGTTGAAACCGCTGGTCCGCGAAAACACAGACCAGGTCTTCAAGAGATCCAGCGCACGCTCGAGCTGCGCATCATCGGTCAGGTCTGTACCTGCATCGTTGACGACATCTCCTTCCCCCTGCGAGTTTTCTTTGTGACCCGACAGGCTGCTCTCTCGGATCTTAACCCCGCTATCGATCTCGGCCTTGACCAGACGGACCTCGTTCTCTACCTCGACATCGGGGACGATCCCTTTCGCCTGAATCGAAGTGCCCGAGGGCGTGTAGTAAAGCGCCGTCGTCAACCGCAGTGCAGACTCGCCGTCCAGCGGTAGAATCGTTTGCACCGAGCCCTTCCCGAAACTCTTGGTTCCGACCACCACAGCGCGGCTGTGATCCTGCAGCGCGCCGGCGACAATCTCCGATGCGCTAGCTGAACCTTCGTTGACCAGGACAACCATCGGGATATCCGGGCGGGTGCCCTCGGCGTGTGCAAGGAAACGCTGCTTCTGGGAGTCGACACGGCCGTCAGTGTAGACGATAAGGCCCGAGTCAAGGAACAGATCGGATACCCGCACCGCCTGGCTCAGCAGCCCACCTGGATTGTAGCGGAGGTCGAGGATCATCCCGTCCAATCCCTTTTGGGCTTCTGCGGTCAGTTTAGTGAGCGCTTTGTTGAGCTCCTTCGCTGAGCCCTCCTGAAACTGCGTCAGGCGGACGTAGCCAAAACGGCCGTCGAGCAGTTTCGGATCGCGCACGCTGCGAATAGTGATGATCTCGCGCATAAGTGCGACTTCGATCAGATCGATCGCGCCTTCGCGCGCCAGCGATAGCTTGACCGAGGTGCCCTTCGGCCCACGCATCAGCGAGACCGCCTTCATGAGATCCATGCCTCTGGTCAGTTGGCCGTCGATCTGAATGATCTTATCGCCGGGTTTTACACCGGCACGAAATGCAGGCGTGTCATCAAGCGGTGTGATGATCGTAAGGACGCTGTCCTTGAGAGTGATCTCGATGCCCAAGCCCCCGAACGCTCCCTGCGTCTCGACCTGAAGTTCTTTGTACGCATCGGGCGGGAGGTAGGCACTGTGAGGATCTAGAGCCGCGACCATCCCCTCGATGGCACCTTGTACAAGCTGCTCCATCGTAACTTCGTCAACGTAGTTCTTCTGGACAATGGAGATGATGTTCGCGAACACCTCCAGGCTCTCGTAGGTACCGCGGGCCGCCGACGCTACGCGGTTACGGGTGTGCGGAAGGATACCGACAGCGACGGCAATGACCAGAACGGACGCGAGCACGCGCAGAACCTTACGGCCACGCTGGGGGGAGGAGTCTTGACGCATAGGAGAAAAGTATATCGAACCGCTGGTGTGCGGACAACAACGATTCGAGTCCGGTAGCTGCCGAGATCCGCCCCTCTAAGGCCCATATTCGCTAGAAAACGCCATCAGTCGGGTCCTGGAGTGCGCAAAAAAAATCAGCGCCTGAACGCGTCCTTGCCACGATCGAACCACGCCACGGGATCGACGGCCTTGCCCTCGGCACGAATCTCGAAGTGCAGTTGGCCATCCCGCGAGTCGAGTGAACCGATCGAACGACCCGCCGGAACCACCCCACCCACCTCTGTGAAGATCCGGTCCAGGTGGGCGTAAACGGAATGATAGCGGTCACCGTGATTAATCACCACGGTGTTGCCCAGACCTGGGAACGGGCCGGCAAACACGATCTCTCCCGCCGCGATCGCAAACACCCGGCGATCGAGATCCGCAGCGACGACGATGCCTTTAGCTTTCACGCCGTGACCGTCGTCGGCACCGAAACCACGCAGTAAGCGCCCGTAGACCGGCGGCGCCATGGTGCCTTTGCGCGCACCAAAAGGGGTTCTCGCCGAAGCCGGCTCGGTCCGACGCGCCACCCTGACGGGCGCCGGTTTTGGCGGAGGCGGCGCTTCGGCGAGAATCTTGCGAAGGGCGTCCTCTGTCGCCTTGAGACGCCTGAGTTCAATCTTGCGCGCGGCCATCTCGGCCTTTACCCGGGTGAGTGTCTTGGCCTTCGAAGCACGGGTCCTCTCGTATTCGGCATTGGCTCTCTCCAGCGCCGCGCGTGTCGCCGCAGACGCGACCTGCTGCTTTTCCATGTCGGCCAACGCCATAGCGTAGGCATGACTCGATTCTTCGTAACCTCGTACCGCCGCCCCGTCGGATTGACTGATCGCAGCCAGGTAGCGCGCCATCCGAATCGGTTCTGCCGAGGCCGCCGCCTGCAGCATCGCACGGGTACTGCCAACCCGACCGCGCCGGTAAATGCTACTCAGGCGTTGCACAAGGATCGAGCGGCGCCGTGCACGCTCCTCATCAATCTGATTTACTCGCTCGGAAAGCTCGCCGTACTCGGCTTCAAGTTGAGCTTCTTGAACGCGCAATTCTTCGGTACGGCGACCTGCTTTCAGCAACTGTTTGTCGAGAGTTCGTACTTCCTCGAGCAACGAGGCAGCCTTGCGCTCGTCGTCTCCCTCTTTGACGACCGCGCGCTCCATGTTCTCGCGGATCGATTCGATCTGCTTTTCGAGATTCTTGTTGATCTCGGCGCTGATATTGTTGTCGTCTTGCTGCGCGTAGGCAGGCACGCCGACTCCGGCAAAAACGACGGCAAAAACAAGGAGAAAACCGCGAGGAGCCATGTGGACGCCTACTTCCATGCTCCGAAACGCCGCATGCCGAGCCAGCTACCCGCCGCACCGAGGACCGCCCCCCAGATAATCAGCGTCATGTATTGCGAGCCGGCCAGGTAGGCGAGAGTGCCTTTGAGCATCGGCAACTGGCCGACGAGTGGGCCGGCCGTACCGCGGTAGATCAAGAACAGCAGCCCGACAGCTGCCGCAGAGCCAACAATCCCTTGGATCAATCCGGCCAACATGACCGGTCCCCAGTACGGCATACCAGACGCGCCGACTAGCCGCATGATCTCCATTTCTTCCTGGCGCGAGAACACCGCCAGCTGGAATGTCGCACCGACAATGATGATCGAGGCGACGAGTGCGAGTGCTCCGAGCGCCCAGGCGACCCAGCGCACGATGCCGAGTGCACTGCGGAAGCGCAGCGTCCACTCGCGATTGTACTGAAGATCATCTACCTCCGGCCACGCGTGCCACTCCGCCAGCTTGGCTTCAATTTCGTCGGCGTCGAGCGTCCGTGCGAGCGTAACCTCTAAAGACGCAGGAAGAATCGATGCATCCAGCCCGTCGAGTAGCTCGGCGCTGTCTCCGAGGTTTTGCGCCAGGAACATCCACGCCTCGTCATTCGAGATGAAATATACGTTAACAACCGCCGGATCGGCGGCGAGTTGTTCTTTGAGCTCGACAACCCGGCCGTCGTCGACGCCGGCACGTAGATACATCGAGAGATCGACACCCTCAGCACCCCAACTCGCAACCAGCCGGTAGGCGTTCGAGCCGACCAGCAAGACCGAACCGGCGAGCAGGACGCTTACCGCGATACTAGTGATGGTAACGCCGGCGATGACCGGCGTGGCAAAGATACTGTCGAAAGCGCGGCGGAAGTAATACGAGATGGGTTGCCCCGCCAGGGTTCCCCAACTCACGAGTGCAACCGCCTAACCGGCGGCAAGCGCCGCGGCGTACTCGGGCCGCACTTCCTCCACCACGCGTCCTTCATTCATGCGCATGGTACGGCAGCCGAGAAGCGAGGTCACGCCCGCGTCGTGAGACGCGACAACGACAGTGGTTCCGGCCTCATTAACCAGCTCGAGCAGATGGAGAATCTCCAATGCGGTCGCGCGATCGAGGCTGCCGGTGGGCTCATCGGCGAGCAGCAACACAGGGTCGTTGGCGATAGCCCGCGCGAGGCTGACCCGCTGGCGTTCACCCGAGGACAGCGAGCCGGGTAGTTCACCAGCCGCATGTTCCAAACCAACGAGCTCAAGCAGCTCTGAGGCCCGGCGTCGGGCATCGGAGCGTGCGATCCCACAGACTTCGGCCGCCAGCGCGATGTTCTCGATAACCGGGATGCGCTCGATCAAACGGGCGTCTTGGAAAACCAGTCCGAGCTCGCGCCGTAAGGCGGCCAGGTGGGCGCCGCTCATCCTGTGGATATTACGGCCGTTCACGACAGCCTTGCCGCTGGAAGCTGCCTCTTGGCCGAATAGGATTCTGAGAAGGGTCGTCTTGCCCGCACCGCTTGGACCCGACAGCAACGCAAACTCACCTCTTTCTATGTTCAGGGTGACGTCGGAAACCGCCGTCCTCCCCGCGGTGAACTCTTTGCAGACTTTGTAAAGCCGAATCACAACAGCACCACCCGGCGACACCTTGCCGCCCCACACAAACCGCCATCGCCCGCAGCGGCTTAACCGCCGATGAGCGACTCGATTCTCGCTACAACGTCCGCGCGGGCCTTGCCGCCATCCACCGGCAGCGGCCCGACAATCTTCCCGACCATTCGTCCCTCGCGATCGATGAGGAACGTTTCCGGGTACCCAGTTATACCATACAGGGTTCCGACCGCACCTTTTGGGTCAAGCAAAACCTCAAAAGAAACAGGGTTCTTCTCAAGAAACTTCATGACACTTGAAGTTTTGTCATCGCCCGCCACACCGAGCACCACAAGTCCACGCTCGCGAAAGCGGTCCTGCAGCTCGCTGAGCGCCGGCATCTCCTCAAGGCACGGCGGGCACCAAGTGGCCCAGAGATTTACGACCACCGGCCGTCCCCGGTAGTTGGACAGCTTGGTAACTTTGCCGCCGATGGTCTGGACAACGAAATCCGGCGCAAGCGAGCCTGGGGCGAGCGCTTGGTCACACCCGACGACGGCCAACACGGCGGCGGCAACTGCACAGGCCACGAGTCGCGGGCCCCTGGTCACTTTGCGCCCGCCTTTGCCGACCCGCGCCCTACTGTGGTTCCGCCACTGCGGTCGCGGCGCTTTCGGCCTTGACTCGGAACACGGTCGCCGGGCCCGGCGACCGTGCTGCTCCGGTGGGTCAGCAACCAGGCGCCACCCACGACGGCTAGACCAACTGCGATCAGTTGTGCCTGGGTAAGCCCAAACGCGGCCTCAGGATTGATACGGACAAACTCGACAAGAAAGCGCGCCACCGATGAAAGCACCAGGTAGATGGCCAGCAAGGTTCCGGTCGCAAGCTCTTTCTTGCGCAGCGAGAGCAGGAAAAATCCGATCGCGGTATAAGCTAGAAGCTCGTAGATCGGTGTCGGGTGAACGCGCACGCCGTCTGCGTAGTTCCAGCCGATAAACGCGTTGGTGTAGGCGACTCCCCAGGGCAGCTCGGTCACCGTGCCCCAATCTCCATCGCCGGCCACGTGGCAGCCGAGACGGCCGATCGCGTGCCCGAACGGGATACCGAGCGCGGCGCAATCGCCGACCAGGCCGAAGGACATACCACGGCGCTGCGCAAGCAGATAGGCGACGATGACACCACCGAGCAGACCGCCGAACCACACGAACCCGCTGCCCGAAACCAGCGCCGCAACCGGATCGTTGAGGAAGGCGCGCCAGTCAGCTGCAACCGAGAGAAGTTTAGAACTGAGCAGCCCGGCGACAAATGCCCACACGAGCAGACCCCACATATCGTCGGGCTCATTACCGCGCCGCGCGTACTCACGGGCAGCGATCGAGGTCGCTACGTAGAAACCCGTGGCCATCAACACTCCGAAGCTATAAATCGTAATCGGACCGAACTGGAATAGAATGGGATACACGCCGGCGAAGATACCCCAGCACGACTCGGGGTTCTAGCGCGCCGACCCGCCGATGCCGGTCACTCACCTGCGCCATCGGAAGGCATGCTCCTGCAACACGAGCGTTGTCTCAGCCGTTTAGCCGTTGCGGAAACGCCTTTTTGCCTTGTTCGGCTGGCTTGAAACCGTAAAGCTAGGGACGCCGCTACGTTATGCGATTTTTGCCAACTATGCAGGACCGGTCTCGGCTAAGCATCGATCGGGCTCTCGACGATGCCTCCGCGCACAGAATTCCGCTTGCAACCGCCTGCTCAGCGGTCGCGCTGACAGTGGCACTGGCTACGGGCGCTGCCCAGGCTCAACCTTCGCCGCTCACCGATGAGTTGCCGGTCAATACCTACACGACAGCGAGCCAGCAAGCCCCGACGGTAGCCGCAGACAGCAACGGCAACTTCGTGGTGGTGTGGGACAGCGTCGGCCAGGACGGCAACGAGGAAGGGATTTTCGCGCGTCTGTACAGCGCCGATGCGGTACCGGTCACGTCTGAGTTCCAGGTCAACAGCTACACCACAGCGGTGCAGTATGTACCGCGTGTCGCACGGCATGGCGACGGCGGGTTCGTCGTCGTTTGGGCCAGCCGCGGGCCTGCGGCGGGCGGACAGGACGGCTCGTTGGACGGCTGTTTCGGCGCACGTTTCGATGCATCGGGCGCTGCGATCGGCACCGAGTTTCAGATCAACCAGTACACCACCGGACGCCAAAAACGCGCCACGGTCGCGACCACCAACGAAGGTGGCTTCTTGGTTGTGTGGGAAGGACAAAACCAGGACGGCTCGAATAGCGCCGTGCTGGCGCGGCACTTCGCTGCCGACGGCACTCCCGTAGGCGACGAATTCCTCGTCAATAGCTACACCACGGGCACTCAGGGCAACCCCGAAGTTTGCCGCAAGAGCGACAACGGGTTCGTCGTCGTTTGGGACGGCTACGGCAACGACCCCTCCAGCTTTGGTGTCTTCGGACAGCGACTATCTGCGACGGGAGTACCCGTGGGCACTGAGTTTCGTGCAAACTCGACCACCGAAAACTCCCAATCGGAACCCGCGGTTTCTTGTTCACCACTCGGCGGCTTCGTGGTTGTTTGGGAGAGCACCTACCAAGACGACCCGAGTTCCGCAAGTACGGGTCTGGTCGCGAAGCGTTTCAACAACGACGCGATCGCGCTGGCCAACGAGGTCGTGGTCAATACATACACAAGCGGCTCACAATTCGCGGCCTCCGTTTCCCACGACGCAACCGGCGGATTCGTCGTGGTTTGGCAAGGAATGTACCAGGATGGTGGAACCTACACCTTCGATACGACGGTGCTTACACAGCCCTTCGACGCCTCGGGCGCAGCTCTTGGTGAAGAGTTTCAGGTCAATACCTACTCCTCGGGCACCCAAGGTGAGCCCGCCGTTGTCACAACTGCCGGCCCAGAGTTCGTCGTATTGTGGATGAGCGACACGTTTTCGTTTCCGTTCACCCAAGACGGCGACGATAGCGGGATCTTCATGCGGCGGCTGACATCCGCAACCACCACCACCACAACAACAACATCGACGACGACATCGACGACCACGTCGACATCTACATCGACATCGACATCGACGACCACGTCGACATCTACGTCAACGACGACGACGATCGTCTCCAATCAAGACTGCGGCGATGCGAACGACGACGGCATCATTACAGCGACTGACGCACTCAACGCACTCTCGACAGCTGTGGGTTCCGCGAACTGCCCCCCGTGCCGCTGCGATGTCGTAGCGCCATCGCCGCAGATCACCGCATCCGATGCGCTCGCTATTCTCCAAGCCGCGGTGCAAACCCGCACCCTAAGCTGCCAGCAGGCCTGCATTTAGACGACGCTCCGGCACCCCCAACACCCCCGCATATGCGCCGGTCCTGTCCGCGCGTGAGCATCCTCCAAGACCTGCAATTTTCAGGTCGCCGACAACTGCAGAGCGCCGCGAACCACCCGTTCGGGTCAAGTCGTAGGACCAGAAGGGCGGAGGGCTGCGCGACCGGCGAACCCGCCCCTTGACCCTTCTACGGTGCGCAGTGTAAATAACGTCTATGGACAAGCGCTATACCGATGATTCGGCAGCCGGCGCGCTGTTGTCGAAACTGGCTCTGGCGGCGTTCTTCGTGGTGCTCGCGCTCATCGGCCTCACCAGCGCTTAGCCGTCCTCTCCAACAAGACGCAGATTAGCTGTCGGCTCTCCTGTTGGCTTCGCACCACGCATTGCTTACACCGCGTTGATGCGCGCTGTTTCGATCGGTGGAACTACCCTTCACTTCGACCCTCCCGAGGCTGGGCGCTACCACGCACGGATTCTGATTTTGCCGGGTCTGTTTCAGTCGCAAACCTGCTGGCGTCCGCTAACCTCGATGCTCGCGCACCGCGGGTGGGAGGTCTACCTGCTGAGCCGCGATCCATCTGCGCGAAGCGCCGACAATCTCCCTGAACAGAACTTCGCAAGCTCGGTCAACGATGCGATCGAAGCGTCGGCAAAGCTTGGCGACAAGCTGATCCTGTTCGGTGCAGACGTCGGTGCATCGATCGCTTTGCAAGCAGCGACCGAGCACCGGCCGATGGCAATGGCGCTGTTCGCGCCGAGCACGCCGGCCGCGCTCGGTCGCCGTTACGCGAAAACGCTCGGGTTCCTCGGCCGCCGCAAGCAAGCCACGTCCGGCCTGGGGGTGACACCTCCGCAGACCATTGCGCGCCGGTGCCGTGGCCGCGAAGACATCTGTGCAGAACCCAGAGCGTTGATAAGTGAACTGCAGACCGGTGTCACAAGCATCCGGCCGAACCCCGCCCCACCCGCGATCGTGTTTGTGCCCGGCGGCGACGCACTCGTCGACACCCAAGAGGCTCTCGCTTTCGCCAAACAGAAGACAGCCCGCGCAGCCGCGATGAAACTCGCAGGAAGGTGGTGGCCATCGCTGCAGGGACCCAACGTTGCCGACGAAGTCCATCGCTTCCTGATTCTCACGCTCGGCGACCGTGTGGTCGACTTCCCTGACGAAATTATCGAGGACTGACGGCAATGATCTACGGACTTTTCCTCCGCAACATGGGCCCACAGTCGGCGCCTGACATTTTCACTGCGTGCGCAAGAGCCGCCGACCGCAGCGCAATCGACGAGTTGTGGATCGCCGACCACGTCGCCATCCCGCCCGAGGATGCGGAGGGTTCGGGTGGGCGATACCTCGATCCGCTGGCGTCACTGGCGTTCTTGGCCGCAGCGACCGAACGCGTACGTATCGGCACCGGCGTGCTGGTTCTTCCCTACCGCCCGCCCCTTCCGACCGCCAAACAAATCGCGACTATCCAAGAACTCTCAGGCAACCGCATGATGCTCGGCGTCGGCGCAGGTTGGATGCGCGCCGAGTTCAAAGCTCTCGGAGTTGATCGGGCATCGCGCGGAAAGATCACCGACGACACCCTCGCTTTCCTCCACCGATGCTTTGATAACGACAAGCTCGAAGCTAACGGGCAAGAGTTTCTGTTTCTACCGCGGCCACCAAGACCACCGATCTTTGTCGGCGGCAACGCGCCTCACGCGTTACGGCGAGCAGTCCGGTTTGGCGAAGGGTGGATGCCGGTCGGCGGTCAGGCCTCAGCCCTGGCCGAGCCGATCAAGCAGATGCACGCGCTCGCCGACGAGTCCGGCAAACCGAGGCCTGAAACCGCGGTAATCACTTCACTGGCGCTGGACGACCCACCTGCCGCGCGCGCAACTGTCCTGGAAATGGCCGATGTCGGTGTCACCCGCATCATTCACACCGCTCGCTACGACACCGCGGCAGAATTCGCAACGGCGGCCGAGGCGATATCGATGCACATGACAAGCTGACCAGTCGCGCAGCCACCGGCGCCGGCGTCAACGCATCACGACGACGGCCTGACCGGGCGTGGTTTTCTTGCCCTCGGCGTTCTCGGCCCATACATCTATCTGCACGAGCTTCTCGCCGTTCTCTTCCCATTTCTTGACGACGGTGCCGCGACACACGAACTCTTGGTTCGGCATGTCCATTCCACGGTACTGACAAGAAATTTTCTTCACACGCCATGCGTGCCCAAGCCAGTTCGAGACCAACTCGCCGAGCGCCGCGTACTTAAAACGCCCGTGCACAATGATAGAGCCGATCTGTTCGGACTGCGGGAAATTGTAGTCGTGATGGAGCGGGTTGAAGTCGCCCGAGCCCGCGGCGTATTTGACGAGCTGGGTGACAGTGGGTGTCTTGCGGAGTTCGGGCAACGAATCGCCCTCTGCGATCTTTTTCCAGTCGGCAATCACATCTCTCTCCTACGCTCAGTAATAGATTACTTGTGCACGCTGCTTAGCGACCAAGTCGCCGGCCGCGTTGCGGTACTCGGTCTCGGTACCCATGACGAGCATTTTCCCCAGAGCCTTGCTCGGACGTACATCAAGGGCGGCAATCCTCGTTACCGCGCTCAGTTCGTCACCGGCGCATATGGTGTCATAAGTCTCGGTCTCGGTTCCACCGTCGAGGATGCCCTTGAGCCCGTGATCTACGTTCGGCATTCCTTCGCTCGGACCGCTGAACGTGTCGCTCGACCGTCCAGGGATAAACACCGGAGTCCCGATATAGGTCGGCGGCGCGGGTAGACTCCGGTATCCGGCCTTTATCGCGGCCGCGACATCGAAATAGACGGGGTCGGTGTAGCCCACGCCGCGCGCGAACGCGCGCACGCTGGTGGTCGTGACTTCGAAAGGCCACGGTGGTGATTCGGCACCGATCTGCGCAGTCATCTGCTCGGTAAGTACAAACTCTTTTGCCACTGCTGTCTCCTACGGGTAACTACCAAAGTCACGAAAGCTATGCATATTCAGATTCAGCGACCATTGGTAGCCTGAACAGGAGAGAAGCGTTGGCATTCACCGAAAACCACGGAGCGAAGCTTTACTACGACACCCAAGGCGCCGGCACGCCACTCACGCTGGTGATGGGCCTGGGTGGGACTTCGGGATGGTGGTTCGCGCAGACCCCGGCGTTCGCCGAACGGCACAACGTCATCCTGCTCGACAACCGTGGTACCGGCCGGACACAAACCTCAGACCCGAACTATACGATGGAACTCATGGCCGACGACGTTATCGCCGTGCTCGACGCCGCTGGAATAGAGAAGACGCACCTGTGCGGTATCTCGATGGGCGGGATGATTTCGCAGCACGTCGCACTCAGACATCCCCATCGTGTCGATAGGCTGGTACTTGCGTGCACCACCCCGGGCGGGATGAACGCGGTGCACCCGAGCCCTGAGGTTGTCGAAGCACTCACCATGCAGGGTGACGGTGAAGACCTGCTGCAGGCGTTTCAAGCCGTAGCCGGGATCCTGTTTCCGGCCGACTATCTCAACGAGAACATGGCTCCGCTTATGATGATGTTCGCCGAGCAAGGCCTGATGCCGCCCACCAAGCTTACGCTCGCCAACCAGATAGGTGCGGTGATGGGACACGACACCTACGATCGCCTCGGCGAGATTCACCACGAAACCTTGGTTGTGCACGGCGAGGCAGATGTTTTGGTGCCGCCCGGAAACGCCGACATCCTCGCCGAGCGCATCCCGAACGCTCGACTGCAACTGTTCGCCGACGGCGGACATGGTTTCAACATCCAGTTCCGCGACGAGTTTAACACCGCGATCCTGGACTTCTTGGGCTGACACCGCGGAGGCTGACGCGCGAGCCAAACGCCCGGGTCAGAGCTTGACGACAGCCGAGCCCCAGACGAAACCGGCGCCGAAGGCCGCCATAACCACGGTGGCGCCGCGCCCAATACGGTTGCAGCGCAGGCCCTCGTCGAGGGCGATCGGAATCGAAGCCGCGCCGGTGTTGCCGTACCGTTCGATACTATGGTCGACGCTGCCGGCGGGGAGGCCTAGTTTGGCGGCGACCGACTCGTTAACACGCCGGTTGCCTTGCTGCAGTAAGAACATCGAGACGTCACCGGTCGCTATACCCGCGCTTTCGAGCGTACGCTTGATGCTGGCAACCAGGCCTTCAACCGCATGCTCGTAAAAGACCTCCACGTTGATACGCGGGTACTGATGTCCTGCTTCAAGCATCTCAAGCGTCAGTCGTGGGTGGTGAGCATTGGACTCGCTGCGAACCCAGTAGTCCCGCGCAAAGCGCCCATCGGCGTTCAGGTCAGTCGCAAGCACGCCCGTCCCGTCTTCGCCCGGGCCTAGAACCACCGCTCCGGAACCATCGGCCAACGACGGCGTTAGGTCCTTGCCTTCGGACGTCCACTCGAGCGCACACGAGTTCAGTTCAGTTCCGTTCAGCAGCACGTTCTTGTAGATCCCGGCCCGAATCAACGCATCGGCAGCCGAGAGTGCATAGATAAATCCGGCCGCCTGGTTGCGGACGTCGAGTGCACCAACCCCGGTGCCCAGTTGGAACTTCTCCTGTACAAAGCACCCATTGCCGGGAAAGTAAGTATCAGAGTGCTCGATCGCCGACACCATATAGTCGATCTCTTCGATCGTGGTGCCCGCATCCGCGAGCGCAATTTGTGCGGCTGCGTAAGACATGTCGGCGGGTGTCTCATCGTCGCGTGCGTAGCGACGTTCTTTGACACCGGTTTCATCCAGGATCCAGGCCGGCTGAACACCCAGCTTCTCCGCGATTTCTTCGTTGCTGACCACGCGCTCGGGAAGATACGCTCCGGTTCCAATGATAATCGTGCTTGCCATGTCCGCCCCTCGCTCCGTTGTTCGCCGATCAGTAACGCAACAGCGCGGCACCCCAGACAAAGCCAGCTGCGAAGCTCGCCATCAGCACCACGTCACCCTTTTTTACCCGCCCATCGCGAACAGCATCGTCTAACGCCAACGGAATCGACGCAGAAGAGCAGTTGCCGTAACGCTCGATGCTGTGATCGACCTTAGCCGGGTCGATCTTGATGAACTCGCCGACAGTTTCACTGATGCGCTTGTTTGCCTGATGCGGAAAGAAGTGGTCGACATCGGCAATATCCAGTCCGTTTTGCTTTAGTTGGGTCTTTACCGAAGCGGCCATCCCACCGACCGCTTTCTTGAACACCGCCTGGCCGTTCATGTAGGGGAACTGTTTACGCTGCTCGAGTTGCTCGGCACTGACGCGCGGACGCTGCGCACCACCGCAACCTTCGACCCAAAGCTCACGGGCAAAGCGGCCGTCGGCGTGCACTTCGGTCGATAAGATACCCGAGTCTGCCGACTCCGAGGCGCCGAGCACCATCGCACCTGAGCCGTCTCCAAATAAGACGGTGATGTGGCGGCCCTCATCGGTGTACTCGAGGCCCGTAGAGTGCACTTCGCAGCCGACCAACAAGATCCGCCGGTATACGCCGGCGCGAATGTACGCGTCGGCTATCTGCAACGCGTAGAGGAATCCGCTGCACTGGTTACGGACTTCAAGCACCCCGACGTTGTCGGCCAATCCCAGCTCGGCGTGCAGGAAACAACCGGTCCCCGGGCTGTAATACTCAGGGTTCTGTGTCGTGCAGATCACAAAATCGACGTCACCGATGGCGATCCCTGCCGCCGCCATCGCGCGCTCGGCCGCCGGCTTACCAAGGCTCACCGGGCCGCCCTGGCCCGGCTTCAGATGACGGCGCTGCTTGATGCCGCTTCGTTGCTGGATCCACGCATCGTCGGTGGTGACGAGCTTGCCCATGTCGTCGTTGGTAACGATGTTGTCGGGCACTGCACTTCCGGTTCCTAAAATCTCCGTCCTGACCATCGTTTCTCCTCCGGAGCAGCCGCTACGGGCATGCACCAGACCGTGGGATTGCGGAAATTGTATAGGGAGCAGGGTCAAGGCGCGAGGCCGCAACCCATGCTAGGTGAACTCTAGGACGGCCGGGAACTTACGAGCGCGGCTTGCAGCACCTGGGTCGCCATCGCGACCATGGTCTCGCGCGGCACCTCGCGTTTCTCGGCCCACTCTACTCCGGCGGCTTCCATGAACCCGATCCACCCACGCGCGGCAAGACGCAGCCCTACCGGCGGGTCACCGCCGCCAAAACCCTCGAAGATGATCGCAATGATCGCGTCGCGCGTCTCATCGACGACCTTGGCGACCTCGGCGTCGTTGCCGATCCCGCCGCGCATTAGAGAGGAATATCCAACCGAGTTTTCGCCGACGTGATCGAGAAACGCGTTGATACCGGCAACCAATCGTTGGTCGCGAGGGGTGTCGGGCTTGGGAGTGATGTCTTCTACGAGCTTGCCGGCGTTTAACTGCAGGGTGGCGACGTAGAGCTCGCGCTTGCTCGGAAAGTAGTGATAAAGCAGCCCTTTTGAAACCCCCGCCGAGGCGGCGATATCGTCGATGGAAACCTCGTCGTAAGCGCGGATAGTGAACAAGCGTCCGCCGAGCTCGAGCAGCTGCGCTCGCCGTTCGTCCTGACCAAGCCTACTTCTCGTTGCGCCCGCCACGGTCTCGACTATAGGCTCCAGTTGACTCTAGTTCAACAAACCGGCGACCACCCCTCGACCCATGCCCCGGCCTCGGGCAACCTGTCACAGTGAGCGAGAACCCCGCAATCGAAACCGGCATGCGCGTGCAGCTGCAGGAGTGGCACCGTCGTCTTCAGCAAGGCGAGAAGCGGCTCGGCTGGAAGGTCGGACTCAACGATCCCGAGGTTCAACGCGCCATGGGCATCAATGCGCCCCTGGTCGGGTTTATGACCAGCCGAACTCTGATTGAGGCGGGAGGCGTCTACAGGATCGGCGCAGGTGTCCAGGCCATGGTCGAGGTCGAGGTCTGCGCCGAAATCGCCGTCGATGTAGCACCGGGGACAAGTCCTGAGCAAGCCTCCGCGGCCATCGCGACACTCGCACCGGCACTGGAGATCGTCGACTTTGCACGACCAAAAGGCAGCGTCGACACGATTCTCGGCCATGACATCTTCCATGAGGCGGTGGTGATCGGTGCTCCGGTTTCGCCTGCGCTCAGATTCGCGCCTGAACGCCTCGAACCGCAACTGATTCAAAACGGTGCGGCCGCGCGCAGCGTTGAGCCCGCCTACTTGCCGGCGTCCTACGGTCATATGATCGCCGTGGTCGCCGCCCGGCTCGGCGACGCCGGCGAACGGCTTCGCCGCGGCGATCGGGTGATTTGTGGGTCATTCGTAAAACCGCTGCCGGTCTCCGCGGGCGACCAAGTCAAAGCCGACTTCGGCCTGATGGGCAGCATCGGCGTTGTGTTTGCTTGAGTACGTCCGCGCCGACCGGATACGCTGGACCTCCGTTTCTCTGTCTTCACTCCTCGGTTCGCCCGCGGAGTCTGACAGTCAGCGGTATTCAGAATAATGGACGATCTCTTTGTGTTCACGCTCGTGGTCTTACGCCTATTGTCCATCAGCACCTGCACCTACGTGATGCGACGGCGTAGGTCGTTTGGCAGAAAGTTTTACTAACGTTTGATCGCCAAGACGATTCCGCTTGTTGGTGGTCCTAAGTGGGGGTCGAGTGACATCAAGGTGACGATGACGGGATCTACAGTTGACGATTGCGTTGAAGGATTGCTTATTGCCGGCAGCGGTACGATCAACTCGGAGTACACGCTGACTGGCAACATGATTACCCGAAATGACGAACGTGGGATGCTCGCGTTCATTCCTCCTGACCAGCATTGCCTGGCCGCAACCATGCACCAACGCCGCCCCAACACGCTGGGGAAGCTCCGCACAAGTCTTTCAAAATGAGATAAGTACGTAAGCCGAGCGACTCGTGAGAAGGCTGGGCGATGGGTGAGCAACGTAGGTTCGCGTCGGGAGCGTGGAGTCAGAAAGGGACTGAAGTCGGGGACGGACTGCAAGACAGGCCGGGTAGCGCCGGCCGGCTAGCTTCCGCGAGCTGAAACCGCCGCGCTACATTCCGCGCGGAATGTGGATAACTCGGCGCAAAGTACACCGGCGGCACGATGATCGGTCCGCTCAGTCACTTGTGCAGAGCTTCCTTAGCCCACGCACTGCATCCCCCTGAGCAGCAAAACCCCCGTGCTACGTGCCGGTTTTCGCGCGGAACTCAGCGGATTGGGGCATTACCGCCTGTCGCCGGAGCGAAGCGATGAAACCCGTAGCTAGCGGCGTAGTTATTCGCTGGGTTTGTTCCGTTGCGCACTTGGAACTCAAGAGAGTTCATCGATCGCTGCGGCGAGGTTTTCCTTGCTCGGTTTGATGTAATGCCGGATGTACCGGTCGCTGCGGTGGCCGGAGACTTCTTTGGCGTACTGAACTCCTTTCTCCTCAGCCAGTTTACGTAAAAACGTGTGTCGAAGAACATGCGGCGAAACTGAGTTCTTGTTCCCGTCGCCGCGATGGGCACCGGCCTGCGCTGCAATCCGTTGGAGAATCGCGAGCACCCATTGACGCGTCGCGTCTTTCGCGCTAACTTTACCGCTGATCTCGATATCGCCGATCGAGATACGGTTGCCGACGTGCTGAAAGTGGTCGGGCAAGACCCGGAGCGTATACTGGACGCAGCGCTCGCACCGCGGATCAAAGAGCGGCGGCGAATTGTTTTGGGACAACGATCGAGTGGTAACCGCCCTGGCTTGGGCGGTACATGGTGAGGAGAAGAGGGACCTGTGAACAACGCGTCGGCTGCAATCCAACCCACCCTACTTTCACACTTACAGGCACGTTCGTTTTACGATGCCTTTGGTGAGCGTCAAGACACGCAAGGGTTTTACGAAGACCCCGCGCTGGACGCCCTCACCGCCAATGCCGAGTTTCATCGCGCACGCGCGGTATTCGAGTTCGGTTGCGGCACCGGGCGCTACGCCGAAGAACTACTCGGAACTCACCTGATCGACGCCGCGTCCTACATGGCTGTTGATCTCAGCGCAACGATGGTCAGGCTGTCGAACGAGCGACTGACCCGCTTCAAAGACAAGATCGACATCACCCAGACATCGGGCGAGACCAAGCTTGCTCCGGCAGACCGATCGATCGACAGGTTTGTCGCCAACTATGTATTCGACCTCTTGCCCGACAACGAGATCGCCGAGGTCGTTGCCGAAGCCGAACGCATGCTGACCGACGACGGAATGCTTTGTCTGGTCAGCCTGGCAAAGGATAAGGGGTTACTTTCAGGATTGATCACAGGAGCCTGGCAGCGGATCTCCTCGATATATCCCCAAGCGGTCGGCGGCCGGCGGCCGCTCGAACTCAAAGACTACCTGCCACCAGATCGCTGGCAGACCCTGTACAGCGAAGTGGTGACGAGCTGGTTCATCCCATCCGAGGTCCTCATCGCAAAGCCGCGCCGGTGAACTCTGCGGACGGCGCGAGCCCGTCGGCCGCCAACCTCGCCGGCACGCCCGCGTCGATCGAACACATCGTCCTCACACCGGCGCGCCGCACGCGCCGCACGCCTTTGCTGCTTCAACACGGTGCGTGGCATGGAGCGTGGTGTTGGACCGACATGGCAACCCGCCTTGCCGGTCACGGCTACCAAGTGCACACCGTGAGCCTGCCGGGGCACGGTAGCAGCGCTGACCTAAAAGGCCGCATCAACAAATACAGCTTAGCCGACTATACACAGTTCTTACACGAACGAATCGAGGCGATCACGCCGCCACCCGCAGTGATCGGTCACAGCCTCGGCGGTGCGCTTGTACAACGTTGCTTGACGACGCGCAGTTTACCGGCGGCGGTTTTGCTCGCGCCGGTGCCGATCGCCGGCGCACTCGGCGCGACACTGCGCGCTGCATGGCGTTCGCCGGGTCCGGTATTACGCCAGCTTCTGCTCGCAGACGGCTTCGCACTGGTGGGAACGCCTGAATTGGCGGCGGGTGCGTTCCTCGGGCCGCAGTCGGCCCTGAAGCCGGAGGCACTCTTCGCCAAGTTGGTGCCCGAATCCGTCCGTGCGTTGACAGTGTTGGCGCTTGCACCGGGCTTCACCCCAAAAAAAGTAACCACGCCTCTTGCCGTGTTCGCCGCCGAGCACGACGCGATCTTCACCGTCGGCGAACAGCGACGGACAGCGCGAGCCTACCGCGCACAGTTTCACCTGATGTCGGGGCAAGGTCATGACTTGATGCTCGAACCCAAGTGGGCTGAGTTGACCGACGCCATCCATCGCTTTCTCGTCGACACGGTCGGCCTCGAATAGCTGGGAGTTGCCGCACGGGGCCCCGAGGGAGTATGGTGCGTGCTCCGGGCCCCGGCGATACCCGGTCCACTCCGCCCCCCAATGGCACTACACGCTGAAATCACCCGCGAGATCCGCAACGGCCCGAAAGGACCGCGGGTGGCCGCTTTCTTCGATCTCGACCGCACGCTGCTCGCAGGTTTCTCCGCGGTCACCATTTTTCGCGACCGACTGCTGTCGGGAAAGATGTCGCCGCGCGAGTTCATGGCGCTTACCCTGAGCTCGGTCAGTTTCTCGACCGGTCAAACCGGGTTCTCGGGTCTGATTGCCGCGACCGCCGGCATCCTGCGCGGCGTCTCTGAACAGGCCCTCGAAGAGTTCGGCCAGCAGGCTTTCGAGAACCAACTGGCCGCCGACATCTACCCCGAATCGCGTGCGCTCGTAGACGCCCATAAAGCCATGGGCCACACCGTCGCGATCGTGAGTTCGGCCACTCGCTATCAGGCCGAGCCGCTCGCCCGTGACATGGAGATCCCACACGTGCTCTGCACGCTGTTGGAAGTCGAAGACGGGGCCTTCACTGGTGAAACTATCAAGCCTTTGTGCTACGGTGAGGGAAAACAGAAGGTCGCAGAGAGACTCGCACGCGAGATCGGCATCGATCTCGAACAAAGCTACTTCTACACCGATAGCGACGAAGACCTACCGCTGCTCGAGAACGTCGGCAACCCGCGACCGCTCAACCCCAACCGCCGACTGGCGGCGATCGCATCATCGCGCGGCTGGCCTGTGCGGCGTTTCACCAGCCGTGGCAGGCCGGGCCTCTCCGACGTCATACGTACCGGGCTTGCGATGGGTGCCGTCGGCACATCGTTGGCGGCCGGCCTGCCCGCTTGGATTCTCAACGGGTCACGACGCCAAGCGGTCAACGTGACGATGTCTACCTGGGGTGAACTCGGCACTGCACTCACCGGCATCGATTTACATACCAGCGGCGAACATCACCTCTGGTCGCATCGGCCGGCGGTGTTCATCTTCAACCACCAAAGCGAAATCGACGTGTTGCTGCTTTGCAAGATGTTGCGGCGCGACGTCGTCGGCATCGCCAAACAAGAAGCGCGCTACAACCCGATCTTCGGTCCGGTATTCGAGTTCGCAGGAACCGTGTTTCTCGACCGCTTCAACCACACCAAGGCCGTTGCTGCACTCGAGCCGGCAGTAGACGCACTGCGCTCGGGTCTCTCCATCGTCATCTCGCCCGAGGGGACCCGCAGTCCGACACCGCGTCTGGGACGCTTCAAGAAAGGCGCCTTTCACATCGCCATGCAGGCAGGCGTACCGCTGGTCCCGATCGTGTTTCGCAACGCGCTCGATGCGCTGCCGAAACATGCGAACATAGTACGCCCTGCAACGATCGAAGCGGTGGTGTTAGCGCCGATCCCGACCGATGGGTGGACGCGCGAGAACATGGACGAACGGATCGCGGCCGTCCGCGACCAATTTGAAAACGTTCTCCGAGACCACGACTGACCGCGGCGGCCGGCTAGGGAAGCTCTGCACAAGTGACTGAGCCGACCGATCATCGTGCCGCCGGTGTACTTTGCGCCGAGTTACCACATTCCGCGCGGAATGTAGCCGCGGAATGTAGCGCGGTTTTGAAAGACTTGTGCAGAGCTTCCCTACGTCGCCGACGGATCGGTCGCTATATGCCCCGCCGCAGCCACCGCGCCGGGCGTCCGCGGCGGCGAGGCACCAGCGCTCATCTGCCCTGCGTCGCCGCTATCGGAATCCGGCACCTCGGCTTCGAACCCCGCAATCTCGCAAAGTTCCTTGAACGACTCCGCCAAGACCGCGACGAAGTCATCGAGGTCGGGCATCACGTCCCAGTCGGCATTGACGCCCCAGTGAAGATTTCCGTTGTAGCTGAACAAGGCGACGCCGAATCCTTGCTTCACGAACAACGGCACCATCGGATAGGTCTGCAAAAGCTTGGACCCGCACAGATACAACGGCACCTGAGGGCCCGGAACATTGGTGACGACAGTGTTAAAAGGGAGCGTACGTTTGGCCAGTCGGGCGGCGATATTCAGAAGCGTCGAGCCCGTCCACTCGGTCACCTGCGTCAACATTTGCGCGCCGAGAGCTTCGTGCTTCTCCTTCAGACCGCGTGTCGTTGCAGCGATCAATTCCAAAGCACGAACCGGGTTCGCCTCGGCGACCGGCAACTGGATCTGCCAAGCCGAAACACGATTGCCGAGTTTGCCGCGTTCAGCCTCTGAACGAACGCTTACCGGAGTCATGACGCGAAAGTCGAGGCCGTTGAGGCGGACGCGATGGCGCTTCAAGTAGGCGCGCACAGCCATAGAGACCGTAGCGAGCACGACGTCATTGATGGTGCCCCCGAGCACTGCCTTGACGCGTTTGACGTCGCTCAAACGAAAGGTTGTGTAGTTGAAGCGTCGGTGTGGTCCCACCGGGCGATTGACGGGAGTCGCCGACGCATTTGCGGCAGTCATCCCGAGCGCACGTCCCATCGCTAGTCCGTTCCCTAGAATCCCGCTGCCATTGCGAACTACCGAGCGCGCGACATCGATCGGTGTCCAGGCCCAGTGCGCAACCGAACCAGCGGCCATCTGCAAGGCACTCGGGATCGGGCGTGGCGTCCACGGCGCCGGTTTGCCCAACGGCGTGTCAGCCTCCAGGCTCATCAAGACGGCCATGAGGTCGACACCCGAGGCGCCGTCGATCATGCAGTGATGGGTCTTGCTGACCAGCGCGAAGCCGGGCCGGCCCGGCCGTTCGACAACCCAGTTCTCCCACAGCGGTTTACCGCGGTCGAGTTGCTGCGACATGATGCGTGCAGCGAGGACTCGCAGTTCTCGAGGCCCAGCCGGGCTCGGCAGACAGGTGTGGCGAACGTGGTAGTCGATATTGAAGCTGGCGTCGTCTACCCACACAGGATGTCCTTCGACCGGAGTAAACATCAGACGCTGGCGGTAACGAGGAATCAGATCGAGACGCGAGGCAACCTGGTCGCGAACCGCTTGGATGTCGACCCGCCCGTTTTTAGAGACCGGCCCGTCATCGAAGATCATAAGGCCCGCGACGTGCATGTGGGTGGTCGGGCCCTCCAGTACCAAAAATGAGTTATCGGCCTGCGTAAGTCGTTCGTACCATGCCTTAGCCATCGCGTTGTCCTCTGTTAACCACGCCACCCGATACTTACGTCAGTTTTTTGCCTGTTCGGCGTGTGCGTGTCGGCTAGGTACCACAGCAGCCGAGCTGCTCATAGTGCCGGCCTTGCGAATGCGTTGAGGATTGCAGCAAGGCCGGTCACGAACTCGCACAGGTCGGATGCATGGCACGCGGCGTGCAGAGCTGCGGGCTATGGGGTAACCGTTGTTCGCCTCGTGTCGGCGCCGGCCGCCGGTGCCGGGGTTTCGTCCGAGAGAGACGGGGCAGGCACGATGGTGTTAGCGAGCGGACCACCCCCGGCCGACAACCGTTCAGCGGCGACGGGCGGATCCAATCTGGATCCGCCCGTCGCTATCATGCCGATCCCCTGATTGAACGCGGCACTCGTGCGACATTCACGGCCGGAACCCGTAGACTGACCGCGGGTTGCGCGCCATCACCCCCCACAACGAACGGAGAAGTAGTGAGCGAGACGAGCACATCGGGTAAGGACTTCATTCGCACGATCGTCGAACGCGACGTGGCAACAGGAAAGAACGGCGGCCGGGTCGTAACGCGTTTCCCTCCTGAGCCCAACGGCTATTTGCACATCGGTCACGCCAAATCGATCTGCCTAAACTTCGGTATCGCCAAGGAGTACGGCGGGCGCTGCCACCTGCGCTTCGACGATACCAACCCGGCAGCCGAAGACACCGAGTACGTCGAATCGATTCAAGAAGACATACGTTGGCTCGGCTTCGACTGGGGAGAGCACCAATACTACGCCTCCGACTACTACGAGCTTCTCTACAAATACGCGGTCGCACTGATCAAGAAAGGAAAGGCTTTTGTCTGTGATCTCGACGCCGAGCAACTGCGCGAATTCCGCGGCACGCTGAAAGAAGCGGGGCGTGACAGCCCCTCCAGAGAACGAACGGTCGAAGACAACCTCGACCTGTTCATACGCATGCGCGCCGGCGAATTCGCAGCCGGAACCCGTACCCTACGCGCCAAGATCGACATGGCTTCGCCGAAGATCGTAATGCGCGACCCGGTGCTGTATCGGATCCAGTTCTCCCATCATCACCGAACCGGCGATAGCTGGTGCATCTATCCGATGTATGACTTCGCGCACTGCCTATCCGACTCGATAGAGAACATCACGCACTCGCTTTGCACCCTTGAGTTCGCCGACAACAAAGCGTTGTACGACTGGGTTCTCCAGGAACTAGAAACCCCGCGCCATCCTCAGCAGATCGAATTCGGGCGCCTCGACCTCACCTACACAGTGATGAGCAAACGCGTACTGCGCCGCTTAGTCTCCGAAGAGCACGTCGAGAGTTGGGACGACCCGCGCATGCCGACGGTCTCCGGTATGCGCCGCCGTGGTTTCCCCGCAGACGCGATCCGCAAGTTTTGCACCGAAGTAGGCTTGGCACGTCACCACGCCACCGTGCAGATCGAGCAACTCGAGACCGCCGTACGCGACGAACTCAACCGGACTGCGCCACGCGTGATGGCTGTTCTCGATCCCTTGCGTGTCGTTATCGAGAACTACCCAGAGGACGTAACTGACGAACTCGACGCCGTCAACAATCCCGAAGACCCGAGCGCGGGAACCCGCAAGGTCCCCTTCTCACGCGAACTCTTCATCGAGCGCGACGACTTCATGGAAGACCCGCCGCGCAAGTTCTTCCGGCTCGCGCCCGGCCGTGAGGTGCGTCTGCGCTATGCATACTTCATCACCTGCACCGACGTCATCAAGGACGAGAATACCGGTCAAATCCTAGAACTGCGCTGCACCTACGACCCCGCCACACGAGGCGGCGACGCCGCAGACGGCCGCAAGGTCAAGGCGACACTACATTGGGTTTCGGCGCGCGACGCCATCGAAGCTGAGGTTCGCCTCTACGATCGCCTGTTCATCACCCCCACGCCGATGAAAGCACCGGAAGGGAAAGACTTCATCGCCAACCTCAACCCCGACTCGCTCGAGATCCGTAGCGGGTGCATGGTGGAACCGAGCCTTGCGTCAGCCGCGCCGGGCGACCGTTTTCAATTCGAGCGGCTCGGATACTTCTGCGTCGACCCCGACAGCCCCGAAGACGCTTTGATCCTGAACCGCACGGTCACGCTTCGTGACACCTGGGCGAGAATCCAGGCCAAAAACAGCTGATCACTCCTGCACCCCGAGGATGTCGCGAAACGTATCCATCAACATCTGCGACTCGCTCCAACCCGGGCCGCGGGTCATGCCGCCGTCGACGACCAGCGCCTCGCCGTTGACGAATGAAGATGCGTCGCTCGCAAGCCACACCGCGGCGTTGGCGATGTCGTCGGGCTGCCCCGAACGGCGAATCGGCTGCGCGTTGCAGAGCACCTCGCTGACCAGCGGAAGCTTCTCCTGGATTTCATACTCTGAAAGCCCTAGATGGCGGCCGAATATGGGCGTAACAATCCCGCCTGGACAGATGCAATTGACACGCACGCCCGACTCACCAAGCTCTTTCGCTACCGAGCGCGTCAGGTGGATGACCGCCGCCTTGCAAGCGCTGTAGACATGCGGGCCACGACCGGTATCGATACCCGCAACCGAGGCGGTGCTGATGATAGATCCACTTTTTTGCCGTTTCATGATCGGGGCGGCGTGCTTCATTCCGAACACCACCGCCCCGAGCAGCAGCGACAGCGTAGTGGCCATCTTTCTCGCATCCGTCTCCTCAATCATCCCGTCGACGCCGGCAGAGCCCGCGTTGTTGAAGAGACAATCGAGCGAACCGAAATGCGACACGGCATGCGCCAACACGGAGGCCACGTCGGCCTCGTTGCAAACATCGGTGTGGACATAGGATGCCGCCGCGCCGATCTCTTCGGCAAGCTTTCCACCGTCTTCGTCCGAAATGTCGGCGATGACGACCTTGCCGCCTTCCTCGACAAAACGGCGCGCCGTCTTTGCACCGATACCGCTCGCCCCGCCGGTTATGACGGCTGTCTTTCCTTCAAGTACTCCCATGTGTTGCCTCCTCGGGCTTGCCTACCACGCCGACCGAGGTCTCGCACGCGCTCTGAAGCGCCGCCCCGACCGGCGAGCGCATAACTTTCACCGGTGACGGGTGATTTGGTTTCCCTCTCCCAGTAGGCTGGAGCGATGCAGTTTCGCTGTGAGCAGTTTCTGGTCTCCTGCGAGCACGCCAGCAACCGCCTGCCTGAACGCTACGGCACGCTCAAACTCGAGCCGGGCATCCTCGCATCCCACATCGCCTGGGACATCGGCGCGGCGCAGGCTGCGCGCGCGCTGGCACGTACGCTCGGCTGCCCGCACTACGAAGGTGCCTACTCTCGGCTCTTGGTCGATCTCAACCGCAGCGAGGAAAGCCGCGACCTGATCGTCGCACACAGCCATGGATACGATATCCCTGGAAACCAAGCCATCGACGGCGCAGAGCGCGCGCAGCGAATCGAGCTATACCACCGCCCCTACCACGCCGACATCGACCGGGCGGTCGAGCAGATCGTGGAGACCCATAGCACCTGCATCCACCTAAGCATGCATTCGTTCACCAACTCACTCGACGGCAATAGCGAGCGCAACGCCGACGTCGGGCTTCTCTACCACCCCTCCCGTGAGGAGGAATCACGCTGCGCGGCCGTCTTGCGCGAGACGTTGCAGCCGACCGGGCTACGCGTACGCATGAACTACCCATATCGGGGAACGATGGACGGACTGCAAACACGGATTAAGAAGGTGCTGCCCGCGCCGCGCTACGTCGGCCTCGAAATCGAATTGAACCAGGGCCTGTTCGAAGACCCGGACACTGCGGCCCGTACCCAGGACTTGATTGGCGCGGCCGTTCTCTCCCACCTCGCATAGTCCCGCTCATCTGCTTGCGGCTTTGCCGGGTATCAGCCGAGGCGCTCGCATTTCCCCACCCGATCGAGTTCCGGCCGCTGGTACTGGATGCGAAGTTAGTGGAGTATGGGGCGTTGCACAGTTGTAGATCTGACATCTACCACCCTGTCGTGATCAATATACGCACCCTCCTTTTCGCAATCCTCATCTGCGCGTTCGCAGCTACCTGCACGGCTCTGCCGCCCGCGAGCATGCCGGAACCTGCGGTCGAAAAGCCCAACGCGCTGAGCTTCGTCGGCAATCGCGACGAAGCCGTTCAGATTGCCACATCCGCGCTCGAAGAACTGGGACTCGACGTTATGACGATCGACCCCGAGGCAGGGTTCGTCGGTGCCGACAACGGCATCAACGAAAAGAGTTGGGGTGAACGCATCGGCGTTTACTTCCGCGAGCAGGACGACGGCTCAATGCGCATGTGGGTTGTCTCGCTGCGCAAGGGGGTAACGAGTCAAGAAGCGCCCGACTGGACGCGTTCGGTGATCGCGGCGCTGGAGAGGCGGATAGCTAAACACCCGGTGACCGGCTCTGCCACAAGCTTCGTTACACAGAGCAGAGCCGGCGAAGAACCCCTCGACGCTGAAACCGGTTCCCGCGCGTTCGCCGCTAGCACCCCGGTAGAAGCTGCGCCCGAACAACCCTGGGGCGAAATTACCGGCTCGTGCTTCGCCGTCGATCCGGAGGGGCGAGTCCTGACAAGTCATCGTGCGGTCGGCGGGGCAACGGCCGTACGCGTGCATTTCACCGACGGCAGCACGCTCGATGCGACGGTGGAACGCGTCTTACCCGGAGTCGACATCGCTATGCTGCGCCTTTCACAACCGACCCCGGAGTTCCTCGCTCTCTCGTCGGAAAATCGACTGAAAGCGGAAGATCCGGTTTTCACGTTGAGCTTTGCTTCAGCTACCAGCCTCGGCAGCGAGCCTGCGTTCGCCTACGGAGCGATCAAGGCCACATCGGGTCCGACCGGCGAGAAAAGCCTCATGGAAACCTCGGTGCCGATTGAGCCCGGACGATCGGGCGGCCCGATGGTTGACGAGAAAGCCCGGGTCATAGGGATTGTCACACCAGTCCCGGCTGCGGTCCGCGTCCTTCAAGCCCGCGGCGAGCTCAATCCCGAGCACAGCTGGGCGGTCAACAGCGAGTACGCGAAGGCTCTGTTCCCCGGTGAGTCGCCCCAGCGGACAGCCGCGGCCGACCGCTGGGAAGCAATCGACCAGGTGCGTGCTGCACTCTGCCAGGTCGAGGCGCGCTTCCGCTAACAGCCGCTTGTCCCGGGGCTCCCGCGGGCTGATAGTCCGCCGCGCCGCGCGGCCGTATGTTAGCCTGAAAGCGGTGCTCTCAAGTCCCGAACAGACCGCTCCGCGCGCTATTGCACCCCAGCCACACCTGCGCGAAACGCGCACACGTGGCCGTTGGCTCCCGAAGCGCCTACGCCCAGCACTCGAATGGCTGGTACGTCAGCGCGGATCTCCCCAAGAAATTGCCCGTGGCGTCGCCGTCGGGATCTTCGTCGCTCTGACGCCGACCGTCGGTTTCCAAATCGCGATCGCGGCTTGCCTTGCAACCCTTTTTAACGCGAACCGTTCGGTGGCGATCCTCGGCGTGTGGATTACCAATCCTTTCACCGTCGCGCCGATCTTCGCATTCACCTACGCGCTCGGCATCGGATTCTGGCCTGGACCGACCTTGAGCGACGTCGGGGCCACCGTCAGCCGAGCCGCCGACCAAGTCGCCGTGCATGAGGTCTGGGAGTTCGACGCACAGCTGCAGGCGATCATGCATATGGGAGCCGACATCCTGGTCCCGCTCACGATCGGCGGAGCAGTGGCAGGCGCCGTTTGCGCCGCACTCGGCTACGCTGCCACCATCGCACTGGTTCGCCGCGCAAGGCGCGGCAAATCCGGACGTGTGGTACGCACAGCCAAGCGGCGCGCGAAACACGCCGCCACGCGGGCGATAGCCAAGACCGCCGGCAACGACCCGGCTCTTCGCGCCGGCACGCCCGCATAGCCCCCCTCGCACACCTCCCTGGGCTTAACCGACCCGGTGCGGCTAGACTGGGCGCCACATGTCTATCGCCCGCCGCATCGCACCACTCCTCATCGCCGGAATCACCAGCCCTGCGCTTCGCAATATCCGACGACGCGCCGCCGAGTTGCGCCGTCGAGTAAGCGGCCGACCGCACCAAGTGCTCTACTTTCACGAAGTGGAGGATCCTTACAGCCACCTCGCGGCACAGACCCTGCAGCGGCTGGTTTCGCGCTATGAGATCGAACTCGTGCCTCACCTTGTAGGCGAGGCTGATTCGGTCCCGGACCGCGACCTGCTCGCCGCGTACGCACGCAAGGATGCCGCCGATATCGCGCCCGCCTATGGGCTCGACTTCCCACGCGATGTAGACCGACCCGAACCCGAGCTTGCCCACGACGCAGCACGGCTGCTTACAGCTGTCGCGCCGGCGGCATTTACCCGCCACGCAGCCGAGATCGGCAAAGCCCTGTGGTCGCGCAACCACGCCGCGATGGAGGAGTTCTGCCGGCGACTGCCCTGCGCGCAAAAAGATGAGGTGCGCGGCGCACTTGCCGAAGGAAGCGCGCTTCGCACGCAGCTCGGACATTACTCCGGCGCGATGTTCTACTACGGTGGTGAATGGTATTGGGGTGTCGATCGGCTGGGCTACCTAGAACAGAGACTGCGCGAGCTTGGCTTAGCGCGCGATCCGTCCGACGCCGAACCGATCGTCCCGTGTCCGAGTGCTGACCTAACACCTATCGCCACAACCGGCGGTGCGGATCTCGTCCTCGAATACTTCCCCTCGCTGCGCAGCCCCTACACCTACATCTCGATGGAGCGCGTCTACGACTTGGCAGAACGGTACGGCGTAGAACTCAGGATTCGCCCGGTACTCCCGATGGTGATGCGCGGGATGACGGTCCCCACTTCGAAGCGTCTCTACATCGTGTTCGACACCAAGCGCGAGGCCGAGCGTGCGGGCATCGCGTTCGGCAGGCTCAGCGATCCGCTCGGAGAGCCGATCGAAAGAGGTTTCTCGCTCTACAACTTCGCGCGCGAGCACGACAAGACAGCCGAGTATCTACTGTCCTTTGCAACCGGCGTCTTTGCCGAGGGAATCGATGCAGGAACTGAACGCGGGCTGCGCCGTATTACCGAGCGGGCCGGACTCGTGTGGGAGGACGCGCAAGCAAGCCGCGCAGACGACAGCTGGCGCGCCGAGTTCGAGGCCAACCGCGAAGCGATGTTCGCGGCTGGGCTCTGGGGGGTCCCGAGCTTTCGTGTCCTCGCCGGCGACGAACATGCGGAGTTCGCTACATGGGGGCAAGACCGCATCTGGCTGGCCGAGCAAGAGATCCGGCGCCGGCTCGCGTAAACCACCCCATGGGTTTCAACGCAGTAACGCGGCCGTTCGTTCGAAGATCCACAACGCTGCGAGCGAACCCATCGCGTAAACCGACGCCTGTCGCGTCCACCAAGGCAAGCCTTCTAGAACCGAAGCGAAGGCCGCGCGCGCGGCTAGGATCGCGAACACGAAAACCAGCTGTCCGGCTTCGATCCCTCCGTTGAACGAGAACAAGGACAACGGAATCTCGTGCTCCGGCAGCCCAACCCCACGCAGCGCGCCGGCAAACCCCAGACCGTGCAGCAAACCGAACAGCCCGGCCATTGCCCATGGGAATCTTCGCATAAGCGTCACCTCGCGTGCACGCGAGCCGGCCAATTCGACGGCAAGCACAAAGACACTCAACGCGATCAAGACTTCGACCGGTGCCGCGGGAACTTTGGCAAGACCAAGCATGGCAAGGCTCAACGTAACGCTGTGCCCGACGGTAAAAGACGTGATAGTTGTCACGAGCATGCGAGTGGTGCTCACCAACAACAGCAACCCAAACACAAAAAGGAGGTGGTCGACACCGCCGAGGATGTGTTTGAAGCCGAGCTTCGCGTAGCTCCACGCAACAGCGGGCCTCCACTCTCGCTCGGGCACTGTGAACGCCGGATTCCCACCGCTGACAACGCCACGCACCGTTCGCCCATCGCGCAAACTCACCCGGATAAGCGCATCACTGGCGGTGTCGTCGAGACCCTCCACGGCAAAGGTTCGGCCGATCAACCCCTCCTCGCCACAATCAACCAGCCAGGTTGCCGTGATCGAACCGGTGTCCTCGACGACGTCGGCCGGACGCAGGGCTACGCATTGGTCGGGGAGCACCGGTCTCTTGTCCTCAGTACCCGGTAGTTTGAATATTGACTGCCTCCACGTCACGCGCACGGCGCCGCCTTCGATCTCAACGAGTTCGAGCAAAGCGGGAGACATCGGGTGTCCATACGCGCGGCCCGCAACAGCGACGCTGAAGGCAATCAACGCTAACAGCACGGCGTTCTTACGCATCGCGCCCAGCGGCAAGATCTCCCCATTGGATCTCGACTTTGTAGGCTTTCTTCAGTTCCTCGATTTTCTCGCGCAGCGCTCGCGCGCGGAGCTCGTTCTTCACTCCTTCTGCGATGCGCGACTTTGCAGCGTCGAGCGGGAGAGCACCGCCACCAACACGCCCGCTGATCAGCACGACGTGGTAGCCGAAGCTGGAGCGAATCGGCCCCGTCCAACCCGCGGTTGCGTGCTTGCCTATCTCCTCTGCAAATCGTGGACCGAAGAGCCGCTGTAGCTCCTGGGCTGATTGGTTGTGGAACTCGTGCCCCATGTGGAAGACGTCACCCGATTGAATCGCCTCGCCGGGTTCGGCGGCAGACGCAACCAGACTCGCCAAGCCTGCTTCGGCGTCGGCACGGACGTTTTCGACTCCACGTTGCTGTTTGCTGAAAAAGACGTGCGTGAACGAAACCCGAAGAGGGTTTTCGTACAGCCCGCGGTTACGCACGTAGTAATCACGTAACTGCTCTGCCGTCGGTCGCTGGTACTGAGCTGCAAACCGTACGAGCATGCCGTACTTGCGGATAAGTACCCCTCGAATGATCGGGTCTTCGCGAACCAGTCCAATCACGATCGCGCGGTCGACGATCTCGTCCTCACTCTGCCCCGCCCGGCTCTCACTGAGGTACTCCATTTTCTCGACGAGTCGCCAGCGCACCGTCTGGTCGCCTCGGTCCAGCCCCATCGCAAGCGCTTCGCGGTAGAGGATCTCGTCCTCGACCAGGCGGTCAATCATGTATCGGAAGGCCGCTGCATCCGGCTCACGGCCGGTAGTCTCAACGTGACGGAGGCGCAGATCTTCCAGATCGACCCGTGCGATGACGATCGGCGAGCGATCGGCCTGGACACGCGCCAGTCCGGCGGGTGTCCCGTTTGCGGCCCTACCGGCGAACAGGAGGGCGCCAATGACGAGGAAGTGAAGCGCCGGACTGCGAAAGAACCGCGCGCCGATTACTTCGGTATCCTGAGGCTCTTGCCGTCGTACTCCCATGGCGTCTTGTCGATCGACTGGTACGACCCACTCGCGATCTCGAACTCGACGTCGTGGTTGTTGGCCTCAGCCGCGGATAGATCCATTTTGACCGTCGTAATCTTGAGTTCGCTCTGCTTCGTAGTGCTGGTCTTGAGAAGCGCGGTCTTGATGCCGCCGAGAGCACCGGTCGAGTCCTTGTACTTAAATTTCGTCCCGTTGCCTACTGGTATCAACGTCCCGGCGGGAATTGTGACATTGAAGAACGCGTCGTCGTCACGCAGGGTGACCGTGAGGGCGTCCACGCTAACGTCGAACGTGGCGGGAAGCCTGCCGATCGTCGCGCTCAGCTTTAGCTTGTCGTCGCCGCCGTTCTTGCCGTACTTGAGTATCGCCTTGCCGACACCGGCTCTGCCCGGTTCGTAGAAGATCGGCGAAGTCCATGCCCGTTCCTGGATCGTCCTCGGCCAGTCAGAGAAGTTATCACAACAGTTGCGAAAGCTTATGGGGACGGAGAACGGATCGCTGCAGTCATACGACGCCGCGTGCTCGTTGCAGGTGTACTGGTGCCAACGGCAGGTCGGGTTCTGCGTTACGCGGGCATAGTACGCGGCGTTCTCGCTCGCCTTGAAAGAAGGATCCGACCAGACCGCACACAGGCTGTCGAAACCGTCGGTCCCCTGTGGCGCGCAGGTCGATAGGTCAACACCAGCGTCACTCTTGTCCGCCTTCGTCCCGGCAGCCAGAAAGACTTTTTCCTGGCGCACGCCTGAACCGTCAACCCAAGCCTTGACGACCTCGATGCGCTGGAGCGGAACGGACGGATCGCCGTTGCCACCGGGATCTTTGTTGGCCAAGATGGCAAACCTCGGGCTTTTCTTGCCCTTTACGGGACCGATTTCTCCGCCCATCGGAACGCCCCTGCTGTAACCCTCGGTGGTGAAACCGACATCGTCGCACAGATCCTTGGGCATGCGGCCGGCAAACATCCTCGCAACGATGCGCGGTCCGCTGGTCGCGTAGGTCTCGCGGCGTTTCATCGCCGCAAATATGGCGTCACGTGAGTTTTCTTCCGCGTACACGACGGCCAAACCGCCGGGATTAGCCTCGATCCCGTTGGTATTCTCGTTCTCGAGCGCCCATTCGTTTTGCGTACTCGATGCCCCGAAGTGCCCGGCCTGAGAGTAATCTTCCTCACTGACCGCACCCGGCAGGTTGCTGTGTCCGTCGGTGCTGCCGATGAACCCAAACTTGAACGGATTCACGCCGAGATCGGCTTCGAGGGCGAAGCCTTCCTTCAAGGCCTCACGAACGAACGAGAGAGGCTGGAATACCTGGTTCGGGTTGTACGTTGCAAAGTTCTGAGCCCTACCCATCGACTCGAAACGGCAATCTTCGTCCGTGCTCGGAAAACCAAATTTGCACTCCGAGTTCCCCTTGCTCTGAAACATCTCAACGATCGGCTCCAGCCGTGCTCTTTGCTCGGCGTAAGCCAACGTCATCGGGCTGCCGTCCCTCAGCGTCGTCTGCCACATGAGACCGCGACTCGTATTGCCGTTGTGGGGGATCGCGATCAGCTCACAGTTACCCGCGAGGTTGGTACATTCGGCGTCGAGGGTATCGCGGAACACCGCGTCGTCGGTCGTCTCATAGGCTGAGGTCGGGATCCCTTGCACCTCGGCGTTTCGGAAGATGACGTTCCTGTGAATGTTGTCGCCGCCGGTTTGGGACGTCCATTCGTAGGCCACAAACGACGTGAACGTGCACGCATCGGAACGGTCGTAGTTCTCTTCGGCCGCATCTTGCGTGTCCTGCCAGATAAAACTCGCCTCACTCAGGCAGTCCGCATTGCTCGCGCCACAGACCTGGGTGAACCGTACCGGGTCTTCGGCGCTGAGGGGGAGCAAGAAAGTGGCAAAGATCGGCGGTAGGGGTCCGGGGGGCGCCGGGGGCAGGGCGATTTGGTCGCGGAGATCGACACAGAGACTCGTAGTGTATCCGGTGAAGCTGTTGTCGAAGCAGATTTGCGTCTCGCCGAATTGTTCGGCGTGATCGCTCACGGCCATCCAATCGAGCGGCCGGTTCATTTGATAACTGCGCGTCGCTACGTCGAGCACATCGTAGGGTGGAAGATCCTGGGCGGCTCCCTTCGCGAAGGCGTAAGAATCGCGCGGGGTCGTGCGTAGCTTCAGTATTCTCGCGTCGCCCGAGTAAGAGGTGTGTACGTGGGTCTCGCCGAATAGCGGCGTCCGGAGAGGATTATACGAGAGACAGTCGTCGCGAACTTCCGTGCGAATCCAGTCCTGTTCGGGTTGAGCGTGCGCGACCGTGATTGCAAACATCAACACCGCTGTCGCTGCGAGCACGCGGCGCGCTCGCGCTTGGACCTTACTCAAGTACATCGCCTATTTGTCCTTTGTCCGTGATCTCGGCACCGTTGGGGTTGCCCGAGAGACGGGTTCTTTCGCCGGGTATCCTCGCACAACTACCTGGTGTCCGGCGATGCGGCAACTGAGTTCGCGCGCATCTGCGCTCCCAACCCTCCACGTGGGTGCACGACGGGCGAACCGGTCGCCACGAATAGTTCAACGGAATGCCGGAGCATACGGGGGTTACTGCCGGCCCAAGCGCCGACCCTTGCCGATCGCCGCGGGTTGTGTCACCGATAGTCGCATGAGCATGACTCGAAGCATCCTCTGCGCCGCGGTTGCGGCCCTGATGATTTCGGCTTGCGGAACGCAGCGCCCGGTAGTGTATCCGCGATCCAACAATGCAGCCACTGACCGGGCCCGCGCAAACAACGCCATCGACTCGTGCATCGCGATGGCCAAGGACAGCGGCATCTACGGATCGGGCGGCGGCGACGTCGGACGCCGCAGCGCGGAGAACGCGGCCGTCGGTGGTGCCGCGGGCGCGGCTGCCGGGGCTGTCTACGGAAACGCAGGAAAGGGGGCCGCAGCCGGCGCGGCAGGTGGCGCGGCAGGCGGATTGGTACGCGGATTGTTTCGCGGCAGCAATCGTGGTCCTGACGCCGCCACGCGCAAATATATTGAGAGGTGTCTAACCGAGCGCGGCTACCAGACCGCGGGCTGGCGCTAAGCCTTGGCGATTTCCTACGCCTTTGAGAATCGCGTCGCGCGAATCCGACTCGACGACAGTAGGGCGAACGCGATGCACCCCGCGTGGTTCGAAGCGCTCAACGGTGCACTCGACCGGGCCGCAAGCGACGGCGCATCAGCGATCGTCATCTCCGGCCGCGAAGGTTTCTTCTCCGGCGGCCTTGACGTAAAGCGCATGGCCTCGCTCGGCGCCGACGACATACGCGGCATGGCACGAACTTTCGCCGCTGCTCCTTCAGGCGCGCAGCTACACACCCGAACAGGCCCACGCCCTAGGCATCTACAACGGGCTCGCGAACAGCACCGAAGAACTGTCAGCCGCTGCCGGGCAAGCAGCCGTCCCTTTCTCTGCCATCAACCCGCAAGCCTACATCGAAACCAAGCACAGGCTGCGTGGAGCCCAAGCCGAACTCGCGCTTGAGTTGCTTGACGAATCCGAACTACCCGGCTGATCGATTCAGCTCGGCGGATCCGGCCGCGCGGCATCGTCACACGAGGACATGGTTTCGGCAATCAACACATCGACCACTTGAATCAACGCTTCCTCGTCGGAGGCGCCGCCGGCAACGGCCGCGTCATAGACGCGAAGCTGGAGATCCGCACTGGTGCCACGCGCAACAATTTTGCGGGCGTGGGCGACCTCATCCTCACAGCCAAGCGCCAGCGCATCCTCGGCTATTATCCCGAGGATTTCCGCCAACAGGTCGGCGTACGGCACTAAGCGCCCTGCACCGAAATCAACCAGCCCTTTGGCCAAGCCATAGCGTTGCGCAAGCCAACGGTTCTCACTGATCAGCATCGCCGAGTACCTTCGCCAGCGAAGGTTGTCGCGGCGTAGACGGAAAAGCATCCGCAGCCAACACGCGTACAGAGCAGCGATACATACAGCGTCATCCAACCGCGTACAGATGTCGGTGATACGCATCTCGAGGGTCGGAAAACGCGCGCTAGGCCGGATGTCCCACCAGATCTTGGTCGCATCCTCGAGCAGCCCGGCCTCGACCAGCGCTTGCACATGACGTTGGTACTCTCCGTAGCTATCGAACGCTTCGGGCAAACCAGTACGCGGCATCTCATCCCAAACCGCTATTCGGTAGGACATGAGTCCGGTGCGCTGCCCCTCCCAGAACGGCGACGAAGTACTCAATGCGAGCAGATGGGGAAGGATGTAGCGCGCCTGCGTCATCAGATCAATGCGTAGGTCTTCGTCGTTGACCCCGACGTGTACGTGCATACCGCTGATGACAAGGCGACGCGCAATGCCTTGAAAGTCACGCGCCAAGATGCGGTAACGTTCCTTGCTGGTGGTGCGCTGGTCACCGGCGTGCGCAAAGGGATGTGTAGACGCGGCGATGATCGCGAGCCCGTACTCTTCGGCAACCGAAGACACCGTGCGCCGCAGGAATGCCAGCTGGCGCCGTGCGTCCTGCACCGAAGTACAGACGCTGGTGCCGACCTCTATTTGGGACTGCAGAAACTCGGGCGTGACCTGGCCACCGACCCGGGCTTCGCACTCCTTGAGGAGACCCGGAGGGGCTTCGCGGGTCAGGTTGCGAGTGGCGGGATCAACCAGGAGGTACTCCTCCTCGATCCCGAGCGTAAACGGCTGGTCTCCGAGCATGACTACTCGATCATGGTATCATGTGGGCTCGCCGCGTCGCCCCCCGTCTCCACCTGCCCCAACGTTGCGATCAACCTCACCGGTGGTTGCCGCCACTACTGTCAGGCGTATCCGCGCGGCGCGCGCGCCTCTGACGTCGACGACTTCAGCCGTAGCGCCGGGCAAATCGACGACGTCTCCGACGCTAAGAATGCGGTCAAGCTCATCGACAAGAAGCCCAGATAGCGTGTCCGCCTGCTGTTCCCCAAAGTCCAGGCCCAGGCGACGCTCAACGACTTCAATCGAAGTCGATCCCAGAACAATATACTGCCCGGACCCCGATGGAATGATCTCTGCCATGCTCGCGTCGAATTCATCTTCAACAGAACCGACGATCGGCGCGAGCACGGAGTCTAGTGTAGCAACGCCGACGACGGTGCCGTACTCGTCAACGACAAAGGCTAGGTGCTGCCGCACCGCTTGGAAGTATTTAAGCAGCCGGCTGACCGGCATCGTCTCGGGAACGTAGTGCGGCTTGCGCAGCGCATCGCGAAGACTCCTCTGCTCCGACCTGGCCAAAACCAGGAGATCTTTGAGGTGAATGACGCCGAGTACCTGGTCGAGCGATCCGTCGCAGACCGGATAACGCGTGTGCTTTGCACGACACGCAAGATCGAGGACTTCGGAAATTGAAGCGTTGATATCAAACCACACGACGTCACCGCGCGGAATCATCACGCGCCGGCAGACCATGTCGTCGAACTCGAAGACGGCGTTGAGCATCTGATGCTCGCTGCGAGTCAACTCACCGTGGACGTGGGCCTGCGCAAGCAGCGCACGCAGTTCGTTCTCGCTGTGCGGTTCGTCGCCTGCGTCGGCTGGGTCAACACCGAACTTCCGAACCAAGAGCGTGGCAGCGCCGTTGAGCACAAAGAGCACTGGATAAAAAGCGACGTAAAAGGCCTTGAGGAACGGCGCGCACCAAAGCGCTATGATTTCCGGTCTACGGATCGCGAACGTCTTCGGCGCGAGTTCGCCGAGGACGAGATGGCCGGCGGTGATTATCGAAAACGCGACTGTGAACGAGATCAGATGAACGACCTTCTCCGAATGTATCCCGACCGCGTGAACGGCGGGACCGAGCAAGCGCGCGATTGCCGGCTCACCGATCCAGCCGAGCCCGAGCGATGCAATGGTAATTCCCAGTTGACAGGCAGCGAGCGCTGCGTCGAGATTGACGACCAGCCACTTGGCGGTGGTGGCAAAAGGGCGACCTTCGCTGACGAAATGATCGATCCGCCCGAGACGCACTTTCACGAGCGCGAACTCGGCGGCAACGAAGAAACCGTTGACGAAAAGCAGCGCGACGGCGACCGCCAGATAAGATAGATCGAGAAAAGAACTGCTCATGGTCTGTCTCCGGCTCACGCGCCGGTACGTCGGCGAGGCCGCATTCTACGCAATCCAGGCGAATCTTCACACCGGCACCGCCACCGTTCTCGGCTTGGTCAGGACAGTGTAACAAAAATGTACACACTGCTAAGTCGTGGTGGCAAAAGGCGTTACGCTGCGTCGCCGCGACCGTCGGAAGCGAGTAACATATCATCGCTACGCAATCAGAACTCGTCCGCGCGGGCTGCGAGAGCCCCATTGCCGCCTTGCCGCGGAGCTCGGTTTCACCCGTTTGAGTTGAAACCCTGCTCCGAAAGTGAGAAAAGTACCGCCGTACCGGCGGATCCCTCCTCTGGCGTGCGTCTGTCCCACAGCTGGCCGACAATCGTTCGGAGCTAAACCGATGATTGGGCAGTGAGAGCCGACGCGGATGAGAAGACCCCCGGTATTGAGGAAATAAAGGAGTACAAATGGTGAGAACGACACAATTATTGATAGTCGGTGTCGCGGTGAGTTTCCTGGCTGCTTGCTCGGCCAACAGCGGCCCGTGCACGTGGGCAGGTGGTCCGGTTTGCAAGATGAAGAAGGCGGAAGCTCCGCCTCCTCCGCCGCCTCCGCCCGCGCCCAAGAAAATGGCTGCGATTCCCGATCCTTGCGCAGGGAACATCACGCTTCCCAACGTAAACTTCGAGAGCAACAGCGCGGCGGTTCGCCCGTCGTCTGCGGTCACGCTCGACACGGTGGCCGAAGCACTGCGCCGCTGCCCCAAGCGTCAAATTCGCATCGAGGCCCACGCGGACTCCGCTGGTGCTGATGCGTATAACATGCAGCTCTCCGAGCGGCGCGCAGCATCGGTCCGTCAGTACCTGATCGACCGTGGTGCCAGCGGTGCCTCGCTCAGCTCGAAGGGTTTCGGCGAAAGCAACCCGATCGCCGACAACTCGACGAAAGAAGGTCGTGCCAAGAACCGACGCGTCGAGATGAACCAGATGTAACGAAACTTTCGAGCGACGTTGAGATCAGGCCGCGCACCTTCGGGTGTGCGGCCTTTTTTTGCCCTTTTTTCTGCGTACCGTTCAGTACAAGCTGGCATGACGAGTCACGTGAAGGTTACGGTCCCTAGAATTGTCGGTATCGTCAACGTAACCGAGGACTCCTTCCTCGACGGCCGACGCTATTTGGACGCCGAAGCGGCCATCAGCCGCGCGCGCGCGCTTCACGAAGACGGCGCTTTCGCTGTCGAATTCGGGCCGGCCTCGAGCCACCCCGATGCGACGCCCGTAAGCGCTGCAAAAGAGATCAGTCGCATCGCCCCGCTACTAGACCGGTGTCGCCAAGAGGGGATACGGGTTTGCGTAGATTCTTTCCAGCCGGGTACGCAGTCGTTCGCGATCTCCGCAGGAGTTGCAATGCTCAACGACATTGAAGGCTTCGCGCGGCCCGAAGCTTACCAAGCACTCGCAGCATCCGATTGCTTGCTCGTCGCAATGCACTCGGTTCAGCGCCGCGGTAACGCAACTCGCGTTGCGACCGACGCACGCGAAATCATGACCGGTATTCTCGACTTCTTCGAGCAGCGTATTCACGCGCTGGAGTCTGCAGGGATCGCGCGTGAGCGCCTCGTACTCGACCCCGGCATGGGGTTCTTTCTGGGCAATACCCCGCAAGCCTCGATCGTCGTCCTGCAACGTCTGGGCATTTTACGCGAAGCGTTTGCGACGCCGGTGCTCGTGTCGGTGTCGCACAAGTCCTTCCTCGGCGCGCTGACCGGGCGCGATGTAGACCAGAGAGGCAGTGCAACGCTGGCCGCCGAGCTTTACGCGGCCTCACTGGGCGTTGACTACATCCGCACACACGACGTCGCCGCGCTCACTGATGCGTTCAAGATACTCAAAGCGCTGGGGGCGACCGTCTCGTGATGACGCGGCTGCGAGCAGGACTGGTTTTGTGCGGAGCCTTTGCTTGCGCATTGTTTATGGCGTCCGCGCTCGGGCCGCGGCAGGCTGCCGCGCACGGCTCCATACGTGTTCCCTCCGGAACCGAGATTTACGCCACCCAGATCCGTCGGTATGCGACGAATGCGGTGCCGGTTTGCACACGCAGCGCACTACTTGGCGACGATCTCGTAGCCGCGGGCCTCACGTTGATCGCGAAGGGTGCCGAGATCGAGCTGCTTTGCGAGCAAGCGAGTGGGCGCGTCATCGCCGTCGCAACCTCGATCGAGGGCAAACGCCGGACCTTCGAAGTGGTCCCGACAACGCTGGACGGCCGCACCGATCTGAAACTGAAAACCGACGGCCTCACCGTCGTGTCATTGTCACGCGCCGGGCACGGCGCTGGCGGATCGGTGGCGCTTAAGGCCGCACCCGCCGACGACCAAGGCGGCGGCATGACTCGGCTTGAGATCGCCTCCGGCACCAAACTCGGCGTGCGGATCAACACGCCGGTCGGTACCATAGGTTCCCGGGAGGGAGAACCGTTCGTCGCCACGCTCACCACCGAACTCAAGGACGTAAGCGGAATCCTTGTCGCCTCGCCTGGAGCGCGGGCCTACGGGCGCGTAACCGGCATCCTGCGCGCGACGGCGGGGTCGGCAACCCCGCCGTCGATCACGCTCGAACTCACCCAGGTTAATCCCGCCGCTAGCGACACGGGTGCAGTGCATATACAAACCGATCCAGTAACGCTCAACGCAGAGTTCGGTAGTGACGAGTTAAGCCTGATGCCCGGTTCTGAACTCGGGTTTGTCACACATTCAGTAACCGCAGTCGGACCGTAAACAAGGGGTTCCCATGGTCGAAATCAACGGCATCGCCCACGTCGTACTAACTGTTGAGCGTTATCAGGCGTGCAAAGAGTTCTACGCTCAACTACTCCCGCGGCTCGGCCTACGGCCGGTTATCGACACCGACGTATTCTACTACTGCGTCGGCGGTCGCACCGCTTTCGGGATCGAACCGGCAGCCGCAGAACATGCGGGTGAACGTTTCGATCAGGGTCGGAGCGGTTTACACCACGTCTGTTTTCGCGCCAGATCACGTGGGGACATCGACGAGATCTACGCTTTCTTGCTCGAGGCCGGGGCAGCCGTGGTACATCCGCCCGAAGAGGCCCCCTGGGCCCCAGGCTACTACTCGGTGTTGTTCGAGGATCCCGACGGTATTCGACTCGAGCTTAACCACGTACCGGGCAAAGGTCTCCTGGAAGAGAAACCATGACCTATCCATCCAAACGCGACCATCCGGAAATTCACGAGTTGATCGCGAGGCGCTGGAGCCCGCGCGACCTTCGCCATCGACGAAACGCACGAGCCTGCGGCCATGATAGCGATCGGCTACCCGGGCGACCCGGACTTGTTGCCCGCAACGCTCCGTGAACGTGAAACGGCCCCACGCGAGCGTCGGCCGCTCGCAGACCTGGTGTTCCAGGGACGCCTCGGAGCCACCGCCCCCGGCTACACAGGCTAGCGAGCATCCCTCGTAGGGCCGATGCGCTCGCACCACGGGTTTCGGGATTGGCCGCGTCCGAGGGAAGTGCTACCAGTGCGCGAGAACCACGGGGTTATATTTGAGCGACTCTGTACCCAAGATCGACCGCAACCCGACCCGCAACGTTGCAATCGGCAGGCTCGTGATCGGTAACGGAAATCCGATCGCGGTGCAGAGCATGTGCGCGACCAAAACCGCCAATATCGACGCAACCGTCGCACAGATAAAAGACCTCGAAGCCGCCGGTGCCGACATTGTCCGTATCGCGGTCGACAACCGTCGCGAGGCTGAGGCGCTGCAGAGCATCCGCGAGCAGACTGTTGTCAATCTGTCGGTCGATCTACAGGAGAACTACAGGCTCGCCGAGGCCGTCGCACCCTACGTCGACAAGCTCCGCTACAACCCCGGCCACCTGTATCACCACGAACGCCGGAAACCTTGGCAAGACAAAGTCCGCTACATCGCCGGCGTTGCCGCCGACAACGACTGCGCGCTGCGCGTCGGTGTGAACTGCGGGTCGATGGATCCAGCCAAGGCCGATAAGTACGGCCCGGAGGACTCGACCTCGCCGATGCTCGCGAGCGCGCTCGACCACTGCCGCGTACTCGACGAGATCGGTTTTCAGCGCTACTGCGTTTCACTAAAAGACTCGGACCCGGCCAAGGTCGTCGAAGTCAACCGACGGTTCGCGGAGAAGCGCCCGGATGTTCCCCTCCACCTCGGGGTTACCGAAGCGGGGTTGCCGCCCGAAGGCGTGATTAAAACCCGCATCGCGTTTGAGCAGCTGGTCAGTCGCGGCATCGGCGACACCATCCGCGTTTCACTCACCGTCCCTAACAACCGCAAGGGCGAAGAGATCGAGGCGGGACGCACGATCCTCAGCGACATCGTAGCGGGTCGGGTCCGGACAGTGGTCGACTACGGCAAAGACACGCTCAACATAATCGCGTGCCCGAGCTGTTCGCGCGTCGAGAACGAGGCATTTATAGAACTCGCTCAAGACGTCCGTGCGATGAGCGCATACGCCAACCAACACGCAGTCACGATCGCCGTCATGGGTTGCCGCGTAAACGGGCCGGGCGAAACCGACGACGCAGATCTAGGGTTGTGGTGCGCACCGACTTTCGTCAACCTCAAGCGTGGAGAACGCTCGATCGGCGCCTACCCTTACAACCAGATTCTTGAGCGCCTCAAACAGGAACTCGACACCATCATCGCCGAACGCGGGTGAGGTTCCCCGCCCCCGTCCGCGCGCAACTGAGGACTTGCCGATGAGACCGAAACTCGAATTCTTCTTCGACTGCTCCAGTCCCTGGACCTATCTCGCTTACACCCAGATCGAGGAACTGGCGGCAAGATCGCGCGCCGAACTCCTCTGGCGGCCGATCCTTGTCGGCGGCGTCTTCAATGCCGTAAACGGAAGCGTCTACGAGCAACGTGACAATCCGGTCCTGCCCAAGTTCCGTTACTACATGAAAGACATGCAGGATTGGGCGCGCCTATACAACCTCAAGATCGGAACACCGCCGGTCTTTCCGGTCAACAGCGTCAAGGCCATGCGCGGTGCGTTCTTCGCACTCGAAAACGGCATAATCTCTTCCTACGTAGGCGAGGTATTCCGAATCTACTGGGGCGAACTCAAAGACATCTCAAGCGACGACGTACTACGCGCTATCTGCGACCGGGTCGGGCTGAACGACGAGGCGTTCTTCGCTGCGATTACCGCTCCTGCTTCGAAGAAGCGGCTGCGCGACAACACCGACGAACTGATCGTGCGCGGCGGATTCGGCTCACCGACGATGTTCGTCAACACCGACGACATGTACTTCGGAAACGATCGGCTCGCGCTGGTCGAGAACGCGCTTAACGCGGCCGAGCCGGCTTAGGTAGCCAACCGGCTTAGTGCCTGGTAGTCGCGGCCGGACTCGGCGGTGGTAGAGATCGGCAAGCCGCGCGCCGCCCAGCCTGCACAGGCAACCTGTCCGCTGGCGTCACCTTCACCACTGAAGCCACCGCGCATGTCGACTACATTCGTGTAGCCGGTTTGGATCAGTGTCTCTGCGGCCTTGAGTGAACGCGCACCGGATTTACAGCCGATCACGACTCGGTCTTCGAGTGCAAAGTTCGCCCTGACGACACGAAGGAAGTCGCCGTTCGGCGACATGCCTCGGCCCGGTTCAAAGTGCATGAGCGGCACGTTGTAGGCGCCCTGCGGGTGCCCCTGTTCAAATTCAGGGATCGAGCGAACGTCGAGGTAGCGCCAGCCCTCTCCAACAAGTTCTGCCGCCTGGTCAGGCTCGACACGCTTAACCGACATGCGTGCAAACTAGTGCGTTGCACGGGCATTGGCAATCGTCAGGAGAATAGCTTGAACCAATACCTAAAGACCTTCTTGACTGTCGGCGTAAGCTTGGTGCGGCTCCATGCGTCGGCTGCTTTCTTGACGACTTCGCCTTGGGTCGGATAGGGATGAATCGTCGAGGCAATCTTGCCAAGCCCGATCTGATGAGTAACCGCCAAAGCCAGCTCACCGATCATGTCACCGGCGTGCTCCGCGACCAGCGTCGCACCGACAATCCGGTCGCTGCCGCGCTTGAGGTGAACGCGTAGGAACCCCTCAGTCTCTCCGTCGAGGATCGCACGATCAACCTCCGAAAGTGGTACCGTGAGCGTGTCGACCTGGATACCGGCATCGTTGGCGTCGCCTTCGTACATCCCGACATGCGCGATTTCAGGAGAGGTGTACGTGCACCACGGCACCACCAAGTTGCTCGCCTTGCGCCGTCCGAAGAACAAGGCGTTCTGGATGACAATGCGGGCTTGCGCATCAGCAGTATGGGTGAACTGGTACTTGGACGCGATATCGCCGCAAGCATAGATCTTCTTGTTGCTCGTGCGCATTCGATCGTCGACTTCGACGCCGCGCTTGTCGTAGCCGACAGCGGCTTCTTCGAGGCCGAGGCCCTCGGTATTGGGCGCACGGCCGATACCGAGCAGGACATGATCGGCGGCGACCGTCTCAGTCTCCCCCCCACGGCTGTAGGTAACCACACGCTGGTCGCCGCGGCGCTCGACCTTCTCGATACGCAGGTCCGGAATGTAGCGCACACCGTCGCGGATCATCGCCCGCTGAATAATCTCAGCGGCATCCGCGTCTTCGCGCGGAAGAACGCGTTCGCCGGCATCCAGTACGGTGACCTCGGAGCCGAACCGCGCGAACGACTGTGCCATCTCGCAACCGATCGGTCCCGCCCCGATAACGATCAAGCGCCGTGGCAACTCGGTCAGACTGAATACCGTTTCATTAGTGAGGAAGCCGGACGTATCCAAGCCGGGTATCGGCAATGCTGCAGCGCGAGCCCCAGTGGCGATGACAGCGCGAAGAAACCTGAGTTTAGCGCCGCCGACTTCGATTGCATCGGGTGCGGTAAATTTCGCCGATCCCAAGAACACATCGATTCCTAGAGCCGCAAAGCGTTTGACGCTGTCGTTCGGACTGATGCTCGCGCGCAAGCGGCGCATCCGCTCCATGACAGCGCCGAAATCACCTGCACCCTCGGTAAAGGCGAGGCCGAACCGCGCGCCGTCGGCTTGCCCGTGCCACGCGCGCGCAGCGCGAATCACACCTTTGGACGGGACACAGCCGACATTGAGGCAATCACCGCCCATGAAGTGGCGTTCGATCAGCGCAACTTTGGCGCCAAGGCCCGCGGCACCGGCGGCGGTTACCAGCCCTGCAGTCCCCGCCCCGATCACCACCAGGTGATAACGGCTCTTTGCGATCGGGTTCTTCCAATCGTGGGGGTGGACGTCGGCCACCAGCGAGCGGTTGTGCTCGTCCATCGGCTCCATCGTCGGTTTGTCTACTCGCTCGTGCATTGGGGCTCCTCGTTCGTGCATCTTACGCGCGCGGCCCCTACAGGTTACCCCTTGGAGGAAAAAGGGGTAAGGTTCGGCACTCGCATTTCTCAGGAGGAAGTTTTGAGCGAACTGTTTTCGGTACAAGGCAAAGTAGTGGTCGTCACCGGCGGCTCACGTGGAATCGGCTTGATGATCGCCAGAGGGTTCGTCGAGGGTGGTGCCAAGGTCTACATTTCCTCGCGTAAGAAGGACGTGTGCGACGCAGTCGCCGCAGAGCTCTCCGCCTCAGGCACCTGTGTTTCGTTGCCGGCCGACCTGGGCACCGAGCAGGGCTGCAAGCTGTTGGCAGAGGCCGTACGTGAGCGTGAGTCTAAGGTCGATGTGCTCGTCAACAACGCCGGCGCCAACTGGGGCGCGCCGTTGGCTGAGTACAGCGACGAGGCGTGGGACAAAGTCCTCGCTCTCAATGTAAAATCCATATTCTTTCTCACACGTGAACTCGTCGGACACCTCGAGAAAGCGGGTACCGACGAAGATCCCGCTCGCGTGATCAACATCGGCTCAATCGACGGTATTCAGATCCCGCTGCTCGAGACCTATGCTTACTCAACAAGCAAAGCAGCCGTCCATCACCTGACCCGGGTACTCGCCCGCCAACTCGCCCCGCGCAACATCACCGTGAACGCCGTGGCCCCGGGACCGTTCGAAAGCAAGATGATGAAACAGACGCTCGAGAACTTCGGCGATGCGATCATCGCTGGTGTCCCCCTCGGGCGCATCGGTCGACCCGATGACATGGCCGGTGTAACCATCTACTTGGCCTCGCGCGCCGGCGCGTACGTGACCGGAGCGGTGATCCCGGTCGATGGAGGGACGGCGCGGCTCAAGTAGCCCGGCACCACCCCGCGGCCGCGTCTCCGTTTGCGCAGGTCGGCACCTGCGCGCACGATGGGCCGACTGTGAGAGTTCAACTGCCTGCGGCGGCCTTGCCGCTCCTGCTCTCGCTTGCAGCCGCCGCTTGTCACCAGGGAAACTTGAGTCGGCCGACGGCGACAGCGACCTCCGTCGACGCCGCGGCCGTCGCTTCAGAGCGGGCCCCGGTCGCGCGCGGCAAGACCTGGGCAATCCTCATCAATGGCGGCGGGAGCCGCCAAAAGAACTACCAGTCGCACCTACTCCATGTCCGCGAGATGCTCGAGCTGCTGTACGCAGCCGGTGTGCCGAAACGCCGCATCGATGTCTTCGCAAGCGACGGATCCGATCCGGCACTCGACTTGGCAGTGCGCGATATCCAACCCGAAAGGAATTTCTGGTTGATCGACGGTTTGCAGATCGGACAACGGCTACGTACCGAGGTTCGCTACGAGGACTCGCGGTTGGCCGGCTTAAGTATCCGCCCGGCAAGCAAACACGCGCTGGCAGAGTGGCTGGACGAGAAAGCCAAGCGGATCGCGCCGGATGACACGCTCCTCATCTACGTCACGGATCACGGCAACAAGAACTCAGACGACCTGACCAACAACAGCATCGTCTTGTGGGGAGAGGACTGGTCTGTCGATGAGTACCGCAGGTTCATCGGAAAGCTTGACAAGAAAGTACGGGTCGTCTCGCTGATGTCTCAGTGCTTTTCCGGTTCGTTCGCCAACGCGATCTTCGCAGTGAAAAACCCCAACAGACTTCGTATCGGGACATGCGGGTACTTTGCCTCCGACGCGTCAAGACCAGCGTACGGCTGCTACCCTGAGAATTTCGGCAAAGACAACGTCGGTCACTCCTTCAGGTTCTTCGAGGCGTTGCGCAAGCACGGTACGTTGCACGAGGCCCACGACGCCATCCAGGTCACCGACCGAACCCCTGACGTACCCAACCGCACCAGCGACTTGGTTCTCAAGCGCGAGCTCGAGCACTACGCGGAACTCCAGGGCAAATCATTTCGAACGTACGTCGATGAGATGCTCCGCTACGCGTGGCGTGACGAGATTCACTACCGCTCGCTGTTCAGACAAATCGATGCAATCGGCGAGAAGTTCTCAACCTCGACGCCCCGTACTCTGAGCGCTCTTTATGCAAGTACCCGCGAACTCCCCCGGCTCGGTCGCGAGCTGCGCAGCCACGCGCATCGTTGGAAAGCCGCGCTCGTTGATCTTAAACGCGAGAATCTCGAACGCTTTCTCGACGTACACGAGTTTTGGCGTGAGTACCTGAGCGACGGGTTTCTCGACGAACTCGAGGACGACGAAAAACGCGAGCTAGCGGTCTGGCTACTCACCGATTTGGAGTTGTTCACGAGAGCCGACGAAACAACCGCCCTGCGCCTCGAAGCTTTAACACAGGCGAGCGAGGAATCGGCAGCGGCAGCCTACCGCATGGAGGTAAGGCGCGCGGCGGTAAGGCGAATGGAACTACAGTTGGTACGGATATCCGGCCTTGCGCACCTCGACCGTTTCGGAACCGACGCCGGTCGCCGCGGGTTCGAATCGGTTGCCGATTGTGAACAGGTCGCGCTGGCACCGCCCGATGAACTCCCCGGCCCGCGGCCCCAGCGCCGCGACGCGTTTCCACCGCTGGTCGATGAACTGGCGTTGCTCGAAACGATTCGGCCCGGCTGGCTCGGAATCGAGTTCGCCGCGGTTCGTCACAGCCAACGGCTTGAACTCGAATTGGAAGAAGGTGCAGTCGAGATCAGCCGGGTGGTCGCCGACTCTCCCGCCGCGACCGCGGGACTGCAGCGCGGGGACATCATCGTCGGCCCGCCGGGCACACCGTTCCGCGAACGTACCCAGATACGCGAGTGGGTAATGACCTCGATGCGCGGGCAAGAGCGCCGCTTGAACGTACTTCGCGCAGGCGTGCCCATCACGGTGACGGTCAAGATCGGCGCCGCACCGATCTGATACTGCCACGATGAAAAAAGAGTCCGAAGCCCAACAGCTCGCCAAGATCGCCGATACTCTCGGCATCCCTGCCATTGAACGCCACATTTTTCTGTGTGCCGATCAGTCCGCCGCAAAGTGCTGCCCGGCAGCCGAAGGCATACGATCGTGGGAGTTCCTCAAACAGCGCTTGAGCGAACTCGGGCTGGATGGTCGCGGGGGGATCTATCGCTCGAAAGCCAACTGCCTGCGTATCTGCCGGTCGGGACCGATTGCGGTGGTGTATCCAGATGCGGTTTGGTACCACTCGTGCACGCCCGAGGCCCTTGAACGAATCATCCAGGAACACCTGATTGGGGGCACGCCGGTCGCCGATCTGCGCGTCGAGACCGACGCAAAATAGCACGCAAAATAGCAAAAGACCGCCGGGGAGGAATCCGGCGGTCTCCCAACTACCATCAGGAGAGCGGGCGCCGCAGGGGGAGCGACGACGCCCGCTTCCTTTTGGGGTCGGAGTCTCGCCGCGCGCTAGCTACGACGAGGCTCCTGGGTCCACCTTCGCAAGCGAAGGTGGGGGGGGCGACCCTGCTTGGATGTGGCTGGTTTCGGAACTTCATGTGTTTGTCCAGTACTCCTTCCTGACCCAGACCACCCGGAAGAAAGACTTTTCCGTCCCGGGCCCAGCGGCGAAGCTGTCATGGCTCGGGACGGAAAAGGTGGTTGCCCCTGGTGCTGTTTGGGATTATATTCCCAGGACAATGGGCATCGCAAGAGCCAATCTGAGCTTTTTCTACCGTTCTGATTCAACCCCTTATCCAAGCTCAGTTTTGGATGTAGACTAACTGGGAAAATGAGCCCACGTGCCGAAACAGCCGTGGCGGGTGCCCTCGGCGCAGCCGTCCGCCGCCTGCTGCGCCCGCTGGTGCGCATCCTCTTGCGCTACGGTGTTCCTTACGGTGCGTTCGCAGACATTGCCAAGCGGGTGTACGTCGATGTGGCCTCCGATGACTTTACCATCAAAGGCCGCAAGCAGACCGGGTCGCGCGTCTCGATTATCACCGGGATATCGCGCAAAGAGGTCAAGCGCGTACAGGAACTGATCGAACCCAACGACGCGGGCGCGGTCGATCGCTACAACCGCGCGGCGCGTGTCATCAGTGGTTGGGTACGCGACGGGCGCTTCAGCGATCGTGGTCGGCCGGCCGCACTACCCTTTGAAAAAGGGTCCGCCTCTTTCGCCGACCTGGTCAAAACATACAGCGGAGATGTTCCGCCGCGAGCGATCCTCGATGAGCTCGAACGTGTGGGCGCCGTCACGCGGCTCAAAGACTCCAGGATCAAGCTTACCGCCCGCGCCTACGTCCCCACCCAGGGCGAGATCGACAAACTCGGCATCCTCGGTGTCGACGTTGCCGACCTCATCAAATGCATCGACCACAACCTCGAAGCTGCCCCCGAGGAGGCATTCTTCCAGCGTAAGGTCAGCTACGACAACCTCCCCAGCGAATCCACCGAAGAGATCCGCGCCAAGGCCGCCAGACTCGCGCAACGCGCGCTCGAGCGGCTCGACGAACTCATGGCCAGGCGCGACAGGGACACCAACACCGACGCCGCCGGCACGGGTCGAAAACGCGTCTCGTTGGGGATCTACTATTACGAGGAAGACTATTCCGAAGACAACTAACGTGCGATCTCCTATACCCCATATAGTTCTGGCCCTGGTGCTGTCTTTCGCCGCCGCGCAGGGCTGCGGAAGCTCGACCGGAGGCGGGATCGGCGGCACCGGGATCGCTCAAGGTGTTATCACCGACTTCGGAAGCATCGTCGTCAACGACCTACGCTTCGACATCGATTCCGCCGACATTGTCGTCAACGGATCCTCCGGCTCCGTGGCCGATCTCCGCCCCGGGATGGTGGTGACGGTATCGGGCACATTCGACGAGGTCGCCGGTACCGGGATCGCCGAAGAGATTCGCTTCGACAGCCTATTGCGCGGCGCCGTCGATAGCGTTGATTCAACTGCCGGCGTGGTGACGGTTTTCGGACAAGAGCTTTCGGTCTCCACCTCTACCGTGTTTCAGGGAACCTCTTTAGACACTCTCAACCCGGGCACGGTTATCGAGGTCAGCGGCCTTGCCGACGGCGACGGCGCGGTTGTCGTGACGCGCGTCGCCGCCGTTACCGACGGTGCGAGCGCAACCATCCACGGTCGAATCCAAGATCTCGACCGGCAGGCGCAGGTATTCAGAATCCGCAGACACACGATTAAATTCGGAGCTGCGTCTATCGGTGAAGTACCGCCCGGCGGACTGTCCAACGGCCAGATCGCGCGGGTGACCACCCGCGGCCTCGACGGTGTCGGAGACGTCGTCGCCGACACCGTGGAGAGTCGCGGCAGCGACCTCAATCTGGTTCCCGGCCTCAGGTTACGCATCGACGGCTTCATCACTGAGGCCGCGGACAGCGGCTTCGTGCTGAACGACCAGGTCGTCGTGCGCACTACCAGTGCCACGGAGATCGACAACGGCGGTGTGCCGGGTCGCCCGGGAGTCGGCGCCCGTGTCCTTGTCACCGGCTCGTTCAGCCTTACGCTCAACCTGGTGGCCGATCGTATAGCGGTCGTGCCCAACCCCGCATCCGGCGGCGCTCAGGTCGGCGGCCGCTAACCCCGCCCGGACCGAAAGGCCGGCTTTTTGGCCCAGGCCCCCCCAAATGGAAGTGGCGGCAGTCACTTGCGCGGGTCGCCGTAGAGGCACGAAATTGACTCACCAGGACGCGCCGATATCGTAGAATCTCTGTGATGCCATGAACCAGGTTGTCTCCACACCTTTTGACCACAAGAGCATCGATCTCGATTCCGCCAACAAGAAGCTGGAGGGCGTCGGCGCCGAAGACCGCATTGCTTGGGCGTTAGACCTTCTCAAACCCGGAATCGTGCTGTCTTCAAGCTTCGGCGCGCAGGCAGCTGTGCTCCTGCACATGGCGACACAGCAGTGGCGTGAGATCCCGGTGATACTCGTCGATACCGGCTACCTGTTCCCCGAGACCTACCAGTTCATCGACGAGCTGACCGAACGCCTACACTTGAACATGCACGTCTACCACGCCGAACTCAGCCCCGGATGGCAAGAAGCGCGTTACGGCAAGTTGTGGGAACAGGGACTGGAAGGCATCGAACGATACAACCGCATGAACAAGGTCGAGCCGATGAAGCGCGGCCTGAACTGCCTACAGGCACAGTCGTGGATCTCTGGGCTTCGCCGCCAGCAAGCGGAGTCGCGCCGCAATCTCCAAGTGCTGGGAATTCAAGACGGTCGACTCAAAGTGTTGCCGATCATCGACTGGACCGACCTGGACGTGTTCAACTACTTGAACAAACACGACCTTCCCTACCACCCGCTGTGGATCGAGGGCTACGTCTCAATCGGAGACTGGCATACCTCGCACAAACTCACTGACGGCATGAGCGAAGAAGATACACGCTTCTTCGGCCTCAAACGCGAGTGCGGACTCCACGAAGCTGAAGACGACTGAGTCGCCTCGGCCAACCGGCGGGGCGGTCCTGGCCGCACTCGTCACGCTCGCCCTACTGCTCGGCATCTCGGCGTGCCGCTCGAGCACCGCGCGCCTCGCACAAGCCCCTCTCGACTACGTTACGGTGCTTACCGCAGGCGCTACACCGTCGGATCAGGCACCGACCGTCATCGCCCTTCACGGGCTCGGCGACAACGCCGAGCGCTTCTCTCACTTGTTTCGAGACTTCGCACACCCGGCACGGTTTCTGGTCGTGCAAGCACCGACACCCTACGGCGACGGGTACTCGTGGTTCTCCATCCGTGGGAGCGGCAGCGATAGGCATGACGGTGCCACGATCGAAGATGCGGTCGCCAGGCTCGTGCAGTTTATGGAGTACGCTAAGGCCCGCTACCCGAGCACCGGCAAGCCCGTCATCACCGGGTTCTCCCAAGGCGGCATCCTCAGCTTTGCAGTCGCCGCGCTTCACCCGGAGAGAATCTCCGCGTGCTTCCCTATCGCCGGAACAATGACCGACGAGTTGCGCGCACTGGCGACCATGCGTGCGAGTCAACTACCGCCGATCGTCGCGTTTCATGGTGCCGCCGATCCGGTCATCGGCGTACAGCAGACCCGGCTCGCGGTGAACGCGCTTGCGCGCGCCGGCGCCGACGCTGAACTCCACGTTTACGAGGCTCTCGGCCACCACATCTCTGCTGAACTCAAGCGCGACTACAGCCACTTGCTCGGCCTTCGCCTGTCGGCTGCCCCTGCGGGTTAGACTGCCGGCGGATCGCAGCTGGGCCGCCGCTGGCTTCAAACAACCGCGCCGGATATGGGTGCAAGACCTTGCAGTCGCACCGGGCCGCCTAGGTGTGGTCGGCGGCGGATGCGCAATACATCGGAGGACTGAAGCAATGGGCAGAAAAGTTTACGTCGTCGGCGTAGGGATGACCAAGTTCGAAAAACCCGGATCCAAAGCCTGGGACTACCCTGACATGGCCAGAGAAGCCGGCACCAAAGCGCTCGAAGACGCCGGCATCAAGTTCGAGGACGTCGAGCAGGCCTGCGTTGGTTACTGTTACGGCGACTCAACCGCAGGCCAGCGCGCGGTCTATGAACTGGGCACCACCGGCATCCCAGTCTACAACGTCAACAACAACTGCTCGACGGGTTCCACTGCGTTGTTCATGGCCAAACAATTCGTCGAGGGCGGACTCGCCGAGTGCACCTTGGCCCTCGGTTTTGAAAAAATGGAAAAGGGTTCGCTCGGCATCAAGTACACCGACCGCACCAATCCGATCGACAAACACTTCGGCGCGATGGTCGAGTTGCGCGGACTCGCACAGGCGCCCGGCGCTGCCCAACTATTCGGCAACGCGGGTCGCGAACACATGGAAAGATACGGCACCAAGCCCGAGCACTTCGCAAAGATCGGACACAAGAACCACAAACACTCGGTCAACAACCCCTACTCGCAGTTCCGCGACGAGTACTCGCTGGAAGACATCATGGATGCTCCGATGGTCTACGATCCGCTGACCAAACTACAGTGCTGTCCAACCTCGGACGGTGCGGGTGCGGCGATTCTTTGCAGTGAAGACTTCGTAAGGAAACACCGGCTGCAAAAAACCGCCGTTGAGATCGCCGGAATGGCAATGGCCACCGACCTAGAATCGAGCTTCAAAGATAAGAGCTGCATCAAGGTTGTGGGTTCTGACATGACCAAGAAAGCGGCACAGCAAGTCTACGAACAATCGGGGTTCGGCCCCGAAAATGTTGATGTCATCGAACTGCACGACTGCTTCTCGTGCAACGAACTGATCACCTACGAAGGGCTCGGGCTTTGCGACGAAGGCAAAGGTGGAGAGTTGATCGATTCGGGCGCGGTCACCTACGGTGGTAAGTTCGTCGTCAACCCTTCGGGAGGCTTGATCTCCAAGGGGCATCCACTCGGGGCGACCGGACTGGCGCAATGTTCGGAGCTGAACTGGCAGATCCGCGGGCTGGCCGAAAAGCGCCAAGTCGAAGGCGTGAAGGTCGCACTGCAACACAACCTGGGCATCGGCGGCGCAGCCGTCGTGACCATGTACAAGACGGCCGAGTTGAACTGATCTCCGCGCGCTACCCGGAAGCCTATAGCGAGGCTGCTGCGTCACCTTGTCGGGGCGCAACAGCCTGGTCACGCTGCGCGACCAAAGAACCATTCCCTCGTGCGGGTGTTACGTGGTCGGCAGCGACACGCCCGGCCACCCGGCCCGAAGAGGCCGGTACGACCTGCAAGCCCTCTATGCGCCCACACAGGGCTGGAACCGGGCTGCGCCGCGCATTCCTGCGCGCCCGCCTTCTGCCCTGCGTCAGCTCACGGTTGAGTTGGCGGGTATAGGAAGCCAGCGCACCGTGAACGTTTTCTGCGCTACCGCTGAACAGCCGTGCCGAGCTCGCGCTCCATTCGCTGTCCTCTTCCAATCGCATCCGGAAAAGATCGGGCAGCGCATACTCACCGGTCAAGTATTCCGCCGCTAGGAAAGCCTGCATGGCTACCGAGTGAGAGTTGTCGGCCTCAGGAAGAAACGGCCCTACGAACAACAGGTTGTCAATCTCGGGCCGGAACATGCGCCGATACAAGGAGAACGCGCGGCCTCCTGCCCTTTGCAAGCCCTCGTCAAGAAACGAAAACCTGGGATTGTAACCAGTACAATAAATAATCACGTCAACCGGCTCGACGGTTCCGTCGCAGAAACGAGCACCGTGGTGTTCGAAAGCAACGGGCTCTCCAACCACGCGCAACTTGCCACGGACGAAGCCTTCGAGTGCGTCGCGACGGGACTCCTTGTGCAGCAGCATCGCGGCCGCACGGACGTTTCCGCCCATCGGCGCAAGCACCGTTTCCTTGCGCCGCGGATCACAGCTCAAGAGAACTCTATCGGCATAGCGTGACAGCGTTGCAGCAAGCCGCTCCGCAGCCCTACCGAAGCCGACGACGAGAACCTTTGCGCCGACGTAGTCAGCAGGCGCTTCGTAACTGGAAACATGGATCGTTCTGCCGAGGAAATCTGTGTCGCCGGGTGTGCGCGGGATCACCGCCACCAACTCGGGCTTACAACTGACGACGAGGGAGTCGAAACGATGCGAGGAACCGTCGTGAAGCGAGACCTCCCAGACCCCGTCCGGCAAACGGACGGCTTTGTCCACGCCGACGCCGGTATGCATCAAGTGCGCAATACGGTGCCTCTCGATGAAAGCATCGAAGTACTCGGAGGCGAGCGAACCAGGCCCGCCCAAGGGATATCTCCGGCTATCAAAGCTCGCGCAATCTAAACCTGCATTGAGCAGATACTTGGCTGCGGTGGCTCCGCTATGCCCGCCTCCTACGACGCAGACCGTAGGATGTTCAGGCTTCATTCTTCCGTGCCCTCAAATTGCACTCCCATCCTGCCCCAGACCATCGCTGTCTCCATCAATAGCCAAACAAGCTCCAACCTCCAAACGATTTGTACAACCACGCACACCCCGATGGGTGAGATAATCGCAAGTTTTACAGTCGATCACCACCCGGCACCGCCCGAATGTACCTCCTTGCACAATACAAAGCGCGCCTTTTCCGGTTCTCGGCGACGCCATTGCCGATCAGCCGGCGTCAACACTGAGGACGGACGGCTCCACAGCACTTGCGCAGGCGCAGCCACGGTTCTTGCGCAGCAAATGGGGGTGCGAGGTAAGACGAAACCCCGTCCCCAATATTTATGAGACGATCAGAAGCGGCTGGGTAGACGATCTTTGGATCAATCGTCGCTCTGGTGCGACGCAAACGCCGCGCGCGCACCGATTAACTCTGCGAGCTCGTGCGGCGTATCGACGATCACATTTGCGCCTGAATCAACTAACTCTTGGCGACCGCGGAAGCCCCACGCGGCGCCGACCCCAACAAAACCGGCGGCCTGCGCCGTGCGCATATCGGTATCTGTATCACCCACGTATAAAGTACACGCCGGTGCGACGCCCAATTGTGTGGTGATCCGCAATCCGCCGGTAGGATCGGGCTTCAACGGTAGTCCGGGCATCGACCCGAGCACGGCGTTGAAGCTATGCGGAACCAACAGCTTGGCCACGCATTTTTTGGTCAGGGGATGGGGCTTGTTCGATAGTACCGCACTGGGCAGGCCGCGCGCGCGCAACCAGGCAAGCAGTTCAAGGATACCGTCATAAGGACGCGTCACCCTGTCCCAGCGTCGGTCGTAAACGGCGCGAACCCGCGTAACCAAACCGGCAACGACATCCGGATCGCCCTGCTCCGTCGCCGGCAGAGCGCGGCGGATTAGGGCCTCGACGCCGTCTCCCACGTACATGCGGTAGGCCTGGTGAGGGTGAATCGCGTGGCCTTCTTGCGCTAAAACTTCATTGACCGATTCTGCCAAGTCGGCGAGCGTGTCCAAAAGCGTTCCGTCCAAGTCGAATATGACCGCCTCAGCATCCACGCGATCAGTTTCGCCGATCACACGCGCGGATCAAACCGGCGGCCACTACCGAGCTGTGTAGAGCTGCGCTTCTTACGTCCGGCTTGAATGCTCAACCTCCGCCGCGCGCGTTGTACATTCGCGGGTCGGCTTTGCCCCTTTCCGGTGCCTTGGCTTGGGCCTTTCTCTGCTGGGCTTCTGCCCGAGCTTTGGCCGCCCCCGGCCCTGGACGCCAAACACCGATGCGATCGTCGTAAGCCGCCGCAAACAAGTAGTAGTCGCGAACCTGGATCACCGAAGTGGCCTCGCCGAGCGAGCTTCCGTTGTGCACAAGCAAGCGTGTCGCCTTCATGCGTGTCGGATCGATCTCGAGCAACGACCAATCGCTACGGCACGGCAGGTTCCCGAACTTACAAAGGTTCGATGCCGCCCCATTCAGGTGCGTAATCAGCAACACCTTTCCGTCCGGCGCCATGTTCAGGTTGTCGGGGCGGCCACCGATGCGCAGCCTTTCGCGGGGGTGCTTGCGGGCGCGGCGCTTCCAGCCCATGCGCTTGAGTTCGCCTGTCGAAGACTCCGAGTACAACACAGAATGACCGTGTTGGGAGAGCACGAGCCCGTTGATGGTCGGACCAACCGTGCCTTCCAAAACACGCCAGCCTTTGCCGGGTCGCCAGTGTGCCAGGTGGCCTTGCGACGAACCGAATCGCTTGGCGATCCGATAGAAGACGCCTTCAGCGCCACGCGCAATCGCTACGTCACTAGCAACGATGAACTCTTGTGGACCGACGATGACAACGTCATCCGCGGCGCGGTTCTTTTCGAGCGGAACACAACCGCGCCAGGTCATACGCGACTGCCGACCCGAGCCGTAAACGTCAAAGATCTCGACCGCCTCGCGCGCGCCATGTCCGACTACGGCGACGCGCACGACACCCTTGACGATACCCGTACGAGCCGCGATTCCGTGCGGAGAAAATGTATGAGGTGCCGGCGGCTCGGTGCACTGGGGATCACCGAGCAAGCGCAACCCACGTACGGGACCATGGTCTGAGCGGCGGTTGCCCGTCGGCCAAATCCGCCACGGTTGGGTTGGACCGTTGCTACCGACGATCAGAGCCGAGATGCCGCCGCCGTCTCCGCCGAGTTCGCGGCGTCGCTCACTGACTAACACAACTCCGGCACCCGCGGCGTACTCGATGTCGGCAGGGTTGGCGAATCCGCACAACGTGCCGAGTTTGTCGGGTGCGTAGCCAACACCGCAAGAGGCCCGCGGCCCGCTCAGCATAGCGAATGCGAGGGCGATGAAAACTATCGGGGTGAGAATCAGAGCGCCGGTGAGAGTCTTTCGCATCGCTGGGTCGTACGGCACACGGGTGCAGTCAAACGGATAAGAAGCAATTTCCGTTCCTTGCTTGGTCGCTGCACGATCGGCTCGCGACGGAGCCGAGATACCGCAAGCTCCCTGCGCAAATGGAGTCACAAGCGCTTACGCAAACACGAAGAAGCGCTACTTTTTAGACGCTTCGGTACAAACTCGAATGTAGCCGATGCCTTGCTCTGTGCGCGGCCGCGGCCGCTCAGGGTGCGCCGGGGGGCTCGTTCCGGCCTGCTTCGCCGGAGGACTTCTTGCCACCGAGAAGGTTTCCGAGGAAATCACCCTTGAGCTTCTCGCCCACCTCTTTTGCCTTGTCGCCGATCGCGCCATCACCGCTACGCAAACTCTCTGCGAATTCACCGACGACCTTGCCGCCGCGTCCCGTGAGAGCCCCCGATGACATGAAGTCGATTTTACCGAGACGCGCTAGTTCGCCACGCAGATCGCCGATCAACTCGGTGGGCAGACCGATGCCGTTCTCCATCACCGCACGCAGCACCGCATTGGTTACGATCGACGTTAGCTCAGAAATCACTACCCCGCCGCCATCCTTCGAGCTGATGTTGCTGAGACGAATCTCAGGGATATTGACGTCGAACTTGCCGCTCTCACCAGGCAACGTCGTGACGTTCAGGTGTGCGGCGATGTCTTTGATGACGAGCTGTTCGATGATCAGATTCTTCGAGGCCGGGGCCGCGCCGGTGTCGGCCGATTTCGAACTCGCGCCCAGCCGCTGTAGATTCTTCAGGATCGCGTCGTAATTGGCGCCGCTCTTGCCCTTCTCAACATAAAGATCGATGCCGTCGAACTCGATCAGCGGTACGCGGATGGTGTCTCGGCTGAGCGTGTCCAGATTGACGGGCATCTCCACTCGTACTTTGCGGAGGGCAAAAAAGTGAGGCGCAGCATATCCGCTCGGGTTACCGACCTTGAGCCCGGAGACTCCGAACTTGCCCGAGAGCAAACCCAGGCTCACCGAATCGACGGCCGTCGGCACCCCGGTCGCGTAGCTGGTGCCGCGTTCTATGCCGGTTTTGGCGATGGTGTCGAAGTAAAACCACACAGCGGCCACGGCGGCCACCATCAGTAACAAAAGGGCTCCAAAAAACTTCATCACAGCGAACGCAAACCTCCGGGTTGATGGTCCCCAGCCCTACCACAAGCACGGCGCACGAGATAGATAGAAGATCGCCCCAGGGGGCGACAAAGTATGGCATCACAATCGAGCACTGATCCGCTAACACGGGAAGAACCCGACTCCGCCGCCCCGCGCTGCTCGTGGCCCGAGTCCGGCGGCCGACGTGTAGTGTTTCTGCTCGACGCCAACACCCGAACCGAACGGCGGGTCCTGCAGAAGTGGATCGAATCCAACAGACCCGATGACGTCGATTCCAACGGATTTCAGACCCTCCATGTATTGGCATCAAGACGCGGCGGCACTACACGCGACCCGCCCCCACGCCTGGAAGCCGCGCTGGCAACCGACGAAGACCCGTTGATGGCGCCGCTGCGCGTCGCGTGGCTGGGCCAGGCGCAGGAGGGGCAGCCCGAAAACAACACCCGAATCCTTCGACTTTCCAACCCGCACGATCCGGGCAGGCTCCGTCAGCGATTGACCCTCCGGCGTGCGCCCGATCGCTGTCAGGTCGTGGTTGGCGAGCCCGCACCGGCATCGCAGTTACGCTCGCGCTGGCGCCAACTCGGCGGCACCGACGCGGCCGCAACTACCGGACTGGCCGAGTTCGTCGTCCGCCAGGCCGGTCTAGCACTCGAGCGCGCGGAACGGCGATTGCGCGGCGCCCGTTATAAAGTGCCGCGCTTCCTCAACGAAGAGATCCTCGCCCGACCGGCGTTTCGCGGCGGCCTAGCACGGCTCGCCTGGGAGACAGGGAGCAGCGAAGCCGAAGTTTCGCACGAAGCCGAGGCCTACCTTACCGAGATCGCCGCAACCCACAGCACCCACTTGATCGACCTTTCGGCGCGCTTGATCCACGCGTTGTACACGCGCGGATACGGCGAACGCCTGCGTTACGACCGGCCCGAGCTCGAGCGCATCTACCAACTCTCGCAGCGCTACCCGGTGGTTTTCCTGCCCTCGCATAAATCCAATCTCGATCACCTGGTGCTCCAGTACGCGCTCCACGAGAACGGACACCCGCCCAACCACGCTGCGGGCGGGATCAACATGAATTTCTTCCCAGTCGGCCCCTTGGTGCGCCGCAGCGGCGTGTTTTTTATTCGCCGCACGTTCAAGAAGAATCCGGTCTACAAGTACGTCTTGCACCAATACATCGACTACCTGATTGAGAAGCGCTTCCCGCTCGAATGGTACCCAGAGGGTGGACGCTCGCGTTCAGGTAAACTGCTGCCCCCGCGTATGGGCTTACTTGCCTACGTGGTTGACGCCTACCACCGTGGCAAGAGCGAAGATGTGTACCTTATCCCGGTATCGATCAACTACGATCAAATTCAGGACGTCGGTGAGTACGTCGCCGAGCAGCGCGGTGGGATGAAACAAAAGGAGAGTTTCTCGTGGTTCCTGCGCATGCTCAGCCGTTTCCGCTCACGCTACGGCGATATCCATATCCGTTTCGGTGAGCCGGTCTCGATGCGACAATTCTTCGCCGAGCAAGACCCCGACGCTGAGCCCGACCCCGATGAATCCGACCTGAACATCCAAAAACTCGGCTTCGAGGTAATGAACCGAATAAACCTGGTCACCCCGATGACGCCGACTTCGTTGCTGACGCTCAGTCTGCTCGGCAAGGGGGACCGTGCGCTGACTTTGCAGGAGATCCACGAGTCGCTGCAGGACCTCGTCTCCTACATCCGCGCACGTGCCTTCCCGGTCACCAACCTCACCGATCTCGAAAGCCGCGACGGCATCACGAAAACACTCCAACGGCTGGTCGATAATGGTGTCGTCTCGTGTTTCTCCGAAGGCCCCGAGCCTGTGTGGGCGATCGTTCCCGACCAACACCTGACTGCGGCCTATTACCGCAACACTATCATTCATTTCTTCGTTAACGGTTCGATTGCCGAACTCGCGTTGGCAGGTGCAGTGGAAGCCGAAGACGCCACGGCCACGTTTTGGGCCGAAGTGATGCGTCTGCGCGACCTGATGAAATTCGAGTTCTTTTTTGCAGACAAGGACACCTTCGTCGAACAGATCCGCGCCGAACTCGCCGTTCACGACCCCGAATGGGAGGCCAAACTTGCAGGCGGCCGCGAAGAAGTGCGGAGTCTCCTGCGCGGTATCCGCCCGCTCAACGCCCACCGCGTGTTGCGACCTTTCCTCGCGGCCTACCGTGTGGTCGGCGACGCACTCGAACGCCACGATCCGACCGAAAAGTTCGACGACGGCAAGTTCCTGTCCTACTGCCTCGCACTCGGCAAGCAGCACCATCTGCAGCGCAGTATCCGTAGTGCCGAGTCGGTCTCTAAGACGCTGTTTCAAACTGCGCTTGCACTCGCGCGCAACCGCAATCTGGTCGAAAGCGAAGATGCTAATATTGACGAACAACGCCGCGCATTCGCAGAAGAGTTGCGCACCGAGTTGGTACGAATCGACGCTATCGACGCGCTCTCGCTGAGCCGACGCGCGCGCCTGGTGTAACGCGGCGCTACTTACGTTTGCACTGCAGCTTATCGCCGTTGCCGTTGTAGCGGCAATCGGAGACGACGAAAATCGATTCGGTGCACTCGCCGACATTCGCTGAGGTCTGGTCTCCCAGCACCAGCGTAACAAACGGCGGTTCGTTGCCAGAGGAGAACGGATAGTTCCCCTCCTTGCCCTTAACACTGACACGCACGCGGTTGGCCGACTTATTGCTCTCGTTCTTGATCTTGACCTTGACGATTCCGTTTACCGGAGTTCCGGTCTTATCGGCGAATTTCCAGGCTGTTCCCGAGCCGTTCAGTCGCCATCCAGCCGTTCCGTTACCGCCAAACGCGCCGCTGGGCAACGTCGAATCGAAACTCAAAGCCCCGCCCGCCAAACGCATGACGACACGGAACCCGTTTGCGGCGGGGTCAAGGTTGGCGAAGTTCGTCGCGCCCGCCAGCGTGAACGAACCCTTGATCTGAATCCGGTCGTTGCCGATGGTTACATCGGTGTTCACCTTTTTGAGCACGACCTTCGGTTTGAAGTCGAAATCCTGTAGGCCGCCGATATTGGTGCACACGTCGCAAGCATCGCCCGCACCGTCGACGTCGCCGTCGGCTTGGCCGGGATTGCCATCGAACGGACAGTTGTCGTCGGGACACGTGTTTGAGAGGAAGCCGGGGTCACCGAAGCCGTCAGCGTCCGAGTCAGTGCACGAATCGCAAGCATCGCCCGCGGTATCACCGTCTTGGTTGTTTTGGTCGTTGTTCGCGATCAGAGAGCAGTTATCACAACCATCGTTCACGAGGTCGCCGTCCAGATCCGGGGCGACATCCAACGCGTCGATATTGTCGCCGGACGTGAGTCCAAGAAAAGCGGCGGGGACCAAAATCGTTGGCGGTGATCCTGCCCGGATGATATCCGCGGGGCCCGCTCCAATCACGCCCAATGTCGGCGAACCCGGTACAAGCGAAAACGCGATGGAGAACCCGGCGGCCACCAACGCGTCGATTTCGTCACCAACCGTGAGCCCCAACGAGGCTGCACTCGCGAGGATCGAGAGCGAACCACCGGAGCTGAGCAACACATCTGCGGGTCCCGCTCCTAGCGCGGTAAGCGTCGGCGAACCCGGGGCAAGCGTCAATACTGCGCCACCGCCACCGAGAGTTTGCTCAGGGTCGCAGCTTGAAAGCGCGCTGAGTTCGTCGAGTGCACCGCCGGAAGGGGCCTCACGCAGGCCCAGCGCGGTGAACGCTCCGGCTGGTGCCGCAATGGTCCCGTCTCCGTCGGCGATCAGACTGTTCGGCGTCGGCGCGCTGATCGTTCCTCCGTCGAAGATGTCGCCGTAAGCCTCCGCGGACGCAGCCTCCGAGAAAACGTCCGGAATGCCGCCGGGGCTACCAGAACTTGCGGCATCGACAGAGAAGGCGATTTGGGCTGAACCGGATAAAGAATCCAAGCCGTAGGAGAGGCCGGTAATCTCATCGCCGGCCAGCAAACCGAGCAGGCCGCTCACGACCGCGGGCGGTGTCAGACCGCCCGTGAAGATGTCGGCGCCGGGCGAGCAGACATCCTCGGGGCCACCGCACAACGCGCTCGAGCCTACCGCGGTGGCCATGGTCGGGCTTCCTGCACCGGCGGTCTGCGGCGCCAATGCCAGCACCAAGGCCAGAGAGCCTTCGAGCACGCCGATCGCGAGCTTGAAGGGCAGTCGCCGGTGACGGTTAAGAGAAATCAGGACATCTGTTTTACAAAAATCGGAATTATCCACCAGATTCGCCCCACTCCGGTTGCTCGGGATGCGCAAGAGGCCACCAGAAAGGCCGACTCGCATTGCTACCTCGACCGCTGTGCTCTCCGTTGAGGATAACTTAGTGGGGGCCGAAAAAGCAAGGCTATATCTGTACCAAACAGGTGTTTTACCCAGCATAATAACAGCTTAGCCATGCCCCAGAACACCAGCTATCCAAGTCCGGCGCAGCTCGCGCACCAATTGCGCCAACCTCGGTTCAGCCGCGCATCTGCGGCTGCCGCGCTAGCCTTCGCGCTACTGGCAGCGTCTCAAGCAACCCCCGTGCCGGCACAGACCGCGGGCATCGTTCTCGGCGAGGTCCGAATCGGTGACGGTGCGTCGATTACCGGACTGGAAGGCGGCGACGGGTTTGGCACCTCAGTGACCCCGCTCGGTGATATCGACGGCGACGGGATCGGAGACCTTGCTGTCAGCGCTCCAGGCGACGACGACGGCGGCCTCAACCGCGGTGCGGTCTACCTGGTGTTTCTGGGCCCAGGCGGGGTCGTCAAAAGCCAGGCAAAGATCAGCGCGTCGGTCGGCGGCTTCACCGGAGCCCTGACCAACAACGACTTTTTCGGCTCCCAGGTGGCCGCGCTCGGCGACCTCGATGGCGACCAGATCAGCGATCTCGCAGTCTCCGCTCCTTTCGACGACGACGGCGTAGTCGACGGCGGCGCGGTGTGGGTTTTGTTCTTGAACGCCGACGGTAGCGTCAAGGCACACCAAAAAATCAGCAGCATGAACAGCGGTTTCAATGTCGCCTTGGAAACCCGCGACCTCGGTAGCTCGGGCCTATTGGGACTCGGCGATATCGACGGAGACTCGGTTCCCGACCTCGCGATCGGTGCAGCCGGTGACGACGACGGCGGCCTCAACCATGGTGCGCTTTACGTACTATTGTTGAATACCGACGGCACCGTCAAGGCGCACACAAAGATCAGCGATACGGTCGGCGGCTTCAGCGGCACCATCGACGACAACGACTTTTTCGGCTCCGCTATCGGCCGACTCGACGACATCGACGGAAACGGTGTGCCCGAGCTCTTGGTAGGAACCAAGCGCGACGACGACAGCGGCATCGACCGCGGTGCGGCGTGGATACTTTTCATTAACCCAAACGGAACGGTCATCACCACGACAAAGATCTCCGACACCGTCGGCTTGTTTGACGGTACACTGGCCAACTTCGATGAATTTGGCAGCTGCATCGCCGTCTTGGGCGACATCGACGGCGACGGTCTTCAAGACAGCGCGGTCGGTGCGGGCGGCGACGGCGCTACGGATACTGGAGCGGTTTGGGTGCTCTTTCAGCACTCCGATGGGAGTGTTATTTCCGAGCAAAAAATCAGCGTGAGCGAAGGCGCCTTCGCGGGAACCTTGGGAGCCGACAGCGGGTTCGGCGCCACCTCGTGCGCGGCGACCGGCGACCTCAACGGCGACGGCCGCGCCGATCTCGCGGTCGGCACGCCCGGCGATGATGGCGCAACCGACGACACCGGCGCCGTGTGGCTGCTGTTCCTCGACGGCATCGTTGTGACCACGACGACTACTACGACGCTGCCGCCGACCACCAGCACCACCCTACAGCCGCCGTCTTGCGGGGATGCAACAAGGGATGGCATCACCAGCGCAAGCGATGCCTTGGTCGCGCTATTCGCCGCAGTCGGCGCCCTCGACTGCGCCGATTGCATCTGCGACGCCGACGGATCAGGTGGTGTAACGGCGAGCGATGCGTTGCGTCTGCTGCAAGTCGCGGTCGGCGTACCCAGGACCCTCAACTGTCCCGCTTGCCTGTAGGCAAGCGCAGTCCGCCGCGTTCGCATCTGCTCAGCGAGTTTGACAACAGCTCAGCCGCGCTGCATGAGCAGCACATGGCAGCACCCAAAATCGGCAACAAAGCCCCCACTTTCTCACTCCCGACCGGCGGCGACCGGAGCGTCAAACTCGCCGACCTCAAGGGGACAAAAATTGTTCTCTACTTCTACCCGAGAGACAACACCCCGGGCTGCACACGCGAAGGGCAGGACTTCCGCGACGCCCATACCAAGTTCAAACGCGCCGGTGCCGTGGTGTTTGGAATCTCGCGCGACAGCGTCGCGTCGCACGAGAAATTCAAGGAAAAGCAGGAGTTTCCGTTCGATCTTCTCTCCGACAAAGACGAGAAAGCCTGCAAAGCCTATGACGTCATTAAAGAGAAGAACATGTATGGAAAGAAGGTGATGGGCATCGAGCGCAGCACCTTTCTCATCGACGAAAAGGGCGTGCTTCGCAACGAATGGCGCAAGGTCAAAGTAGACGGCCACGCAGGCGAGGTGCTGGCGGCGGTGAAAGAACTCTAACCGCCAAACTACGCCAAACCGAGCTGGCGGCGCGCCTCGAAGACCACGATCGATACGGCGTTGGAGAGGTTGAGACTACGCACGCCCGGCTCGGTCATCGGAATTGTGTAGACCGTCTCAGAAAGCTCGGCGAGCAGTTCAGGCCCAAGGCCGGCTGTCTCTTTGCCGAACAGCAGGCGGTCGTCGGAGCGGAAACCGCAGGTCGTGTACGAGCGCGTCGAGTGCGTGGACAAAGCGATAAGCCGACCGCTCTGGTTCGAACACAGGTAGTGTTGCCACGATTCATACACCGTCAACTCAACCAGCGGCCAGTAGTCGAGTCCGGCGCGCTTCAGGTACCTATCTTCAAGCGAGAATCCGAGCGGGCCGATCAAGTCGAGCGGTGTGCGCACCGACGCCGCAACGCGCGCAATCGTACCGGTGTTTTGCGGAATCTCGGGTTCGAGTAGGACGATGCGCACGACGGTTCAGAACCTATCCAGCGACAGTCGTACCGATACGGACGTTACCACCGGCAACGCGCAGCAAGAATCCGTCTGCGTCTTGCTCGAAGTGCTTAGCCAACTCGTAGTAAGCCGGTCGCAAAAAACGCGCATCGAGACATCCGCGCTCACCGCGATCAAGCGTACAGTACAGCACGTTGTCTGCACCCGTACGCAGCGTGGCCGAGTCGAGCGTGTCGGTAATGCCATCGTTGGCGCGCACCGAGTATCCGCTCTGGAGATTGCCGTTAACTGAAACGATCACCAGCGGCGTGTCATCGACCTTGCACGGTTGACGGTCGACACCGACATCGATCACCCAGCCGCCTTCGCCGTCAGGCTCGATGTGTTTCGAGAACAACAGCGCGATGCGGGCATTTTCGATGACATCTTCATCAGCGTACCAGCGCCCATCCTTGCGGAAGGAAATCTCGGCACCGCCGATCTCCCAAAACCCCGCCATTACCATAGATTGTCGTTACCCACGTCGACTCTCGTGTGTATCGAGCATTAACGTATACGGACCATCCGCCAGCAAATCGATGTGCATACGAGAGCCGAACCGCCCGCCCGCCACTTCGACGCCGATTGCGCGCGCGTTGGCCATGACAGCCTCGACCAAGGGGGCGGCATATTCGGGGCGTGCGGCATCCACGTAGGACGGCCGTCGACCTCGGCGGGTGTTTGCCAGAAGCGTAAACTGAGAAACGACGAGAAGCGCGCCGCCGGTCTCCAGCAAACTCAAGTTCGGACGACCGTCGCCGTCGTCGAATATCCTTAGGTTACAGATGCGTTCGCTGAGAACACGCGCATCTTCGAGACCATCGTCGTGCCCGACACCCACGAACACGCAGAGCCCGGCTGATACGGCACCCACGGTTTCGTCGCCGACACGCACCGAGGCGCGCGCGACACGCTGGATGAGTCCTCTCACTCACCCACCCTGCCGACGCCCCACACAGCGCGCAAACGCGCGCTACACGCAACGCACCGGCCGCTTGGCGCATAGGCGCTGGGGAAGCTCTGCACAAGTGACTGAGCGGACCGATCATCGTGCCGCCGGTGTACTTTGCGCCGAGTTATGCACATTCCGCGCGGAATGTAGCGCGGTTTCAGTTCGCGAAAGGTAGCCCGCCGGCGCTACCCGGCCTGTCTTGCGGCTTCACAACCGGCACGGCAGCCCCTTGGGAAGTAGCTGACGGCGCACGCTCCGGGCTGACTGTCTTGCGGCCTTTCTCTACATCGCACAGGTGCGATGCAGAGACACCGAGTTT
>JAJCZL010000012.1 GCA_029262415.1 Deltaproteobacteria bacterium | reverse complement strand
TCAAAATGAGAGTAAGTACGTAAGTCGAGCGACTCGTGAGGAGGTTGGGCGATGGGTGAGCAGCGTAGGTTCGCGTCGGTAGCGTGGAGTCAGAAAGGAAAGGTAACGCGCCGGGAGCGATTTCTCGCCGAGATGGACGCGGTGATACCGTAGAAGCCGTTGCTGGACATGAAGCTGCCCGTGGGGACGGACTGCAAAGGCCGAGTAGCGCCGGCCGGCTACCTTCCGCGAGCTGAAACCGCGCTACATTCCGCGCGGAATGTGCATAACTCGGCGCAAAGTACACCGGCGGAACGATGATCGGTCCGCTCAGTCACTTGTGCAAAGATTCCCTAGGCGGTCGCGCCCTTGAAGCTACGTTCGATCACCGCACGCATCTCGGCAACGTCCTTCGGAACTCGGAGCAGGCCGGGAACGATCAGTGCGGCGCCGCCGAACGCGAGCATCACAAAGAAGGCTTGGGCGTGGATGCCGGTGCCGGTCATCCCCAAACTTGCACTAGAGAACCCGCCCGCGAGCGCCTCTGCTGCCGAGAGAGCCCCGACCAGAACCGTAAACACGAGCCAAACGCCGAAAAACCATTTCGAGAACCGCGAAAGCGCGAGCTCACCCTCTAAGAGTAAAACACCCTCCACAGGTTTGATCGTCCCGTCAAAATACCAACGGAAGGCGCTCGGTAGTGACGGCCGGTACATCGCGAATGTAACGCGCACCGATGATACGCGCCCGAAAGAAGGACGTCCGGTTGTCGCTTTCCGCATATTGGTCTCGATGTTAACCTTCAGCCGCTTTACCGCTTCTTGCTGCGAACACGCTACCTTGACTGCAAGCTTTTCGGATCCGAGAATCCGTCTAATAAATTCCCTCATGAAACTCCGTCTCCCCGTCAATTACGCGGGCTTATACCCGTATTGAGCATACGCGGTCGCCGCTGCGAAAACGTCAAAAACTCGACGGCGTTTAGGCCGCGATTCACGTTCGAGCGCGATTGTTGCGCCCGGCTCGCCGGCGCACAGCAAGGCGCATAGCCAGGCGCATCTCCTGCACTCATTACAGCTCCGGCATTGACGCAACAGCCGACGCGGCCTTAGCCTCCGAGCCGTGATTACGGCAACACCCGCAGCCGGCCGGAACTCTGCGAGAACCGCGCTCGGCGTGGCAGCCGAAGCAACCGCGCCCGCGGTACGGATGGTAGAACGCACACTTGCCCAGGCGCTCGAAGCCGGCGCATCCGACCTGCACCTCGAGTCGACAAATGCCGGGCTATCGATTCGCGTGCGCATCGACGGACACCTGCACGCGCTGCCCTCGCCTCCGCTCTCGCTGGTGGCGCCGATGCTGACACGCATCCGCTTGATGGCCGGAGCAGACCTGGCCGCCAAGCACCTGCCGCAAGACGGAGCGTTCTCGGCGACCACCATCGGTGGCCGCACCTGTGAGGTCCGCGCATCGTTTTTACCCGCAGTCGGCGGCGAGAAGATAGTTCTGCGCCTACTGCGAAAAGACCACGCCCCCCTCGCACTCGAACGGCTCGGCATGTCCGCGCCGCAACTTGGCGTACTCAGCGCTGCACTCGGCGCTGCCAACGGGCTGGTGCTTGCGACCGGCCCGACCGGTGCGGGTAAGAGCACCACGCTGTTTGCATCCCTCGCACACCTCACTCGCCCTGAGCGTTCGGTCGTCACCGTAGAGGATCCGGTCGAATCCGACGTACCCGGCGTAACCCGCATATCTGTAGACGACGACGTCGGTCGCGACTTCGCGACGATACTGCGCGCACTGCTGCGCCAGGATCCCGACGTAATACTGGTCGGCGAGATGCGCGACACCGAAAGTGCGCGCATTGCGTGCCGCGCGGCTCTAACCGGTCACCTGGTTTTGAGTACCCTACACACCTCCGATGCGCGCCAAGCAGTGACGCGGCTGATCGACATGGGTGTGCCCTCACACCTAGTCGCAGCAACGGTTTCTTTGGTGATCGCGCAGCGGCTGCTGCGTCGGCTTTGCGAGCAATGCAAGAGCCGACGTGAGCCGAGCGGCGCGGAACGAAAACTGTTTACAGCCTGCGGTCTGCGCCCACCCGAGCGCCTCGCGCGCTCGGGCGGCTGTAGTGCCTGCGGCGGACGTGGCTCGGCCGGTCGGCTCGCGGTGTTTGAGCTTTGGTCTCCAGCTACGCCAAGCGCGGCCGCCTCGCCGACTCTGATCGCCTCGGGTCTGGCCGCAGCCGCACGCTTGGACGCCGACATCGCCGATGTCGTCTCGGTGTGTCCGCTTCCTGAGAGCTCGGCATGAGCGCGCGTTCGCGAATGAGACGGCCCTCCAGGCGCGACCGCCGCAGCGCGAGCGAGGCGATAGGTCGCCTCGCATATCTCTGCCGCGCCGGCCTGAGTACCTCTGAAGCGCTACAGATTGGCGCCGACTGCGGGGGCCCCTCGGCGCGGGTTCTCGCGCGGGTGTCCCAACTCGTAAGGCGCGGATTATCGCTCGAGCGCGCGCTTAGCCGCTGTTGCCCGGTATTGGCAGCCCATGAGTTGGCAATCATCAGTGCGGGTGAGCGCTGCGGGTCTCTGGCCAAGGCGCTCGAGGTGCTCGACGAGCAAATGCAGCGATCCGTCTGTGAGCGTAAACGGCTGGTCTCAGCGCTCGCTTATCCCTGTTTCCTCATGACCACCGCGCTTGCCGTGCTGTGCGTGATCTCGGTCTTTGTGCTGCCCGCGACGACGTCTATGTATGAAAACAGCGGCACCGCGCTGCCACTGACGACCACCGGCTTGATCGCGTTCGGACGAACAGTCGTCACTTACGGACCTGCGGCGTTGATACTGCTGTGCGTCGCCGCGGCGGCAACGGCGACCGCACGGCGCAGCAACGCAAGAGCACGCGAACACACCGACGCCTTGCTGCTGGCGGTGCCGATCCTTGGCGGGCTGGTTCGTGCGGGCACCCGTTCAAGCGCCTATCGGGTATTGGCTGCCGTTTTGGAGGCGGGAACCGACATGGCCGAAGCGTTGGGTCTGGTCGCAGCAACGATCGAGAACCGCGCGCTGCGTGCACGCTTCGTGCGTGTACAAGAGCGGGTTCTCAAGGGAGTGCGACCCGCCGCTGCGCTGGCAAGCGCCGCTATCGACCCAACCGGTATCGACGCCGGGCTATTGCGCGCAGCCGAAGCCGGCGGCGGTTACGCGGAAACGCTACGGCGCATGTCGATGATCGCCCAAGGCGAATACCAAGAAACACTCTCGGCGCTCAGCAAAGCCGCCGAACCGGCCGCCGTCATCGCCATGGCTGTGGCCGTCGGTTTCGGTGCACTCGGCCTTTATCAACCGATTCTCGGCTCATCGGCGATTCTCGCAGCGGGGTAACTGACGATGCAAAATCAGCGGACAAACACACACGGGCGCGCGCGCCACGGCAGCACCGAGGGCGGCTTCACCCTCATGGAGATACTCGCGGCGATCACCATCATCGCGATCATGGCGGCGGTTGCGATCCCACGATTCGCCGATTTCCGCGCGGTGGCCTACGACTCGCGCTCCCAGCAAGACCTACGCAACCTCGCGGCCGCCCAGGAGCTTTACCGGGTTGCAAACGAGCACTACGCCGCACAGATCGATGAGCTGACCGGGTTTACCAGCTCCGACGGCGTCGATATCCGCATCCAAAGCGCCGATCTCGCAGCTTTCTCAGCGGCTGCCAGCCATCCCGGCGGCCGCCACCGTTTTGCCTGGAACAGCGCCGCGCGGCCGCCGCTGACCAAGACCGAGACCGGGGGCTAGCGCCGTGCAACCCGGCGGCGCCCGGCGCAGATCATCGGCACCCGCCCAACCGCGCCGGCAAAAGTTGCGGTCAAGTGCGATGAAACGCACAATCTACGGATCAGTCACGCACCATGATCGACTTCTTCGCAATCCTTTTCGGACTCAGCGTGGGCAGCTTCTTGAATGTCTGCATCGTTCGGCTCCCCCACGCTGAATCCATCGTTCTTCCGTCCTCTCACTGCAGGGCCTGCGATACAGAAATACGCTGGTACGACAACATCCCCCTGCTCAGCTACATCGCGTTGCGCGGCCGCTGCCGCAGCTGCCGAAAAGAGATTTCGGCGCGCTATCCGCTGGTCGAGGCGTTGACCGCGTTGGCGGCGTTGTTGCTGGTGCGCACGGGTCTGCCGCCGCTCGAACTCGTGCTGTATTTTCTGCTCGCCGCCGCCCTGATCGTCGTCACTTTCATAGACATCGACTACTACATCATCCCCGACAAGATCACCCTGCCCTCCATCTTGATCGCGCCGGCGATGGCCTACGTGGTCGGGCACATCAGCGTATGGCAATCGCTGATCGGCATTGCCGTAGGGGGCGGATTGCTCTGGGCCGTCGCGTGGGCCTACCAAGCCCTGCGCCACCACGAAGGCATGGGGCTCGGCGACGTAAAGCTGCTGGCAATGATCGGCGGTTTTCAGGGCTGGGAAGCAGTCTTGTTCACACTGATGATCGGCTCGCTGGCGGGCAGCGTGATCGGCCTTGCGATGGTCATCTCCAAGCGCCAGGGCTTCGGCATGGAAATCCCCTTCGGGCCGTTTCTCGCCTTAGGCTCCTTCGTCTATATGCTCGGCGGCCCCGCGCTGATCGCGTTGTACTTGCAGCTGCCGCCGTTCTCGCTCTGAGCCGGCCCGCGCCGGACAGCCGGCGCTCAGAATACGCACATCAGCGCGATCCAAATCACGCAGACGAGCTGCACTAGATAGAAACCGAAGCGAACGTTAATCGCCGTCGCTGAACCCGATGAGATATGGGTCAGCGACTGCGCGATGCGCGCCCCGATGAAAACCCGCGCAAAATTGTCGAAGGTTGAACTATCCAAACCGATGACCACCGCGGTCAGCACCACCGCGGCAAAGATCGGTAGGTTCTCAACGCAATTGAGGTGCGCGCGGTTAAGGCGCCAGTAGGCGTCACCGCCGTGCGGGACCCCGGCCGGAAAGCCGGTCGGTTTAACCTCACCGCGCATCACCATACCAACGCGCGCTCCGGCAATCGCGAACAACAAAATAATCGTCCAAAAGACAAACCCGAGTAGAGCGTACAGAGGTGTAGTCATTGCGTGATTCTCCTTCGCGCCAGGGTATGCGTCGACGCGCAGCCACGCAACACTGTCGTCATTAGCAACTGCCGGCATGAGCAACTGCTGGCATGAGCACCGGCTGTGCGGCAGAGTCGCAAGCTCACCGAAAAGTTCGCCGAAGGAGCCCGCGCATGAGCGACCCCGCATACGAATTCATCAAGACTGAAACCCGCGACCACGTTTTCACCATGACGATGAATCGTCCCGAGCGAATGAACGCCCTACATTCGCCCGCGCACATGGAGATGGCCGATGCGTGGGACCGTTTCGCCGACGACCCCGAACTTTGGGTCGGGATCGTCACCGGCGCGGGCGAACGCGCGTTTTGTGCAGGAAACGACCTCAAGCACACCGCCGGCGGCGGCGACATGACGATACCGCCGAGCGGTTTTGCCGGACTTACCAGCCGCTTTGATTGCAGTAAGCCGATCATTTCCGCAGTCAACGGCGTGGCGATGGGCGGCGGCTTCGAGATCGCGCTCGCCACCGACATCATCATCGCCGGCGACACCGCGCGCTTCGCGCTGCCTGAACCGAAAGTCGGCATGGCCGCACTCTTCGGCGGCATGCAACGACTGCCGAGCCAGATCGGCCTGAAGAACGCGATGGCGATGATGTTAACCGCGCGGCACATCGACGCCGCCGAGGCTTACCGGCTCGGGATCGTGCAAGAGGTAACCGCCCCGGGCGCTCTGCTCGCGCGCGCCAATGCCTGGGCCGATGAGATCTGTGAATGCGCACCGCTCTCGATCCGCGCGACCAAAACCGTCGCGATGGGCAGCCTCGGCCGCCCGCTCGAGCAGTCGCTCAACATGAACGTAAAGGAACTCGGCGAGCTTTTCGGCTCGCAAGACTTCCGCGAGGGTCCGCGTGCCTTCGCAGAGAAGCGCAAACCGAACTGGAAGGGCCGCTAAGCACGGCCGGAATCCGGTGCCCGGCGGAGGCTAGGTAAATTGTCGCGAGGTTTCAGCCGTAGAAGAGGTTTCAGCCGAAAAAGTTGAGCATCAAGAATATCGCGACGCCCGAGACCGACACGTACAACCATATCGGCAAGGTGTAACGGGCGATTTTCTTGTGACGGTCGAAACGAGCGGTTGCCGCGAAGGCGACGGTAGCCAAAATTGCCGGCAGGCAGAACATCGTCAGCACGATGTGAGATATCAGAATCGTGAAGTAAACCGGGCGGATAAAGCCCGCCCCGGTGAACTTCGTGTCGCCGTGGACGTTGTGATAAACGACGTAACCAACGAAGAAGAGCAGCGAGAACGTGAGCGCGGCGAGCATGAACCGCTTGTGAACCTTGCGGTCACCGCGGCGGATCGCGCGGTAACCCGCGACTAGACACCCGCCGCTGAGCGCGTTGAACATCGCGTTGAACGCAGGCAGCGACCGGTAAGAGCCGACGACATCGGCCGATGATTCTTTAAAGTAAATGAGCCAGATCAAGAACGAGAAGATGGAAGCACTGACAGCCAGGATCCCAGAGAACAAAACGGCATCACTGCTACGAGTTTCACTCATGAATTTGCTTAGCCGGCAGACGGTAAAACGTATTGTTGGCGTCGCGGCCCTTAGCGTGTTCGCGACGGGCTGCGCGGTCAACCCGGTAACCGGGCGACGTGAACTGCAGTTTGTATCAGAGCGCTCGGAGATCGCCTTGGGGGCAAACAGCTACGCCCCGGCGCAGCAATCGCAGAACGGGCCCTACGTTGTCGACCCCGGAGTAACCACTTACGTCAAAGAAATTGGAGAGCGACTGGCCAAGCAGAGCGATCGCCCCAACCTGCCCTACGATTTTGTTGTCCTCAACAACTCGGTGCCCAATGCGTGGGCGATGCCGGGCGGCAAGATCGCCGTTAACCGCGGTCTGCTTACCGAACTCGACAGCGAGGCCGAGCTGGCCGCGGTGATCGGACACGAGATTGTCCATGCAGCCGCACGCCACGGTGCCCAGCAGTACGAACGCGGCATCTTGACACAGGTGGGCGTGGTCGCGGTCGGCGTAGCCTCGAGCGGAAAGGATTACGCCTCGCAAGCAGTGGGAGCGGCGATGCTCGGGGCCCAGCTGGCAACCGCGAGGTACAGCCGCAGCGCAGAAAGCGAATCGGACTTCTACGGTATGAAGTACATGGCCGCGGCCGGCTACGACCCACGCGCCGCCATCGGCTTGCAAGAGACATTCGTTCGCCTGAGCAAAGAGAAAGGCAAGCAAACCGACTGGATGCAAGGGTTGTTCGCATCGCATCCTCCTTCGCAGCAACGGGTCGCGGCCAACCGACGCACGGCCCTGCAATTTGCCGCAGGTGGTGCGATCCGTCCGCAGACTTACAAGCGCAAACTGGCGACGATATTTCGAGCCAAGCCGGCCTACGACGCGCTCGCCGAAGGCGAAAAAGCGATGGGGGCAAAAGACTATGACGCCGCGATCGCCGCAGCGGATAAGGCGATCGGCATCGAGTCGCGCGAAGCCGACTTCTACGCGCTGCGCGGCAAGGCCAAGGAGCTCAAGGGGCAGCGCGATGCCGCCATGCGCGACTACGACCGGGCGGTAAGGCTGAACGACCGGTTCTATCAGTACCCACTTTTTCGCGGACTGCTGCGCAAGGAAATGGGCGATGCAGCAGCAGCCAAGCCCGACTTGGAACTGAGCTTAAAACTCTTCGAAACCGCACCGGCTCATCTGGCGCTCGGTCAGATTGCCGAGGCCGGCGGCGACCGGCGGACAGCCGCCGCTCACTACAAAGCGGCGGCACCGGCCAACAGCCTAGAAGGAGCAGCGGCGCGGGCGAGGTTTACGGCGCTGACGGGTATTCAACTTGTGCAGCCGCAGCAACGGCGGACGACACCGACGAAGTCACCGCAGTCACGCCGCTAGACAAACGAGCGCGAGCGCGCGAAAGGAACCACGCAGTGGACCCCAAGGTAGACGAGTACTCTGAGCACCTCTCCAAGATCGGCAGCGCGATGCTGACCGGGCTCGGTGCAATGGAACAGGTGCAACGGCGCCTGCATCCGCCTGCGATCGAAGAGTTGAGAAATACCGTGCGACCGGTCGCCGAGCGGCTGCTCGCCGCACGCGAGGCGTTCTCCAAAGTCATCCCACCCGACGAGCTTGAGTCGCTGCATGTGCGTATCGGCCAAGCGGCTGAGTTGGCCGCCAAGGCGCTGTCTCAGTTCGTTGAACCCTCGCCGCCCGACCAGGCGATCGCAAAACTGATCAGCAGCATTCGCCGCACCGCCGATGCACTCGAGACTCTGTACAGCGTTCACCAGTTGCCGCCGATAAGCCGCTTCTTCGTAGAGGCTGCCTTCGAAAACGATTTAGCCGCACTCGACCCCGAGCCGAGCCAAGGAGTTCAGACCGGCCTGTTCCACACCTCGAGCGACGACGAGCCGCGTGCCCGCGGTGGCTTCAGCCTCTACGTGCCCGAAAGCTACGACGGTAAAGAAGCCCGGCCGCTGGTCGTCGCCTTGCACGGCGGCATGGGGCACGGCCGTGAATACATTTGGCAGTGGCTTCGCGAGGCGCGCGGCAGGCAATTTTTGCTGCTCGCTCCGACCTCTGTCGATTCAACCTGGGCGCTGATGGGTCCCGACGTCGATACCCCGGCGATCTATGCCGCACTCGAATACGTTCGCGAGCATTGGCAGGTCGATGAAAAAGCCATTCTCTTAACCGGGCTCTCCGACGGTGCCACCTACGCTTTGATGCACGGACTGCAAGAAGGCGCGCCGTACGCCGCTATCGCGCCGTTCTCAGGCGTCATGCATCCCGCGAACTCAGACAACGGCAACCTCGAGCGTGCCAAAGCGAAGCGCATCTATCTCGTACACGGAGCACAAGACTGGATGTTCCCGGTACAAACCGCGCGCATGGCGCACGAGGCGCTGCAAAAGGCCGGCGCCGACATCACCTATCGCGAGATCCAAGACCTCTCGCATACCTACGCGCGCGACGAGAACGACGCGCTTCTGGCTTGGTTCGACGAACGCCTGGCGCTGCCATGAGGCTGCGCCCGAGGGCTTTCAGGCTCCGGGGTAGAGCGTCCAGATCTCACGCAAAACCCCATCGGCCGAGTGTTGTCCGGGACGTTGAGTTGCACCTTGGAATCGCCGCGGTCCCAGCGGGTCTGGGTGGCGTTGCTGTATGGATCGATCATCGTGCCCGGCAGCGTACAGGCCACGGTTCACGAATAGAACGAGACACCCGCTCGCCGTCTCCCGTCAGCGCGAGCGACGATAGTCGATTTGAGCTTTGATCCGCTCGATTTCGATAGCTTTCGTTTGTGCCCCTTTGAGGATAGCGAGCGCGGCAACAAGCTCCAGATTGTCCGGAGCATGCCCGATCGTAGCTACATAGGTATTGCGAATGGTCGCCAGTCGTTGCGGGGTCGCGATCTTCAGCAAGTCGCCTATCGTCGTTACGCCTCTGCTGAACAGTATCCTCAGGATGGGGTTGAGTTCGGTCAGCGCGCATTGGATTCCTATCTCGATCATCACCTTCGGTAGGTTTTCAAAAGTCAGAGTATCTAGGTCCTGGTAGGTCGCGATTTCCTGACTATGGATCAGCTCCTCGTACAGCAAGTCGAAGTGCTCGTCGATGACGCCGACTTGCTTGCTCATAATTTGCAATCGGCGCTTCGCGGAGAAGCTTGTTCGGGTTTGCGGCTTGTAGCAAAGGACATGCTCCAGCTCGCTCCAAAGTTCCTGCGCCGAGGTTTTTACCTGCAATTCGAAATGCACTCCGCGGCCTCCGTCGGCAGAGGGCTCCGTGAGACGCAACGCATAGTGAATGGAGGAGTAGCCGCTTTCCTTGTGTTTCTGTTCGAGGTGCCCGAGTCCGACCCGCACCAGCGTTTCCGTGCTCAAGTAGGCTTCGGGCCTACGCTCGTCGGAAATTTGCAGAAAACTCGAGTCACGTAACGCTCTGTCTATGAGCGGCAGTTGCGATGTGAAGTAGACGACAATCCTCACCCCGATCGCATCGTGCATGCGCTGAAGGCTTCGAGCCGAGAGGCCGTCGGGGAACAAATCAGGCTTGCGAAATATCTTGTCGACTACTTTCTCAGGAGCCTTAATTCGAGTCAGAATCATTCGAACCGGCGACGGTGTCGCTACGCCGCTGCCGGTTGTGTACTTCGCCCAGAATCCCGCAGTTTCCCATTCGCTCAAGAGTTTCTTGAGGTCGGCATGGGTGGGTTCAAGCGCGTCTGTTTTGTAGCGCTCGTACTCCGCGAGGAACCTGTTCAAATCATCGGTGTACTTCATTAAAAAACCCGTAACTCCGGCCCCAAAGAAGGCCCGGCGCGCCGGCCCGCCCGTTCAGCTACCGGTTCGCCTGCCGACAAGCCTCGGCAGCCACCTCGGCACCGCCCGGCAATACTCTTCGTAGCTCGCGCCGAAACGTCGACGCAACTCGGGCTCTTCGACGTGCACGACGACTAGATGGGCGGCCACAGTCACCAAAAGTGCGTACACGACAATGCCTAGGCCAGCCGTGTACAGCGCCACCGCCCAGATGATCAAGACTTCGGCGGCGATAATAGGGTTTCTTATCAACGCGAACGGCCCGCTCGTAACCAGCAGCCTGGGAGCGTCTGCCGGCAGTGGGGTGCCACGGCCCTTGCGGCTGAACACGTCAAGACACGCGAGCCAAACGGTCACTCCGACGACCGCGAACACTCCGGCCAGCCAGGTGCGCACGACCATCGGCAAGGGGATCGCCGCCGGTGCGATCCGGTCGGCAAGCCAAGGCAACGCGACCATGAAGATCGTGAAAAAGACCGTTGCGTTGAGCAGTGACTTCGCCCACAGGGCAACAGTGCTCTGGGTCGTGCTCGGACGTATCGCTTTTTGAAGGGACTGACGCAGTGTCATAAACGGACCTCACTGATAGGTTGAGACCGACCGCTGTGCCTCGTCAACACCTCGTCCGCCGCTCAACCCTTGACCTACCGCAGAACTGAGTAAAGTCTCGGCGCCCGTTCAGCCTCCTCGAAACTGGATCGGGTTATGTTGTGTCGTGCCTGCAAATAAGCCGACTCCGACCGGCCCCGAGTTGACGGAGGTTGCACGAGCTTTGGGGGTGCTACGGACGTGCCGCGCCCGGGATGAGAGTTGCTCGCCGATGACGCGGTGTCGGTGGTATTTGCGCCGCCGATACGGGTCAGCACTGGATGCACATCAAACCCACCTGCTGGCCCACACTACCTTGTAGTACGAGCAACGCGTCGGTCGCGTTGACACCACCCGAGAGGTTGACGTCGCAGACACAGAGCTCACAGCTCCCGGCTCCGACGCCGGTTTGTAGGGTCAGCAGGGCGTCTGTTGCTGCGAGGGACCCATCGCCGGTGGCATCGCCGCAGACCTGGGGCGGCAGCGTCGTGGTGGTGGTCGGTACGAAGGCACCGATACACGGAGCCTGGTCACGGGCTGGGGTCATGATGCCGAGACTGCACGGTGAGAACGTCAGACCGGTGGCGGCCGGCGACATGATGAACTGGTTTTGAGGCGTCGCCGAACACGTGCCCGCTTCGCCGTCGTGTGGAGCACCGAAGTTGTGGCCGATCTCGTGATTGATTATCAATGCGTGCAGGCTTTGGAAGTTGGTGGTCGAGACGCCCACGCCGCGCGAGGTACTGCAAAGTGTGTTGATGAACGCGAACCCCGCATTGATGCCGAACTTATCAGAGAACAGGTGGGCGATGTCCGATCCTGCGATGTCACCGCCCTGCGTGGCACGCCAGTCGCCGAATTCTGTGGCCGTACTGCGAAAGTCGTTGAAGAGGTTGCCTGTGTTGAAAACTGAGAACGGATCGGCGGCGGTGTCGAAGACCATTGACGCGATCACGCTGACCGTCGTGTCTAACTGATCAATGTAGACAGCATCAACCTGATTCATTACCGTTGCGATCTCGGCGTTCGAGCCGACCCCGTGTAGTTGGAAGAACTCGAAGTCACCGACGGCGGCTACCTCAAGCAAACGGCTCGGCCCCGTCGCCCGAGCGCTCCTCGGTGCCGACGAGAACCCGAGCGCGCCAGCATCGGCACGCAATGCGCTATGAGTTCCTGAGCCGACCGGCGACAAGAAGAACACATCGCTCCCGCTGAGCACCAAGCCCTCCAAGTGCGTGCCGTCGAAACTTACAGCGACCAGCGATCCGGTCTCATTCGCGACGCTGCCACGGTAGGTAGCGGCGCGAACCGGGTCGGCGCTCTCTCCATCCTCCCCGACCCGCACGACGCGAGCACCGGGGGCGTATACGTTGACCGGCTCGATAAGCAGGCGCATCCCGCGGCCGAAGATCTCGACGTCGAGTTCCAGCGAACCGGCACTGGCGCCGGAACTACGTAGCCTGGTCACGTAGGCAGTGCCCTGGTCTACGGAGTCGAAGCGATGGGTGACGTCATCGTGGGCGTCGGCATGAGCGGTGATGAACAGAGCCGCGGCGCAGGCGGCGGCGATGGATTTCCGCATGAAACCCTCCCCAGTGCGTGTTGTCCGGTGTTTGATGCGGCGAACCTAGCCGAGTGCGCCAGGTAAACAAAGCCCGTCGCCAGCGACGCTATCCGCTGAACTTCACGTAGCAGCGAATCGGAGCGACGCACCATGTAGACAGCGTCGTGTGGCCGGGAACCTTGAGATCGAGAGCAACCAACTCGAGAAGCGATCGGCGAAGCCCTACTGCACCATCGCTACGACGGACTCGCGGCTCAATTGTCAGTGGATGAGGTTTTGAGGAAGGACAGGAGGCGGGATACGATATCCGCACGGTTCAGGAACTCCTCGGCCACTAAGGATGTACAAACAACGATGGTCTACACACACGTGCTCAAGCGCGGCAGTCGTGGCGCGCAAAACCCCATCGACGCCTTGTAGGAAAAGAGTCACGATCTATGTCGATAGTTAACGAGGAGAACCGCAGCCTCGAGGCAAAATACAGGATCACTTCCAGACTGTACGACGTTCTCGACTATCCGTGGGAGAGACAATACAGAGAGTGGCGACCGCGATTACTGAGCGATGTAAGAGGGGCGGTAATCGAAGTCGGTGTGGGCACGGGACGCAATCTCCCCCATTACCATCCTGATGCAGAAGTCACCGGCATTGACCTGAGCAAGGGTATGCTGAAAAGAGCCACGCGACGGAGCAGATCGGCGGTCTGCACGTTTCATCCCGTTCACGAAGACGCTACGGTAATGGCATCTGTTCCTACGAGTCACTTCGACTGGTTGGTCTCGACCTTTCTGTGCTGCGTCATGCCGGATCATCTGCAGCCCGCGGCAATAGAGCAGTTTGCACGGGTACTGAAACCGGGTGGGCGATTTCGCCTTCTCGAAATGGTCTATTCAAAGGATCCCGCACTGCGACGACGACAGCGATTCTTCGCGCCGTTTGTGCAGATGGTCTACGGCGCACGTTTTGACCGCGACACCTTGTCACACATAGAGCAATCGCCACAGTTGCACGTTACTGAAACGCATTACCTTAAAGCGGACACCTATCTGGTGATCGATGGGCTCTGTCGGAAGTGATGCTTGGAAACAGCGGGTGTTGGTACATGAATCGAAATCAGCGCAAACGTTCTTGTGAGATTCGGATCGTCATGCAGCGAGCTTCTGCAAGCTTGGCATTCCCATCTCGCAATGCCTGTGCCGTGTTGGGTAACGCCGCTGCGGTCGCTGCGGATGTGAACCAACCGGTCAGTGACATACTCACGACCTTTCCGCCGCCGTGAGCGCGGTGGGCCACGCGACGTGACACGCGGATCGGGCGTATAAACAACTACACGGAAGACGCTCTGCGATTGGATGTGCGACAGGTAAATTTTCTCTCGCCGCGATCCTCCGCAGTCTTGGGAACCGAGCCGACTGTTCCGGTAAACTAAGGGTTTTGCGGGACTGCGCCACACAGTCACGGGTCCGGCGGAGTGGTTGACAGATCCCTCAATGCGGCCACACACTACCGGTGGAGAGTAGAATCCAAACCCGATTAGGTTTGGTGCTATCGAGCGCCAGGCACAGAGATTTAACATGAAGAAAAGACTACGGCCCCTTCTACAGTTCCCGATCATGCTGGCGACCGCCCTGCTCTTGCTAACCGCAACGCCGAGCACCGCCGCAGCCGATGCGGATAACTGGTGGTGTTTCTTTTGGTGCGATAGCAACAGCCGCGGCTACGAGGACACAAGCCACAACGACGGCGGCAACAGCGTTCCCGAAATCGATCCGAGCACGGCGGTACTCGCCATCGGGTTGGTTGTCGGCGGCTTGACCATCCTTCGTGATCGGCGCCGCGCTCGCTGATCGGCGATCTATCCCCTTATCACGCGTGCCGCCCGGCGGGCCCTTGCAACGCACAGCACACTGCAGATCCGCTACGGTGCGCTGTTGCCTACTCGGCTCCCTGCTTGTGCTCGAGGGGATCGTTCTCGGCATCCGTTTCGATGCCACCCTAATCAGCCAAGTCGGGGGGCCGTGGTGGAACGGTCTGCTCGCCTACGCCGGCGTTGTCCCGCAGCTGGTCATCGCAACGGCAACGGCCGCCGCCCTGATCGGCGGGCAACGCCTGCTTACCGAGTTGCGCAGGGCATCGGGCACTCCCCATCAGTTTCGATCTACCTGGCCGTTGCTGGTGGGCAACTTTGCCGCACTCGTCGCGTTCGCACTGCTCACTCGTGCGATCTTCGAAGGATCGGCCTCCGCCTCGGCAGCGATGGTGGTAGCGTGGGCGCTCACCGGCCTTGCGGTTCCCGCATTCCTGGCCGCCGCTGCGCTACCCGCTTCAATCACTCCCATCGTGCTGCGCGCCACGGGCCAGCTGCTCTTGTTGGCGGCTGTCGTCGGCGCGGCAGCCTGGGGCGCGGGAACCCTTACCGCAGCGCTTTGGGAGCCGCTCCGCGATGCCACCCTGACGGGCGTAAACGCATTGCTCTCGATGATCGCCGCCGACGCGCTGATAAAGCCGGCTGGGTTTGTCGTCGGAACGGAACGCTTCTGGGTGACCATCGCACCTGAATGCTCGGGATACCAAGGGATCGGGATGATCTGGGTGTTTCTCGGCGTCTTCCTGTGGACGTTCCGCGACACTCTGCGCTTCCCGCACGCTCTGCTTCTGATCCCAGTAGCAACGGCGGCGGTATGGCTCGCCAACATCGCGAGAATAACCGCTCTGGTGGTGGTCGGAAGCTCGCTATCGCCCGCCATCGCGCGCGGCGGCTTTCACTCTTACGTCGGCTCGCTGCTGTTCTCGGCGATCGCGCTTTCGCTTGCGTGGGCCTGCCATCGTTCGAGCTTCTTCCACAAGAAGGAGCCATGCGTCGAGACGCGCGAACACAAGGTTCGCGTCGCGCTGCGCGACGACCCCACGGCAGCCTACTTACTTCCATTGCTCGCTATCATGGCCACCGCACTGCTTGCCGGTAGCGTATCGACCAGCAACTTCGATCTGTTGTATCCACTCAGGTTCTGCGCCGTGGTCGGCTGCCTATGGGTGTTTCGTCGGGCCTACCGCGAACTCCGTTGGACTTGGTCCTGGCACGCCGTCGCCGGCGGCGTCGCGGTGTTCGCGCTCTGGCTGGCACTCGAGCCGTTACCCGTCGGGGCCCAAGCCACGGCACTGCCCGCGCCCCTCGGCGAGCTACCCACCGGCCTGGCCTTCGCCTGGCTGGCCTTCCGAGTCCTGGGCACGACGCTCACGGTTCCGGTGGCCGAAGAACTCGCGTTCCGCGGCTACCTCAGCCGTCGGCTCAGCTCCGTCGACTTTCAGAGCTTGCCACTGCGCCGGATTACATGGATCGGACTTGTGGTTTCTTCGCTACTGTTCGGCGCAATGCACCAGCGGCTCCTGGCCGGCACGCTGGCCGGCATCGTCTACGGGCTTGCGGCCCGCAGACGCGGCGAACTCAGCGATGCTGTGCTCGCGCACGCCACCACCAACGCACTACTGGCCGCCTACGTGCTCAGCACCGGAAGCTGGGGTTTGTGGATCTGAGCGACGCGCGATCCTTTGGTCGATAGGCCGGAACGGGTGCGTGTGCGTGGGGGGCAGGTCAAACCGGTCATCGCAACGTATCGCGCAGTGTATCGGCTGGTGTGTTCAGACCCAATGTCTTTCGCGGCCGCTCATTGAGACGCCGAGCGACTCGATTCATGTACTAACGACAACCCCGCTTAAAGCGGGCACACGTAGAACGCCGGAGCCATGCCGATCGTAACCTCATTTTGAGCGTCGGGGACGACGTCGAAGCCCTCGAGATCGTAGAAGCTGCAGCCAGCCGCGATCTCAGCGGCAACGTTCAGTTGCACGCTCTGGCCGATGTTGGCCTGGTATGAAGGCACCCATCCCGCGACAACTCTCTTGTCGACGAGAGTCAGCTCATAGCTCTCCAACAGGCCGGCTACAGCGTGGGTGCTCGACAGCACTGGCGAGTCGAACAGGTCTTTTAGGTTGAGCAGGGCACGGAAGTTGGAAGCCACGGGCAGGTGGTCGTTAGAAAGCACAGAAGAGTAGTTCATGTCGCCCAGACGGAAGTACTGATCCTGGGTCGCACCATCTACCCCCGCTGTTGCCGTTTGGGTGTAGGCGTCGTTGGTGGATCCACCGTTGAACCCGAAGTACGTAGCCGTCTTTACTCCGTTGCCGAAATGGATGACGAGCTTCTTTGCCAACTCCGCGGTGGCGATCTCGCGCTGACGTGTCATCGGTCCGAAACGACCCAAGGCAGTGACGCCGCCGGTCTGCTCTACCTCGCCGTTTAGAGTCAGACTCGTTATCGGAACGAACTGGGTTCTATTTAGAATCTCGGTGTTGCCGGCAGCCAGGGTCTTGGGGAAGACGCTTCTTCTGACCAGCCCCATCTCGTTGTTGATCAACGGCTCTCCGCCTTTGGCAAAGACCTTGCGAACATAGTTGACAATCGATGGCACGGCCCCCGAGGCATTGTGGTGATGGAAGTTGAATACATCCACCGCCGGCTCGCCTAGATCGGGATCAATGACCTCGGAGTTTAGCAGGCGAATTATTTCGCGAGCGTTTGTTACATAGGAGATTGACTCGATATCGGTCAGCGCGGCATTGATGACAGGCCAGTCGACATCGCCAGTGTCGGTCACCGGAATCGTCGTCTGGAACTGCGAGCCGAGCTCGAGGATCTCAGCGTCCAAAGCCGCCGGCGGTGTGCCGCCGGCTTGAACGATGGCTTGGCGCTGCTCCATCAGGTCGACGAAGGCCATGCGCGCCCAGCTGACACCCATCATGCCGCTGTCGGTTATCCTCGTCGACGAGCCGGCCTGGCGCACGGCATACTTGGCGGTTATCACCATCTTGGCGTAGCCGTCTCTTACGCCCAGCGGTTCACACCAGGTGTTGCCGTCTTGGTCTACTTCGTTCTCTATGTTGAGCACCGCCAACACATCACCATAAAGGTTCAACAAACCGGTAACCCAGTCGAAGTAGAGCTTGCTGTAACCGAAGCGCTCATCGAAGGTGTCGGTAAAATCATAGAGAATACAGGGCCCTCCGGCGCTGAGAGGAAAATCCGGATGGCGCAGATCGACACGATCGGCGGAAATCGTCGGCATCAGCTTCAAGTTGGCCGCTCTCATCAACGCAATCGCTTCGGCTGCGCCCGGCGGTACTTCGTCGGAAAGCTCACTCCAGCGCATCACCCACCTGGTCGAGGCGCCCGGCTGGCCCAAGTACTGCGAGATATCCAGACGGCTCACGGTACCATCGCTCTTATCAAGTACCGCTTGGTTAAAAGCCGCGGCATCGGCACTATCGAGCGGCTCGTCGCCGAGCGGCTGGAGACTGATACAGGGCAGCGTGTCGCAGGTATTTGAATACTCACTGAGCTTCACGGTGGTCCCCGCCGGCACAAAAAACCCTCCGAACCAGACGTCTTGCGCCGCAGTAAAATTCTGATTCTTCTTACCCGAGAAGTAAGTCGCACCGGCTGCGTGTTGGGGATAGACGCTCGACATCGTGAACACGCTCACCGGCGTCATCGGCCAGGGGCCGCGGCCGGGAAGATCCAACGGCGAGCAGCTGGCGTTGGCGAGTCCGTCATCGAACAGGTCGCAATCGCGATTGAGGTCGTCGGCCTCATCAATGGCCAAGCAGGCCATGCACTCGACTTCGCGTTCTACGCAGGTGTAGAGGTCGGGCGTGGTGCAGGCGGGAAAGGCCTGGACGAGATTTACGCCCGCGCATCTCTGGGTAACGTCTTTGGCCAGGCGACTGTTTGCCCCGCAGGCCCGCGCGACCTTGCCCTTGGCGTCATCTCCAATACACGCCTCTAGGCCCGAGGCGCCAGTGATCGAGCCACCCTTCAAGCCCTTGGCCTTGCAGCGGTGGTAGGCCTTGAGCTTGGCCTTACGGCACTTGCCGGCATCCTTGGCCACGCTCTGCTGGCAACGCGAAGTAGCTTTGTCGGCGGCCCCGGTGACCAAGGCCAGGTCTAGATCCGCACCGAACATCCGCGCGGCAAGCTCAGCACCTAGAGTGCTCGCCGCCAGAGCCGCCCGGCCAGGCAATCCCACGCCATAGGGCGCAAGCAGCGCACCACCATCAGAACCCGTGCCGCTACACAGCTGGGCGTAGTCGCGCGCCGCCTTGTGCTTGGCCGCGCTAAACTTGCCACGGCTGTCGCTACCGAGGCAGGCCTGGGCACTGCCAACCAGCCGCCCCTTAGCGAAGTTCTTCATACAAGAGGAGACGACCTTGGCGTGGGCACCAACGGTCTTGGCGAAGTCCTTGTCAAAGGCCCTCGTGCAAAGCTGCTGGTCGCGGCTGAGCGCCTGGGCCTTGACTAGAGTTGGGGCCAAAGCCAGGGCGGATACGGACAGACCGATAGCGACAAGCGTTTTAAGATAAAGCTTCAAGTGTTCCCCTGGATGCCCCAGCATAGCCGACCAGCGCAGTTGAATTATGGGCACAGGCAAGTGGGCCCTGTCGAGAGACTACCGCGCCTAACTGTCACCAACCCGTGCGCGGGAGGCACCGACAAGACCATCCGTGCGCGGCCTGCTGTAGTAGACGGCGGGAGCGATCACGCCGTCGAGACTTGGCGCAGACGGGGGGATGGCCCACAGCGGATGGCCCGGACAGATCCTCAGTGAATCTATGCGCGATGGCGCATCCTTACTATCCGCTGGCCGTGTGCTACCGTTGAAAAATGCGCACTCCTGTTTTGTCTGGATTATTCCTGGCGATGTGTGTCGCTACTTTTGTGCTCATCGGCGACGCGGAGGCGGTACCGGACCCATGGGGAGGGCACAGCATCGACGATCCTTACTCGACCAGTCAGATTGTCCTGGTGAGTACGGTGAGCGATCAGGGCTACACCGGCGAGTACTACGAGAACCGCGCCTACACCTGTGGCCGCAGCGGCTACCAGACCTTCCTCATCGTATACTCCGACGGGCTACCTCTGACCACCGAGAGGCCCTTGTGGGTGCGCATGCACGGAGGTGGAGTGGGGGCCTTCAACGAGCTGGGGGAGTACGTACCCATCGAATTCCTTGGCGCGAACAACCAGGAGAGCATCACCAAGCTGACCAACCTAATGGGAGAGGGTGGTTTGGTGGCTAAGGTGCTCGGCCATTCTGCCGGTTTTCGTTTCCTGCTGCCCTCGCTTTGCGATCACGATGTGTACTCCGGTGTGGGCATACCGGATCTGAACAACCCCAACTCCCCCGATGAGAACGGCCAGACCCGTGCGGCCGATGGACTGCTGGCCACCAAGGCGGCCATTGCCTTCACGTACAATCGTGTTGCTACATCCCACGTCTTTCTGCACGGAACCTCAGCCGGGTCGATCGGCAGCTTTGGCGTTGCGTACTCTTTCGAGCGCGAAGGCGTGCTCCTGTCGGGCATCGTGTCGGATTCCCATGTGATGGGGCGTGGAATAAACGATAACGCCGATCTATTCTGCATGCCCTTTCCATACGATAGGGCTCTTCTGCTGCCCAAGATCGGCCCCCTGGCATCCTCGGAACTGTATCCCGAAGATATCGTCTCGACCGGGTTGATTAGCGTTCCTATCTACCACCTGTGGAATACAGGAGATCCGGCTTGTTGCGGTTCGGCGGTCCAGAACTACACCGACGATTTGGGCAATCCTTACACCGAGCCGGGCTGCGCGCACGAGCACGGCCCCTATCGGGATGCCATCGCGGCCGACCCGCCGGGTGGTGCCGGGCGCTCGGTCAGTGTGGAGGTGTGCGTGAACGATGTGGGGAACACCACCCCGGGGGCCTGCAACCTTCACTCGCCGTCCAAGTACCCCTACACCCGGGCCGATCCGCCGGGGGATCAACTCGACGGCGGCGGCGACTACAACCAGGCTATCGTAGATTGGGTAGACCAGCGCTTGGCTGAGCCGCTTCCCGGAACAACGACAACGACGATACCGCCAACCACGACAACCACGACATTGCCGATTAGTCTCTGTGGCGACGTCCCAATTGTTGGGTGCAAGGGAAGCCCAGCCGGCGCGTCGCAGCTGAAGATCAAGCTGAAGGCAAGCAACCCAAGCAAGAGTCGGCTCAAGTTCAGCTACAAGAGGGGCGATGCCACTCAGATTACAGAGTTTTCCGATCCCGTGAACGGTTCGGCCGACTATCGCTTGTGCATATGGGACGACTCGGCCAACCCGCAGCCGCGGGTCGAGGCTGCCGTGTTGCCGGGCGGAACGTGCGCAAGCAAGCCGTGCTGGAAGGCGATTGGCAGCACGGGTTTCAGATTCAAGGACAACAGCGGGACGCCCGATGGAATCCAGCAGGTCAAGCTCAAGGGCGACGGTACAGCGGGTAGGACCCGTGTTCAGGTGAAGGCGACCGGCGCAAACTTCAGTGCTCCTAGTTTACCGCTGACGACCACCGTAACTGCGCAATTCGTGGTCGACGACGGTAGTGTGTCCTGTTGGGAAGTACCTTTCGCGGTAGCGAGCAAGAATGACGCTAAGCAGTTCAAAGCCACGGGGCCGTAGCCGGCGCTGACGCTCGCTCGCAGGTCGGAGCGATTGCCAGACCCTCGACAAATATTTCCATTCGACGGCGGCAGCCTCCCAGCTTCTATATAATGTAGGGCACCCTCGCCGTGAGTCGGCGAGAGCGGCGCTGCATGATCCGCGACATAACCGACAGTCTGCTTAAAGACCGAAACCCCGACGGCGGCTGGGGCACCTACGCCGACCGGCCGACCAACGTCGAGGCCACCGCGTTCGCATTGATGGGTTTGGCGGCGGGGCTGGAGGCAAGCAGCGACCAGAGCCCGGCCGCGATCGCTAGTGCACGTGAGCGGCTGTTCGCGCTCCAAGGCGCAGACGGTTCTTGGCCGCTGATCGAGGGACAAGCCGCAAGCCCGGCCGCTACCGCGGTCGCGATCATCGCGTTGTCAGGCTTCGCCGGCACCGCAGATCAGACACTCGACGATTCGCTGAGGCGCGCAGCCGCATGGCTGACACCACAAGAAGGCGACGGCGCGCCGTGGGTCAAACGCTTCTTACACAAGTGGGTCCCGGAACTTTCCGTCGTCGAGGCCGACCCCGACCTCAAAGGATGGCCGTGGGTGGCGGGCACCTGGAGTTGGGTCGAACCGACGGCGTACGCGGTGCTCGCACTCAAACGTGCGCAGCGTGGCGGGTACGCTCCCGACGCGGTCGGCGCACGCCTCGAAGAGGCCGAACGCATGCTCTACGACCGCATGTGTTACGGCGGCGGCTGGAACTTTGGAAACAAGAAAGTGTTGGGCGCAGAGCTGGCACCTTACCCCGACATCACCGCGCTTACGCTGATCGCCCTGCAAGACCACCGCGCGAGTACCGCGAACGTTCAAAGCTTACACGCGCTCAAAGCCGCGTCCGACGACAATACCTCCGGACTGGTCGCGGCGTTAACCATAATCTGCCACTCGCTGTACAACCGCGACGACAGCGCTGCGCGAACCCATCTGACAGGCAGCTTCGAGCACACCGGTTTTATCGGCGACAACAAGGTACGCGGTCTCGCGCTACTCGCGCTCGGTGATCACCGACGATGGACGACCGTCGTAGAGACAAAACCTAGGGACCGGCGATGAAACGCAGAGACTTTCTCAAGAGCGTGGTCGCTACAGCGGCGCTTCCGACGCTTGCTTGTTCGCGCAAGACAACCGAGCAGCGTCAAATCCGCTGGACCGGCGAAGCCTATCGCAAGCCCAAACAATCAAGAGTGGCAGTGCTTTCCGCCGACCGCTATGGAGAGCGCCTGGAAGCCAAGGTGCTTGAAGGGCTCGCGCTGTTTGCGCTCGAGGTCAAAGACAAAAACGTCGTCCTCAAACCCAACCTCGTCGAGTACGACCCGCAAGGGGTAATCAACACACACCCGCTGCTGATTGCGGCAACGGTCTCAGCCATGCGCACGCTCGGCGCCGCATCGGTGAGCGTAGCCGAGGGCCCCGGTCACCGCCGCGACAACGAGTATATGCTTACCGCTTCGGGCCTGTGGAACGTCCTGCGCGACTTCGATGTTGCCTACGTCGACCTCAACCACGACCGCACACGTGCGGTGAAGCTGGCGACGCATTTCACTAATTTCGGCACCCTGCAGCTGCCCGAGACCATCCTCGACGCCGACTTGTTGGTATCGATGCCAAAGATGAAAACCCATCACTGGGCGGGCGCAACGCTTTCGATGAAGAACCTATTCGGCATCATGCCGGGTTCGGTTTACGGTTGGCCGAAGAACCCGCTGCACTACGCGGGCCTGGAGCAAAGCATCGTCGATATCAACGGTGCAATTTCAGGAGCCCGCTTCGCCATCGTCGACGGCATCGTCGGCATGGAAGGCAACGGGCCGATCCAAGGAACCGCCAAGAATTCGGCTGTCTTGGTATTCGGCGACGACTTCGTTGCGGTTGACGCGACCTGCGCGCGTTTGATGAAACTGGATCCGTTGAAGATGGGCTATCTGAGCGACGCTGCGGAATTTCTCGGTAACGTTGAACGCAACGCGATCCGACAGCTCGGCGAAGACCCAGCAGGCCTCGAACAAGACTTCGAGGTTCTCGAACGCTTCAAGCAGCTAAAGACGATCAGCGCCTGAGGGCTCGTCGAGCCACTTCCAGCGCTCGGTCATACGGCACACCGCAAACCAAACAAGCAGCGTCGCCGCGATACTCACGTAGCCGTCGACGGCATAGTGCCAACCCAATACCACCGATCCGAACAAGATCACGATCGCGTATTGGGAGAGTACGAATCCCAGCAATGCACTTACACGGTAGGCAGTCAGCGCGAACAGCACTGCCGCAGCCACATGCATACTCGGCATCGCCGAGATGCCTCCGAGTGGAGGACGGCTATGATCGAGGTGCGCCGTCCACAATCCTTGCTGAGAGAATACCGACCACACGTGCCCCTGCCCGTGTACGTCTTGCAGGTATTGCGTGAGCGCGCCGTACGGCGTCGGATCACCAGTGACGTGAGCGTAGTAACAAGGCCCGGCCGAGGAGAACACCGCCGCCGAGAGCGTCCCGAGAAAAACCCACAACGTCATGAACGACAGGAAGAACTGCATACGCAGCCGCCGGTTTGCGCTCCACGCCATCCACATGGCCATGCCGAACAGAAGCGGGAACCACCACACGTAGGCGGTATCAAAAGCCCGCGTGATCGCCGGTTTGCCTAGGAAGGGCTGCAGCCGGTGCCACGGCTCATCGCCCATGTGCAGCACCCGGTCAAGAGCGTAAAACGCCCGGTCCCATGCGAAGGGCTGGAACTCCGGTATTGCCTGCTTGAAGGTGCTGAAGGTCGCCATGAAATGCGGGAGCAGCAGGTAGACGAGCAGAAAGCCGGCAACACGATCCGGACGAAGGTATTCGTCGTAGATCTCACGGCCGATTCGCGGCATCTCCGCTACGCCGTCGCGCAGGTAAACCAACCTGCGCAGAATCTGCGCGAGGATGAAGAGCAGCGCGAAATTAACGGCGAAGCGGTTGAGACCGTCCAGGCCGAGTTGCGCGTAGTGGCTGGAGTCCCAACCGAGCGCCGCGCCGGCTGCGTACTTGCTTGCGACGAAGAGCGCCACCGGCAGTGCCAGCGCGAGGCTTTCGTAGGCGAAAATGCGCATACGGCCGCCGGGCCGGCCGAGAACGAAACGCGGTGAGGATAGTGCGGTGCCGGCGTGATCCACGGAAACGGAGCTCCGGCCACCCAGTATAGAGGGCTGCGACCCGCGCCGCTGCACCAATTTGAACCGGCCCCCACGTAGCGATAGCAAGGAGCATCATGACGCGACCGACCATTGGTATCGCCCTCGGCAGTGGATCGGCTCGCGGCTGGTCGCACATAGGAATCCTGCGTGAGTTGGAGGCTATCGGCATCCACCCCGACGTCGTCTGCGGTTCCTCGGTCGGAGCATTGGTCGGCGCCTCCTATCTGACCGGCAACCTCGACTCGCTGGAAGAACAAGTACGCGGACAACGCGCGCGCGATCTGTTCCGGCTGCTCGATATTTCGTTCGATCGCGGCGGCTTCCTCAACGGCGACCGTCTGGTCGAGATGGTTCACGCCAACATCGACGACGTGGCGATCGAATCGCTGAGCAAGCCGTTCGCAGCCGTAGCGACCGAACTCGATACCGGCCGCGAGGTCTGGCTACAAAAAGGATCTCTATCCGAAGCAGTGCGCGCGTCGATCTCGTTCCCCGGCTTGTTCACGCCGTTTGAAACCGGCGACGGCCGCAGGCTCGTTGACGGCGGCTTGGTCAATCCGGTTCCTGCATCGGTGTGCCGGGCTCTCGGCGCCGAAGTCGTGATCGCCGTCAACCTTAACGCCGATCTAATCGGGCGTGCGGCTCCACGCAGGCGAGCGGCTGCAAGCGCCCCGGCCGCTTCAGGCCGGCGCAGCGCGGACGCGTCAGAAGCGGCCGAGGCCGAAGTAAGCAGCGCGCGGGACACCGGCGAGCGCTCCGAGCGCGACGCGGACAACAGCGGCAACCTTAGCAACGGCGGCGGCGGGGGCAACGGGGACAACGCACGCGACGATCGTAGAATGAGTGAGCTGTGGGACGCACTGGTCGCGCGCTTCTCGGATATCTCGAAAAGCCGTCGCCGCAAAGACGACTCTCCGTCTTTCATCGACGTGCTCGCGGCATCCGTGCACATCATGCAAGACCGCATCACCCGCAGCCGCATGGCCGGCGATCCCCCCGATGTCGTGCTCATGCCGCGGGTCGGCGACATCCGCTTGCTCGATTACGACCGCGGCGCCGAGGCGATCGAGGCCGGACGCACCAGTGTGCGGCTGATGCGCACAGCGCTCGAGCGTGCGGCCGAGCGAACGCCTGGCGGCGCTTGAACCGACGCACGCCGCGCGTGCCCGGCCGTGGAGCCGCCGCGATCCTCAGCTTCTGGTGGTATTTAGGGTAGCCGTGGCCTTCAGGTCTGCGAAGACTTCCCGGTAAGCGATGCACACCACACAGGTGTGGATCGGCAACGTCAAAAACACCCCGAGAATGAAGAACACTCCACCGAGGCTCGAAACAATACTCGCGGCCATGGCGAGTAGAAAGAACTGACCGAACTGTTGACGGGTGGTGTTCACGCTCTGCCCAAGCGCAGACAGCGCATCCATTCCACCGCCCACGATCAGCGGTATACCGAAGAACCCCAAGGTTTGCAGCGCCCCGAGCACTACGAAGTTCGCGATGAACTGAATGAACGGAGAGTGCTGGAGCAGCGTACCGATAACACCGCTGGTGATGCCGAGTACAAGCCCCCACCACACGACGACGAACAAGAAGGGCTGCACGATGTAGGAGAACCCGTGAAAGAGATCGCCCACCTGGGGTACCGGCTCGTCGCCGTCAACCAGCGCAATCGTGATCAAGAAGAGCCCGGCCATCATCGGCCCGGCCAGTATCCCGAGCGTGACCACGCTGAGCATCACCGCAACGAAGTGCGTCGCGACGAGTAGAATAAAATTGTCTTTATAAATGTTGACCGCGCGCGCGATCCACTCGCCGGTGCGGATTTCAGTGAACGCCACGGCTACTTTTTCTTAGGGTCTCGCCACACGTACACGCAACGGTTACAGATGTAATCAACGGCATCGACGTGCGCATAGGTGCGCTTGGTGGCGATGTGCCATTTGCAGCGCGGGCATTTCGGAGTTGCTTCGCTCATTAACCGGGATTATGCCGAGCCCGGGGGCTGCGGTCCACTCGCGCCCCAAGGGACTATGCGGAATGCAATATAGCGACGGACCACGCCCACGCCTGTTCGCCCACCGGGGCTGTTCAGCCGATTTCCCGGAAAATACCCTGGAAGCTTTCAGAGCCGGGATCGACGCCGGTGCCGACCGCCTCGAACTCGACGTCCACGCCTCCAGCGACGGCGGGATCGTGGTCTTTCACGACGCAACGCTCGAGCGAACCACCGACGGGAGCGGACTGATCAGAAACCACACCATGGCCGAACTCGAGCAACTTGACGCGGGCTACCACTTTCACGACAGCGACGGGTCACCGCACCGCGGCAACGGTATCCGCATTCCGAAGCTCGTAGATCTGCTCGAACAGCTACCGGGCGTACCACTCAACATAGAGATCAAGCAAAGCAGCCCGGGGATTGAAGATGAAGTGATGCGCATTCTCGAACACTACGGCGCGCTCGACCACACACTGCTTGCCGCGGCCGAGGACTCACTCATGCAACGCATCCGTGCCAAGGTCAGCGCAAACGTCATAACCGGATTTGCCGGCGGCGAAGCCGCGGAGTTCGTGATGCGCTGCTCGGGCGCTGACTTCGACGGCTACACGCCGCCGGGCTTCGCGCTGCAGGTACCGCCTGAGTACATGGGCGTGAAAGTCGTAACGCCGGAAACCGTAGATCACGCCCACCGTCTCGGCATCGAGGTTCACGTGTGGACGATCAACGTTCCGGGTGAGATCGAGACTCTTATCGAAATGGGAGTCGACGGCATCATGAGCGACGATGTGCGCATGGCTGCGTCGGTGGTCGACCGCTACCGCCGCTGAGTTGCGTGCGGCGCGGCGACAAGTCGTATAGCCGCAGCCTCCGCGCGCAACGCCGTCGGCCCACCGAGCACTTGGCGGTCGTAGCCGGCGCGCTTGAACCACAAGTGCATGTCGCACTCCCAAGTAAATCCCATGCCGCCGAATACCTGCGTGCAGGTGGTCGTCGCTTGCGTAGCCGCCTCGCCCGCATAGGCCTTGAGCAGCATCGCGGTTGCGTGCGCATCTTCGTACCGCTCGTCCCAAGCGAAGGCCGCATACCAGAGCAGCGCACGCAGCGGCTCGACCTCCGCGAAGGTTTCGGCACACATATGTTTGACCGCTTGGAACGAAGCGATCACGCGCCCGAACTGCTTACGCGTTTTCGCGTACTCGACTGCAGCCTCCAAGCCGCGTTCGGCCGCACCGAGAGCGTCTGCAGCCAGCGCGACGCGGCCGGCCTGCAACACCCGCGACGCGGTTTGTGCGGCGTCGCCGCCCGCCAGCCGCATTGCTGCTTCGGCTTCGAAAGATGAAAACCTCAGCACGCCGAGGCGGCGTGTGAGGTCAACCGCTTGGAGCTGCGCCGCCGATACCCCGGGTTCGTCGGCGGGGATCAGGTAAGCCGCCGCCCCGGCGCCTGTGCCCACGAACAGCACGAATGCATCGGCCGACGTTGCGTCGGGCACATAGGCAACACTATCGTCCCACACACCACCGGCAGAAAAGCCAGGAGCGAAAGCGACGGAGACAACGCTGCTGCCCGCGGCGACCGCTGCAAGCCACCGCGATTTCTGCGCGTCGCCTCCGAGCGCGGCGATCGCAAGCGGCGCCATCACCGCGCCGCTGTGAAAAGAAATCGGCGCTGCGGCGCGCCCGAGTTCCTCGGCGACGACCGCGGCGTCGAGCAACCCAAGCCCCGAGCCCCCGTACTCCGGCGCGACCATCACTCCGGTCACGCCTTGCTCGGCCAACCCGGCGATCAACTCGCGGCTGTGTCCCGACTCGCCTTCCACCACCGCGCGCACAGCCGCCAGACCGACGCGTTCGCCGAGATAGCCGCGCAGCGATTGCTGCAAGAGATCCTGTTCTTCAGAGAGGCCGAAATCCATCGCCTAATCCTCAGGCCGCCGGCTTTGGTTCACGCGGCATCCCGAGCCCACGTTCGCTGATGATGTTCTTTTGAATCTGCGCGGTGCCGCCACCGATAATCAAACCGAGCGTAAACATATACTGCGCCTGCCACGCGCCCTGGTCGCGCACCAATTCGGAGCCACGCGTCAACAACCCCCGCTCACCCATCGCGTCGATAGCCAGCGCAGAGATGTCGTGGTTGAGCTGACATCCGTTAAGCTTGGTGATCATCACGGCAGCGCCGGGGTGACGACCCTTGAGGGTGTCGGTCAGCAGTCGCAGCGAGTGGTACTTCATGGCTTTCACGCGCGCATCCAGTTTCATGAGGCGGTCGCGATAGGTCGGATCGCCGAGCACGCCGGCTTCTGCGAGCACATCGGTACAGTTTTGCAGCATGGTTTCGGTCTGCGTAGTGTTGCCGAGCATGTTGCGCTCGTGCATCAACGTTGCGCGGCCGACCTCCCAACCCTGCCCGGGCTCGCCGATGAGGTTGTTGCGCGGCACACGTACGTCGTCGAAAAACACCTCATTGAACGAAGACGATCCGATCATGGTCTTGAGCGGCCGCACCTCGAGCCCCGGCGTGTCCATGCTCAGTGTGATGTAACTGATGCCTTGATGTTTGGCCGCATCGGGATCGGTGCGTACCAGGGCAAACATCATGTCGGCTTCGGCGGCCGTCGATGTCCAGATCTTCTGGCCGTTAATAACGTAATCGTCGCCGTCGAGCCGCGCCGTAGTCTTGAGGCTCGCGAGGTCGCTGCCCGCCTCGGGCTCGCTGTAGCCCTGGCACCAGACCATCTCACCGAGAATCGTCGGTCGCACATAAGCCTGCTTCTGTTGCTCGCTACCGTACTGCAGCAGCGTCGGTACGAACATCGAGATACCCTGATTGGCAAGGCCGCGGTGTACACGTGCGGCGTGAAACTCTTCGTCGATGATGATGCTCTCGAGCAGATCGGGCTTGGCGCCCGCCCCGCCGTACTCTCGCGGAATCGTACGGCCGACGTAGCCGCCCTCGACCAGGGTCTTTTGCCAATCAAGGATCCGCCGCATGTCGTCGCCCGATCCGGTGGCGCTCATCGAGCTGCTCGGTGCTTGGCCTTTGCGGGCAGCAAGAAACTCTCGCACCTGCGCGCGGAACTTTTCGTATTCGGGGCCGAAACTGAGGTCCATCCGGGTGTTCTATGGCCCCGCCACAGATGGTTCAATCTGCCGCGTCCTCGCAGGAAGGGCACTCGACGCTATGATTCAGTTGTCATTGACCGGGCCGTCCACCACATGCCAAACCAAGCACGTGAACCGCAGCCCGGCTTCAAGCGACGAGTTTCGGATGGGCGGCTTCAGCCTGCTGGAAACACTCGCAGCGCTGGCGATCTCGGCCATGGTCGCCGCCGCTGCGTTAAGCGGACTGAACTCGCTCGCCGCCAATTCGCACCTCAACGCTGCGCGGAGCACGGTGGTACAAGCGTTGATCGACGCCCGGCTGCAGGCGGCATCACGCGCCGAGACGGTCGAACTCGCAATCGGAAGCCGGTCGCTAGGGCCCGCGCGCGCCGGCGGCGGGGCAGTTCTCAGTGCTGAGGTGCGCTTGCCGGCGGGCACCTACGTAGCGCGCGCACCTGCGCGCGGCCGGGTACGCTTTTTTGCGACCGGGCTCGCCGACAATGCCACCGTGGTAGTCGCCGCATCCGGTAGCGCCGGCGAGGCAAGCGTGGTCGTCAATCAAAGAGGGATGATCCGATGAGTGAGCGCGGCTCTTCTCTGCTGGAGACCAGCGCCGCTCTTGGTATCGCAGGCTTGCTCGTTTACGGCTCGGCGCAGGCTGCGCTGCAGGTAACGCGGACGCTCGCTACGGTTGAACGGCGCGAGGACATGCTCGCGGCTGCCCGTAACCTGCTGGAGGCTGCACGCGGTGCGCCGTGTGCGCCTCCCTCCACTTGCCCACCAGGCCTGCGCTGTTCGCTGCGAGAACTCGCCGCCGGCAGCTCCGTCGAGCTGCGCGCGGAGGTTAGCAGCCAAGCCGGCCGAGGTAGCGACGACCGTGACACCGTAGTGCTCACTACCATCACCTCACCGCCGGCAGGCTGCCTCTGAGGTATAACGGCTGTGCAACTCATCGAGGCAGCCTTCGCCATCGCAGTTCAGGCTCTGCTGTCGGCCGCGCTCGTTCAACAGATCGCGGTAATCGCAATCGTTGCCCATCAAGCCGAACGTGCCGCATCGAGTCGCCAGAGCGCAGCTCACGTCGAACGACTCGTGGACATCGCGCGCAATGCCGCCTCTGCAAGTGCTGACATCGTCGCGCCGGTCTTCGCCATCAGCCAAGAAGGTCTCACCTTTCACGCCGACCTTGACGGTAACGGCCGCATCGACACCCGCAGCAGTGAATCGATCGGCTTGTATCTGAATCGAGGCAGAAACAGCACACGGCTTATCCACAAGATAGGGCGCCAGCCGATGGCGTTGGCCGAAGGATCCGACGGCGCGTTCTCGCTTACTGCATACGACCGATCGGGAGCTCCGACGCGTGACCCGGCGCGTGCCTCGCTGCTGGCACTCGCCTGGGGCAACAACGCCGGCGCCAACACGCACGCTTGGTTCGCGCTCCCGCGCCCGCTCCCATGAGCGAACGCGGATCGACGCTGCTCATCACTGCAGTGATAGGAGGCGCACTCGGCGCTGCCTCGTTGACGCTCACATCGATCGCACACAACGCCGCTCGCGCCCACGCCGTCCGCCATGCCTCTTTGTGCGCCCACTACGCAGCACTCTCGATGCTTGAACTCGCACAACCCGGCGCACCGGCGCGCGGCGGCACGCAAACGTTCTCGCTTACACTGGGTCGCGACCGCGTGCACGGCGTCGTCGCTTTGCCCGCCGACCAACGATGCCGACTGGTCGCCGCGGCCGAGTGCCGAGGCGCCGCCGCCCGCGCCTACCGACCGGTAGCGGCTGAGGGCTGGTGCACTCCGACGGTTCCGTTTGCGTAACGGGCTTGCGATTTCACCCCCGGCGGCTAATGCTCCGCGTCGTGCGGCTTTTTGTGACACTGGAGGGGACCGAGGGGTGTGGAAAAACCACACAGAGCAAGCTTTTGGCAAAGAGGCTTCGCGAGGCCGGACATCAGGTCGTGGCCACCCGTGAGCCCGGCGGCACACCGCTTACGGTTGAAATCCGCCGTTTACTCGCCGACCCCGAGTCCAAGCTCGACCCGCGCGCCGAGCTGTTGCTGTTTCTCGCCGACCGCGCACAGCACGTGGCCACTGTCATCAAACCGGCGCTCGCGAGCGGCGCCGTCGTCGTCTGCGACCGCTACAGCGACTCAACGCTGGCCTACCAGGGCTACGGCCGCGGCCATGACCTTGAGATGCTCGAGACCTGGAACGCTTGGGCTTCGCGCGAGTTGGCTCCCGATCTGACCTTGTGGCTCGATGTCGACATGGAGGCCGGTCTGTCGCGCGCGCAAAAGCTCAGCGGTGGTCCCGGCGACCGCTTCGAAGCCGAGCCGCTCGCATTTCACCGGCGCATCCATGACGGGTTCGCCCGGCTGGCCGCACGCAACAAGGAAAGATTCGTCCGCATCGACGCGAACCGCGCTATAGAAGAGATCGCTGCGGATATCGCAAAGACCGTACTCGCGCGACTCGCTTGACGAGACAAAGAGTTGGCAAGCAAGAAGAAAGCGAAAGAGCTGCAGAAAGCGCGCTACGTACCGCGCGGTCTGGCCCCCTGCGGCCACGACGTCGTACGTGAGCGGCTCACCAAGCTGGCGATGGCAGTCCGCACCGGCACGCCCGTCGCACTTCACCACGCCTACGTGTTCGCGGGTCCCGACGGGATCGGCAAACACACGATGGCGATGTGGTGGGCGCAAGAACTCAAATGCGAGCGCCACGGTGGCTGCGGCGAATGCCCCTCGTGCAGACAAATAATGGCCGGATCCCATCCGGACGTCGTCGTCCTCGAGTCCGAAGGGCAGGGCAAGAAGATCGGCATCGATCCGGTTCGTGAATTGATCCGTAAGATGTCGCTGCGCGCGCAGCACTCCGGGCCGCGCTTCAGCGTCATTCGCGGCGCCCACCTGCTCAGCTTTGAAGCACAGAACGCGATGCTCAAGTTACTCGAAGAGCCGCCGGGGCATGCCGTCATCGTACTGATAACGCCTGCAGTCGGAGGCCTGCTCGCAACGGTGCGTTCGCGCTGCCAGGTGTTGCGCTTCGACGCGCTCAGCGAAGCCCCGCTACTGTCGATTCTCGAGGCAGCGGGCGTACCGCCGGCCGAGCATAAGGCGCGGGTCGCCGCATGCGAGGGTAGCGCCGCGCGTGCCTTGGCGCTCGACGAAGAAGCCTTGGCCGCGCGAGAAGAGTTGATCGAGGCTTTCGAAGCGCTGCGCAAGGACCCGTTCGCCGACCTCGAAGAGCTGACCCGGCAACTCGCAGAGAAAAGCGGCAACCGCGACGAGAACTTGCTCGTGCTGTTCTATTGGCAAATGCAAAAGGCGCGCAGCGCCGCTCGCGCCAACGCCCCGGAAACCGCTACACTGGTGGCACAAGCCGAGCGCACCAGCGCGACTATCCGTATGCTCGCTGCCGGCGTCAACGCCAAGGTCGCCATCCGCGATATGCTGCTCGATGTCCGAGGTTAGATGCCCGATACAGTTTACCTGACCACCCCGCTCTACTACGTGAACGCCGAGCCTCATCTCGGCCATACCTACACCACCGTGGTCGTGGACACGCTCGCGCGCTACCAGCGCGCGATGGGACGCGACGTATTCTTTCTGACCGGCACCGACGAGCACGGCGACAAGATCGCCGCGGCCGCCGAAAAGAACCATGCGAGCCCACACGAGTATGCCGATCGCATCAGCGCGATCTTCCGCTCAACGTGGGATACCTGCGGCATCACCTACGACCATTTCATCCGCACGACCGATGACTACCACGTCGCTTTCGTGCGCGAGGTGTTGCAGCGGGTCTACGACGCCGGTGACATCTACTTCGGCGATTACGGAGGCAACTACTGCACAGGGTGCGAACGGTTCTACGCCGACCGTGAACTCATCGACGGTAAATGCCCCGACCACGAGACCGAACCGGTTTGGATCAAGGAAGAGAATTACTTCTTCCGCATGGGCAAATACCAAGACCGGCTGCGCGATCACCTAGAGAAGCACCCCGACCTCATCCACCCGGCCGGCTACCGCAACGAGGTGCTCGGCCTGCTACGCGAGCCGCTCGAAGACCTGTGCATCTCGCGACCGAAGAGCCGCCTGACTTGGGGCATCGAAATGCCCTTCGATCCTAACTACGTCACCTACGTATGGTTCGATGCCCTGCTCAACTACCTGAGCGGCATCCGCCACGTTGATGCCGCGCGCGCAGACCAGCGCTGGGCGCACGCGCAACACTTCATAGCAAAGGATATCCTCAAACCGCACGCGGTTTTTTGGCCGACGATGCTGATGGCCGCCGGCTTCCCGGTCTACCAACGCCTCAACGTCCACGGCTACTGGAACATGGGCGAGTCGAAGATGTCTAAGTCGCTCGGCAACGTCATCCGGCCGCTCGAGATGAAAGAACGTTTCGGCCTGGACAGCTTCCGATACTTCCTGCTGCGCGAAATGGCGTTCGGCTCGGACGCGAGTTTTACCGAAGACGCTTTCATCACGCGTTTTAACGCAGATCTCTCAAACGGCCTCGGCAACCTGACCAGCCGGGTACTCTCGATGCAGGACAAATACTTCGACGGCGTCGTGCAAGCGGCCGACGGCGCACCGCAAGACCGCGCACTCGCCGCTGCCTTTACCCAAGCCGAGTCGGCGATGAAGAGCCAGATGGAAGGACTCGCCTTCCACTTGGCGCTCGAAGAAATCTGGAAAGCGTTCAACGCCTGCGACAAGTACATCGTAGAAGAAGCGCCGTTCAAAAAATGGAAAGACGAGTCGGCACACCCGCGCGTGGGCGCGATCCTCGCAACACTTTGCGACGCGTTGCGCGACGCCGCACGCATGATCGCCCCGTTCATGCCTGAGACATCCGAGCGAATCGCCGCAATGCTCGGCCGCCCCGCCGGCGGCGATACGGCTTGGGACGCGGCGCTGTCGCTGGCCGATGCGGCGCCGAAATGGGGCGAGTTCTATCCGCCGGGCCACACCGTCGGCAAACCTGAGCCGCTGTTCCCACGCCTAGAGACCACCTAGGATTCGGTGGTTATGGCGCTGCCGGAAGCGCGCAGCGGATTGACCCGCCGACGGCGCCACTGGCGGCCCGCTGCACCCCATATAGATGGGTTTTGGTCTCCCACTTCGTCCCGGTTTCGGACATATCAGCCTTGTCGTGCCCGGTTCGCTACTTGCTGTTGACAAAGCGAACCCAAGGGCTCATTAGCCGCTCAGGACGAGCTGAGTTCGCTGAAAAACCCGCCCGCCGCGAGGGCCCTTGCTCGGGCCAAGTCCGGCACTAAATCAACGGACATCGATGGGGAGGGGCAAATACTCGTGGGGCAACGGGAGCGCGGCTCGGAGTAAGGAGGTACCAGTATGAAGAAGCTAGCTCTCGTAGCGACCGCCGCGGCCCTGATCGCGGCCTGGTCCGTACCCGCCGATGCCCAGGTCGCTTTCGACGGAAAGAAGACGTCGTTCCACACGGCAACGGCGATTCCGCTGCCCGCCACCCCCGGGGCCGCGGTTCTCGTCGGCACCATCGCCAAGGGCAAGAAGAAGAACGTTCTCGAGATCAACGTCATGGTCACCAGCGAACTGTTCGCGCCGTTCGCTCCATGGACCCTCAACGCGTTCATCGACGTCAACGGCATCGCCGCCGATCCGACGACCGGCACCCCGCCTTTCGGCGCCGTCCAGGACTGCGGCAGCGACTTGTTCAGCGGCCCATTTGGCAGTATCGCGGAAGGCTGTACCGTGTCGGGCACCTGGCTGATCGACATCGACGCCGCCGAAGCCGCCAACCCCGGCCTGTTCGTCAAAGCACCGCTGGTGGTGACGCTATCGGCAGGCCCGAGTACCAACCCGTTTATCGCGGGCATCCCGACCAGCGCTACGTTGTCGGTCGAGATGCTGAAGAAGAAGTAAGCTAAGCCGAAGTCGCGGCGACCCGACATAAGAAGCGCGGTGCGGCGAAGTTAACGGAAAGTCCACTTGCCGGAAAATGGCCGGGCATCTCTGCCCGGCCGTTTTTGTGTCTCAAAGGATCGCTAACGGGGCCGGAGCGTCACGCACCGCTGGCTAGACCGACTCAAGACTCACCCGCCCGGGCCAGTTGGTCAGTGATGTGGCGAAATCGAGCGCGAGACCGTCGAGCAAGGCTGCGCGGCGGGTCTTGGAGGTTCCACATTCCGCGCGGAATGTGCAGCCGGGCCTGTCATTGACGGTGTCTCGCATCTTGCGAACGCCGCCGGCTCGAGATCCTCGACCACGTCGTCAAGGAAGAAGACCGGATCGCCCGCGTCGAGCCCCTCGCTCAGATGCGCAGGGAATAGCTGAACTTGAGCCTGATCGTACCGCTTGAACCGCTCCGCCTCGCTCATGCCGACGGGTCTACATCAGCGCCTCTGAAACTTTGAGCAGTCTTGGGTCAGTCGGCTAGGCGGGCTCGACCGAGCAGGCCGTGATTCCCAACGCCGAGAGAATCCGTTCGCGGTCTTTCTTGCTTACGGCGAGTAAAACCGCTTGGCACTTTTGCGCTCGCCCGGTCGCGTACATGAACAGCGCCGTGCGGCCGGCATAGCAGACCGGCAGCTCTTTCAGTACGCGCTGCCAACTGCGCACGATCGCGCCGTCCTTGACCCACTCGGTACTGCATGTTGAATCCGGCGCGACGCTATAGCGCACGCCGAGAGGCGCGGTGTCGGTGAGCCACTTGAGCGACTGCTGCATCTTTGCGGCGATGCGTTTGTCGGTCCAAGCCATGATCTTGATTCGCCACTTCGCCATCCCACGGATCCCCGAGGTGACGGCGATGAAAGCGGCGGCAAACGCGAATCCCATCAACGGCGACCGGCAGGCCAATGTCAGCACTACCGCCAGCACCAAGCTGAGTGTAAACCCGGTCATTCCAAGCACGGTAGCGAATCGATCGAGTCGCTCGCGGCGTCCCGGTACGCGCCAGACCCCGAAGGGATCCATTGCGTCTGAGAAGTTACGGTTCTGGGATATACCTGCGACAGTCAGATCCTCGATCGTCTGATCGAGGAGTTCACGCGTCACCTCAGACTCGATGACAAACGTCGAATCGCAACCGCTGTCCATACGCCCATTATGACGCCGCCCGGGCCTCCCCGCCGTCGGAACTGAGCCCGGCGGCCACCCGTTGGACATGACAGGTGTGGGATTGATCGCGGTCGGCCGACTGTAGAGTCTCAGTGGTATGACGAAGCGCAATCCGAATTGGGTTGGTTGTGTAGCTACTAGTAGCTACAACTGCTCAATGCGCGCGGTAGGCATCAAAGTCCTTAAGAACAAGCTCAGTGAGTACGTACGCTTAGCAGCATCGGGCGAAACCGTGTTAGTAACCGACCGCGACCGGGTTGTCGCCGAGCTGTGTCCACCGCGGGAGGGCCGAGGCCCTTGGGTTTCCGGTGCGGCGGTCGCCGATATGGTGAATCAAGGTTGGCTGACTCCCGCGGCTAAGCCGGGATCGGGGCCGCCGACCATGGGCGAGCCAAGCGCAGACCTCGAAGACATCCTCTCCTGGCTCGACGAAGATCGCGGCGGCCGCCCCAAGCGTGCTCAGCAAACTTGCACTGCTTGAACTCTCACCGCGTGTTCTCGAACGAGCACTCTCGCCGCTTTCTTCTCCGCTTCGAACATTGGATGCGCTGCATCTCGCATCAATCGAGTTCCTGAGGGCCAACAGCCAAGCGCCGGTGCTCGCCTCCTACGATCAACGCATGCTGCAAGCGGCGAGCGCCCTGCGGATACCGACGCACCCGCTGCCCGGCAGTTTGTCTTCCCCGCTCGGCAGCGGCACGGGCGGCTCGGGGACGGCGGCTAACTCGAAATAGGTGGTGGTGATCTCAAATCCCGAGCCGAGGTCGCGTTCGTCAATGATGACCTCGACCGGGGTGAGCATACCCGGCTCGACCCGGGCCCTGATCAGACGCATCGCCGGGCCGGAGCGTAGAACGAACAGCTGCTCGCCGGCGGGAACCTCGCTCACGCCCTGGCCGCGATAGATTCCCCGCACGACGCGCCCAAGGTGGGCCTCGCGCTCTCCTTCGACCACTCGATAGACGTGAATCGCGGTGCTGTCATCGCTCCGGGAATGATCGGTGTAGAACTCGACGTAACCCGGGCCGACAGCTGCTTGTGTATGCGCACCGGCAGGTGGGGGCTGGGGGCCCGACAGACTGCAACCGAGCAAGGCGGTGGACAGCGCCAGAGAAGTAATGACAACGGGTACGCCCACGCCCTCAGCATAAGAACCGCAGCCCGAGATTGAAAGAAGCGAACCCGCGCCGGCGACAACTCGGAATCGACGGCGATTCAGGCAATCATGCCGACCATGCGGCCGGGCTTGATCGACTCTCATTGCCATCTTTCCGACAAGAAGTTCAGCAGCGACCGCGGCGCCGTCATTGCCCGCGCGCACGAGGCCGGCGTCTCGCACATCGTCGCGGTCGGCGGCGGCGGTCCGATCGAGGACAGCGAAGCCTCGGCCGATCTCGCAAGAGGCAACGAGACGATTCGTGCAACCGCGGGCATCCATCCCCACGACGCCAAAGACTACGACGACGCGATCGAAGCCCGTATTAAAGTCCTGCTTGCGCGCCCCGAAGTCACCGCCGTCGGCGAGACCGGGCTCGACTACTACTACGACAACTCACCGCGTGAACTCCAGCGCCAAGCGTTGGCACGGCACCTTGCGCTCGCGCACAGCTTTGACAAGCCGGTGGTGATTCATTGCCGCGAGGCCGAAACAGACTTTTTTGAAGTGTTCGACAGCGAGTTCCCAGACGGTCACCCCGGCGTAATGCACTGCTATACCGGCGGCTACCAGGACGCCCGCCGCGCGCTGGATCGTGGACTGATGATCTCGTTTAGCGGAATACTGACGTTCAAAAATTCGAAAGATCTACGCGATGTCGCCAAGAAGCTCCCGCTCGACCGCTTGTTGGTTGAAACCGACTCGCCGCTCCTTGCCCCCGATCCCTACAGAGGCAAGCGCAACGAACCGGCCTACGTGGTGCGCGTGGCTGAGGTTCTCGCCGGCTTGCACGGCGTCGATCTCGACGTCGTCAGCAAATCGACGTCAGCGAATACACGCGTGGTTTTTTTTCCTGAGTAGAACCCGGGACTCATCGGAACTGCGCTCAGGATTCCGTCAAGCCTTGGTCAGCACGCTTAGCGCACTCTGGACACAACCCATACAGCTCCATCTTGTGGCTTGTCAATCGAAACCCATATTCCTGGGCAACCGATTCCTGGAGCGCTTCGATACGGTCGTTCTCGAACTCGACTATCTTGCCGCAGAGCGTGCAGATGCAGTGGTCGTGATGCGCTGAGACGTTCTCATACAACGCTTCGCCGTCGCCGAAGTGCCGTTCTTGAACCAAACCGGAATCGCACAGAAGCTTCATCGTCCTGTAGACGGTGGAGAAACCGATGCCCGGGCTGATCTCTTTGATCTCTCTGTAGATCTCGTCGGCGTTGAGGTGTCCGCGCAGCCGAAAGAACCACTGGGCAATTTCATCGCGCTGGCGGGTGCTCTTCAGGCCCCGCTCTTTGATGAACTCACGGAAGGCGTCGAGCTTTTGTCCTTCGCTTCCGCCGAAGCGAATGCTCTCGGCAATCGGCATCAGCCATCCCCCGCGGAGTCCGCCGCTTCTACAGGCTTGGCTGTCTCCGATGCGGCCTTGGCCTCATCCCCGAGCGGTGGCAGCGGACCACCACCGATGTATTCGCGCATCGCGGGTTCGATATAGATGGCATCGAGATCGCGCCTGGCGAGCTCGTTAGTCAGGACGTCGAGGCGATCACCTGGTTCGACGTTACGGTCGAGCATGAGGACCTCACGCCCCTGCAACACGCAGACGCCGCTACGTACCGAGTAACCGCTGCCGCGCTCGAGCCTTTCCTCACGCACCTCGAGTCCGGCCGCTGCTGCAACGTCCTTGAGGCGCCCGAGCAGTTCGATCTGCTGCACGGTCTTCTTATTGGGTTTGGCGCGGGCGCCGCGGCGCTTAGCCATGTCGTGCCGCCCGCTTAGATTCCGGCTTTGGTTGCGCCGGGGCCACCGCGTTCGTTGTTGCCCTGCGGCGTACCGTCCTGGCTCTCATGGGAAGCCGAACCGTTCGTGTAACGCGGCGCATCGCCCGCGGCCTCGGCTTCGCGCGCCTCGTCATCGCCGGCCTCGCGCAAACGCTCGATTGCTTCTTCTAACGAGTGCAGACTGCCGGCCACGCGCTCCAGCTCACGCTGGATCGTCGGGTTTGAACGCACCGACTCAACCGACTTCAGTGCGAGTTCGCCGAGTTCCTTGAAACGCTTTTGCGGGATGCTGAGAATCTCGTCAACGAAGTGACGCCCCTCCTCGATCGCTTTGCTGCCATCGCCGACAACACCACGCAGACGTTGACCGGCTTTTTCGGCGATGTCGCCGATCGCGCCGATACTGCGGCTGGCTCGATCCGAGAGATCCTGCACCCGGGCCTCGCCCGAGCGGATCAACTTTCTGAGAAACGGAACCGAGATGAGGTTCGTCTTGCGGCGCTCCTCTTCAAGGATGATCTGCGCAAATGTTACAGCAGTCAGATCCTCGCTCGTTTCGTTGTCTACGACCGTAACCTCTTCGCCTTCACGTACCAGCCGCGCAATCTCCTCGAGGGTGACGTAGCGCGATTCGAGCGTGTCGTAGAGTTTGCGGTTGGTGTAGCGCTTGATGAGTCTTTCGGATTTCATTGTAACCTCTGCTCGTAGAGCTACCCCCAGGGCCGAGCCTTGCACCGCCGGGGACTTCAGCGTGCCAAAACCGTCCTGTATGAGCAACTGTAGTGCGGTGTGTCATAGGTCTAACTTGACGAAAAACCAACCGCTCGCTAGCGTCCGGCCACCCTAGTGCAAACCTTCCACGCCAGCGCCGTCCAACTCAAAGCCGGGCCTGACAAGGCTGAAAATCTGGCCGCAGCGGCGCTTTTGGTTTGCCAAGCGGTGTCTGAAGGCGCCGGCCTGGTGGTCTTGCCGGAAATGTTCGCCTGGCGGGGACCCCAGGCCGCCGAAACCGAGGCAGCCGAGGAAATCCCCGGACCGATCAGCCGCTGGGCCCAGGCCCAGGCCCGTCAACACCGGATCCATCTGCTGGCGGGCTCAATGCTCGAAAGGGCCCCCGGATCCGCCAAGTGCTTTAACACCGCACTGCTCGCCGACCCCGCAGGAGGACTGATCGGCCGTTACCGTAAGATTCACCTGTTCGACGTCGACCTGCCCGGCAAAGTCTCGATCTCCGAATCAGCAACACGCGCACCCGGCGGCGAGTCGGTAAGTATCTCTACCGGACTGGCCGCGATCGGCATGACGATTTGTTACGACCTGCGCTTTCCCGAACTCTTCCGGGCGCTGATCGACGCCGGAGCGGAGGTGATCGTCGTCCCGAGCGCGTTCACCGCCGCAACCGGGCAGGCGCACTGGGAGCCGCTGCTGTGCGCCCGTGCGATTGAAAACCAGTGCTTCATCGTCGCTGCCAATCAGGTCGGGCCGACCGACTACGGCTTCGCCGACCACGGCCATTCTATGATCATCGATCCGTGGGGAAAGATTCTGGCGCACACCGGAGGCGAAGGTTCCGCTGTGGTCACGGCCCGGCTCGATGGCGGGCTGCTCGCCAAGGTGCGCAAAGAACTGCCGTGTCTGCGCCACCGGAGACTCGGCGTATGAACACCAGGAACAGCTTGTGAAAAATGCTACGGGCAGGCGCGCCGGCAACTTCTTTTCGCTGATCAGCTCGGATCAGGCCTACCAACACATCGGGGGCTTCGCACCGCTGGGCACCGAGGCCGTCGGTTGGCGTGAATCGCTCGGCCGCGTGCTTGCGGCCGACGTGGTCGCCGCCAACGACGTTCCCCACTTCGTGCGCTCCAACATGGACGGCTATGCGGTACGCGCCGAGGACACCTTCGGGGCAACAGATGCTTCGCCATTGCGGCTGCGCCTAAGCGGCGAAGTGGCGATGGGAAGCGAGGCCGCAGTCAAGGTTGAAAAGGGCTGTCTGGTCCGGGTTTCGACCGGCGCGATGATGCCCCCTGGGGCCGACGCCGTAGTGATTGTAGAAAATACCGAAGAAGACGGCGCCGGCGGCGTGCTCCTGCGCACCGGCGCGGTGCCCGGACAAAATACCATCAAGATCGGCGAGGAGCTTCAGGCAGGCGAAACCGTCATCCGCGCCGGCCGGCGTATCAAAGCCGCCGACCTCGGCGCCCTGACGGTCGCGGGTGCCGACACGGTTGCGGCACACCGACGTCCGCGCGCCGGGATCATCGTTACCGGCGACGAGATCGTCGACCCTGGACGCGAGCTGCAGCCCGGCGAGGTGCGCAATGTAAACCAGTACGTACTGTGCGCCTCTGCGGCCGGCGCCGGTGCCGAGGTGCACGACTACGGCGTGATCGGAGACGACCCACGGCAGTTCGCCGCGGCCCTGGCGCGCGCCACCCCGGAATGCGACGCGATTTTTCTATCGGGCGGAAGCTCTAAAGGCCGCAAAGACTTCAGCCTTTCTTCAATCGCCGCCCTCCCCGGTGGTGAGATCGTTTTTCATGGCGTTGCCATCGCGCCTGGAAAACCGACGATCCTCGCGCGCGCCGGCAAGTGCGCTGTCATGGGGCTGCCCGGCAACCCGGCCGCCGCCGCGATCGTATTTGCCCTGTTCGGCGCAACGCTGCTGCGTGTCCTCGGCGGCGAACACCTGGACAAGATCCTCGCGACCCGCGCGCTCGCGCGCGTCGTGGTCGGCGAGGACATTCGTTCAACACAGGGCCGTGAGGACTACATTCGCGTGCGTATCGATGCGGCCGTGGATGGACTGCCGGTGGCTTTTCCACTGCGCGGGAAATCTGCAGCGATCACAACCATGGCGCGCGCCGACGGGCTCTTGCGCGTGCCCCAATCCAGCGAGGGCGCACAAGCGGGAACGGTGTTGGAGGTGATGCTCCTTTGACGAAGCGATTCCTCGAACGCATGCCGCTCGCTGGGGCCGTGGAGACGCTCAGCGCGTCGGTCGATCGCCTGAACGCCGAAACCATCAAGAGCGAAGATGCGCTCGACAGGGTATGCGCCGAGCCTTTGTTCGCAACCCACCCATCGCCGCATTACCGCGCCTCAGCGATGGACGGTTTCGCCGTCCGCGCCCGAGAAACATTCGCGGCCAACGACGGCCACGTACTGCTCAGCGTACTCGACAAACCCGCACGGCCCGGAACCGATGTAGGGCCGGCGGTTCCGGGATCCTGTCTGCCGGTGGACACCGGCGACCCGATCCCTGATTGGGCCGACGCCGTCGTGCGCATCGAAAACACCAAAGCGGTCGCGAGCAGCGACGGCGCCTGCAGCGCGGTTGCCGTTACTGAACCGGTGGCCCCCGGCAAAGACATCCGCAGAACCGGCGAGGACATCGAGGCCGCGGCGCGGATCATCGCGCGCGGCGCGCGGCTGCGCCCGCAAGACATCGGCGCTTTGCTCGCCACCGGAACCGTCGAGATCCCGGTGGTGCGACGGCCGCGTGTGACTACCATCGCAACCGGCGGCGAAATCGTCGAACCGGGGCCGAAAGCGCAACCCGGACGTGTCATCGAGTTCAACGCACGCGTACTCGCCGGCATGGCCAAGAGCTGGGGCGCGTTGTGTTCGTACTCCGGCCGCACCGGAGACGACCGCGCAGCACTGACGGCGTCTATCCGCCAGGCCGCAGTCGACAGCGATATAGTTTGCGTGATCGCCGGGAGCTCGGCGGGCAGCAAAGACTTTACGATTGAGGTGCTCGAGGAGTGCGGCCGTCTCATCGTGCACGGCGTAGACATCATGCCGGGTCGTCCGGTCGCCGTAGCGCTGATCGATGCAACACCGGTGCTCGCGATCCCCGGCTACCCGGTATCCGCCTACGTTGTCTACCGCGAGATCCTCGCGCCGCTGGTCGCGCACATGCTCGGCACCGCGGCTCAGACACCCGAACACTTATCGGCCCAGGTACGACGCAAGATACCGTCGCGGCTCGGGGTGGAGGAGTTTCTGCGCGTGATGATTCGTTGGGACGGCGACCGGGCCGTCGCCACCCCGCTGCCGCGCGGTGCGGGCTCAATCGGATCGGTTGCAGCCGCCGATGGCTTCTTGCGCATTGGCCGCAACTGCGAAGGCATCGAGTCTGGTTCGAGTGTCGATATCGAGCTGCTCCGGCCGCTCGCGGAAACCTACGCATCGCTTGTCGCAGCCGGCCCGGCGTGTGCGATCACTGCTGCGATGGAAGAAACTCTGGGGTCGCACAACCCGCTCGCAAGGATCGCCAACCTAGGTGTGGGCCGCGAAGATGCCGTCGCGACCCTAGCGCGCGGCGAGGCCGAGTTCGCGCTGCTGCGAGCCGGCGACGACGCCGAGGCCGCGCGGTTGGAAATGGCGGCCCGCGAAACGCTCGGCGCAAATACTATCGTTGAATCCGCGGCGATGGACGACGGATGGGTCTTGCTCATCGGAGCCGGCGAGAGTGGCGCTGCACCCGTCGGCCCGTCAGCAGCCTCTCGCGCTTCATTGGTCGCGCTTTTCCGCTCCGCGACTCGCAGCCGACGTTAAACCGCCGGCCGCGGCCGCTCTCAATTCACCGCACTGTCGCTCGGTTGGTCAGCCGGAAATCGCATCGCGGCTGCGTCGGCCGCGGCGGATGGCATCGGCGATGTCGGCGACGATAGCGTCGGCCTGCGCGGGCGGGTCGATTGAATCGCGAATAGGTCGTCCCACGACTACGTAGTCGGCACCGGCTGCAATCGCCTCACCCGCAGATGAGACACGGCGCTGGTCGCCGAGCGCGTGCTCAGCCGCACGAATGCCCGGTGTTACGATCGTAAAGCGCGGTCCACACGCAGAGCGAATCGCTGTTATTTCTTGCGGCGATGCGACAACACCGTCCATGCCCGCCTCTTCGGCGAGCCTCGCCAAACGCACGACTTGATCGGCCACCTTGCCTTTCACGCCGATCTCTTTCAGTTGCGGGGCTTCCAGACTGGTAAGTACAGTCACGGCAAGCAGCTTGGGCCGACGCAAACGTTCGGTCCGGCACACCCGGCGTACGTCGCGCACCGCCTGCCGCATCATCTCGGCGCTGCCCGACGCATGAACATTGAACATCGCGACGCCGAGCCTGGTGGCTTCCATCGACGCGCGCGCAACGGTGCGTGGGATGTCGTGGAACTTAAGATCGAGAAAAACTTCGCCGCCGCGCTCGCGGATGCTCTCGATGATGCTGGGTCCCGTACGCATGAAGAGCTGCTTGCCGACCTTGAACATACCGACCGAGTCTTCGAGTTCGCTTACCAGCGCCAGAGCGTCGGCGGCGGTACTGACGTCGAGAGCAAAGATCAACCGCGCGCGCGCGCGTTCTTCGAGCGTGGCACGCGTGTTCACCGGTAGACCCCCGTGCTCACCGACTCTCCCTCGCGATCGCACCTCAGCCCCACTACTTTCACCCGCGTGCTTGGCGAACCAACGACGCGACGTGACCGGCAGCCTCGGCGATCGCGATCTCATCAGCATCGGTCGCGGTGCGCGCCTTGCATTCGACCTTGCCGTCTTTCAAGCCACGCGGGCCGACGGTAATTCTGAACGGATAGCCGACCAGGTCGGCATCGTTGAACTTTACGCCGGCGCGCTCGTCACGGTCGTCGAGCACGCAGTCGATACCGGCCGCTCTCAGCTCTTCGTAGATTGCCTCTGAAGCTTCACGGACGGCATCGTCGTCCCACTTGGTCGCGACGATGACGACTTCGTAGGGCGCGATCGCCACCGGCCACACGATGCCGCGCTCGTCGTGGTTCTGCTCGATTGCGGCGGCGACCGTGCGGGTGATGCCGATCCCGTATGTGCCCATCTCCATGATACGCTCGTTGCCGTCCGCATCGAGAAACGTCGCGCCGAGCGGCTGACTGTATTTTTGCCCGAGGTAGAAAACCTGGCCGACTTCAATCCCACGATGAGCCTCGAGCAGTCCGGGTTCAGCTGCGTTCGGTGAGCAGCGCAAACACGCGTCTCCCGCTTTCGCGACACGAACGTCGCCGAACTGTGCGTCGGGGAAATGCGCCTCATGGTCAACACCACGGTAGTGGGCGTCCTTTTTATTTGCGCCGCTGACCATGCCCTCGCAGCCGCGTAGAGTTTGGTCGGCAACCAGACGCAGTTCGATAGCGACAGGGCCGGCGAAGCCCTGAGGCGCGCCGGTGAGTTGCTCTATTTCTTCGCCATCAGCCAAGCGCAGCTCGCTACACTTAATCAACGCGCGCAGCTTGATCTCGCTAATCTGGTCATCGCCGCGGCATAAGACCGCCAGCGCCTTTCCGTCGGCGAAATAGATGAGCGTCTTGACGAAACGCTCGGGCGGCTCCGACATAAACGCGGAAACTTCGTCGATCGTCCTTAAATCGGGCGTCTCGACCTTCTCGAGTGTGCTGTGCCCGTAGCGCGGCTCGGCACCGGTGCTTTTGCCGAGCGCTTTCTCAACATTCGCCGCGTACTCACATTTGCTGCATGAGAGGATCAGGTCTTCGCCGGACTCGGCCAGTACTTGAAACTCGTGCGACATCGATCCACCGATCGCGCCGGTATCGGCTTCAACCACGCGGAAGGTCAGACCGCAGCGTCGAAAGATGCGTGTATAAACCGCGCGCATGTTTTCGTACTCGCGTCGGCAATCTTCGTAGTCGACATGAAAGGAGTAGCCATCCTTCATGATGAACTCGCGCCCGCGCATCAGCCCGAAACGTGGGCGGATCTCATCGCGGAACTTGGTCGCGATCTGGTATAGGTTGAGCGGCAGATCGCGATACGAACGGACATCGCGACGGACCAAGTCGGTCATCACCTCTTCGTGGGTGGGTCCGAGGCAAAACTCGCGGTCGTGCCGATCTTTGATACGCAGCAGCTCTTTACCGTACTTGTCCCAGCGTTCGCTCTCCTGCCAAAGCTCGGCGGGAGAGACCAACGGCAGCAGTACTTCCTGGCAGCCGGCCAGGTCCAGCTCTTCACGAACGATGCGTGCAACCTTGTGAACGGCGCGCAAGCCGAGAGGAAGAAAGTCATAGATCCCACGCGCTACCTGGCGGAGCATGCCCGCGCGTAGCAAGAGCTTGTGACTGACGACATCGGCATCGGCCGGGTCTTCTTTAAGGGTAGGAAGGAGAAGTTTGGTAGTCCGCACAGCGTCGCCCTCGAATCGGAACTTTAAGAGTCCGGTTCTGTTGCGAACGTACTGAGGCGGGTCGAGGGAGTCAACGAGACGCGGAACCCGGCGCCTACGTCACTGACTTGCTACCGGTGGCTGTCTCACTGAGCATCGCCAGACGCGCCGCCCCGATCGCTCCGGCGAGCGGGCCGTGCTCGGCGGCTCGGATTCGTAGCGCCCCGATCGATCGCGCGAACAAAGATGCTGCGACCGCGGCTTCGAGTTCGCTGCGGCGCTTAAGTATGTTGCCGGCAATTCCGCCGCCGAGCACAATCACCTCAACATCGAAGATATTGACCGCCGAGGCGATGCCGGCTCCGAGCGCCCAAATCATCTCCGTTACCAGCGCATCGGCTTCGCGGGCGCCGGCTTCGGGGTCGCAACCCTCCGCAACCGCAAACAACGCCTGTGCGGCACCATCGCCCGCGCGTCTTCGTCGCGCAACCGCATCGCGCAGAGGCTCGCTCGCATCGGCCGTCACCCGGCGCGCAGCGACTTCCGAGACGTATGCCTCCAGGCAGCCACGGTTCCCGCAACCGCAGGTTCGGCCGCCGTGCATGACGACCGCGTGACCGAACTCGCAGCCATGCCCGGTGGCCCCGTGGTAGACGCCGCCGCCCAGGACCAACCCCGATCCCAGTCCGGTGCCGAGCGTGAGCATCAGAAAGTCGGTTTCGCCCGCAGCCGCGCCGTTCCAGCCTTCGCCGAGCGCGGCGCAGTTGGCGTCGTTGTCGACCGGCACGCCCACACCAAAGGCGCTTAGCGCCCCCTGGCAAAGCCGACCAATCTCGATGTCCTGGATTTCGGGCAGATTCGGGCTGCCGTGCAAGACGCCGCCGGCGCCCATCACCCCGGCAACACCAACACCGCAGACGACGGCATCCGCTTGCTCACCCGCGCAAAGCTCATCACGAGCACTGACGAGTGATGCGATCAGCGACTCGACGGTGCTCGATACTCCGGTCGGACGCGAAGTCTCGGCGAGCACCCGGCCAGACCGGTCTACGAGTACCGCCTTGACCGACTGTCCACCGATGTCGAAGCCGACAGCCCTGTTACTTTTCGATTCAGAAGTCTCGCGCGTGCCGCTCAAAACAATCCCAGCCTTCCTAGATCAGTTCTCGGGCGTCGGCCGGAGCGGCCTCGGCGAACGCCGAACGGGCGAAAAACAACGACAGCACTGCGGGGACAACGTAGAAGCACACGCGGAAAATGAAGATCGGCAGCACCGATTCCGCAAAGGGAATCCCCATGGTCATAAAGGTTGTCGCCATCGACCCCTCGAGAACGCCGGCGCCGGCAGGCACAAACGAGATAATGGTCAGGACGATGCCGACCGAAAAGGCGACGGCTACCTGATTGTACTCGACCGCGCGCCCCACGCTGTAGAACGCCGCATAGAGTACACCGACAGTCAAAACCCAATCGAGCAGAATCCACAAAAACGGCGCGATCATCGCGCGAGGTTGCGACGCGAAAAATTCCATACCTTCGTCAATGTGACCGAAAAAGCGCTGCATGCGCTCGGCTTGTCGCTCGTGATGGCCGGTCCTGCGCAACACCCACTTGCCGAACCGACGCCCCATCGCGAGGACCTTCACGCGCCGATCGCGGGCGTACACCATGGAAAACGCCGCGCCGAGAAACACACTCAGCGCAACGATAACAGAACCCGCGGCGATCAGGCTCCCCGTCGTCATTGCCTGGGTGAGCATCAAATGCACGAAGCCGTAGACTATGAAAATCATCAAAGTCACGTTGGTCAGCAGCGTTTGCGTAAACGAGATCAGCACCGCCCGACCGGTCCCAATCCCCTTTTTGGTAAACATCAGCAGACGCAGTGCGAATCCGGAGAGACCACCTGTGGGCAACACGTAGTTCGCGGTATTCGCCACCAATGTTATGCGCAGCATATCGCGGAACCGCACTGGACTTCCCGCCGCCCGCGCGATTCCCTCGTAGGAAAGCGACATCGTAATGTAGCTGAACAACGTAAACAGGAGAGGGACAAACAGGAAACGCGGGTTGAGATTAGCGAACTGCGCTGCGAGGTTGCCGCCGCCGGCAAGCATCATCATCACCGCGTACACGGCGACCAACAGTCCGCCCCCAGCTAGCGCGCCACGGCGCATACGAGACGCGAACTTCGAACCCGATGCGGTCGCAGGCGGCGCAGCGTGCGGCGCAGTAACCCCGGGCACCCCGGAACTCAACCGCCGAAGGTTTCGAGCGTGCGGGCGCGCTGCGGGTTGCGCAACTTGCGAAGGGCTTTGGCCTCAATCTGCCGAATGCGTTCGCGTGTCACCGAGAACTTTTGCCCAACCTCTTCAAGCGTGTAATCGGTGCGCTCTCCAATGCCGAATCGCATACGTAGAATTTGCTCTTCGCGCGGCGTAAGTGTTGCAAGCACTTTGCGGGTTTGCTCTTCGAGACTGAGCGCGACCGCCGCCTCGGATGGCGAGACAGACTGCCGATCTTCGACAAAATCGCCAAGCGAGCTCTCCTCGTCGTCGCCAATCGGTGTTTCCAGTGAAACCGGTTCCTTGACGATCTTGAGAACCTTGCGAATCTTGTCGGTCGGCATCTCCATCTGCTCGGAAATTTCTTCGGGAGAAGGTTCGCGACCCAGCTGTTGCACGAGGTACCGCGAGGTCCGCAACACCTTGTTGATCGTTTCGATCATGTGCACCGGGATTCGGATCGTTCGCGCCTGGTCGGCGATCGCGCGGCTCACGGACTGTCTGATCCACCAAGTCGCATAAGTCGAGAACTTGTAGCCGCGCTGGTACTCGAACTTGTCTACAGCCCGCATCAACCCAATGTTGCCTTCCTGGATCAAATCCAAGAACCCGAGCCCGCGGTTCGTGTAACGCTTGGCAATCGAGACGACCAAACGCAGATTGGCTTCGATGAGCGCCTTCTTGCCGCGCATCGCGCGGTCTTCGCCGCTGCGGATCGTCTTGATCCCCCAATCCAGATCACCGGCGCTAAGACCGACCTCGTTCTCAATCTCCTTGAGGGACCGTCGAGCCTCACGAATGTTGGCTGCAAGACGGCCGGCCGCCTCGGCGCTCATACGGAGGTTGCCGGCCGCTTTGCGCTTGGCGTTGGGGGTGCCTGTGGAGATCTGTCGAGCGAGCTCGAGAATCTGCTTCGAGTCGCGCCGCGTGCGGCGTTCGGCACGCTTGATGACGCGTTCGTGCCTCTTGGCGAGCGCTTGCCCCTCTTTCAGCTTAGAGACAATAGCGGCGACATGCTTTTCGCCGAGATTCATCGCGATCAACTGCTGACAAACTTTCTCACGGGCCGCGATGAACCTGGTCTCGCGCGCGGTAGGCTTGCGCTGCGCCTTCTTCTCCGGAAGCGGCGCGAAACGTGTCGGGATACTCGCTTCGTAGGCGCGCACGACGCGCCTGAGCACGCCCACCTCCTTAAGAAATGCCTTGATCCGTTTCTCGTCCCGCTCGGGTGAGGATTTTTCTTCTTCGCTGTCCTCGCCGAACAACTCGCGCGGCTCGATCTCACCGGTACGCAGGCGATCGGCCAGACCGATAACATAACGGGGCGTCAGAGGTAGTCCGTAAACACAGTCGCGAACCTCATGGATGCCGCTCTCGATCTCTTTCGCGATCGTGACTTCCTGTTCGCGCGACAACAGCGGTACGCTGCCCATCTCCTGCAGGTACATGCGGACGGGATCTGTGCTGTCGGTGTTGTAATCCCGCTCGTTGGCGGCAGGCTTGGCTACAGCCGGCGACAACGCGGCCGAAGGACCGGCAGTTGCCGACGGCTTGCGGCGCACCGGAGTGTCGGCCTCTTCTTCCTCATCGCCGAGGTTCCAGTCGTCATCGTCGTCATCGGAAAACAGCGCTTCGGAATCGACGTCGGCGGTTTTGTCGTCATCGTCCGTCGATAATGGGCCCGCGGTTTCCGCATCAGCGGCAGCAAAGCCCTCGACAACGTCGATGTCATTCTCGGTCAGAATATTGAATGCGGCCTTCAGATCGTCGGGACCGACGTCGTCTTGAGGAAAGACCTTGTTAACGTCTTCGTAGGTAACGAAGCCGCGCTCCTTTCCAATCTCGATCAACTGAGCGACACTCGCGCTGATTTTCTTTTCGCCGCTCGATTGCTTCCGCATTGGTTTACCTTCGCTCCGGCTCGCATATCGCCAACCGTAAGCTTTCTCTTAAGACCCCACCCACTTGCCACACCGCAGCACTCGGGCTAGCTCTAGAGCGTCAAATTGGCCTTGAAAATCGGTCACTTGACGCGCACCTGTCGGCCTGCCCAGGGTAAGAGATTGTCCAGTCACGCTACGTAGCCCCGAAATACTAGTCAAGAAACTGTAAATGGTGAAAATTACGGCCCAGCCTCGGCACGGGGCACGAAACACTATTAAGATTATCTACTTACCTAGTCATAAGCGAGTGCAAGAGAGTCGAGAAAGAGGCTTGATTCGAGGTTGGAGATGTGCGAACCGGGTCCGACGCTCGGGGGGTCCCCCAAGGCCGGGTCGGCAACTGACGCGGGAGTGCCTATCCAAGGCTGCCCACTCCGTAGTTCACAGTCCGCGGCTTGTTGCGATCGGCCTTGCCGCTGGCTGGGCCTTCTGGGCTGCGGTCGCATGTTCGGGCGGCTGCTCCGGCGCACCGCCGCCGCCCGACCCCACCGACCACGTGCTGCTCATCGTCGTGGACACGCTCAGGGCCGACCGGCTCGGCACCTACGGTTACGGCAAACCGACGAGCCCGGTCTTGGACGCTTTTGCGGAGCAGTCGCTTGTCTTCGAACAGGCAGTCTCGCCTGCACCGTTCACGATGCCCGCAATGGCCGCGATGTTGACCGGACGCTACCCTGACAAGACCGGCGTCGTAAACCATGAACGCGAGTTCATTTTGGACTGCCCGGTGCCCACGCTCGCGGAGCGCTTCAAGACAAACGGCTACTCGACCTCGGCGGTGGTCTCTAACGCATGGCTTGCTGCCACAGCGATGCGCTTTAACCGCGGTTTCGACGAGTACATAACACGCTCCAACGAGGGGAAGCCCAAGCGTGCCAAACTGAACGCAAACACGGTAACAACCCGCGCGCTAGAGCGAATGGATACCTTCAAGGACGGGCCGTCGTTTCTGTGGGTCCACTACATCGACGCACATATGCCGTACCAGCCGCCGAAAGAGCTCTCCGCGTTGTTCGGAAACCCGACCGGCAAGAGTTCAATCGTCGAGACCTTCCGCAAGGGCCGAGTATCGCCACAGGTGATCTTCTTCGCGCAAGACCACGACCACGAGGCGGTCGAAGCTACGCGCGCGCTGTACGACGGCGAGATCCGCAAGGTCGACACCGAGATCGGACGCTTGCTGAACGGACTTCGCGAGCGCGGTCTCGAAGACAAGACAACGGTGATCGTTGTCTCCGACCACGGCGAAGCGCTCGGAGATCACGGTCTTTACTTCGCGCACGACTTCACGCTTTACGACGAACTCGTTCGTGTCCCCCTCATGGTGCGTCACCCGGATATCGAACCCGCGCGCATCGCCACCGAGGTCACGCCGATGGACATCGCGCCTACGTTGTGCGCGTGGCAACGCCTCAATTGCCGCGAAGAATTTGACGGAAGAGCGTTACCAAGATTTGTCTCGAAGGGCAGCACTGAGCGTACGATATTCGCGGCCGCGGCCCCCGCGCGTCGCCGCTACTCGGCGAACCCGAGGATCTTTATCGACGGACTACACGGACGCTGGACTATGGCGCGCACTCGCACGCGAAAATTGATCAAGATCCCGCATCCGGACGGGCCGATATGGGAAGGCTACGACCTCGCCGCCGACCCACGCGAAGAACACAACCTACTGGTCGACACGAACTCCGGCGGTGCACAATCAGCGCAAGCCTTCGCCCAGCTGCGCCGACGGCTCACGACCTGGGAAAAGGAGATGGTGCGGCTGCGTCACGTTCCCACGCCGCTGGCGAAGACCATCGACCAGAAGACTCAGAAACGGCTCGAAGCGCTCGGCTATCTGAACTGAAGGGGTTCCGCCGTCGCCATCGACGGCCTAGAAATCGTTCATCAAGATACGGAAGCGATTCGACTGCCACTCGAAATCGACCCATTCGCGCCCGATGCTGGAAACTTTCATGCCTTGTGCGGCATCGGCATAGTCCCCCTCGCGCAGCACCAGCAGGGTTCCTTTCAAGTTGCGCAGCGACACGAGTCGCTTGGTAGATTGTCGTGCCCACTGGACGAAAACCAGATCAACGTGCGGTGCACCCGGCGGTATCGTCAGTGAGACTTGCGGCTCGGGGTCGGGCAGCAGCGCGGGACCGGGCACCGGCGGGGGTATCGGCTTGGCGCTAGCGACCGCAACAGGTGTTGCCGAAGCAACCGCGACACCGGGTTTAGCCGGCGGTGCCGGTTTCGCGGTTGCCGGTCTGCTCGCCGGCGTCGGCCCTTGATCGGTCGGCGCAGCGGCTGCGCGCAGCGGGGCAACGCTGTCGGCGGCTTTTACGACGGGCCGCGCTTTAGCCTTCTTAGCAAGCGGTTTTACCTGCGCCTTTTTTCCCTTGCCCTGTTTCTTTTTTTCCTTTGCACGCGCGACACCCTTTGCGCCACCGGAACCCGCTCCCGCGTCAGCGTCCATGGTCGTCGCTGCACTCTTGACTTCCGCCGCCGCGCGGACCGCTGCGCGCTGTTCGAGGGAAGGCAGCGTTGCGATTTGATCATCGGCGCCGTCGGAACCTCCGATCATGGCTTTGACCACAAGGAACCCCGCGAACAGACCGACTGCAAGTGCGGCCGTCGCGGTTGCGATGGTGCGCAGTCGGCTGGGCAACACCACGCCTGCGTCGCCGGCATCAATATAGATGCTCGGCTCCTCGTCTTCGCTCGCTCCGGAAGCCCCCTCGAAGCTCTCAAGCAGTCGCGCCTCAGTGGTTCCCAACGTATGGCCGCCGGCCGTGCTTGGAGCGTCCGACGGATACGGGGCGGCGGCTCCGCTGAAAGGCTCGGCTTGATGATCGCGCCAATTGCCGCCCATCGCCGGCGCCGCTTGGGTGGGACGCAAAGAGGTGTCGGGCGACGCTGCGGTGACGTCCGCAGCCGGCAGTTTCATAAACGCCTCGAGCGTCTCGGGATCTTCAATCGGCGTGAACTGCGCCTCGGCTTCATCGCTCTCGCTGGTCGGCTCGGAGATCGCCGGGTCAGGCTCGCGATCGAGCAGACCCAGCCAATCTTGACGCAAACCGCGCGCCCGCGAATCCGAACGTTGTAGATCCTCTTCACTCTCCGGCTCGGTTGACGCGGGCGTTGCCGTAGCTCGTTGCTGGGCTTGCGCAACCGGCTCCGTCACCTCGGGCGGGGCAACCACCTCGTTGGGAGGTGTGACCTTTGCGCTGATATCCGCAGCGCTGCCGGGTACCTGCGGTCGCTCCCGGTTCTTGCCGAGCATCCGCTCGATCTTGTCGATCAGCTCGGGGAGATCTGCGCCGCCGCGCGACCCGTCATCCGGCAAACTCCCAGCGTCGGCAGGTTCCTCGCCGTGGTCAGCCGGAGGCTCATCGCCCTGGCCCGACGCTCCCGCAGAATGGGGCGCAGGCTGCGATGAGTCAGGCGATCGGGATTCATAAGTCTTGTTTTTGTGTGCACGCTCGCCGTCTTGTTGCAGCTTGCGTAAGGCTTCTAGGATCGTACTCACGAGGCTTTACCAGCGGCGCTCTTCCCCGCTTTACCGATGAGTACCGGCCGATTGAACCGTTCAAATCCGTTATAAAGCATGATCTGCGTAATCGGCCCGGCGATACCGTCGGCGAGGAGGCTGTTGCGCTCCTGAAAGTTTCTCACAGCTTGCTCGGAGTCGTCGCCATATATACCGTTCACAATGCCTTCGTAGACACCGGCCTCACGCAAGAGCGCCTGCAGCCGCAGCACCGCTGGTCCGCCGCTGCCGGGTCCCATACTGCGGCGGAAACGCTCGTGGTCCTTCCAAAGGATGTGGGCGCGTCGGTTCCAGATGTTTTCAAGGACTTCGCGAGGGACTTCGACGGCTTCGTCAAGTTGGACGGTAGCGGCATCGGCGCCGAGGCTTGTCAGCAAAACGTAGCGCGGCGTCTCCTCACCAGGTAAAACGACCTCCAATACAGCCGGTAGGTCGATTGCCGCGATCAACTCAGACGACATCTCACCGGCCAGGTAGTTAAGGCCACGTAATTTAGCTATCGCTTCGAGGTCTAAAGAGCCCGACGCGGCCTCAGTCGCAGAAAGCGGATCGCGACCCCACAGCTCGAACAACCGCGTCACTGCATCGGTGGCGCCTTGGAACACGTCGGACTTTTCGAGCTTGCGGCTCAAGCGCTCGACCGCCTTGCCGCGCTTGGCATCCGCCCGTTGCGCCTTACGATCCTGGCCGGTGTCGGCTTTCGAACCATGCGGTGGCGCGGGACGCACCGCGGGCTTGCCGGCGGGCGGGGTGTTCGCCGCAGATTGGACCACGGTCGGTGTGTTTGCGGCGGTATCGGCGGCGCGCGGCGCGGCGGCGCGTGGTTCGGCGGCCGGGGGCGGTGCCTCTTCGACACGACCGCCGACGGCCGCCCCAGTGGTCCGGCGAGAGGCGGAATCTTCGGGGGGCTCCTCACCGCCTCCGCCCAGCGGTGCCAGCAAAAGCAGCGCAACCGCCGCTGCCGACAACGCCACGGCGATACCGGCTGCGACGCGATAGGCCCAATTGCGCCCAACGCTCGCAATCGGGTAACGCCCCTCTTCCAGTTCTGCGGCGGCTACCGCGACCTCGGAGGCCCCGGCATCGTGGAGGCCTTTGGTGTAGGCAACCAGCAGCGCGCGGTGCGCGAGGATGTTAATCAGGCGCGGTACGCCCCCCGAGTGTTCGTAAAGAAGGTTCAACGCACGCTGATCGAAGATCCCTGCCACGTTGGGTCCGCCGGCAACCCGCAACCGGTGGCGCACATACTCGGCGGTCTCCACGCGGTCGAGCGAACTCAGGTGCCAGCGTACCGTTATGCGCTGCGCGAGTTGAAGAAGCTCGGGACGTTCGAGCAGATCACGCAACTCGGGTTGGCCGATCAGCACGATATGCAGGAGCTTTTCGGTTTCCGTTTCGAGGTTGGAGAGCAGGCGCAATTCTTCGAGGATCATCGGGTCGAGGTTCTGGGCCTCATCGACTATCACCACCGTACGCCCCCCGTCGGCCTTCTGCGCGAGCAGAAACGCGTTGAGGTTCTCGGTCAGCTCCTTCTTGCTACCGCTACGTGAGGGCAGACCCAGCTCAGCGTTGATGCTCTGCAGCAACTCGACCGGCGAATAGACTGGATTGAAGATGTAGGCGGCTGCAACGTTTTCTTTAGTGTCGCGGAGCTCTTTGAGGAGTGTGCGAACGAGTGTCGTCTTGCCGGCGCCGATTTCGCCGGTGACTGCGACGAACCCGCTGCCCTCGCGAACGGCGTAAAGAAGATGAGCGAAAGCCTCCCCATGCTTTCGGCTCAGAAAGAGGTAGTTCGGGTCCGGTGTGAGCCGGAATGGCAGCTCACGAAAGCCAAAGAAGCGCTCGTACATTGGCTGGTGCTCATCATCCCCAAGGGGGGGTGCTTATTCAAGCACGGCCAGAGGAATATTGCCTGTATTGGAGGCCGGAGATACGTAACCGGGGTGCCTGCTGCTAAGACGCCCATCCCGGGGACGTTCTTCATCGTCGCAACGGCGAATTTCCTTTTCTTCCTGAACTTCGCCTTCTTTCTGCTCCTGCCCCTGTGGGTCCTCGAACACGGCGGCGGCGAGGAGACCGCCGGGCGCGTGGTGGGAATCTCTGGTTTCTCGGGATTAATCGCGCTGCCGGTGATCGGGACACTGATCGATCGCGTGGGCGGCAGGGTCTTCATGATCTGCGGCATGTTCGGCGCCGCACTGTGTTCGGTGTGGTTCTTGTTCATCGACGGCATCGGCCCCGAACTCTACATCGCCAAGGCTCTGCAAGGCGTCGCTTTTACCGCCGCGTTCACAGGTGGTCAGACCCTGGCTGTTCTTTTTGCCCCCTTCGTCCGCCGCGCCGAGGCAATCGGCTGGTTCGGCATCTCGACGATCCTCACCCACGCGATCTCGCCGATGATCGGGGAGGAAATCATACTGAGATTCGGGTTTGACGGTGTCTTCGTCGCCGGAGCCGTGGTCGGCACGATTGGATTCTTGCTGGCGTGCACGTTGCCGCGGCCGCCTGAGCTATTTGTTCCGGCCGACCGCGCCGACTCCGATCCGGCCTTTGCGCGCCGCGCCCTCGCCGCCGCAACCATCGCGATGTTGCTCTACGGGTTCGGGTTCGGCGCAACCTCGACGTTCGTACCGGTGATGATGGAACGTTTCGATCTCGGGCGTGTGGGGGTGTTCTTCGCGGCTTGGAGTGTCGCGGCGGTCGCTATGCGCGTCATCTTCGGTAGCGCCTCGGACCGGTACGGCCGCCGCGCGGTAATCATCCCGGCGATGCTGACTATGAGTCTTGCGGTCGCGCTGCTCGCCTTTGTGCGATCACAAGCCGGAGTCGCGGTCGCGGGCGTAGTCTTCGGGATCGCCCAGGGGCTGCTTTATCCGACTATGAACGCGTTCGTCGCCGATTTGAGCCACCCGGCCAACATCGGACGCTCGCAATCGCTTTTCAGCGGGTCCTACAGCCTCGGAATCGCGACTTGCTCGTTCTTTTTCGGCTCGATTGCCGAGCACTATGGGTTTCGCGCGATGTTCCTCGTCGCACTAGCAATAACTCTGGTAGGGTTCGCGGTGTTCGTGGCCTATGCCACCGAACCCGCCGCGGCGATGAAACGCCGCGAAGCTGGTGAGACCGAGCCGGTCGCCGACATACCGACCGGCTGGCCGAAGCTACCGATTTAGGGGTTCAGCCGAAAAAGTCTTCGACGTCGCCGCCAACGACGGTGACAGTCTCCAGCGCCCCGTCTCGCGAAACCGAGAGCTTAACGTCGTCGCCGGGCTTTCGCGACCACAACTCTTGATAGAGTTGTGAGCGGCTGACGACGGGCTCTCCATCGATATCGACGAGCACATCGCCTACGTGCAGGCCGTGTGTTTCACCGGGACCTCCCGGTATCAGTCCGGCTACGACAGTGCCGTCGGGGAACGAGTGACAGAACATTCCGACCCATGCGCGCTTTTCACGTGAGATTCGCCGGCCGTGCTCGAGAAGTTCGTCTTCGTAGTCGAAGTAATTCTCGACGGGTATCGCCATCGTCGCACGACCGAGCACGCCGAGGTTGAGCGAGCACAGGCCGACCAGCCTCCCATCCGGCGTCACCAGCGGTCCACCGCCGAGTCCCGGATTTACACAGGTGACCGAGATCGCCCGGTCGAGGCGGTACTCCCAATACGCGTCCAAAGGCTCGAGCGAACTCACAACCCCCCAAGCGACCCGCCTTTCGCTGTCGCCCAGCGCCGCCAGCGCTATGACATCAACCCCCAAAGACAGCCGTTTACTGGTGCCGCGCCGGGCCGGTTCGGCCAGTCCGACCGGATCGTCGAACGCGATCACAGCAAGACCGCTGGCAAAGTCTTGGGCAACGACACCACCCGAAAAAGTGTTGCCGTCGGTGTCGGTTGCGTTCACCTTCTCGGCCCCCGTCACGACATAGTTGACAGTCAGCACCAAACCGCCGGCGCCAACCACAACCCCCGAGCCCTGGCGATCAGTGCCGAGCACCGGAACCGATGGGTGATCGGGACGGATCTCTGCACTGATCGAAAGTGTTTTCGATGCAATACCGTGAAGAAGCTCAAGGTGTCCGTCCACAGCGTTTAAGGTAGTGATGCACGCTGGCGTGAGCAACCCTGTCCGCCCCGGCGCGGCAGGGTTGTACCACCCCGCGGCGTCAACCGATGCTACATATTTCGCGGCAAAACGAGTTCTCCTGGCGGCTGTTCGCCCCGCACAGCGGAATGCCGTTCGCCTTCTTCCTGGATCGCAGCGACGGACGTACCGCCTCATTCGCGGGCTCGAGGCCGTCGGCTGCGCTGGCCATCGACGCGCTCGGACGTGTCAGGGAACACCGCGGCGGCCGCTGGCGTGCGCTCGAGGAGAAACCGGTTGAAGCGATCGCGCGCTTCGTGCGTAAAAGCGCAGCCATCCCGCTCGAGCCGCCCCCCGACCGGTTCGGCGCATGCACGCTCCCACGTACCGTAGGTTTTCTCGGTTACGAGCTCGGCAGATGGATCGAACGCGTCCCCGTGCCGACGCGCGACACTCTTGGGTTGCCGATTGCGCTGCTATGCACCTACGACCACGTTTACGGATTGGCGGCGGGCACGAATACCCCGGTGCGCTTCGACTTCGTGCCCGCAGACGAGAACTCGGACGCGCTCGGACATATCGACGCGCGTGGCTACACGGACACCCATCCCGATGCGAACCCAGGTGGCACCAACGCCGCCGAAGCGACTGTCCACTACCACAAAGGATTCGTACGAATTAAGGAAGCCATCGCCGCGGGCGATGTTTATCAGGTCAATCTCTCACGGCGCATCTCCATCGAACAAACCGAGCCGTCCGAAGCGGTCTATGCGCGCATGCGTGACGCGCAGCCTGTTCCGCACGGCACGTTTTTCGACGCCGGTGAATTTCAGATTCTTTCGAATTCGCCCGAGACCTTCCTCGATATCAAAGGTGACACCATCCATACCTTCCCCATCAAGGGTACGCGCCCGCGCGGCGCAGATCCGAGCACCGACGCCCGACTCGCCCGCGAACTCGTCGGCGACCCCAAAGAGAACGCAGAACACGTCATGATCGTTGACCTCGAACGCAACGACCTCGGTCGTGTTTGTGTAACCGGCAGCGTTGAGGTTCCCGTCTTCGCCGAAGTACACAGCTTTCAAACCATTCACCACATGGTCTCCGAAGTGCGCGGGCGACTGCGTCCCGGCGCCGGCCTCGCCGACGTTCTGCGGGCTACGTTCCCCGGGGGCTCGATCACCGGAGCGCCTAAAATCAAGTCGATGGAGATCATTGCCACGGTGGAGGCCGACGCCCGCGGCGTGTACACAGGGTGCGTGGGCTGCTTCAATGGGGAGCGCGACGTCGACCTGAGCGTCGCGATCCGGACGGCGGTGGCGATGAACGGAGCTTTACACTACAACACCGGTGGCGGCATCGTCGCCGACTCCACACTCGAAGCGGAGTACGCCGAAACCGTTGCGAAGTCCGATGTGTTTCGACGCGCACTCCAAGACACCGGCGGGGGCGTCTCATGAGCGCGCCTATTTGCTATCTCAACGGGCGCTACATCCCGGTCGCGCAAGCGACGATTCCGGCTACCGACCGTGGGTTTCTCTTCGGCGAGGGCTTGTTCGAGACCTGGAAGACCTACCAGGGAAAACCATTCGCGGTTCGCGAGCATCTTGCACGCATGGCGAAGTCTGCACGCTCGGTAGGGATCCCCTTCGAAGCCGGCGAGGACTGGTCGGGACGCACAGAAATCCTGGCGAAGAAGAACAAAATCAGCGGCGGCGGCGCGGTTCGTTTCACCATCACGCGTGGCTGCGGAGAGGTATCGCTGGTACCGCCTCGCCTGACCAAACCGACGCGCCTGATGTTGTTTCGCCCGCTCGAGCCCGGCCTGGTCGAGGCCCGCGACAAGGGCGTCACGCTTCATTTGATGGACTTCGGGGTCGGCGTCGACCCCTCGTTCCGCAACCTAAAGACCCTCAACTACCTCCCTGCTGTGCGCGGCAAGGTTGAGGCGAAGCGCCACGGCGCCTTTGAGTCGTTGTACCGCCTGGCCGATGACACCGTCCTTGAAGGCACAACAAGCAACTACTTCATCGTCAGCAAAGGCCGCTTGATCACCACACCGGTCGCGACCGGTATTCTTCCGGGGGTAACCCGTTCGCTGGTCATTAAGATCGCGGCCAAGCTCGTTGACATCGTCGAGCGACCGATCCGCGTCGCCGATATCATCGCAGCCGACGAGGTCTTTACTACCTCATCGACGATTGAAATCGTACCGGCGGTACGAGTCGACAACCGCCGCATCGCCGACGGCAAGCCGGGTGAGATAACGCGAGAACTGCGTCGACGTTACCGCGCGATGGTCGCAAGACGTTTGCAGATGAAGGTGGACGAACTCGGCGTGTAAGCGCCGCGGCGTTCAGCCGAGAATTGCCAGCGCGGAGTAGACGATAGTGCCGACAAAGACCCCCCATAGCGTATCGAGGCGGAAATCGCGGCCGCCGACGTTGTTCGCCTCGAAAGCCCAAAGCCCGATCGCGATCGGAAACATAACCGCCAACATTGCCCACGGGACCGAAAAGCGCTCCGGGTCAGACGCGATTGCGGCAGGATCGGCAAGCCGCCATTCGATACCCAAAACAAGAACCGCGACCCCAGCGATTCTGATTGCACGCGCTGCGTTCACGAGCCTCGACGCTACCTACGCCGGTGAGGAAAACCAACCATGACCCGCAAACAACTCCCCCAGGGGCTGCACCACGTCGCGTTCGCGACGCGCGACAAGAAAGCGACCTACGAATTTTACGCAAACCGGCTCGGGATGCCGCTCGTTCATACAGAGAACCACTTGACCGGCGACGGCTGGTTCCAACACTTCTTTTTCGACATGGGCAACGGCGCGTGCCTGGCGTTCTTTGCATTTGAGAACGTTGGAGAGAAACAGGCGTACCGCACCGACATCTCTACCGGCGCGGGGATGCCGGTGTGGGTGAACCATGTCGCTTTCAACCTACCCGACATCGACGCGCTCGCGGCAAAGAAAGCGGAGATCGAGAACGCCGGCGTCGAGATCTTCATGGAGACCGACCACGGCTGGTGCCAATCGATCTACATGATCGATCCGAACGGCATCATGGTCGAGTTCACGACAACCACCGACACAGCGGCCTTCGGGCAAACCGCAGAGGATGCACTCGAACTACTCTTGCAGGAACCGTCAGGGTTCGGCGAGAAATCGCGTAAAGACACGACGACGGTGGTTCACGTGAACCGCGAGGTCGCAAAGAAAATTAGAATCGCCGACCCCGCCCGCTGAGCTGCCGGACGAGCGACGCGCGGCTACCAACCGCGATCGGAAAGCCAGCGCACGATCTCGCGTATGGCTCCGATGCGGCCCGGCTCGCCGCCTCCGGGCGCAGCGTGCCCATAGTGGTCGCCGGCGACCTCGGCTCGTTGTTTGTCGGCCGACGCCAATGAATCAAAGATCATCTGTGTGTCACCCGGGAACACCGCGTTGTCGGCACTGTAGTCGATGACGAGCACCGGCAAAGTCAGCGCAGGCCCGTTGGCAGGGATCGACGCGCGCGAGGAGAGACCCGACCAAGTCGAGAGCCACGCCTCCGGCGTTACCATGCGCGCGAAGCCGAACGGGCCGTAGTTAATGATGTCGGGCCGGTAGCCGAACAGTGAACCGTAGTCACGCGATGAAGCGTCAAGACTGAGATCGCAATAACGGGGATCGGCCTCAGTCCGGTAGACGCTGATGAACTTGGTCGCTGTCGCCCGCCGCACCGAGGCAACATCCGACGGCGATTCCTTTGCCGCTGCGCGGGCTGCTTGGCGCTCTGCAATAAGCTGCTTGCACAGCGCATCGATACGCTCGACGCGTGCGCGCTGGGCGCAACGATAGCCGGCCAGGAATTCATCACTGTAAGCGCTGGGTTGCGGCGGCGGCGCGAAGCCGTTTGCGGGATCGTACATGTCGAATTTCCAATCGCACGACACCGGATCGGATTCGTCGGTAACCGAGGGGTCGATCACGTCGAGCAAAAACAAGCCTTCGCCGGGATGCGCCGCGAGATAGACGATGCCGTCGAACATCGGCATATCGAAGTGGTTCAAGTCCATTGGATCGCCGCCGGGCGTGTCGGTTGAGCGGTCAGCGTCTCGTGACGCTTGCGCTATATAGTAAGAGAACAACGAACCGCCTCCACTGTTTCCGATCGCAACCACACGCTCGAAGCCGGCCTCGCGTAGACACCGAAGCCCCGCAGCAACATCCAAAAGCACGCGCTCATGGATAAGCATCGAATCATTACCTACCCAGCGGCTGTTCTGCGTCCACACCGCGTAGCCCGCGGCGAGCAAACCCGGTACTGCGTAGTGGCGCGTAAAGTCGGCGCGCGGGTGCATCAGGCAGACAACGGTCTTGGGCGTCGCGCCGGGCGGAAGCCACAAAACCGCGTGACAAGCGGCGCCGTCTTCGGTCTCCAGCCCTTCGACCATCGAGGCTGTCCCCGCCGGCAGCGGGTCTCGGAACTCGAAGGATGTGTAAGGGTTGTCGTATCTGCCGATGCGCGTCATGTCGTCACTGCTGCTGCGGTAGCGGTTGCTGAATCGAACAGTTTTCCCCACCATTCGGCCGGCCGCAACACTTGCGCTGGTGAAAGTTGCGCCTCTCTGTTCTTCACAGATCGGCCTACCACCATTATCGATGGCCAGGCGCATACGCGAAAACCGCTGCTCAACGCAATCGAGGTGCTCGAAGTCCACTAGCTCCGGCGCCCGACCCGACCCGCGATAGCTTTAGAGACCTCCGTCGTCTATTGAGCGATGATGGACTGCGACAGTGCAGCCACCCCGGTGAGCCGGGCGCACGCCACCGACGGATGACACTCCCAACCATAGGCACCATACGATGATCTCGAACATGGTCATCATAGTTCTGCTGCTCGCCGCGAACGCATTCTTCGTTGCAGCTGAGTTTGCGCTGGTAAAAGCAAGGACTTTCCGCATCGATGCGATGGCCGACGAGGCCAGCCGCGCCGCGCGGTTGACCCAGCGCATCCAGCGCGACCTCGAGCGCTACCTCGCCGCTTGCCAGCTGGGCGTCACCATGGCTTCGCTCGGCCTCGGTTGGGTCGGAGAACCGGCGGTCGCCGCGGTGCTGACGCCGCTGTTACACCGATTCAGCCTCTCACCGCAGACGTTGCACACCGTGGCGTTCATCACCGGTTTCATCATCTTTTCGGCTCTGCATATCGTCGTCGGCGAGCAGGTGCCAAAAACTTTCGCGATCCGCAAACCCGAAGCAGTCTCCTTGTGGATCGCCTATCCTCTTCACGCTTTCTACTTGACGGCTTATCCGCTCAACTGGCTGCTCAACGCCGCAACCGCCGCACTCTTGCGTATGTTCGGCGTCGAAGAGGCGTCGCATTTCGAGATTCTTTCCGACGACGAGATTCGCGGTTTGATTGTCACCAGCGAAGAGCACGGGTCGATGGACACGGACAAAGCCAACATGTTACAGAACCTATTCGAGTTCGACACGCGCACGGTCGAAGAAATCATGGTGCCGCGCGGCAAAGTCGCCGCTATCGACTTGGAAGACCCTTGGGAAAAGCAGGATGAAGTCCTCGGGCGCATCGAGCATTCGCGCTTCCCGGTGACCCGTGGGGGGGATCAGCACCTGTGCGGCATCCTGCTTGCGAAAGACCTCTACAGCTTGATCCGCAGCGGTGAGACCCAACTGGACGGAAAAATCGAAGCGTTGGTCCGTGAACCCGTGGTGGTCCCGGAAACCCAGAAGATCGGTGCGCTCTTCGAGAAGATGCGCACCGAGCACCAGCACATGGCGGTGGTGATCGACGAATACGGCGCCTTCGCCGGCATCGTCACCATGGAAGACTTGCTCGAAGAAATCGTCGGCGAGATCGCCGACGAGCTCGACAAAGATTACGACCACGAGGCTCTTACCCAGGTAGGCGATGATTGGAAAGCCGACGGCTGGGCCCAACTCACCGACATCTCACGCGCACTCAATGTAGAGTTTGCCGACGACATCGACGCGAATACCCTATCGGGTCTGTTCATGTACCGGTTGGGACGTGTCCCCGAAGAGGGTGACCAGGTGGTCGAGCAAGGATTCGAGTTCACGATCGAATCGATGTCTGGGCGCCGCGTGCAAACCACCAACATCCGCCGGATCGCCGACGCCACGGACCACAATGGCGACCACAACAACAAGGACAGCACCAGCTGATCGCGCACACGCAGACGTAAGAACTCCAGTGAACTACGCCAGGATCGGCGCGTGCCTACTCACACTCGGCCTAGTAATGGGTGCTCTATGGCCGTCGTTGCCGGCCGTCAACCAGGACGAATACCTGAGCCTTGCACCGCTCACTTGGTTTTCGAAACCGCCGCAAGCGCGAAGCCCTGACCTTGCACAGCTTGAAGGCGAATTCCTCGGAGTGCGATTCCCAAACCGTGCGTACTCGTACGTGGGTGCAGTCAAAGCGTTCATGTACCACACAACCGGGCTATCGACAGAGCTCAGCTCCTTGCGCGCGTTCAACGCGGCAGTATTCGCGGTCTTTTTCTTTCTGTCGTGCCTGATCACCATCAATGCGTCCGTGGCACCATGGACGGCACTTGCAATCTTTACAGGCCTGTTCGTCACCGACACCTCGCTTATAGTACTGGCTATAACCGACGAGGGCCCGATCGTGGTCGGTTTTCTGTTCGCAGCCCTGCTGGTCATGACGGTGCTCAGCACGTTGACGCGCCCATCACTGCGGCTGTGGCCGGCGCTGGTGGTGATCGCCTTCGTCGGCGTCTGGGATCGCATCAACTTCGTTTGGTACCTCGCCGCCGCGCTTGCCGGCACCGTGATCGTAGAGGTCCTCTTAGAACGAGAGCGGCGCGGCCTCCGAGTGGTACTTGTCGCAACGGCAGCACTAGCTGCGCTGCTCGCGCTGCATCTCGTGGTTCCGCCCTACATCGAGATCCTGCTCAAGGGCATCGTCGGCGGGCACGCAGCCACTGATTTCGCGCGCCATCTACGAACGCTGCTCGCATACACCGACCCCTTCGGTGCATTCCATCGCTACGTCGACGTAGGCGACGCGGCGTCAACTCGTATCTATCTCGCCTATCGCGCGCTGTTTTGTTTTGGCTGCCTCGGGGTCATCGCCGCGTGCGTTTGGCAGGGAACCGCTAGGCGGCGAGCCGACCCTGTGCACGCGCGCGGCCTGTTGTTTTTCGGCGCGTTCGTCGGAACTGTCGCTCTTGCTATCGTCGCGACTCCGCACACCTGGTCGTCGCATCACATCGTGCTGTGCAAACCGTTTCTCTACATCGCAACCGCGTTGTTAGTTGCCGGTGCACGCATCCATCGACGCGCTTGCGTGGCACTGATTTCTGTCGTCATCTTGTTCTCCGGGTACACGGGCGCTCGCGCGCTGGCGGATCTTCGTAGTGCGAAACCGGTTGGAGGGGTATACGGCGTGAGCTGGAACGCGGTGGATGCCTGGCGGGCCGCGGTCGCTTCACCGGTAGGCCGGGTTTACGCACTGGATTGGGGAGTATTTTATCCCGGCATCGTCAACTCGGCGCCTGAGCAACGTTGGTATATGTCGGCGGCTCGCGGGAGCGAGCAGATCTGGGGCCTTACCCATGGCCGCACCGACGAGGCCGTCGGCCTGCTCTCGCGCACCGGAGGTAGGAAGCCGGCGGTCGACAAAAGCGTACTGGCTGACGGTCGGCTGCGTATCGAGTCGCAAACCCGCTTCGCCGACCACCCAGGCGAAGGCTGGACCTTCACCGTGATCCGCAACCAGGCACCCGGGGCCGACACGCCGAAACTCGACAACCCTGCGAACAACTTGGTTGGCAACTCGATGTTTCGCGAACTCGATGACTCGTGGATATTCAAGTATACGCCGCACTTGGAACCGACCGCCGTACAGGTAGAGTTTCTTGACTGCGGACCCAGCGGCATCCGATGCGCGAAACTGTCAAACCTGCGGCCCGTCGATTCACGCTTAACACAGGTGGTCGGACTGGCCGCAGCAACCACCTATATGGTAAGCGCTCAGGTCCGGACACAAGGTGTCGACGGCGATCGGATCGGCGCGCACGTCGCGTTTGTGTCGCATCCCAATATCATGTCGGCCGACCTGCGCGGCAATAGCGGTTGGCAATCGGTGCGGTTCTTCGTTGTGACCGGCGCGCATCCGCGAACCATCGAACTCGCGCTGCGCTTGGGATCGTGGGGCAGCACGACGACCGGCAGCGCGTGGTTCACGCGCGCCGTTGTTCGACCGATCGCAGCGGTACCAATCGGTGCTGTAGTGCACAAACTCAACTGAGTCGGAATACTCACGCGGCGCGGCCAAAGCCGCAGGCTTTCGACGCAAGCGCGGCGCGTTGTTCTGCAAACTCGACAGCGGCTCAGTATTGTATTTCACCAACAACTTCAGTGGTGGCTACGGCTCTGCCGGCACTCGGCTAGGACGGATAGCGGCCGGCCAGGTCGCCGATCACCTCGAAGAACTCGGTTTTGATCTCCGCGAGTATTTCGGCCACCGGACGTACTGAATCGATGCGCCCTGCGACCTGACCGGTGAGCGCAATGCTCGCCTCCATATCACCGCCGAAATACAGCGCCTGGGCGTTCATCAGCTCGCCGATCGCGTTGGTCTCGGGCTCGCGCTCCAGGTGCGTCGTCTTCTGCGTGCGCAGCGCGCGTAGCGCGGGCGAGTTGAAGCGGTTGAGAAACACCGTGTCGGTCTCGCGCGCCTCGACGATGGCGTTCTTCCAGTTTTGGTGCACCGGCGACTCCATTGCTGACACCATGCGGGTTCCCAGCTGAATCCCTTCGGCGCCCAGTGCGAAGGCTGCGGCCATCGACGCGCCGTCTACGAAACCGCCGGCGGCGATGATCGGCACGTCGACTTTCGAGCGTACCAGCGGCAGCAAAACCATGCTCGCGACCTCGTTGGGATTTTTGAAGCCACCACCCTCGCCGCCCTCCACGATCAGCCCATCGACGCCGCAACTTACAGCCTTGAGCGCAGCCCCCAAGCTCGGGACTACGTGGAACACGGTGAGTCCTCCGTTCTTGAGCTTCTCGGTATAGACTGCCGGGTTACCCGCCGATGTCGTTACGAAACTGATGCCCTGATCGATGACGAACTGAACGATGTCGGGATCGCGCACGAAGGCCTGGGCGATGTTTACGCCGAAGGGCTTGTCGGTGAGCGTGCGCATCTTCTTGATCTCTTCACGGATCACGTCGAGTTCGCCCGAAGAGGTTTCGATGATGCCGAAACCACCGGCGTTGCTTACCGCCGAGGCCAACTGTGAGCGCGCGATCCAACCCATGGGGGCTTGAACAATCGGCAACTCGACGCCGAGCATACGGGTAACCCTGTTATCAAAGGTCGACATTGTGAGCACTATACGGCTTGCGCCCGGATGACCAAAAGCCGCCGGGCTACCTCGGCGTTTGCGGTTGTCAAAGCACTGCCCGGCGCTTAGTTTACGCGCTTGCAGCACCTCGAAAGGAGAGCCTCGGTATGAAAATGTTCAATTCGCTCGGCCCCAATCCGCGCATCGTACGCATGTTTGCCGCAGAGAAAGGCATTGAACTCGAGACCGAAGAGGTCGACCTCATGGGCGGCGCGAACCGCCAGGAGGCGTTCTTAGCCAAGAACCCGAGCGGCCAACTGCCGACGCTGGTTCTCGGTAACGGCGCTTGTTTGTCAGAAGTAACCGCCATCTGCGAGTACCTCGAGGACACGCAGCCGACGCCCGCTCTGGTCGGCACCACGCCGGAGGAGAAAGCCGAGACGCGGATGTGGACGCGAAAGGTCGATTTGAACATCGCCGAGCCGATGGCAAACGGTTTTCGCTACGCCGAAGGACTCGCGATCTTCAAAGACCGTTTGCATTGCATCCCGCAAGCGGCGGACGACTTGAAGGCTACGGCAAGAGAATGGATTGCGAAGCTGGACGGTTGGATGGAGGGCAAGTCCTACATCTGCGGCGAGCGCTTCACGATGGCCGACGTCTTCTTGTTCGGTATGCTCGACTTTTTCGCCAGCGTCGGCCAGCCGGTTGACACTTCGCAAAAAAATGTAGCCGCGTGGTATCAGCGTGTCGGCGCGCGGCCGAGCGCGGAGAAGAGTCTGCATCCTGCCGCAGGTGCGGCGGGCATGCGCGGCTGAGGCTCAGTCTTCGCCGAACATGCGCCGGCGGCCGGCTTCGTCGGCGGGGATGCCGGGGCCGCCCAGCGGCGTGTCGATGAGTCGCGTCTCGTCTTCGAGTAGCTTCGGCACCGCTCTTGCGCGACGCGCTTCGGCCTCGGCGCCGGTGTCGAGGAAGAGATCGGTATACCAGCAATCGGCGCGGTGAACATGACCGTGTCCTTCGTCGTGAAGTTGCGCGTAGCGGTGGCCGGCCGACTCCCAATCGTCGTCGCCGGCGAGCGCTTCGGTGAGCAGACGCACATCACGCAGGGTCTGTGACATGCCCTGTCCCCAAGTCGGATCTCCCGTGGCCGCGGCATCGCCGATCAGCGCAAGCCCATCCTTGTAAGGATGCTCGACCCAGTTGTCGGTGCCATCGAAAGTTGCCAACGGACCGGCCGGCTGCGCGGTCTCGAAGTACTCCTTGGGCACGCCTGAACGGATCTGCGCCGCTATAAACCGCTCGATATCCCTTTCGCCCGATAGCCGCTCGATGTCGCCATCAAACGCGAAACCGACGTAGGTGCGCACACGGCCGTTCCCCTGCGGAAAGATCCAGCTCATCAGGCCCTCGTCAGGGACAAAGTAAGACGTCATCGTATCGTCGGGTGCCGGATGGTTGTCCATGAGCACACCGGCAAAATAGCGACGCTGCTCGTCGTGCTTGACTTCAAACTCACCCCAGTTGCGCACTGCCGAGCTGCGCCCGTCGGCACCGACAACCATACGCGCCTCGACCTCGCAGCGGGTGCCGTCAACGGTGTAACCAACGCGGGGCTTTTGACCGAGCGTAACTCCGGTCGCCTTGACGCCGCGGCGCAGATCGGCTCCCGACAAGGCGGCAGACTCATAAACCAGGTCTTGCATGACGGGGTGATAGTAGGTCAGGGTCGGATAACTCTGCTCGGTTGCCGTGCGCATATCGCGCTGCAATACCTGCGCTCCGTTGAAGACCCCGGCCCACCAGACCAACTCGTGACCGCAACTTTCGTGGAGCATCTCGTAGAGACCAAGCTTGTCGGCCTCTTCGCAACCCCAGGGCACGAGAACTTCGCCGCGCACGCGATCCTTGAACTCGGTGGTGCGCTCGAGAACCAACACCTTGGCACCGGCCAGCGCCATCGAGCGCGCGAGCGCCGCCCCGCCTAAACCACCGCCAATCGTTACGAGATCATAAGACTCCATTTCCGCCATTCTCCATCGCTAGACGCAAGGTAACTGTACCGGAGGCAAGATCGCCCATCAGCTGCGTGGTTCTCGAAGCATCAACGGCACAGTTGGTCCGCCGCGGTAGTCGATCTGACCGCTAACCTCGAAACCAAAGCGCTGATAGAAAGGCACGTTCTTTGGGTTGGATGACTCGAGATAAGCGTCTACCCCGTCCTCATCACAACGGCTGAGTATCGGCGCGATGAGCGTGCTGCCCACGCCGCGCCCCTGCATCGACGGATCGGTCCCCAGTACCGTTAGATACCAATGCGGCTCTTTGGGGCGCGAGTTCTCGAACTTCGTAAGTGCCCCCACGGCGACCGGCGTGCGCGTGCCGATGGCGCGCCAGAGCCGCACACCCATTCGTAGTTGCTGGAGAAGCCCCGGAGTCGGCGCACCCGGAGGAAGCCACAGCGCAGCGCCGCCGTAATTGTCGTCGGTAAATACCTCTCCGTGGGCTAGCTCGTTGTCTACAGCAAGACGAAAGAAGCTGTCGCCAACGCGTTGGTAGTGCGCGTCGTCGGGGAGAATCCAGCGTATGAAGGGGTTGGTCGCGAACGACCGTGCGAGTACCGCCGATACCGCTCTCGCATCCGTACTCGTTGCCCGCCTTACGCGGATCCGGTCTCGTGCTTTGTCGATCATAGGCGGGCTAGAACCACCCCCGCACTAGTGTTATGTCAAGCTTATTCCCTTGGCCGCCCTGGGATCGCCGCTCGCTTGGTAGCGCGGCCGCGCACCCATCAGCAATGAATCTGAACTTCGACAATTCGTTCGTTCGCGAGCTACCGGCCGACCCCGATCTCAGCAACCGGCGTCGCCAGGTTCAACACGCCTGCTTTTCAAAAGTCGAACCGACGCGTGTCAACGCTCCACGATTGATCGCCCACTCCCGCGAGGTCGCTGCGCTACTCGAGCTCATGGCCAATCAATGCACGAGCGAAGAGTTCGCCAACGTAATGGGCGGTAATGTTCTGCTGCCCGGTATGGCTCCCTTCGCCGCATGCTACGGCGGCCATCAGTTCGGCACCTGGGCGGGGCAACTCGGCGACGGCCGTGCGATCACGCTTGGAGAAGTCGTCAATTCAGCGGGCCAACGCTGGGAGATGCAACTGAAAGGCGCCGGCCCGACGCCCTATTCACGCACCGCCGATGGCCGTGCGGTGATGCGCTCATCGGTCCGTGAATTTTTGTGTAGTGAAGCTATGCACCATCTTGGTGTGCCGACCACGCGCGCACTGAGTCTGGTCGCAACCGGCGACCAGGTGGTGCGCGACATGTTCTACGACGGCAACCCACGGTCGGAACCCGGCGCAGTCGTCTGTCGCGTGGCGCCTTCTTTTTTGCGCTTCGGCAACTTTGAGATCCTCAACGCGCGCAAGGAAACCGACCTTCTCAAGACGCTTGTCGACTACACGATCCGAACCCACTTTCCGGAACTCGGCGAGCCGTCGGTCGAAACCTACCTACGCTGGTTCGAAGAAATCTGTCGCCGCACCGCCGTGATGATCGCGCATTGGATGCGCGTCGGCTTTGTTCACGGCGTGATGAACACCGACAACATGTCGGTACTCGGACTGACCATCGATTACGGCCCCTACGGTTGGCTCGACAACTACGATCCCGACTGGACTCCGAACACCACCGATGCCGGGGGGCGCCGTTACCGCTACGGACACCAACCCGGCATCGCACAGTGGAACCTGGTTCGTTTCGCCAACGCGATCTATCCTCTTGTCGATGCCGCCGAGCCGCTCCAAGCTGCGCTGACAAGCTATGCGGAGACTTTCCTGATCGAACACCAAAAAATGACGGCGCAAAAATTGGGGCTGGCTTCCTTCCGGCCCGACCAGGACGACTCGTTAGTCGAAGAACTCAACAGCATCCTCGCGTTGGTCGAAACCGATATGACAATTTTCTATCGCAGGCTCGCCGACCTCGACTCCAACCAAAGTGCAGCAGCTGCAAACGATCTCGACCGCGCCATCGCGCCCCTAATCGATGCCTATTACCAGCCTGAATCGATGACCGCCGAGCACAAGCAACGCATCGCTGCCTGGATTGATCGTTACCGGCAACGCTTGAGCCAAGACGCCGAGGTGACGCCTACCGAGCGGCGCGCGCGGATGACCGCCGCGAATCCCAAGTATGTGTTGCGCAACTACCTGGCCCAACTGGCGATCGACAAAGCCGAGCAGGGCGATCCCTCGCTGGTGATGAAAACCCTCGACGTCATGCGCCGCCCATACGACGAGCAGCCTGACAACGAAGCCTTCGCAGCGAAACGACCCGACTGGGCCCGCCGACGCGCGGGCTGCTCGATGCTCTCCTGCAGCTCCTAGGGTAGGGCTCTGCACCCAGGGTGGACTCATTTGCGACCAGCGCAGATGATGCGACGATGAGTATTTGGGACGGAGCAAATGCCCTCGTCACCGGTGCCGGCTCTGGTATCGGATTGGCGCTTTCTGAATCAATGGTGGCCCGGGGCGCAAACGTCTGGCTTACCGACATCAACGAAGCCGACGTAGAAGCAGCAGCGCAAAGGCTCGGCCCAACCGCCCACGCCGCGGTGCTTGATGTTCGCGACGCGGTCGCCGTGCGCGAGTCGGTCGAACGTATCGCGAAGGATCAAGCTCGTCTCGATTTGCTTTTCAACAACGCCGGGATCGGTGGCGGAGGAGAGGCGCACACTCTCTCAGTCGAACACTACGACCGTATCATCGACATAAATGTACGCGGGGTCACCAACGGGGTGGCAGCGGCCTACCCGCTCATGGTTGAACAGCGCCGTGGACACATCATCAACACCGCCTCGGCAGCCGGTTTGCTGCCGGCGCCGCTTCTTACGCCCTACACGATGACCAAGCATGCGATCGTCGGGCTGAGCAAAGCGCTGCGCTTCGAGGCCGCGAACTTCGGCGTAAACGTAAGCGCTCTTTGTCCGACTGCAGTCGAAACACCGATTTTAGACGGTAAGGGCCCCGACGATCTACCCAAGGTCTGGGTTCCGAATCTTCGCAGCTACCTGGAGAGAATCGGGGGCCCACCGATGCCGGTCTCCGAGTTCGCCACCTACGCGCTCGGTGAAATTGAACGCAATCGTGACGTGATCGTCGCTCCGGCAAGCGCCCGCGCGGCGGCCTTGTTGTATCGTTGGGTCCCGTGGCTTGTAGAGAGTCGGATCAACCGGGCGTTGACTGCAGAACTCCAAAATCGCACCTAACGCGTTGCGTCTACCGGGCGCGTCGACTATTTGTAGCGGGTTGAGCTGCCCTTTCGAATTCCCCAATAGTCTCCCATCGCGCAGTCTCCAAGGCCGAATCTCACCATGAAACAACTTTCTCTTGTCGCCGAGCCGGCCGATATACACGCAACTGACGATGGCCGCAGCGCGGCGATGCCGGGCGATCCGTCACCGTTGGGCAGCATCACCGAGCCAATTCGCAACGCCCTTGAGAAGCGCGGGTTCACTGAACTTACCGTCGTCCAACAGGCCGTGCTTGCGCCCGGGGCTGCCGGTCGCGACCTGCAGATCTCCTCGCAAACAGGCTCCGGCAAGACCGTAGCGCTGGGCTTGGTGCTCGCCCCCGGTCTCCTCGAAGCAACCGCGTCCAACGGTGCGTCGCGCGAGCTACGCGCACTGGTGATCGTGCCTACCCGTGAGCTGGCTGTGCAGGTTAGCGATGAGCTCCGTTGGCTGTACGCCTCAGTGGCTGGGCTCAAGGTCGAATGCGTAACCGGTGGCAGCAGCGTCGGTCAAGAGCGCCGCCGACTCGAACGCAAACCGACGATCGTGGTCGGGACACCGGGACGACTGCACGACCATATACGCAGTCGAGCCATCGATTGCGCGGGTGTTGCCCAGGTGGTTCTCGACGAGGCCGACCGCATGCTCGACATGGGGTTCCGCGATGAACTCGAAGCGATCTTGGATGCCGTGCCCGCAGATCGCAGCACCCACCTGGTATCGGCAACCTTCGCACCCGGGATCCAAAAACTCGCACGCAAGTACCAAAACAAACCGCTTTCGGTAGAAGGGACACGGCTCGGGGATGCCAACCAAGACATCCAGCACATCGGCTACCTGATCCGCTTGCAGGATCGCTACCCAACGATCGTCAACCTGTTATTGCTTGCCAAAGACGAGCGTACCCTGGTTTTCGTAAACACCCGCTCCGAAGCATCCGAGCTTGCCGATAAGCTCGCCAAAGACGGTTTTGCCGCCGCTCCCATCAGCGGTGAACTCGAACAGTCGCAACGCACACAAACGCTCAAGGCGTTCCGCAACGGCATGACCACGGTACTGGTGGCCACCGATGTAGCAGCCCGCGGTCTGGACATCGCCGAGGTCGAAATGGTGATCCACACCGATGCACCTCGCGACGCTGAGAGCTACACCCACCGCGCCGGTCGCACCGGTCGCGCCGGTCGCAAGGGACGCAGCGTGCTACTCGCCTCCCCGCAGCGCCGCCGAAAAGTCGAGTACCTCCTCAATCACGCCAAAGTCAGCATGCAGTGGAGCGAGGTTCCAAGCGCAGCCTCGGTCGAGAAATCGCTTGCCAAGCAGGCCCGCCACCGTCTGCGCGATTGGCTTGCCGCCGCGCCGGAGCCGGACAAGAAGCAACTCGCACATGCCGTCTCGCTGCTGGAGGAGATGGACGCTACAGTGTTGGTCGCTCGTCTGGTCGAACTCGGTCGCGAAAAGCCCAAGGCCCAGGCGCGTGAAGTTGAGGCGACGTCGGCGACCGGCGACGTCCGACAACGGCCGGAAAGGCGTGCAGCACATAGTGATCGACCCGCGCGGCGCGAGCGAAACTTCGCCGCGCGTTCCGCTCAGTTCGAGATCAACTGGGGTCGCCACGACGGTGCAACTCCGCAACGCCTGCTTGCGTTGTTATGCCGGCGCGGAGATGTAACGAGTCGAATGATCGGCGCCATCGACATCAACAGCCGCAAGGCTACCTTCGAAGTAGCCGATAGCGTCGCACGTCAATTTGAATGTAGCGCAAGGAAACCGGATTCGCGCGACCCCGACCTCGTCATCAGTCGCGCGCGTTCAAATCATCCCTAATGGTGGAATGGATCCGCGCCTTTTTCCTTGATGTCGGCCTCGCCGACGGCGTCGCCATGATCCTCACGCGTTCTGTCGCGCTCGTCGCGGTTCTCCTGCTGAGCGCCCTGGCTTTCTTGGTCGCAAAGAGCGTTCTGCTGCGCTTAATTCATAGGTTAGCGGCGAGAACGCAGACCAATTGGGACAACAAACTCGTCGAGCACCGGGTCTTTTTCTGGGTGGCTCACCTCGCCCCGGCAATCATCGTTTACGGGCTTGCACCGGGCGCTCTTGAGGGTTTGGACACCACAATCGTGTGGGTTACACGCGCAGCGCTGGTCTACATGGTTGTCGTCGGGTTGCTCGCAGCCGACGCTCTCCTCAACGCAGCTCTGGCCATCTACAACTCATTCGGCGTCTCGCGCAACATACCGCTCAAGAGCTTTTTCCAGGTCGCTAAGCTCATCCTCTACGTCATCGCGGTCATTGTCGTACTCGCGATGATCCTGGGGAAGTCGCCGCTCTACCTACTCAGCGGTATGGGCGTTCTCGCCTCTGTGATGATGCTGGTCTTCAAGGACCCAATCCTCGGCTTCGTCGGCGGCATTCAACTATCCGCTAACCGCATGCTCGCCAAGGGTGACTGGATCGAGATGCCCAGCCACGGTGCCGATGGCGACGTCATCGACATCGCCCTAACCACCGTCAAGGTTCAGAACTGGGACAAGACGATCACCACGATACCGACCTACGCGTTGATCAGCGAATCGTTTAAGAATTGGCGCGGCATGTCGGCCTCAGGCGGCAGACGCATAAAGCGATCCGTCTATATCGATATCTCCTCGATCAAGCTGTGCACGCCGGACCTGATCGAACGCTTCTCGAAGATTCAGCACATCGCCGTCTACGTCGAAGCGAAACACCAAGAACTTGCCGCTTGGAACCAAGAACGCGGCCTCGACATGACCGACCCCGTCAACGCACGCCGACTCACCAACGTGGGCACCTTTCGCGCTTACATTCTCGCCTACCTTAAGAACCATCCGAGGATCCATCAAGGCATGACGCTTCTTGTCCGACAGCTCGAACCCGGACCCAACGGACTCCCGATCGAGATCTACTGCTTTACAAACGATACGCGGTGGGAGGTCTATGAAGACGTTCAGGCCGATATCTTCGATCACATCCTCGCGATCGCCCCCGAGTTCGAACTCAGCATCCGGCAGAACCCAAGCGGGAGCGATCTTAGAAGGTTAGGGAAGCTCTGCACAAGTCTTTCAAAATGAGAGTAAGTACGTAAGTCGAGCGACTCGTGAGGAAGTTGTGCGATGGGTGAGCAGCGTAGGTTCGCCTCGGTAGCGTGGAGTCAGAAAGGAACTGAAGTCGGGGACGCACTGCAAGACAGGCCGGCTAGCGCGGGCCGGGGGGGGGGTAGCGCCGACCGGCTAGCTTCCGCGAGCTGAAACCGCGCTACATTCCGCGCGGAATGTGGATAACTCGGCGCAAAGTACACCGGCGGCACGATAACCGGTCCGCTCAGTCACTTGGGCAGAGCTTCCTTAGCCCACGCACTGCATCCTCCTGAAAGGACAACGACCTTGCACAGCGGTTTGAAGCACCCTCAGCGCGGCTGACGACCTACCCTCCGCGGTGAGCGAAAGGTCCATAACATAAGGCTCCGTAAAATGGGTTTCGCGTTTTGTACACAACGCTATGTGTTATGGCCGAAGGCCGCGCTCAGATGCTCTGGACGCCGAGCGCCGCCGCAACTGAGAAAGCGAGTACACGAGTAGAACGAACACGGCGATCCACTGCGAGGTGGCGAGCGGTCCGAAGTGGTTGCGAACGGCATCGTCGCGCACCCACTCGATGGCGAAACGAAACAGTGAATACAGCGCTACGCTGTGGGCGAACACTTGGGTTTGGCCGCGTTGCACTCGTCGGTAGGCCCACAGTGCGAGCAGGGCGAGCACGGCGGCAGCAATCACTTGGGTGGGCACTACCGCAAGCGACGGCGATCCGGCCTCAACGAGCCCACGCCTTAGGTGGTCATGGTACACCACCGAACCGGTCACAAAACGAATACCGAAGTGTTCGCTGACCACACCGTAACAGCAGCCTTGCAGGAAGCAGCCGACACGGGCCAGACAGACTACGACGAGCAGCGCGGGAGTGAAGCGATCGGCGAGTCCCATGGTTCCGTGCCAGCGGCGGCGTTGCGCGGGTGAAAAGAACACCGCAACGCCGAGCGGTAGCGCCAGGATCGCACCATAGAGCGTCTTGGCTCCGGCCGTGGGACTTAAATAGTAATACAGCCGACTGTAGCCCGGCGGCGCCACAAGCTGGGTGCCGTAGTCGAAAGCATAGGAAAACAGCTGCGCGGCAAGCACGGCCACGTAGGCCACGGCGAGATAGCGAATCAACAGTGCGCGTGGCGGCTCAGGCGAAAAGCTTCGTCTGAGCACCGGGTAACCCGCCACCAAACCCACCAAGAGAAGAAGATCCCAGATCTCCAGGTAGCCTCCGCCAAGCCCGATACTCAGCGGCATCATCCTCAGTTCCCTCCGGCGCTGCGGTTCTTGTCGGCGGGCGGACTCGGGGTCTCGGCTTCCGACAATAGTGCGCGGATCCTCGGCCGATCGGCCAGCCCCGGGGTCTCGGCCACGGCGCGCTCGGCCCAGCGCCGTGCGGCCGCGCGATTACCGAGTTCCAGCTCAACCGACACCAGCGTCTCCAAGGCTTCGGCGCGTGCGCGCGGGTGTTCGAGAGCGGCAAGGAGCACCCGGTGGGCGAGGTCGGGTTCGGGCTCGTCGAGCTTGAGGTAGGCGTGGCAGAGATCGTGAAGCGCACCGGGGTAATACGGTTCGGCTTTGAGACAGGCCGTCAGCTCGGAGACGACCTCGCGCCAGCGTCCGACATCGCCGTAGAGCATGGCGAGCGCAAAGCGGGCCGGTGAGAATCCGGGCTCGAGTTCGCGCAGACGCTCAAGCTCCGTGCGGGCTTGATCGATGCGGCGCTGCTCGGCGTACAGCAGCGCCAGTCGATAGCGTGCAGGCAGGGCCGTCGGCCATCCGGATACGGTGTACTCATAGGCACGCTGCGCATCGGCGATCCGGCCGCGGGCTTCGTAGAGCATCGCAAGCGTTGTGGCCGGCTCGGCGTGATCGCGTTGATAGATTAAGACTTGCTCAAGCTCGGCGAGTGCGACTTGAAGCGCCTCGGCATCGGGTGCGGCCATATCGGAGGTTTTGCTGTAGCGAAGCCCCCATGCCGCCGCCGTTCGCAGCACTCGAAACCGGTCGTGGGTTGCATCCACGAGCACCGAGCGACGCCGCGAGGCCCATTCGGGCCAGGGTGAGACATCCAGGTCGGCCAGCGCCGAGACTGCCGCCATACGGATCAAATCCTCATCACTGCGCGCTAAAGCGAGAAGTTGCTCGGCTGCGCCGCGGTCGCCGCGCCCAGCCGGGCCTTGCAACAGTCGCGTGGCCGCGGCTCGGCGGCCGAGGCCCTCGCAGCGCTTGGTACAACCGACAAGCTCAGTGATGTCGTCGGCACGGGTCTCGCCGCTGCGAACGTTGAAAAACGCGCGTACGGTTCGGCGTCGCTGTTCGCGCTCGGCCGAACCCGCCTCAAACCAGCGCTCGACGTATCCGGCCGCCCACTGCGCCGACTTGCCCTGATGACAAGCCGTACAGGGATCGCGCGCGCCGATCGCCGCCGAAAGCCGCGGGTCGGGAAGCACCATGGCGTGGTCTCGCCGCAAATCGCGCATCATGAAAGCCTGCTCGGGCATATGGCAGTCCACGCACTGTGCGGTCGCGACCCCAGCACCGACCGGGTGATGCGTGTGCTCGCTACGCCCCAGCCGGGCATCGTGACAGCCAAGACAAAGCGCGTCACCGTCACGCACGAGGCCGCCGCCGTGCACCGTGTGACAGTCCAGGCAGGTCACTGCTTTGTCGTGCATGAGACTTTGCGAAAACGACCCCCATTCATAGGCCTCCCCGGCTACAGATCCATCTGCGTGGTACTCGACCGCACTGGTCAACACGGGCTCAAACCCATCAAGCCACGACGCCCCAAACGAGGTATCCTCACCGAGTTCGCGGCGCAGGCCGTGACACCGCGCGCAGGTATCGGCAAGGCCTTGACGCGCGAGTCTCCCGTAGCCGCCGCCACCGACCGTCTGCGCCGAGCTTAGCCGTGGTTGCGCAACGTGGGCCGCGCCCGCTCCGTGACACCCTTCGCAACCGACGCCCGACTCTGCCCACCTACTCGTGTAAGAATCGTGCTCGGCATCATAGCCTTTGCGAAAGCCGGTCACGTGACACGCGATACACTCTGAGTTCGCGCGCATGCCGCGCCCCGTCCAGTGGCCCCAGTCTTGCGGTGTGCGCGGTGAGTCGGCAAAGATGTCGAACCATTCGCGCTTGGCAGGATCATAACCAACCGGAAGTGCCTGCAGCCGGCCGGGCTCGGTCTCCACAACGGGCTGGGCCAGGGCGCGGCCACCGAGCATTGCTACCACGCGAAAAGGACCGGGATCCACGCCTTGCTCGGCTACCAATACCGACACCGCCGACGGGCCTGCCTGCCTACGCAGCACGGCTTGACCGCCGGCCCAGCTTAGCCGGTCGGTCGCAAACGGTTGGGCAGCAACCAGAGCCTGCGGGGGTTGTTGCGTACTCCAAAGGGCAAGAGCGTGGGCGGAGTTCTGCCAGTCTGCGTATTGTGGACGGTGACAATTTTGGCACGCCTGCGAGCCCGCGTATGCCGCATCCTTGCTGTCCCACTGGGCCGAGACCGGCGCTTTGGCGCCCTGCTCCGCAGCCAGGGCCGTGCCGGTCGGACCGTCGGCACGGCCGACCAACAACGCCGTCAGGCCCAACATCCCTGCCGTCACCGCAAGCGACGCACCCCCGGCAGCAGCCACGGCGCGCCCTCGCCCGTGGCGCCACTCGGCAAAGCCACGGTCATCGACGCCGTAGATCTGCACACGCGACACTACCAGGTGAGCCAAGCCGTACAGCGCCGCACCGCCGAGCACGTCGACCACGTAGTGCTGCTTAACCAAAACCGTGGAAGCGACAATCGCGATGCCCCAGGCAACAAAGGTCTTGCGCCAAGGTCGACGTCCGGTGTTCACCTCAAGCAAAAGCAAAACGTTGGCTACGTGCAGACTGGGAAAACAATTGTTGGGCGCATCAAACCAATGCCAGAACGCCGCAAACGCACCACCGGTCGCCAAGCCGCCGTCGGCAGCCGTGTAGAAAATCTCACGTGGCATACGAACCGGGAAGACCACAAACAAAGCCACCGCCACCACCAGCTGAAAGTAGGTGGCGACCAACACCCGGGTGAGTTCCACATCGTTTTCCATCCGCGAAACCGTGACGAAATAGTAGATGAGGTAGGACACATACAGACAAAGTAGCTGCGGCAGGAAAGGAATCGCACGGTCAAGCGCCGTGAACGGTAGCTCCTGGGGTGCGAACAGTGGAAAGCGATTGCTGAGCTGGTAGGCCGCGATGTAGGGCGCGTAATAGAGTAGATAGACCGGCTTGGCCCACAATCGACCGACCTGCGGCAACACTGCAGGCAGCCGAATGCGAAAGCCTGCTCGCCGAGCGTCCTTCACCGGCGCGGGCCGGGCGCGCGCGCCGACAAGACCGAGCCCTGCGAGCCGCTGAGCTCATCGAGGCGGCCTAGTATCTGGACCAGCTTTTCTCGGAGCTCCAGGTCGGGCTCGCCGCGCGACAGCCCGACAATTGCCGTGCGTGCCTCGCCGAGGTAGGGCAATAGGGCTCGCGCGATATCGAGGTCTTCGGTGGAAAGAAACGCCGCGCGCGCGGCCGGATCCGAAACGATGCGCCGGCGGATGGCACCAAGCCCCCGCGTGCGCGATTCCGGATCAGTGTAGGATGAAAACGCCTGCACAAACAGTCGTGCAGGTACTGCAAACGAACTGGCTCGGCGCGGGCTCCAGACCCCTCGGCTGCGCCGCTCGCGCGCGGTCTCGTGAGGACCTAGCAACGCAAGCCATTGCACACGACCACTCGGCGAAAGCTGCGCCGCATAGCTTCGCCGCCCAAGCAGCCGTCGGATTACTTCAAGCAGTGGCCGTTCAACGATGTCGGTGTCGACCGGCGCATCGAGCCCGTCAAACCCGGCAAGGCGAAAGCCCCCCTGCCAGGAGAGTTCCTCAAGCAAGGCTCGCAGCGAGGTGAAGCTTCCCTTTACGCTTACCAGCCCGGCATCGGTGAACACGACCTCGCCGCTCTGCCCGGCTAGGCAAGGACGCACAGCCGCCAAGGCAACGCCGATACACGCACCCGCAACCACGGGCCACCCACGCACACGCCGCCGACACTGAACCGACGACGACACCCGCCCACCTAGTCCAGAGCGCACACTCCCCAGCTCAG